>DASYKY010000062.1:0-153338 GCA_035995025.1 Actinophytocola sp.
AGGAGGATGTGCTCGGTGCCGATGTAGTTGTGGTTGAGCATCCTGGCCTCTTCTTGGGCCAGCACAACCACCCGCCTCGCGCGGTCGGTGAACCTCTCAAACATCTGCACTCCTGACTGCTGCGCCGGCGGCCCTATGCCCACCATTGTTTCGCGTACCGGTGGGTCCAGCACCGTGAAGACCACTGTAGTCGTCCAGCCTGTCGCTCTCAGTACCACTTGCGGCAACCACAGTTCGCCTACAACGACGTAATCATCATCGTCGTACCGAACAACGTGCGGGAATCGGTAAGGATTCCGGTGTGTGCCATTCGGATCGCGTTGTCCGCTGTCCGCGAACACCGCCTCTCCGGGTACTCGTACCGACTCGCGGCGTAGGCTGCACGCCGTTAAGGTAAGGCATACCTCACCAATCGAACGGCCGAGCGGAGATCGCTCATGCGGACCACGACGAGCGCACCGCTCGTGACCGACTTCCGGCGGGACGACCTCGCCGAGTCGGTCGCGCGTGCCTCGTCGCAGCAGGTCAGGACGACGCTGCGGGTCGGCCTGCCCGACGACGATGAGCCCGGTTGGGTGAATTGTGGCCGGTTACTCTCCGACAGGGCCGGTTTCGCCACGTGGCGCGCGTCCCTGGCCGAATGGCTCCGAGAGCGCTACGGCGATGCGCCCGAACGGACCACGGCCGGCTACGTCATGACGTGGTATCTCGCGGTACCGGGCTATTTCGCGGCGCTGCTGTTCCACCACGAGCGGCGCGTGCCGTCGCTGCGGCCGGAGCACCTGGCCTTTCGCACGGCTCGACCGAGGCCCCATCCGGAGTCGATAGCGCTGCTGGACGAACGTTTCGTCTGCCTGCCCGGCGATCCGGCCGCGGGCACGCCGGAGGCGACGGTCGTGCCGGACGAGCGGGCGCTCGCGGCGGTGCTGCGGGGCCGGTTCACCGCGCACTCGGCCCGGTTCATCGCGGCGTTCGCGCCGCTGGTCCGCTTCGGCCGGCACACCATGTGGGCCGCGGCGACCGACGCCCTGGACGACTCGATGATGCTGGCCGGCCGCTACGCGGGCGACGAGCCGGCGGGCGCGGCGGACGCGGCGCTGCTGCTGCCGGAGCGGCTGGGCCCGCTGACGTCGGGCTCCACCCTGCGTGCGGCGGAGGCGGGCTGGACGCGGCGGCGGGAGAGCTGCTGCTTCCACTACCTCCTCGAGCAGGCCAAGGGCCCGTGCTCAACCTGCCCCCGGGTCCTGCCCAAGTAACCGTCGCGGGTTGTCCACAACCCGCTGAGTTGTCCACAGGAAGCGTCTGACCAGCCTTTTTGTCCGGGGGTGCCGGTAGACTGGCATCGAGGGACGCCCCCGGGACAGGGCACGGCCCCGGCAAAGTCGATCACCCTGGTGGGAGCAGGCACGGTCTCTGGTTGATCATGTGGTTGTCGACGCCCCATGATCATGTGAGAGAACCGTGCCTGCTGCTGCATTGTCGCTGATCCCCGCCGCTCTGAACTGGGTGGCCCCTGTCGTTGCTGGTGCTGGCGTGCCCTGGGTTGGTCCAGAGAGTGTGGCTGATCTGCGTAGGTATCTCGCCGTGGTACCGGATCCGAGGAAACGGCGCGGGGTCCGTCACACGATCTGCTCGATTCTGGTGATCGCGGCGGCGGCGGTGTGCGCGGGTGCTCGATCGTTCGTCGCGATCGGTGAGTGGGCAGCTGATGCCCCGCAACGGGTCCTGGCCCTGTTGGGTGCGCGGCGCGACCCGCGGCGTGGTCGCTACCTGGCACCGGACGAGGCGACCGTGCGGCGAGCGCTGCAGACTGTCGACGCCGATGCTGTGGACGCGGCGATCGGGACGTGGCTGGGAAAACAAGACACTCGCACCCCCGGTCGCGACGGCGCGCCCGGTCCGGCGATCGCGGTGGACGGCAAGACACTACGAGGCACCTGCGGACGGGACGGCACTGGCGGGGTGCATCTGCTGGCCGCGATGACCCATGCGGCAGGAACCGTGGTAGCGCAAGCGCAGGTGGACGGCAAGACCAGCGAGGTCGCATGGTTCGCCCCGCTGCTGGACCGGGTCGACCTGGCCGAGGCGGTGGTCACCGCCGACGCTCTGCACACCGTTCGCGGTCACGCCCGCTACCTGGCCGCGCGGGGCGCGGACTACGTGTTCATTGTCAAGGAGAACCAGCACCGTCTATATGAGCTGCTGGACGGGCTGGCTTGGCAGCAAGCACCGCTGTATTCCGCTACCAGCGTCGGCCACGGCCGGCGTGAACGACGCACCATCCAGGTTCTGCCTGTCCCGGAGAACGTCAAGTTTCCCTGTGCGGCACAAGCGTTTCTCGTCGAGCGCTATGTTGTCGACTCGGCCACCGGCAAGACCAGCGCGGTCGCGGTACTCGGCATCACCAGTCTCACCCCGAACAAGGCCGACCCTGCCCGGCTCGCCAGCTTGGTCCGTGGGCATTGGAAGATCGAGAACCGGCTGCACTGGGTCCGCGACGTCACCTACGGCGAAGACGCTTCCCAGGTCCGTACCGGTGCCGCTCCCCGCGTCATGGCCAGCCTGCGCAACCTCGCCATCAGCGCACTCCGCCAGAAAGGACACACCAACATGGCGGCCGCGCTCCGCGCGACCGCCCGCGACGCCATTCGACCCCTCACGCTGCTGGGAATCCACTGACCAGCACCAACGACTTTGCCGGGGCCGTGCGGGACAGGGTGGGGGTCTGCGTTTCTTGCGTTCTGCACGCGCGTGCGTGCGCGGGGGAGGTCGGCGGCCGGTCGCGGGGCTCGCGGTCATGGGGCGGTCGAGGTGGACTTGCTCGCTGGTCGGATTTGGCTCGGGCGCGCGGCGGCCGTCTCGCGGCGTGGTTCGCCGATGGCGGACGGGCTGCGAGGGATCGGCGAGCGAAGGTCAGTCCTCCGGGGTGCCGGCCAGGGCGTCGCCCAGTGGGGTGCGGCGGTAGAGGACCGAGCGGCCCGCCCGCGCGCGGTTCACCAGGCCCGCCCGCCGCAGCACCGCCAGATGGTCGCCGACCGCGCCCGGGGCCAGGCGCAGGGTCGCCGCCAGCTGGGTGGTGCTTGCCGGGGAGGACAACGTCGCCAGCAGCCGCGCCCGGGAACGGCCCAGCAGGTCCGCCAGCGCGGACGGTGGCGGGACGTGGGCCGGTTCCAGCAGCGCCGCGGTCCCGCGCGCGGGGTAGATCAGCGCGTGCGGCCACGGCGGATCGGTGTACACCGCCACCTGGGGCCACACGAACACCGACGGCACCAGCAACAACCCGCGCCCCGCCAGGTCGACGTCCTTGTCCGCCCGGTGCGCCACCTGGATCTCGCCGTCCCGCCAGGTCACCCTGCCGTGCAGGCCCGCCAGCGCGGCCGTCCAGCCCGCGCGGCTCAGCAGGCCGGCCCGGTGCACCACGTCGAGCTCACACACCGCACGCAGGGCCGGCCAGTCCGCGGCGACCAGCTCCTGCCACACCTCCTCCAGGGTGTCCGCCACGATCGCGACGACCGCCGGGTCCCGCAGGATCGCGAGCACCGGCGGCGCGGGCGGCGGCTGTCCCGCCAGGCACTTCGCGATCTCCTCGCGCGCCAGCTGCAGCGGCGTCGCGCGAACCGCGGCCAGATCCGCCTCCACCGTCTGGGCCATGCTCGCCGGGGGCGGGGCGATGAACGCCGCGCCGTAGCGAGACGTCTGCAGGGCCAGCACGGCGTCCAGCGCGGTCGCGGCGCGCAGCCCGCGGTACGCCGGGCGCAGCCGGGCCGCCCAGTCCGCCGGCAGGCGGGCGTGGTGGACGCCCGAGAGCCGGCGCAGGATGTTGTCCAGCTCGAACAGCGGCGAGATGGCGAACCTGCTGTTCAGCAGGTCGTCACGGTGGACGCGGATCCGCAGCACGGTCCCGACCTTACGTCGGGTGGCGAATCGTTGGTGCCGGGCACGCGGGCGGGACGACGCTTCCCGCATGACCGCTGCAACGTTCCGGCAGGTGCTCGCCGAGCCCGTGTTCCGGGTCCTGTTCTGGTGCCGCTCGCTCGCGATCGGCGCGGACACGCTGCGCACGGTCGCCCTGTCGGTGGTCGTGTTCGACCGGACGGGGTCGGCGTTCCTCGGCGCGCTGACGTTCGGCATCTCGTTCCTGCCGCAGGTCGTCGGCGGCCTGGTGATCGGCGCGCTGCCCGACCTCGTGCGGCCGCGGCCGCTCATCGCCACCGGCTACCTCATCGAGGCGGCGGGCGCGGCGGTGCTGGCGCTGGCCGGGCTGCCGGTGTGGGCGTGCCTGGTGCTGGTCGCGTCGATCGGCTGCCTGGCGCCGGTGTTCAACGGCACCGCGGGCCGGCTCACCGCGGACACGCTCACCGGCGACGCCTACGTGCTGGGCCGCAGCCTGTTCCAGCTGACCGCGTCGGCGGCGCAGCTGGTCGGGCTCGCGGCGGGCGGCCTGGCGGTCGCGGCCGTCGGCGCGCAGCACGCGCTGCTCATCACCGCGGCCTGTCACCTCGTCGCGGCGGCCGGCACGCGGCTCGGCATGCCGGACCTGGCGGCGCCCGGCCACGACGGAGAAGGGGACCGGTCGCTGCTGGGCCGCAGCAGGCGGGTCAACGCCCAGCTGCTCGCCGACCGCACGGTGCTGCGCCTGCTGCTCGTGATGTGGCTGCCGCCCGCGTTCGTGACCGGCGCGGAGAGCCTGCTGGTGCCCTTCGCCGCGGGGCGCGGGTTCCCGGCCGCCGCGGCGGGCCTGCTGCTGGCGTGCGTGCCGGTCGGCATGATCCTCGGCAACCTCGTGATGGCCCGGCTGCTCTCCCCCGCGACGCGGGAGCGGGTGGTGCCCGCGCTGGTGGCGCTGCTGGGCCTGCCGCTGCTGGGGTTCGCCCTGGACCTCGGCGTGGTGGCGCTCGGCGCGCTGCTCGTGGTCACCGGTTTCGGGTTCGGCTACGGCATCGGCGTGCAGCGGCAGTTCCGCGACGCGGTGCCGGTGCGGGTCCGCGGGCAGGCGTTCGGGCTGCTCTCGACCGGCCTGATGACGCTGCAGGGCGTCGGGCCGACCGTGTTCGGGCTCGGTGCGGAGGTCGTGCCGGTGGGCGCGGCGATGGCGGCCGGGGGCGTCGCGACGGTGCTGACGGCCGGCTGGATCGCGCTCGGCCGGCGGGGCGGGTCAATGGTCGGCGCGGAAAGCGGAAACGCCGGTTCTCACTCAGCCGCGAATCCGCGGTGAGCCGAACCGGCGCTTTGCCGAATGCGTCACGCCTGTGCGTTGTAGGCGTCGGTGACCTCCTTGGGGATTCGACCCCGATCGGAGACGTTCATGCCCTGCTTGCGCGCCCACTCGCGAATTGCCTGGTTCTGTTCCCGATCGGCGGAGGCGGTGCGCGGTGCACGGCCCGGGCCGCCACGTAGGGCGAGGCGCTTACGGCCACCGGCCTGGCGACGCGCGTGCTCCACGTATTCGGAGAGCGCGTCCCGCAACCGCTCCGCATTGCCGTCGGAGAGGTCGATCTCGTAGAACGCGCCATCCAAACCGAACTCGACGGTCTCCTCGGCTTCGGAACCGTCGAGGTCGTCAACCAGCGTAACCATGACCTTCTGCGCCATCTGCGCCCTCCCAAGTTTGAAACACGAGGCCGAACTGCGTGCATCAGCACTCGATATAAATACTCCCACTAAGGAGGTTAACGCAAATCGTGGGGTCCGATTAGTAGCGGTCCGGTGGCAACCTGCTCATTCTGGGCGCACGAGAGGAAACAGGATCGTCTCGCGTATGCCGAGGCCGGTGAGCGCCATCAGCAACCGGTCGACGCCCATTCCGACGCCGCCACTCGGGGGCATTCCGTACTCGAGAGCGCGCAGAAAGTCCTCGTCAAGGCGCATGGCCTCGTCGTCGCCGGTGGCCCGCAGGCTGGCCTGTTCGGTGAGCCGCTCACGTTCGACGACGGCGTCGACGAGCTCCGAGTAACCCGTGGCCAGCTCGAATCCGCGAACGTACAGATCCCATTTCTCCGCGACGCCGGGCACGCTGCGGTGCTGGCGGGTGAGGGGCGAGGTCTCGACGGGGAAGTCCCGCACGAAGGTGGGTTCGTGCAAGTGGTCGCTCACGAGATGCTCGAACAGCTCCTCGACGAGCTTGCCGTGCGCCAGCTTGGGATCCACCTCAAGGCCGGCCGCCGCGGCGTGCTTGCGGAGCAGGTCGGCCGGGGTCTGCGGGGTGATCTCCTCCCCCAGCGCGGCCGACGTCGCCCCGTACATCGTGATCGTGGTCCACTCGCCGGACAGGTCGTACCGCTCGCCGTCCGCGAGGACGATCTCGTGGCCGCCGAACACCGCATCGGCGGCCTCCTGGACCAGCTCGCGGGTCAGTACGGCCATCGAGTCGTAGGTCGCGTAGGCCTCGTAGAACTCGAGCATCGCGAACTCAGGTGAATGAGAGGAGTCCATCCCCTCGTTACGAAAGTTGCGATTGATCTCGTAGACCTTCTCGATTCCGCCGACCACGCACCTCTTGAGGAACAGCTCCGGCGCGATGCGCAGGTACAGATCCATGTCCATCGCGTTCGAGTGCGTGACGAACGGGCGCGCGGTGGCACCGCCGTGCATCGTCTGGAGCATCGGGGTCTCGACCTCGACGTATCCGCGCCGATTGAAACTCTCTCGCAATGCACGGTTGACCCCGGCGCGCATCCGCACGTTATCGCGCGCCTGCGGGCGCAGGATCAGATCGACATAGCGCTGCCGAATACGCGTTTCCTCGGCGAGCTCCTTGTGGGCCACCGGCAGCGGACGCAGCGCCTTGGCCGCCATTTGCCACTCGTCGGCCAGTACGGACAGCTCACCACGCCGCGACGTGATTACCTCGCCGTGCACGAATACGTGGTCACCGAGGTCGACATCGCCCTTCCAGGCCGAAAGTGCGTCCGCGCCGACGTTGTTCAGGCTCAGCATCGCCTGCAGTTCGGTGCCGTCGCCGCCGACGAGCGTGGCGAAACAGAGCTTGCCGGTATTGCGCATGAACATGACGCGGCCGGCGACGCCGACCTGGTCGCCGGTGGCGGTGTCGGTGGGCAAATCGGAATAGGCGGCGCGGATCTCGGCGAGGCTGTGGGTCCTCGGCAGTTCGACCGGGTACGGATCGGCTCCCTCGGCCAGGAGGCGCGCGCGCTTCTCCCGGCGGATCCGCAGCTGCTCGGGGAGGTCGTCGGCCGGCTGCTGGAGCGATTCATCGGTCACGCGAACAGCGTACGGAGATCCGCCGTCCGGCAGTGACGGGGTGTCCGCCGTCGATAGGTTGGAGCCATGGACGCCGAGGAGTTGATGAGCAGGCGCGCGCGCTCGTTCGGGCCCACCGCGGCCGCCTACGCCGAGCACCGGCCGGACTACCCCGCCGACGGCATCCGCTGGGGCCTCGCGGCCGCGACCGGCGAGGTGACGCGGGTGCTGGACCTGGCCGCGGGCACGGGGAAGCTGACCGGCGGGCTGCTGGCGCTGGGCGTGGCGGTCACGGCGGTGGAGCCGGACGTGGCGATGCTGGCGGAGCTGACGGAGCGGTTCCCGGCGGCGCGGGCGGTCGCGGGCAGGGCGGAGCGGATCCCGCTGCCGGACGGGGCGGTCGACGCCGTGACGGTCGGGCAGGCGTTCCACTGGTTCGACCGGGACGCGGCGCTGCCGGAGATCGCGCGGGTGCTGCGGCCGGGCGGGGCGCTCGCGGCGTTGTGGAACCGGGAGGACGACAGCGTCGAGTGGGTGGCCGCGATGGGCCGGTTCGCCAGGTCGAGCGTGACGCAGGGGTGGCCGGCGGACTATCCGCTGTTCGACGGCGCGCACTTCGAGGCGGGCGAGAAGGCCCGCTTTCCGCACGAGCACCGCCGCACGGCGGACTCGCTGACCGCGACGATCGGCACGCAGTCGCACACGCTGGTGGTGAGCGACGAGGAGCGGGCGCTGGTGCTGGGCCGGACCCGCGACTACCTGGGCTCGCGCCCGGAGACGGCGTCGGGCGAGTTCGTCATGCCGCTGGTGACGACGGTGCTCCGGGGGCGGCGCCGCTGAGCGGCCACCGGAACGGACGAAACCCTCGCGCGCACACGTACGCACGCGCGTGCAGAACGCCAGAAACGTAGCCCCCACCCTGTCCCGGGGGCACCCCTCAACGCCAGTCTACCGGCGGTCACTGACAAAAAGGCTGGTCAAGCCCGGCCTGTGGACAACTGGGGCGGTTGTGGACAACCTGCGCCGCTAGCCCGGCGGCTCGACGCGGGTGGTGCCCGCGTAGACGACCGGCCCGCCGGTGTCGAGCACGACGTGGTGCGAGGGGGCTGCGCGCAACGCGATCGCCCGGTCCCGGCCGGTCAGCGCGAACAAGGCGGGCAGCGCCGGGTCCGGGTCGGGCACGGCGCCGGGCGGCACGACGCGGACCGAGACGGGCCGCCGGGCGGTCCAGCGGGCGAGACGTTCGGCGAGCGACGCGACGGTGTCGCGGGTGAGCCCGGCGGCGACCCACGGCGTCTGCCGGTCCGGGTAGAGCCCGACGAGCCGCGTGCCCGGCGCGGTGAGCGCGGCGCGCAGCGCACGCAGCTCGTCGCCGTGGACCAGGGCGAGGCGGACGGCCTCGTCGAGCGCGGCGGCCGGGTCGGTGGTGGCCTCGACGCGCAGCACCGCCACGGTGTCCGGGTCGGCCGGCACGGCGAGGGTCAGCTCGAACCCGGAGGTCTGCGGGAACAGCGAGCGGCGGGCGAGCACGGGCAGCCCGCGGGCGGCGACGAGACGTTCGACGCGGCGCCGGCGTCCGCTGCCGGCGAGCCAGGCGAGACGCCCGGCGGCCGCGACGATCGTCTCGGGTCTCACCGCGTGTTGCGCTCGAACACGAGCCGCAGGCCGAGCAGCGTGAGGTCCGGCCGGTGGTCGGCGATCGTGGCGGACTCGTCGACGACGAGCGGCGCGAGCCCGCCGGTGGCGATGACGGTGACCTCGCCGGCGTGGGTGGTGCGGTCGAGCTCGTCGACGATGCGCCGCACGAGGCCGTCGACCTGGCCCGTGAAGCCGTAGATGATGCCGGACTGCAGGCATTCCACGGTGTTCTTGCCGATCACCGACCGCGGCCGGACGAGCTCGACCTTGCGCAGCGCGGCGGCGCGGGCGGCGAGGGCGTCGACGGAGATCTCGATGCCGGGCGCGAACACGCCGCCGAGGAACTCGCCCTTCGCGGAGATCACGTCGATGTTCGTGGAGGTGCCGAAGTCGACGACGATGCAGGCGGTCTCGTGCAGGTAGTGCGCGGCGAGGGTGTTGATGACCCGGTCGGCGCCGACCTCCTTGGGGTTGTCGACGAGCAGCGGGACGCCGGTGCGCACGCCGGGCTCGACGATGATCCGCGGCACGGCGCGGTAGTAGCGGCCGAGCATGACGCGCAGCTCGCGCAGCACGGCGGGCACGGTGGACAGCGCGGACACGCCGGTGACCTCGTCGGCGTGCTCGCCGAGCAGGCCGCGCATGGTGAGCGCGAGCTCGTCGGCGGTCATCTGCGGGTCGGTGCGCATCCGCCAGTCCCGCACCAGGTCCTCGCCCTGGTACAGCCCCAGCGCGATGTTGGTGTTGCCGACGTCGATCGCGAGCAGCACCGGGTCAGCTCTCCGGCGCCAGCAGCGCGTCGAGCATGGCGGCGTCCGCCGTCTCCGCGGGAGCCTCGGCCACGCTCACGGGACCGGCGTCCCCGGGCACGGGGCCGGCGCCGGCGCCGGCGCCGACGATCCGGTTGTGCTCGTCGACGAACACGACCCGCGGCCGGTGCGCGGCGGCCTCGGCGGCGTCCAGCTGCCCGTAGGAGACAAGGACGACGACGTCGCCGGGGTGCACGGCGGCGCCGTCGACGCGCAGGACGCCGGAGCCGCGCTCGCCCTCGATCACGTAGGTCTCGAGCCGGGCGCCGTTGGTGACGTCGACGACGCGGACCTGCTCGCCGGGGAGGAGGTCGGCGGCGTCCATGAGCACCGGGTCGACGGTGACCGAGCCCGCGCGGTGCGGGTCGGCCCGGGTGACAGTGGCCCGGTGGATCTCGGACTTGAGCATGGTGCGGAACATCGCGTGGCCTTCCCCTACCGCGGTTCGCCGAGGAACACGGGAACATTGTCGAGCAGCCGGGTGGTGCCGACGCGGGCGGCCACGAGCAGCCGCGCCTCGCCGCCCGGCGGCACGGGGCCGAGGTCGCGGGCGCGCAGCTCGAGGTAGTCGACGTCGAGGCCGGGCTCCTTGGCGAGGACGCCGCGGGCGGCGTCCAGCACGGCGCCGGGGCCCTCGGCGCTGATCCGCGCGCCGGCCGTGAGCGCGGCCGACAGCGCGACGGCGGCGGCGCGCTGCCCGGGCTCGAGGTAGACGTTGCGCGAGGAGCGGGCGAGCCCGTCGCCCTCGCGGACGATCGGCACGCCGATGACCTTGACGTCGAGGTTGAGGTCGCGGACCATCCGCCGGACCAGTACGAGCTGCTGGTAGTCCTTCTCGCCGAAGACGGCGAAGTCGGGGCGGACCAGGTTGAACAGCTTGGCGACGACGGTGAGCACGCCGGCGAAGTGGCCGGGCCGGGCGGCGCCCTCGAGCTCGTCGCCCAGCGGTCCGGGGTGGACGGTGGTGTACGCGTCGTCGTGGTACATGGCCGCGCGCTCTGGGGTGAACACGAGCTCGACGCGTTCGGTGCGGCAGATGTCGAGGTCGGCGTCGAGGGTGCGCGGGTAGCGCTCGAAGTCCTCGCCCGGGCCGAACTGCAGCGGGTTGACGAAGATCGACGTGGTGAGCACGGCGTTGGGCAGCCGGCGGGCGGTGCGCATGAGCTGGCGGTGGCCGTCGTGCAGGGCGCCCATGGTGGGCACGAGCGCGATCCGGCGGCCGGTGCCGCGCAGCGCTCTGCTGATCTTCACGACGTCGTCGAGTCCACTGTGGACGTTGAGCTGGCCGGGCGTGAACCTCGGGGCGGTCATGACGGTTCCGCCTCCCCGCGATCCTTACGTTTGGTCGCTTTCTCTCGCATCCTCACCTGAGTCACGTACTTGTGGCTGGTTCGCGTCACGTTCCCCTGAGATGCGGTTGAGGAGCACGCGGCCCGAGTTGGCTCTGGGGTTGGCACGCGGGGTGTCATGGCTGCTCCTCGAGCGCCGCGGTGACGTCGGGGGCGAGATCGGCGCGCAGCAGGCCGGCCTGCTCGGCGCGGCGCGCGGTGCGGGTGGCGAGCACGCGGTAGGCGGGCAGCATGTCGGGCGCGTGCTCGGCGAGGACGCGCAGGTGGGTCCGCACGGTGCCGGCGTCGCCGCGGGCGACGGGGCCGGTGAGCGCGCGATCGCCGTGGCGCAGCGCGTTGTCGAGGGCGGCGGACAGCAGCGGGCCGAGCATCCGCTCGGGGTTCTCGACGCCGGCGCGGCGGAGCAGGTCGGCGGCCTCGGCGACCAGCGTGACCAGGTGGTTCGCGCCGTGGGCGAGCGCGGTGTGGTAGAGCGGGCGGGCCGCCTCGGGGACGCGGACGGGCTCGGCGCCCATCTCGACGACCAGTGCCTCGCCGACGCTCCAGGCGGCCTCGTCGGCGTCTGCGGCGGTGACGCCGAAGCAGCAGGTGGCGATGCGCTCGAGGTCCTCGGCGCGGCCGGTGAACGTCATGACGGGGTGCAGCGCGAGGGGCAGCGCGCCGTGCTCGACGGCGGGCGCGAGGACGGCGGTGCCGTGCGCGCCGCAGGTGTGCACGACGATCTGGCCCGGGCGCAGCGCGTCCGCGGCGGCGAGGCCGCGCACCATGCCGGCGAGGGCGTCGTCGGGCAGGGCGAGCAGGACGAGGTCCGCGCGGGCGACGACCTCGTCGGGCGGGAGCAGCGGGACGCCGGGCAGGAGGTCCCGGGCGCGGCGGACGGACTCCGCGGAGACCCCGGAGGCGGCCACGACGGTGTGGCCCGCGCGGGCGAGGGCGGCACCCAGCACCGCGCCGACCCGGCCGGCGGAGACCACGCCGACGGCCAGGCGCGCCGGTCGGTTCATCGCGCCTCCCCTGAGTTGTCGGAAACGAGCGTAACCACTTGCGCGGGCCGGCCGATCACCGCTGCCGCTGCGCGTGGTGTCGCGTGGTCTCCAGGGCCGCGACCAGGCGGGTCTCGCGCTCGGCGGCGTCGGCGCCGGCCAGGCCGAGGCGGGCGGCGTGCCAGAGGAAGGCGAGCTCGGTGACGGCGGCCTGGTAGGCGCCGAGATCGCGGGCGGCGGCCTTGCTCTTGCGGCGGGCGGTGCGGGCGCGCCAGGCGCGGCGGGCGGTGAGGTTGGTGAGCCGTTCGGTGTCGCGTTCGTCGACCCAGCCGCGGCCGATCATGACGGGCAGCGCGCGGGCGACGATCTTCTGCTCGCGGCGGCGGTGCCAGCCGACGAACAGGACGCCCGCGATGAAGATCGGGACCATGACGAGGAAGTAGACGTTGAGGAAGGTCTGCGCGGTGCCGAGGGTGGCGGCGGCGTTCCACATCGCGTGCAGGGTGACGGCCGCGAGGTAGCCGCCGGCGGGGGCGAGGATCTTGAGGCTGCGGTTGGGCGTGCGCACGGAGATGCCGACCCCGATGCCGATCATGGCGGTGAACAGGGGGTGGCAGAAGGGCGCGAGCACGCCGCGAAGGATGAACGCGGTGACGACGCCCGCGGTGCTGGTGTCGCCGAACCCGTGCTCGGCGAAGGCGCGGCCGAAATAGTAGATGTTCTCGGTGAAGGCGAACCCGGCGGCGACGAACCCGGCGTAGACGACGCCGTCGATGACGCCGTCCAGCTCGTTGCGCAGCCAGAGCAGGATGCCGAGGACGAACGCGCCCTTGGCGGCCTCCTCGAACAGGGGTGCGCTGACGACGGCGGAGATCGTGTCGCCCTTGCCGTGGCCGAGCAGCGCATCGCCGACGGCCTCGGCGGTGTTGTTGATCAGCAGCGCGGTGATCGCGGCAACGCTGGCGCCCCAGCCGAAGGCGAGCCACAGCAGGCGCGCGGGCTCGGGTTCCCACCGGTCGATCCAGAGCAGCGCGGCCACGATGGTCCCGACCGGCACGAGCGCGGCGACGATCCCCACGAGCTCGGCGAGCAGCCCCACGCGGGCGGTGCTGAGCGCCAGGAGAGCGAGCCCACACCCGGCGAGCGCCACCAGCCCGGCGACGGGCGCCAGCACGGTTCGCCGACGCGGCCGGTGCCGCAGCGCGTGTCGCGGCGGCATGGGGGCTTCGTGCACCCGGCAACCCTACGGGGCGAGCAGATGTTCACTCGATGGTTGACCCGTTTGTAACTTTCTTCCGCTTGCTGTTCAGTCCTCGCGGCGGCGCCGGCGGCGGGGCGTGTTCGTGCCGCCGCCGTTGGAGGCGAGCAGCTCGCTGACCGAGCGGCCGGTGGCGTGCGAGCCGCTGGGCGTTTCGGTGTCGGGCCGGGCGTGGCTGCCGCTGCGGGACTCCGGCCAGGCCGGCTGCGCGTCGGTGCGGTGCCGGCGGCCGGCCTCGTCGGCGGTGTGCCGGCTGCCCCGCGCGACGGGCGCCATGTACCCGGACTCGACCGACCGGCGGTCGACGGGCCCGCCCGCTCCCGGTCCGAACGCGACTGGTGCCACGTACCCGGACTCAACGGCCCGGCGAGCGCCCGGTGCGGGGAAGCCGCCGGTGTCGACGGTCCGCTGCCCGGGCTCGGTCCCTCCCGGCGCCGGGCGGCCGTTGCCGACGTGCCCGGTCGGCTGCATCCGCCCGGAGGAGGCGGCGGGATTCATGCGGCCGGCGGACGCGGGCGGGTTGGCGGGCGGCGTGTAGGTGGGCGCGATCGGGGCGGCCGGGGGCATGCCGCTCGAGGAGGCCGCCGGGTTCATGCCTCCCGAGGTCGCCGGGTTCGTGCGCCCCGAGGTCGCCGGTGGCATCCGGCTCGAGGAAGCCGCCGGGTTCGCGACACGGCCGGACGTCGCGGAGTTCGCGGTACGGCCGGGCGTCGCCGGGCCCATTCGGCCGGCGGTAGCCGGGTTGGCCGGAGCCATCCGGCCTGACGTGGCGGCGGGACCGGCCGAGGACCTGCCGCCGGCCGACGCGGCCGACTCGCTCGGCGACAGGCGCTCCGAGATGCCGTGGCCCGACACCGCCCGGTCAGCGGCCCCGGCCTGCGGTGTCCGGCCGGCGGACCGGGATGCCGAAGGCATCCCGGTCGAAGACGCGGAAGCCGGAGGCATCCGGTTCGATGACGCGGCGGCCGGAGGCATCCGGTTCGAGGAAGCCGCCGCCGAAGACGTGCGGCCGGAAGACCCAGCAGCCGAAGGCATTCCTCCGGAAGACGCGGCGGCCGGAGGCATCCCGCGCGAAGACGCGGCAGCTGAAGGAACTCCACCAGAAGACGCGGCGGCCGAGGTCATTCCGCTGGAAGACGCGGCGGCCGAAGGCATCCGGCTCGAAGACGCGGCCGACGGCATCCCGCCGGAGTACGCAGCCGAAGACATCCCGTTCGAAGACGCGGCAGCCGAAGGCATCCGACTCGAAGACGCGGCGGCCGAAGGCATCCCACTGGGGGACGCGGCAGCCGACGGCATCCCGTTGGAAGACGCGGCAGCCGAGGGCATCCGGTTGGCGGACGCGGCGGCCGAGGGCATCCGGCCCGAAGACGCCGCGGCTGGAGGCATGCGGCTGGCGACATCCGCGCCCGAGGATGCGGCAGCGGGAGGCACCTGCCCCGAAGGGGCGGCCGAGGGCATCCGGCTCGAGGAAGCCGCCGGGTACCGGCCCGAAGAGGCGGCGGCCGGGGGCACTTGCCCGGAAGCGGCCGCGGCGGGCGCGATGCGGCTCGACAAGCGGGACGGGTCCGTCGACTGTGGACCGCTGGTCGTGGATCGGGCCGGCGGGCCGTGGCCGGACGCCGCCGCGGCGGCGTGGTTTCCCGACGTGCTCGACGACTTGTGCTGGGGCGTCTGGCCGGAACGGCCGTTCGTCGCGGCGGAGTGGCCGTTGGTGGCATGACCGTTCGTGCCGTGGCCGTTGGTGGCATGGCCGTTCTGCCGGGACGACGAGCCGGTGCGCTGGGACGGCCACGACAGGCCGCGGTCCGGCTCCTCCGTCTCGAACGTCTCCGCCACGAACCACCGGTCCGACATCTCGGCCGGGTGTGGCTCGGGCTCCGCCCGGAACCGCTGGAAACGCGCCTTCGCCTGCTCGGGTGGCCGGTCCGCGCGGCGCGGCAGCGGCTCGCGGGAGCTCGGCACGCGGTCGATGAGGTCGGTCTCCACCTCGTCGTTCGGCGGCACGGGCTCGCGGTCGATGCGTTGCGCCGACAGCAACCGCCGGGGCTGGTTGAACTCGTCGTTCAGCGAGTGGTTCTCCGGCAACGACCGCATTCGTGTCGACTCGGCGCGCAGGGCATACCGCTCGACGAGGAAATCGCCACCCATCAACGTCTGCAGTGTCTGTCGTAGGCCTTGCAGCTCGTTGCGGAGCGCGGCGACGTGGTCACTCACGTCCTCCTCCGCGCGGCGTCGCGCGTCGGCCTCGATCTCCAGCTCGAACTCGCGGCGGGCGGCGACCTCGCGCTCCAGCTCGAACTCGTAGCGCTCCTGCCGTTCGGCGGCGTCGTCCTCCCGTTCGGCGACCTGCCGGCGGTACCTCGCGGCGAGGAACGCACCGGCGAGCGCGGCCCACAACCCCGCGACGATGCCCAGCCGCATGTACTTCAGGTCGTCGCTCAGCACGAGCACGGCGGTGGCCACCACGGCGAGCGCGACGGCTGCGGTGAGTAATGCCCGACCGCCGGACCAGCCGTGCGCAGGCTCATCGAAGGAGTCGCGGCGGGCGGTCATGGCACACACCGTACCGGCCCGTTACCAGTATGAGACCAAGGCGAGGTGGATCTTTTTCTCAACCCGTCGCGTCGGAGCGAAATTCAGGCGGTTGATTGTCCTGGTCACGCGGCGTCCGGCAGCACCATTCGAGGTACAGCGCGGCGCCGATGAGGAGGGCCGCGCACACTCCGCCGATCAAGGTGCTGGGCAGGTCGTCGGCCGCGGCGGTGAGCTCCGCGCGCCTCGGGAAGAGGTAGACGAACATGCCGATCCAGGCGCCGAGCATGATCGCTCCGAGTAACGAGGACGCCTTCGCGAGCGCGACCGCGCGGGCGGCCGTGAGTGGCTGGATCGGCCGCCCACCTTCGGGTTTGCGGATCCGCGAGCGCAGCGAGGCGCCGAACGCGGCCTCGATCACGGCGAGTACGAGGAGCGTGACGCCGGCGAACGTGGGCAGTGGCGGCAGGTCGCCGTAGGCCAGCTGCGCGAGCAGGAAGACGATCCCGGCGGCCAGCAGGCCGGCCACGACGAGGTCGCGGGCCCGGGTGAAGTGCATGTGCCCACGGTACCGGGGACACTTGACTCTCCAGCTACTGGAAGGTTGAGCATGGCGGCCATGGGCGACAGCGGGGTGTTCACGATCGGCGAGCTTGCCCGCCGAACGGGCCTGACCACCCGGACGATCCGCTTCTACTCCGATGAGGGGCTGCTGCCGCCCGCCGATCGCACGTACGCCGGTTACCGGCTCTACGACTCGGCTTCGCTGGCGCGGCTGGAGCTGTTGCGGACGCTTCGCGAGCTCGGGCTCGGGCTCACGGACGCGGCCGCGGCGCTGGCCGGCCGGTCGAGCGTCGCCGACATCGCGCGGCGGCACGTGGAGCTGCTCGACGGGCAGATCCGGGTGCTGCGGCTGCGGCGGGCGGTGCTGCGCGCGGTCGCCAAGAACGACTCCGAGCTGGACGAGGTGAGGTTGATGAAGGACCTGGCGGCGATGACCGACGAGGAGCGGAACAGGCTGATCGACGAGTTCTGGGACGAGGTGACGGCCGGGCTGAACATCAACCCGGACTTCGACGCCGGCATGCGGTCGGCCAAGCCGTCGCTGCCCGACGACCCGACGCCCGAGCAGCTGCAGGCGTGGATCGAGCTCGCGGAACTGGTGCAGGACAAGGAGTTCCGCGCCCGGATCCGCGGGATGAGCGAGACGCAGTCGGCGAGGCGGGACGCGGGCGAGCCGATGGACGCCCCGACGGGCGATGCGCGGGAGCAGTGGCTGCGGTGGTCGTCGTCGGCGGGCGAGGCGATGGAGGCGGGTCATGCGCCGTCGTCGCCGGAGGGGCGGGCGCTGGCCAGGACCGTCGCCGACGCGATGGGCGAGTCACCCGCGGCGGCGGCGGACACGATCGAGCGCGGGACGGACGCGCGGGCGGAGCGGTACTGGCAGCTGATGGCGACCATCAACGGGTGGCCGCAGTGGCCGAGCCAGGTGCCGAAGGCGGAGTTCCTCGTCGCGGCGTTGCGGGCGCTGGGCTGACGGGGCGCGCGCCGCGGGTGGTGGCGCGGCTTGGCGCTTCGCCCGGCGGGAGGGTGTGCGCTTTCCGCGGGGCGCCGGGCAATGGGTCGGCCGGCGTTCACCCGGCGCGGGCCGCGCACTCCCCGCAGGACACCAGGCAAAGGATCGACTGGCGTTCACCCGGCGCGGGCCGCGCACTCCCCGGTGGGGAGGGGCCGGCCAAAGGCGCCTGGTGAACGCCGGCCGATGACAGTGGACGGCACCAGGTTCTGACCGGACTCAGCCGATGCGCCCCCGCACGGCAGGGCAAGCCAGTCGACTGCCGGGTCCGTTGCCGCCGAGCGCCCAGAGCGAGCGGCACAGCGCAGCCGTGAGCCGGAAACACTTGTGTCGCAACGCCCCCCGGGGCAGGGGCCCGCCCACCCGGGGTTCGGGTCCCCTGGATTGAATCTATCCGGTTTCGGGGACGGTTTCGGCGGATTTTCGGTCGCCTGTGGATGGTTCGCGCGGTTGTGGACAGTTTGGGGCGCCTGTGGGTTACGGCGTCAGGGTGAGGTCCTCGCGAAGGTGGACGTCCTCTTTGGACTGGTCGGACAGCGCGGCCAGGAGGAGCTTGACCGGGCCGTGGCCGGGAAGGTCCGCCGACGGGTCGACGGCCAGCCACGGGATGAGCACGGTCGCGCGGTCCGGGGTGCCCGGGTGTGGCAGCAGCAGGTCCGGGTGGTCACTCGTCACGCCGTCGACCGTGACCACGTCGACGTCCAGGGTTCGGGGGCCCCACTGGTGGGTGCGGACGCGACCGGCCTGCTTCTCCAGCGCCTGACCTCGGCGCAGCCAGGCCCACGCGTCCGCGCCCGGATCGTCCACGACGATCACCGCGTTCAGGAAGTCCGGCTGGTCCTCGATGCCCCACGCCTTCGTCTCGTACACCGGGGACGCCGACACCAGCACCTCCGCCAGCCCCGCCACGGCCAGCCGCAGGTACCCCAGGCGATCACCCAGGTTGGACCCGAGGGACAGCACCGCCCGCGTCATCCGCGGGCCCGGCGGCTGCGGCGGATCGTCACCGCCACGTCGGCGAAGTCCAGCGGGATCGGGGCGTCCGGCTTGTGGATCGTCACTTCCACCGCGTGTGCCCGGCCGTCCTTCATGACGTCCTCGGCGATCTCCGTGCCGACCGTCTCGATCAGGTTGCGCGGCGTGCCGGACACGATCTCCGCCACCCGCCCGGCCAGCTCGCCGTAGTGCACGGTGTCCGCGACGTCGTCGGTCGCCGCCGCGCCGGCCAGGTCGATCCACACGGTCACGTCGACCACGAAGTCCTGGCCGTCGCGCCGCTCGTGGGAGTACACGCCGTGGTGGCCGCGCACGCGCAGGCCCGTCAGCGTGATCCGGTCAGTCATCGGCACATCCCGCCATCGCGATGGCCACCTCGACCGCGTCCAGCGACCGGGGCACGTCGTGCACCCGCACGCCCCACGCGCCGGCCACCGCGACCAGCGCGGAGATCGCCGCGGTCGCCTCCTCGCGGCCGTCCGGCGGGCGCGGCGCGCCGTCCTTCGACGCCAGCAGCGTGCCGAGGAAACGCTTGCGCGACGCACCCACCAGCACCGGGAAACCCAGGTCCAGCAACACGTCCAGCCGCCGCAGCAACGCCCAGTTGTGCTCCGCCCGCTTCGCGAACCCCAGCCCCGGGTCGAGCACGAGTGCCGACGGGTCCACACCGGCCGCGACCGCCGCGTCGGCCCGCGCGCGCAGCTCGTCGCGCACGTCGGTGACGACGTCGGTGTAGGTGGCCAGCGAGTCCATGCTCGCGCTGTGCCCCCGCCAGTGCATGAGGATCCACGGCACGTCCGCCGACGCCACGAACCGCGCCATCGCGGGGTCCGCCAGCCCGCCGGACACGTCGTTGACCACCCGTGCGCCCGCCGCGAGCGCCGCCTCGGCGACCCGCGCGCGGGTCGTGTCCACGCTCACCACCACGCCCGCCTCGGCCAGCCCGGCGATGACGGGCCGCACGCGGGCGATCTCGGTGTCCGCGTCCACCCGCGCCGCACCCGGGCGGGTCGACTCGCCGCCCACGTCCACCAGGTCCGCGCCCGCCTCCCACAGCGCGACACCGTGCGCGAGCGCGTCGTCGAGCGAGAGGTACCGGCCGCCGTCGGAGAACGAGTCCGGAGTCACGTTCAGCACGCCCATCACCGCACAGCGACCGGGCTGCGGCAGCGCCGGGTGCACGGTCCTCACCGGCTCCGCCCGCGGATCAGCTCCAGCGCCTCCGCCCGCGACGACGCCGACGAGCGGAGCAGCCCGCGCACCGCCGACGTGGTCGTTCGCGCGCCGGGCTTGCGGACGCCGCGCATCGCCATGCACAGGTGCTCCGCCTCGATCACGACGATCACGCCGCGCGGGTCGAGCTTGCGCACCAGCGCGTCCGCGATCTGCGAGGTCAGCCGCTCCTGCACCTGCGGGCGCTTCGAGTACAGGTCGACCAGCCGGGCGAGCTTCGACAGCCCGGTGATCTTGCCCTGCTCGTTCGGGATGTAGCCGACGTGCGTGACGCCGTGGAACGGCACCAGGTGGTGCTCGCAGTTGTGCGTCAGGTGGCCCTCGACCAGGAACGTCGGGTGCGGGTCACAGGTGAAGCTGTACACGGTGAACGGTGCGGAGCCGGGCGCCTCGATCGGGCGCACCACCGACACCGGCGTCCACCGCGACTCGGTCAGCTCCGTGTGGTGCGCCTCCTGCGCGAACCCGTGCCTGAGCCACCAGCCAGTGCCGTCGTCCTCGCGGCGGTCCGGGCGCCGCCGGGTCGGCGTGGCGAACGACATCGGCCGCGAGGCGAGGCGGTGCGGCTCGGTCCACTCGATCGCGCTGCCCGCGACCGAGCCGGCCTCCGCCCAGCCGTCCGGCGTGGCGAGCGGATGGTCCGGGGTGACGACGAAGCTGCCCGACTCGGTGACGACCTCGACCAGCTGGCGGGCCGGGCGGCGGGTGACGCGGGTGACCGTGGTCGGCTCCACTCGTCCCTCGGCGAGCGTCCACAGCTGGTCGCCGGGCCGCACGTCCTGCGCGGCACGCGGGCCCTCGACCACGTTGACCGGCTGGCGGCCCGGCACGCACGTCGAGTACGTCGGGATGTCGGTGACCAGTACCAGCTCGTCGTGGCACTCGTCGAACGTCTTGTCCAGCACCGAGTCCGGGTCGGTGTAGAGGCCGGCGAACATCTCCAGGTACGCGCGCGCCACCCGCGCCGGGGTGTCGGTGAGCCCCTGCCGGTCGGGGTCCTCGCCGCAGGCCAGCAGCAGCTCGCGGACCGCCTTCTCCGCACGTGCCTGGTCGAACACGGGCGGCGGCCCGCCGGTGGTGTACAACGGGCCCGGCCGGGACCCGTTGCCGGAGCTGTCAGCCGTCAACTGTGCCTCCGCGAATCAGCGCCCACTATCCCACTCGGAGGCGCTGCCGCGGTCCTCCGGGTCGGATGGTCCTCGCTGATCGCGACCGCGCTCGTCGTGGCCGGGCTGCTTCTCCCAGGACGGCCGCCACTGGCTGTGCGGGTGACCGGACGGGGTGGTGGCCGGGGTCCAGCCGGGCGGTGCACCGTAGTTCGGCGGGCCGTCGTTGCGGCCCTGACCAGGACGTCCGGCACCCGGGCCCGCCGGGTACGGCTGGCCGTAGCCGGGCGGGCCGTAACCGGGGCCGGGCATGCCGTTCGGGCCGCCGTTGCCGTTGCCGCCGGGCGGCTCGGGGGCCGGCCGGGGCGGGCCCCCGGGCAGCTCGCCAGCGCCTGGCGCGGTGCGCACCGGCGTCGGCTCGGGCTCCTCAAGGGTGCCCGGCGGCGGCCACGGCTCGCCGCGTTCCTTGGCCAGCTCGCCGCGCGTCTTGATCGGCGGCTTGTCCGACGGCGTGCGGCCGCCGAACTCGTTGAACGCGGTGATCCGCGGGCGCTTCTCCACCTTCGAGAAGATCCGCTGGAGGTCCTTGCGCTGCAAGGTCTCCTTGTCCAGCAGCTCGATCACGAGGTTGTCGAGGACGTCGCGGTAGGTGTTGAGCACGTCCCACGCCTCGGTGTGCGCCGCCTCGATGAGCTTGCGCACCTCCTCGTCGATCTCGTGCGCGACCTCCAGCGAGTAGTCCGGCGCGTGGCCCATGGAGCGGCCCAGGAACGGGTCGCCCTGGTCCTGGCCGTACTTGACCGCGCCGAGCCGGGCGGACATGCCGTACTCGGTGACCATCGCCTTCGCGATCTTGGTGGCCTGCTCGATGTCGCTCGACGCACCCGTGGTCGGCTCGTGGAAGACCAGCTCCTCCGCGGAGCGGCCACCCAGCGCGAACACCAGCCGGGCGATCATCTCCGAGCGGGTCATCAGCTGCTTGTCGTCCTCCGGGACGACCAGTGCGTGCCCGCCGGTGCGGCCGCGCGGCAGGATCGTCAGCTTGTACACCGGCTCGAGGTCCGGCATCGCCCACGCGGCGAGCGCGTGCCCGCCCTCGTGGTACGCGGTGATCTTCTTCTCCTTCTCGGAGATGATCCGGCTCTTGCGGGCGGGACCGCCGATCACGCGGTCGACCGACTCCTCCAGCGCGGCACTGTTGATCATGGTGCCGTCCTGGCGGGCGGTGAGCAGCGCGGCCTCGTTGATCACGTTGGCCAGGTCGGCGCCGGACATGCCGACGGTCCGCTTGGCGAGCCCGTCCAGATCGGCGTCCGGGTCGAACGGCTTGCCCTTGGAGTGGACCAGCAGGATCTTCTTGCGGCCCATCAGGTCCGGTGCGGACACCGGGATCTGCCGGTCGAAGCGTCCCGGGCGCAGCAGCGCCGGGTCGAGGATGTCGGGCCGGTTCGTGGCCGCGATCAGGATGATGCCGCCGCGCGCGTCGAAGCCGTCCATCTCGACCAGCAGCTGGTTGAGGGTCTGCTCGCGCTCGTCGTGGCCGCCGCCGAGGCCGGCGCCGCGCTGGCGGCCGACCGCGTCGATCTCGTCGACGAAGATGATGCACGGCGAGTTCTGCTTGGCCTGCTCGAACAGGTCACGCACGCGGGACGCGCCGACACCGACGAACATCTCCACGAAGTCGGAACCGGAGATCGAGTAGAACGGCACGCTCGCCTCGCCCGCGACCGCGCGGGCCAGCAGCGTCTTGCCGGTGCCGGGCGGGCCGTAGAGCAGCACGCCCTTCGGGATCTTCGCGCCCAGCGCCTGGTAGCGGGCGGGGTTCTGCAGGAAGTCCTTGATCTCGTAGAGCTCCTCGACCGCCTCGTCGACACCCGCCACGTCGTCGAACGTCGTCTTCGGCATGTCCTTCGGCAGTTGCTTGGCGCGCGACTTGCCGAAGTTGAGGACCCGGTTCCCGCCGCCCTGGACGTTGTTCATCATCCACATCAGCAGGATGAGCAGCAGCCCCAGCGGGATCAGGAAGATCAGGATCTGGGTGAGGAACGACTCCTGGGTGACCGTGGTGTTGAACTCGGTCTTGTCCTTGGCCTGGTCCTGGAGCTCGCGGTAGATGTCGCCGGTGGCCGCCGCCGGGAACTGCGTGATGACCTGGGTGACCCGCTGCCCGTCCTGGTCGACGGGCTTCCTCAGGGTGAGCTTGAGACGTTGTTCCTTGTCCTCGAGCTCGGCCTTCGAGACGTTGCCGCTGGTGATCTGCGTGACGGCTTTGGAGGTTGGCACCTCCGTGTAACCGCGCGTGTCATCGAACAGCATGCTGATCAAGAAGTAGAGCAGCAACACCACCAAGATCCACACCAGCGGGTTGCGCAGCAGGCGCTTGCGGTCCATCAACTTACGGCCGCGGGTGCGGCCCGACCCTCCCTGACTTGCACGTAGGGCGTGTTATCGCCCCTTACCGGCCGGACAAGGCACTCCGGTCCACCCAGCGTACCGCCCGCAGCGGAGCACCCACGCTGCGAAGTACCCGCGGTGTGCTCACCTCAGGTCAACGGTTGCGGGACGGAATCGGTTCCCTGCCTGGTCGTGCAGGTCAGCGGCCTGGCCCGGCGGCGGACCGGCATATCGGACCCGGCGCGACCCGGCTTCGACCCGGCGTTCACCGGGCCGGCCCGGTCACCTCGGTCACCAGTTCGCCGATCCGGTGACGCAGCGCGGCCGCGTCGGCCGGGGCGATCGTGGTCCAGCCCGCGCGGGTCTGGCTGAGGTAGCGGCCGGTGTCGTTGTCGAACCAGGCGAGCACCGGGGAGCGGCGGCGGCCGCGCATGTCGGTGCGGCTGTTGACGCCGAGCTGGCCGCCGCGGTGGTTGCGCAGCGCGGTCAGCCGGGCCAGCGCCTTGCGGGCCTCCTGCGTGCCGGCCCGCTCGGCGGCGCCGGCCGGGACCGCCGCCAGCTCCCCGGCCGGCACGGACACCGACGGCTCGGAGCCGCGCTGGGCGCCCGGCAGCAGGCCGACGATCGCCGAGACCAGGCCGTCGCGCGGGATCGCGCGCAGCCGCAGGCCGTCCGGGCGCTGCACGGCGAGCACGGCGCCCGCCCGCCCGGACGCGGCCAGCGCGAGCACCGGCGGCGAGTCCAGGTCGGGCAGGAACACCGAGTCGATGCTCAGGTCGGGCTGGGCGATCGTGCCCAGCCACGCCGCCAGCTCCGGGTCGGGCCGGCCCGCCGGGTCGATGAGCCCGCCAGCGACGAGGTCCTCGCGGACCCGCCTGCGCAGCGCGGCGCGCTCGTCGACCGTCGTGCCGTGGGAGTGGATCTCGATCGGGTACGGCGGCTCGCCGGCGCCGAGGGCCGACCACAGCAAGTCCAGCGCGAGCGGGGAGAGGTGGAGTTCCGGCACGTCAGTCGTCCTCGTCCGCCGTGCCGATCACGGACGGCGCGGCCAGCTGGTCGTCGCCGAACGCGCTTTCCGGGTCGCCCTCGAGCAGGAACGACGGCCGCTCCCGCTCGTCGTCGTCCTCGTCGCGGCGGCGGCCGGACGCGCCGCCCATGCCGCCCGCGCCGCGCCCGGCGCCACCCTGGTCCGCCGCGGCAACGGCCGCCGGTCCGCGCGTCCCGGCACCGCCGCCGTGCACGCCCTCACCGAGGGCGCCGGTCCCGGATCCGCCGCCCGCGGCCGTACCGCCCGCGCCCGAGCCGCCGAAGGTACCGCCGGGTGCGGTGCCGAACCCGCTGCCGAACCCGCCCGGGCCCGCCGCCGGTCCGACCGGGTGCGGGGCGCCGCCCGCCGGGGCCGCCGGGGCCGACACCGGCGTGGCCGTGCCCGGGACGAACCCGGCCGCGCCGGTGGTCGACGGGCCGCCGGGCGGGGTGAGGTCGCCAGCACCGCCGGTGCTGCCGCCGTGCGCGCCCGCGGCCGGGGCGACGCCGGTGAACCCGCCGGCAGGCGCGCCCGTCGACGTGCCGAGGCCGGGAGCGCCGTGCCGCGCCGCGAAATCGACCGGGCTCGCGGAGATCCGCGCGTCGCCGCCGCGGCCCGGGTCGATGTGGCCCGCGGGCGGCGGCACGAAGCTGGGCGTCTGCGCGTCGACCGCGCTCATGGCCCGCGTGTACGCCTCGAGGTAGGAGATCTGCTCGCGCTTGACCGCGTCGGCGGCGTCCTTCTGCCCTTTGAGATCCGCCTGCATCGCGGCGGGCCCGCCGGCGAGCATCGCCTGCAGGGACTGCTGCTGGTCGAACTTCCGCGCCGGCGGCAGCTTGCGCACCTCGGCGGCCGCGAGCGACTGGCGGGACATCTGCACGCCCATCATCTGCGCGGTCTGGCCCGCCTGGCCGGCGGCGCTCGCGAGCGGGGCGAGCGCGGCACGCGCCGAGTCGGCGGCCACGCCGCTCCACGCGCCGTCGAGCCGGGTGACGGCGTCCAGCAGGCCGTTCGCGGCGTCGGCGAGACCGTTGCCGCCCGTGTTGAACGCCCGGCCCAGGTCGTCCGCGGTGCCCGGGTTGTTGTCGCGCGTGGCGAAGTCGTACAGCTGCTCGCTGTCGAAGCCCGCCCAGTGGGGCGTGTCGCCGAGCACGCGGTCGTCGCCCATGCGGACGTCGGGCGTCAGCCCCGCGGCCTGGCTGCCGGCGATCGAGCCCTGCAGGTCGGTGCGGTCGACCCGGTCCTCGGACGGCATGTGCTGCATCGCGCGCTGCGTCCGCGTGGCGCGGTCTGCCGCGTAGTCCTGCGTGTCGTAGTGGCGGTGGTGATGGTTCGGCGCCATGGTTCCCCCTACTGGTCCTTCACTCTCGGCACGATGAGATCGGCCATCTGTTCGGCGAGGGCGCACGAGTCGTACTTGCCCTCCCCTTTGGACTGCGGACCCGCGCCCGCGCTGAACAGGTTGCTGCCCGGCAGATCGATCAGCACCTGGCAGAGCTCCACGGGTTTGGTCTGGTGGGACAGGGTGGCGGGCAGGCCGTCGACCGTGACCGGCTTGTTCGTGATGCCCGGGCCTTTGGTGCCACCGTGGGACTTCCGGTCCGTCTGGACGCCGACGATCAGCGTCATCTCGTCGGCCCACGTGCACAGGGCGTGGCCGTCGTTGATGCTGTTGCCCTTCTCGCCTTCGGCGGAGCCGCCCATGCGCTGCGCCTCCTCGGGGCTGAGCAGCTCGCACAGCCGGGCGAGCGAGTAGCCCGGAGCCCTGCCGGTCACCGGAGACTCCACAGTGGACGGACTGATGGAGTCCGTGGTGGTGAGCGGTTCCCCGGCGGTCCGGGTGCCGCATCCGGCGAGCAGCGCGAGCACGGCGGCGCAGCCCAGCGCCGGTTTCCTCACCCCTGGCGCCCGTAGTCCGCCGCGTGGCCGTCGTCGATGTCGACGTAGTTGTCGATGCACTGCCGCAGCGCGCGCTCGGCCTTGTCGGTCTGGTCCTGCAGCAGCGTGAGCGCGGCCATGAACGAGTCCGGCCCGTTGTAGCGGCCTGCCGACTTCCTGGCCATCGCCACGCCGACCGGATTCGCCCCGAGCTGGACCTCGGACTCGCCCGCGCCGGACGTCTGCAGCAGCTGCGTCAGCTGGTCCTTGACGTTGCCGATGCGGCTGAGCGCGTCCTGCGCGGCCGCCGCCTCGATGGACACCTGGCCGCTCGCCGCCGCGTTGCCGAACGCGCCGACGGCACTGCCGATCGCCTCGAACATCTCCGTCCCCCTTCGTCACTGGCTGCACCACCCCAGGCGCGGTGCGTGACCTGTTTCGAAGACTAACGCAGCCCCCCGACAATCCCGATCGGAAATCCCCTCGACGAGGGATCGGCGGCGTTGCGCGACGTCAGGCGGTCACCGCGGCCATCAGCTCGCCCAGCCGGTGGCGCAGCGTGGGCGGATCCGCCGGGGCGATGGTGATCCACTCGTGGCCGTCCCCGCCGCGCTTCGCGTAGGTCAGGTAGCGGCCCGTCCCGGTGTCGAACCAGGACAGCACCGGCGAGCGCGACCGGCCGCCCAGCGGCTTGCGCGCGTTCACCGCGAGCTGGCCCGCGCGGTGGTTGCGCTGCGCGGCGAAGCGGGCGAGCACCTGCCGGTCCGCGTGCGAGCGGCCGTTCGGCAGGTCCTCGGCGGCGACGGTGATCGACGGCTCGCTGCCGCGCGGCGCGGGCGGCAGCAGCCCCACCAGCGACGACGCCAGCGAACCGGCGTCGATCGGGCGCAACCACAGCCCCTCCGGCGTCTGCGTGGCGACCAGTGCGCGCGAGCCGGCGGCCACCGCGACGGCGGCCTGCTCCGCGCCCGCCTCGTCGGAGAACACCGAGTCGATGCTGCGGTCCGCGCGCGCCAGCAGCGACAGCAGGTCGCGCGCGGTGTCGTCGGAGTCGCGCAGCTCGCCCGCCACCTGCCGGCGCAGCGCGCGGCGTTCGTCGTCCGTCGCGCCGTGCGAGCGCACCGCGAGCGGGTACGGCGGCTCCCCCGCGCCGAGGGACTCCCACAGGAAGTCCAGCGTCAGCGGGGAGAGGAACGTGGTCAAGACGAGTACACCTTCGGGTCCAGCGTGCCGATGTAGGGCAGGTCGCGGTAGCGCTCGGCGTAGTCCAGGCCGTACCCGACGACGAACTCGTTGGGGATCTCGAAGCCCACGTACTTGACCGGCACGTCGACCTTGACCGCGTCCGGCTTGCGCAGCAGCGTGCACACCTCGAGCGACGCGGGGCTGCGGGTCTGCAGGTTCTTCAGCAGCCAGGACAGCGTCAGGCCGGAGTCGATGATGTCCTCGACGATCAGCACGTGCCGGCCGGCGATGTTCCGGTCGAGGTCCTTGAGGATGCGCACGACGCCGGACGACGAGGTCGCCCCGCCGTAGGAGCTGACCGCCATGAACTCCATCTGCACCGGCACGGACAGCGCGCGGGAGAGGTCGGTCATGAACATGACCGCGCCCTTGAGCACCGCGACCAGGACCAGGTCGTCCCGGTCGCCGCGTTCGGGATAGTCGTCGGAGACCTGTTTCGCGAGCTCCCGGATCTTCTCGTTGATCTGTTGCTCAGTGATCAGCACGGAGGCGATGTCGTCGCCGTACACACGGTCCCCTCTCGAAACTCACCCGGACACGTCACCGGACAAGCAGAGCCTGCCATGGGCCCGGCTCACCTCCAAGCCGCCGGGCAACCACACACCGCCCTGCCCGCGCCACTCACCGATCAGTGCGTCGGCGGAGCGCAGATGCCCGTCGGTCAGCTCGGCCACGCCCGCGTCGAGCAGCCACCGGCGCAGCACCCGGCGGCGCACCGCGGGCGGCTCGGCGGCCAGCTCCACGACGTCCAGCCCGCCGCCCCGGCGGGCCCGGTCGAGCACCCGGGCGGCGACGGCGTCGAGCGCCTCGGCGTCGTCGCGCAGCTGGGCGGCCGTGCGGGCCAGGGCCTTCGCGACGCCGCCCTGCAGCACGTCCTCGAGCAGCGGCAGCACCTCGCGGCGCAGCCGCACGCGCGCGAAGCCGGGGTCGGCGTTGTGCGGGTCCTGCCACGGGTCGAGGCCCAGGTCGGTGCACGCGCGTGCGGTGACCTCGCGGGGCACGTCGAGCAGCGGGCGGGCCCACGGCGGGTCGAGCGGGCGCATGCCCGCGATCGACCGTGCGCCCGACCCGCGGCCCAGGCCGAGCAGGACGGTCTCCGCCTGGTCGTCGCGGGTGTGGCCGAGCAGCACGAGCGAGTCCGGCGCGGGCAGCGCGGCCCGGAGCGCGGCGTAGCGGGCGGCGCGGGCGGCGGCCTCGAGCCCGCCCGGGCCGCGCACGTCGACCTCGAGCACACGGACCTCGGGGAAACCCATGGCCTGCAGCTGTTTCGCGGCCCGGGCGGCGACGTCCGCGGAGCCGGGCTGCAGCCGGTGGTCGACGACGAGGCCGTGCAGGACGAGGTCGTGGCGGCCGGCGAGCTGGGTGGCGGCGGCGGCGAGCGCGAGGGAGTCGGCCCCGCCGGACACCGCGACCGCGAGCCGGCCCGAACCGGGCGTGGCGCGGTCGAGGAGCGACCGGACCGCGCGGCGTACCTCGGCGACCGCCCGGCTATCCGTCACGGCCGTGGACGCGGCGCACCCAGGCCTCCGGGTCTCCCATCTCCGCGCGCAGCGGCAGGGTCTCCGGCGAGGACCACACCGCGTTGAAGCCGTCCATGCCGACCGCGTCCACGACGTGCCGGGTGAACGCGGCGCCGACGGCGTACTGCTTGACCTTGGCGTCGACGCCGAGGACGGTCCGCAGGATCCGGTCGAGCACGCCGCCGCCGCGGCGCCGGGCGGTGAACCGGGCGCGGATCGTGGCGACGCTGGGCACGACCATGGGGCCGACGGCGTCCATGACGTGGTCGGCGTGGCCCTCGAGCAACGTGGACAGCGCGATGAGCCGGTCGAAGATCTCGCGCTGCTGCGGGGACTGCATCAGCTCCATCACGCCGATCGGCCCGCCGCTGCCCGTGGTGTCGTCGTCGGGGCGGCGGCGCATCGTGCGGATCACCTCGGGCAGCCGGGCGAACGCGTTGGTGGCGGTCTCGTCGAGCCCGGTGAGGAACCGGCGGACCTCGCCCGCGAAGTAGTCACGGAGCCACGGCACGGCGGTGAACTGCAGGCGGTGGGTGCATTCGTGCAGGCAGACCCACATGCGGAAGTCCTCGGCAGGCACGTCCAGGGCTCGCTGTGCGCCGATGATGTTCGGCGCGACGAGCAGCAGGCGGCCGGCGTCGTCCTCGCCGCCGAAGGGGTCGTACTGGCCGAGCACGCGGCCGCCGAGGTAGGCGAGCACCATGCCGGCCTGCACCCCGGCGCTGCCGGCGAGCACGGGCCCGACGGCTCGGTTCGGGGCGGTGGGCAGCGCGCCGTCGGTGAGCGCCGCGAGCCCTTCGGCGGCGGCGGACACCCAGCCACGCCGGTCGACGACGTCGCCGGTCAGCAAGGGCAGGCCGGCGCCGAGGCCGGTGAGCTCGCGGACGTGTGCCTCCGCGGGGCCGGTGACCGCGCGCAGCTGCTCGACGGTGCGCTCGGCTTCCGCCCTGGGCACCGTGGGCCCGGGCTTCATGAGGGTTTGCGCCGTGGACACGGCGACTCCCCAGTCGACCGGTGTCCGGCTCCCCGTCGTCTCCGTCGAGCTTGCCGCCGCGCTCATACCATCGACGCTACCTGACGTTTCGTGAAGCGGTCGTGGCGCGCGTCAGCGGCAACCGCACCCTCGCAGCGTCGCGGCGACCACGTCGAGCTTGTCGCGGACCACCGCCGTGGCGCCGCCGCCGTTGGACATGAGGGCGAACACCAACAGCCGGTTGTCCTTGTCGAGGACCACGCCGGCCAGCGAGTTGACGCCGGACAGCGTGCCGGTCTTGGCGCGGACCCAGCCGCGGCCCTCCGCGCCGACACCGCCGAAGCGCTTGCCCAGCGTGCCGGTGCCGCCCGCGACGGGCAGCGCGCCGATGAGGGGCCGCAGCTTCGCGGTGCGCGCGTCCTTGCCGTCCGGCCCGGCCGCGAGGCCGAGGAGCTCGCCGAACAGACGGGCGGGCACACGGTCCTCAGTGGACAGTCCGCTGCCGTCGTGCATCGTCACGCCCTCGAGGTCGAACTTGTTCTCCCGCAGGATGTCCATGGTCGCCTTGCTGGCGCCGGCGAAGGACACCTCCTCGCCCCTGCCCTTGGCGACCTCGCGGGCGACGGCCTCGGCGAGCACGTTGTCGGAGGAGTGCAGCAAGGTGTCGACGAGCTCGACCAACGGCGCCGACTTGACCTCGCCGAGGACCTTCGCACCCTCCTTGACCTTGGTGTCCGCCCCGTCGGCGACGGTCGCGCCGATGCGGGTGGCGAACTCCTGCGCGAGCTGGCGGGCCGGGTTGGAGTTGCGGGCGCCGTCCTGCGCGTTGGCGTCCGCGCGGGCGCCGTCGAGCATCGCCGGGACCATGGGCGCGATGTAGCCGCCGCCGATGTCGGCGTTGGACCAGCCGGGCGCCATGCTGTCGCCCTCGTAGCGGCTCAGATCGACGTGCACCGTGTTGACCTCGGCACCGCTCTTCTTGACCTGGTCGACGAGGTCGGACAGGTGCGCCGCACCCGGGTAGACGGACTCGGTGCCGGGCTTGAGCGAGGACAGTGTCGGGTCGCCGCCACCGACGATGACGACATCGCCGGGCTGGTCGCCCTCGACGACCTTGGTCGACAGCTGCTCGGTGTGGTCGAGGCTGAGCAGCGCGGCGGCCGAGGTGAGGAGCTTGCCGGTCGAGGCCGGGACCAGTGGGGTCGTGGGGTTGTTCTCCCAGAGGGTCTGCTTGGTCATGGGGTCGTAGACGACGCCGGTGAGCGTGCCGAGCTCGCCGGCCGAGGTGGGCCCGGTGAGCGCGGCGCGAACGCCGTCCGGGGTGGGCGCGGGCGCGTCGGTGCCGGGCGCGTGCAGGCCCGGCTGGAAGCTGACCGGCGGGGCCGGGGGCGCGATGGCGACGTCGTCTTCGGCGCTGGTGAGGCCGAGCTTCGCGGACAGACCGGGGATGGCGAAGACCGCGCCCGCCGCCAGCGCCAGCACGGCGACGACGGCGATGGTGGTGATCAGGAGCGTCTTCTTCTTGCGCTTCTCGGTGGGGGGCGCAAGCTTTTCGGGGGCCGGCCTTTGTGGTTTTGGTGCCGGTTCGATGTAGACGGTGCCGGGATCGGCGTACGCCGTGCCGCCGTTGCGCGTTCCCGGGCGGCCGTTCGGTTGCGCGTCCGGGCGCCCGTTCGGCCACATCTTGGGGAGTTCGAGGAACTGGGTGGCTTCGCTCTGCGTGTTGCGCGGGGGTTCCAACGGCCGGAGGAACTGGGTGGCCTGCCCGCGGTACCCGGTCGGCGGCGTGTGCGGCTCGGCCCGGCGCGGCGGCCGGGGCTGGTCCGGCCGCGTCCCCCGCTGGGGGTCGGTCGGCGGGTGGATCGCGTGCCGGCCACCGGTCGAGTCGGGCCTGCTCCGCCCCGGCGCCGGCCGCGCCGACTCGGGCCGGGTGCGGTCCCTGCCGGGGCGGGTGGGCGGCGGGTCGGTACGCCGGTCCCGCGTGTCGGACGGCTGGTCGTCCAGATCGTCGCGTTGCCCGTCCTGGTCGCGCCGGTCCTCGCGCCGGTCCTCGTGCTGGCCTCGGCGGTCTTCCTTAGTGCTGTGCCGACCGTCCGGGTCGCCGCGTTCGTCCGTCGTGTCGCGGCGTTTGTCGGTTGTGTCGCGCCGCTCGGCTGTGTCGCCTCGGCGCTCGTCCGGCGTGCGGCGTCGCGCGTCCGTGGTGCCGTGCCGGCCGTCGAGGTCGCCACGGCGCTCGTCTGTCGTGTCGCGCTCGGCCGTCGTGCCGTGTCGGCCGACCGGATCGCCGCGCCGCTCGTCGCGGCGTTCGGCCACGTCGCCGCGCCGGTCTTCCGGTTGGCGGCGCCGTTCGTCCGGCTTGGTCTCGGTGCGGCGGTTATCCAGTCCGTCTGGCCTGGCGCGCCGCTCGTCCGGCCTGGTGTCGGAACGCCGGCCGTCCGGCTTGGTATCGGTACGCCGATCGCCGGGCTTGGTTCCGACGCCGCCGCGGTCGGTCGGTGAGTCGGGCCGGGTGCGCTCGTCGGACTTGGTGCCGGTAGCACCGTCCCGCGGCTTCGTGTCGGTCGCGCCGCCGTCTCGGGGCTTCGCGTCGGTCGCACTGTCCCCGGGCTTCGTGCCCTTCGACCCGCGCCGATCGGCCGGCGGCTCATCCGGCTTGGTGGCCGTCTGCCCACGCTGGTCGGCCGGCGAATCGACACGCCATTCGTCAGGCCTGGTGTCGGTCGCCTCGCGCCTGTCGGCCGGGTCGGGCCAGGTGGTCCGGGCGCCCGGCGAGTCCGGCCGGGACGGGTCGGGCCAGACGGGCCGCTCCCCCGGCTTGCCTGGCCGGGGGCCGCGGTCCGGCGGCTTCTCCAACGCCTCCGCGGAGTCGCGCCGAGGCCGCTCGACGGGCGGCTTCGTGCCCGGAGAGTCCGGCCGCTTCGGCGTTTCCGCGTCCGGCCAGACAGTCCGCGCGGCCGGAGCATCGGGCCAGGCGGTCCGATCGGCAGGCTTCGCACCCGGCGAATCCGGCCGCGGCCGATCCGGCGCCTTGGCCGGCGGCTCCGGCCAGGCCGTCCGATCCGCCGCCCTCGTCCCCGGCGGCGAATCCGGCCGGGGCCGCTCAGGCGCCTTGGCTCCAGGCGAATCCGGACGCTGCTCGGGCGCCTTGGGCTGAGGCCGCCGAGGCAGCTTCGCCGGCGGCTCGGGCCACGCCGTCCGATCCGCCGGCTTGCTCCCCGGCGAATCCGGACGAACCTGCTCCGGCGCCGTAGCACCTGGCGCGCCGGCACGAGGCTGCTCGGGCGCCTTGCGCTGAGGCCGCCGAGGCAGCTTCGCGGGCGGCTCGGGCCACGCCGTCCGATCCGCGGGCTTCGCACCCGGCGAATCCGGCCGGGGCCGATCCGGCGCCTTGGCCGGCGGCTCAGGCCAGGCAGTCCGACCCGCCGCCGGCCCCGGCGAATCCGGCCGAACACGATCCGGCGCCTCGGCGCCCGCCGCGCCCGCACGAGGCTGTTCGGGAGCCTTGGTGCCCGGCGAATCCGGCCGCGGGCGCTCAGGCGCCTTCGCCGGCGGCTCACGCCACGCCGTCCGACCCGCCGCCGTCGTCCCCGGCCGAACACGTTCTGGCGTCTCGGCGCCCGCCGAATCCGGGCGAGGCCGTCCGGGTGCCTTGGTGTCGGGCGAATCCGGCCGAGGCCGTCCGGGCGCCTCGGTGTCGGGCGAACCTGGGCGACGCCGATCGGGCGCCTTGGCCGGTGGCTCAGGCCAAGCCGTCCGACCCGCCGCCGTCGTCCCCGGCGAATCGGGGCGAACACGCTCCGGCGCCCTCGTCTGCGGCGAGTCCGGACGAGGAGTTCCAGGTGCCTTGGTCTCGGGCGAATCCGGTCGTGGCCGCTCGGGCGCGCCCGGCGGCGGCTCCCGCCACGCCGTCCGGTCCGCGGGCCCGGTTTCGGGTGAGCCCGGCCGAGTCCGCTCGGGCGCCTTGGCACCTGGCGAATCCGGGCGAGGCCGTCCGGGCACCTCGGTGCCCGGCGACGGCAGGGGTGGCTCGGGTGCCCTCGGCGGCGGCTCCCGCCACGCAGTCCGATCCGCCGCCTTGGGTGGCGGCGAGTCCGGACGAGCCCGCTCAGGTGACTGCGGCCGCGGCGAATCCGGCCGAGGAGTTCCAGGTGGCGCCTTGGTCTCCGGCGAATCCGGACGAGGCCGCTGGGGCGCCCTCGGCGGCGGCTCCCGCCACGCGGTCCGATCCGCCGCCTTGGTTGGCGGCGAATCCGGGCCCGGCCGCTCAGGCGCCTTGGCACCTGGCGAATCCGCGCGAGGCCGTTCCGGCGCCTTGGAATCCGGCGCGTCCGGCCGAGGCCGTTCGGGGGTCGGTGAATCCGGGCGGGCGCGCTCAGGCTGCTTGGTTGCCGGGGGGAACGCCCACGCCGTCCCGGCCGACTTCGCATCGGGCGAGTCGGGGCGCTGGGCGTCGGGCGGCTTCGGTGCCTGGGGTGCGGGCGGCTTCGGCCACGCGGTTTGTTCCGGCTTCGTCTCGGGCGAGTCCGGGCGAGGGCGCGTGGGTGCCGGCGGCTCCGGCCATGCGGTCCGATCCCCGGACCTCGCGCCCGGAGAGTCCGGCCGACGCGTCTCAGGCGGCCTCGCGCCCGGCGCTTCGGGTCGTGCCGGGCGGTCCGTCGTCCTCGAGTCCGGTCCGGGCTGCTCCGACGGCTTCGTATCCGGCCGTCGCGGCCAGGCCGTGCCGGCCGGCGTCGCCTCCGGCGAATCTGTCTTCGCGGGCGGCGAATCCGGTCGGCCGGGCGGTTGGGGCCAGGTGGTCCGGGCCGCGGGCGGTTGGGTCGCCGGTGAGTCGGGCCGGGGACGCTGCGGAGCCTCGGTGCCTGGTGCGGTGGTCCGGGCCTGCGGTGAGTCCGGGCGGGCCGGCGGAGCTTCGGGGGCCGACGGCCGCGCAGGGCCGGCGGCCGGTGGCGCCTTTGTTCCGGCGTCGGACCGGGTGGGCTGGTCGGTCGGTGGCTTCGTGCCGGACGAGTCCGGACGCGGCGGCTGCTGCGGTGGTGTCTTCGGCTGGGTCGGGACGCCCTTGGGCGGCGTCGTGCGACGCTCGGCCGGCGCCTCGGTCCGAGCCTGTGGCGAGTCGGTCGAGGTCGACGAGTCCGGCTCTTGCGGAGGCAGCCAGCCGCCCGGTGCGGGTCGGCGCTCGGCCGGCTTTTGCGGGGGCTCGGCCGTGCCCGGTTGCGGGGTGCGGGTGGTCGACGAGTCGAACCACGAGCGGGGTGTGGGCTTGCCGGCCGGCGGGCCGTCGGGGGCCGGTCGACGGGGCTCGGGCGGGATGTACGCCTCGAAGAGGGACCGGCCGGTCAGCTCGGGTTGAGGTGTATCGGCTGGGCGGGGCGAGTCCGGCTTCGTGGACTCGGCCGGCGGCTGAGGCACCGCGGGCGAGGGCTTCGCGGCGGCCGGCTGTCGCGGGGTGGGCGACGGCTTCGCGGGCTCGGCGGGCGGCTTGGGCGCGGTGGGCGACGCCTTGGCGGCCGCCGGGGGCTGCGGGACTCCGACGGTCGGCTGAGTCGGCGCGGCCGCGGCGGCCCGGGGCTGCGCGGGCTCGGCGGGTGCCTGGGGTGGGCCGGCGCTCGGCCTCGAGCCGGTGGCAGATGGCTTGTCGGCACGGGTGACCGGCGGCGACGGGGCGGCCGGAGGCGCTATCGGCTGGGCGGGCGGCTGAGGCGGGGTAGCCGGTCGCCTTGTCGACTCGGCCGGTGGCTGAGGCGGGGTGGCACCTGGCTTCGCGTCGGCGGCGGCCGGCTTCTCGGGACCGGCGACCGGGGTGGCTGGAGGCCTCGCCGACTCGGTCGTCGGCTGGGACGGGGCGGCGGTCGGCTTCGCACCGGCGGACGAAGACTCCTCAGGACCGGCAACCGGCCGAGACGGGCTCGCGGGCCCGGCCGGTGGCTGAGGTGTGGCGCTCGACTTCGGACCAGTGGCCGAAGGCCCCTCGGGATCGGCGACCGGCCGAGCGGGGGCAGCCGGCGGCTGCGCGGGCCCAGCCGGCGCCTCAGGCCGGGCGGCGCTCGACTTCGCACTGGCGGCCGAACGCTCCTCGGGATCAGCAATCGGCCGAGCGGGAGTAGCCGGAGACTGCGCGGGCCCAGCCGGCGCCTCAGGCCGGGCGGCGCTCGACTTCGCACTGGCGGCCGAACGCTCCTCGGGATCAGCGACCGGCCGAGCGGGGCCAGCTGGAGGCCTCGTCTCGGCGCCCCGGGGCTGAGTGCGCGCGACCGGTGGCTGCGACGAGGTAGCCGGCGACTGCGTGGGCTCGGCCGGTGCGGTGGCGCTTGGCTTCGTCGCGCCGGTCGGAGTGGGCTTCTCGAGACCGGCGGCCGGTGGCGCTGTCGACTCCGTCGGCGGCGGAGAACTCGGCTTCGCGCCGGTGGGCGAAGACTCTTCGGGGCTGGCAACTGGCCGAGACGGTGCGGCCGGCGGCCGCGCCTCCGCGGCCGGGGACTTCGTGGGACCGGCCGGCTGCTGGGATGGCGCGGCCGGTGGCTTGGTCGCGGCGGCTGGCGGTGGGGTGGGCTCGGCCGGTGCCCGGGATTGGGTGGCGCTTGGCTTCGCGTCGGTGGACGAGGACTGCCCGGGACCGGCCGGGAACTGGGATGGGGTGGCCGGCGACTGTGCCGGCTCCGCGGGTACCCGGGGCGAGGACTGCTCGGAACCGGCCGGCTGAGACCGAGCAGCCGCAGGCCGCGCAGGCTCGGCCGCAGACAGCGATGAGGTAGCCGGCGGCTTCACCGCGGCCGGCGACTGCGCGGGCTCCGCGGGTGCCCGGGATGACGAAGCGCCTCGCTGCGCCGCGGTGGGCGAGGGCTCTTCGGCGCCGGCGACAGCTGAGGGTTTCGCCTCAGCGGGTGAGGGTTGCGTCCGCCCGGCCGGCGGCTGCGGTGCGGCGGCCGGCGACTGCGCGGGTGGTCGGGACGAAGAGGCGCTTGGCTGCGCGCCGGCGGACGAGGACTGCTCAGGACCGGCAACCGGCCGAGACGGAGCAGCCGGAGGCCGCGCAGGCTCGGCCGGGGGCTGCGACGGGGCGGCCGAGGGCGGCGACGAGGTGGCCGGCGGCTTCGCCGGGGCGGCCGGCGACTGCGCGGGCCCGGCGGGTGCCTGGGACGAGGTGGCGCTTGGCTGCGCGGCAGTGGGCGAGGGCCTCTCGGCACCGGCGACCGGCTGGGATGCGGCGGTCGAAGGCCTCGCGTCAGCGGGCGAGGGCTGCGACGGAGCGGCTGGCGGCTTTGCCGCGACGGCCGGCGACTGCGCGGGCTCCGCGGGTGGCCGGGATGACGAAGCGCCTGGCTGCGCGTCGGCAGGCGACGCCTTCTCGCCACCAGCGACCGGCTGGGACGGGGCTGTCGACGGCCTCACCTCAGCGGGCGAAGGGTGCGATGACGCGGCCGGAGGCTGCACGGCGGCCGCGGGCTTGGTGGGTTCAGCGGGCGGTCGAGGTGGGGTCATCGACGGCTTGGCCGGGCCTGCTGGCTCGGGCGTCGCGTCGTCGGACGGCTGTGCGGCCTGGTCGGCTCGCGGTTCGGGCTTCGCCGGCGAGTCGGGGGCCGCTTCGGGCTTGGGTCGGGGTGCCGGGGCAGGCGGTTCGGAAGCGCGCGGCGCGTCGGGCTTCGGCTCAGCGGGAGGCGCCGCCTGAGCTGGTGGTTTGGCGGGACTGCCGGCCGGCGGCGGCGAGGCGGACACGGGGCGGACGACCTGCTCGCCCTGCTCCAGGTCGGCCACCGGCCATGACGTGTCCGGTGGCTGGGGCCGGCTCCCGGGGTCTGCTGTGGGCGGGACGTTGTCGCCTGGGTCTGGCACGTGTCCTCCCGATCCTGCTACCGACAGGGGGTCCACACTAATGGGCGTCGAGAGTGAAGCTGAGCAGAGTGAGGGAACAAGCGGTGGAGTTCGACGTCACGATCGAGATCCCCAAGGGGGAACGCAACAAGTACGAGATGGACCACGTGACCGGCCGGATCAGGCTCGACCGGACGCTCTTCACCGCCACGCAGTACCCGGCCGACTACGGGTTCGTCGAGGACACGCTGGGCCTGGACGGGGATCCGCTCGACGCGCTCGTGCTGGTCATGGAGCCCACCTTCCCCGGCTGCCTGATCAAGTCCCGGGCCATCGGCATGTTCCGGATGACCGACGAGAAGGGCGGGGACGACAAGGTCCTTTGCGTGCCGGCCGAGGACCCGCGCACCGAGCACCTGCGCGACATCCACCACCTCGCCGAGTACCACCGGCTGGAGATCCAGCACTTCTTCGAGGTCTACAAGGACCTCGAGCCCGGCAAGAGCGTCGAGGGCGCCACCTGGGTGGGCCGCACCGAGGCCGAGGCCGAGATCGCCCGGTCCTACCAGCGGCTGAAGGACTCCGCGCACTAGAAACGGGGCGAGCCCCGCGCATCCGTCAAGGACGCGCGGGGCCCCACCTCCCCGGTCAGAAAGTCAGTGCACGGTGGCCGGAGCCTCCGCCTCCGCCGCCTCGTCGTCGGCCGCCCGCTGGATGCCCGACTTGTCGGACAGCGGAACCTCCTTGAGGAACCAGATCAGCACGAACGCCACCAGGACCACGATCCCGCCGACCATGAACACCGTGTCGACGCCCGTGGAGAACGCGTCGAGGATCGGCCGCGCCTGCGCCGGCGTGAGCTTCGCCAGGAACGACGTGTCGTTCAGGTCGATGCTGCCGCCGCCCCGCGAGCCCGCCGCGATCGGCAGGTTGTCGATGGTCACCGTGAACAGGATGGACAGGAACACCGCGGTGCCGACCGTGCCGCCGATGGACCGGAAGAAGGTCGCCGACGAGGTGGCCACGCCCATGTCCTTGGCCGACACGTCGTTCTGGATCGCCAGGATCAGGGTCTGCATGCACAGGCCCAGGCCGACGCCGGCGATGCCCATGATGGTCATCGTCTGCCAGAGCGGCGTGTCCACGCCGATCTGCGCGAACAGGAACATCGCGCCGGACACGATCGCGAGGCCCATCACCGGGAACCGCTTGTACCGCCCGGTCCGCGAGATCAGGATGCCGCTGCCCATCGACGCGACCAGGATGCCCGCGGTCATCGGCAGTGTCAGCAGGCCCGACTCGGTCGGCGTGGCGCCCTTCACGATCTGCAGGTACAGCGGGAGCGACATCATCATGCCGAACATCCCGAGCCCCATCACGAAGTTGATCACGTTGGTCAGCGAGAACACCGGCCGCCGGAACAACCGGAGCGGTAGCAGTGCCTCGTCACCCATCGCCCGTTCGACCGCGATGAACGACGCGATGCCGATGACGCCGACGACGTACATCAGGATCGCCCGGCCGGAGTCCCAGCCCCACTCGCGGCCCTGCTCCGCCACGATCAGCAGCGGCACCAGCGCCACGGTGAGCGCCGCGGCGCCCCAGTAGTCGACGCGGTGGTCGACCCGCTTGTGCGGCACGTTCAGGAACTTCGCCACGACGATCAGCGCGATGATGCCGATCGGCACGTTCACCAGGAACACCCAGCGCCAGCCGTCGATGCCCAGGACCGTGCCCGCGCCGGCGAAGAAGCCGCCGACCACAGGTCCGGCCACGCTGGAGACGCCCCAGACGCCCATGAAGTAGCCCTGGTAGCGGCTGCGTTCACGCGGCGACACCATGTCGGCGATGATCGCGAGCGCCAGCGACATCAGGCCACCGGCACCGAGGCCCTGCAGGGCCCGGAACGCGGCCAGCTCGTACATCGAGCTCGAGATGCCGGACAGGATCGAGCCGGACAGGAACAGCGTGATCGCGGTCAGGTACATCGGCTTGCGTCCGAAGATGTCGGACAGCTTGCCGTACAGCGGCGTGGAGATCGTCGCGGTGATCAGGTACGCGGTCGTCACCCATGCCTGGATGGTCTGGCCGTGCAGCTGGTCCGCGATGGTCTTCGTGGCCGACGCCATGATCGTCATGTCGAGCGCGGCCAAAAGCATGCCGAGCATCAGCCCGGCGAGCACCGTCATGATCTCGCGGTGCGAGAGCGCGCGCCGTCCCCCCGTGGACGGTGCTTCCGCCTCGGGCACGGCGCGCGAGGCCGATTCAGCCATCAGTTCTCCCCTTCGGAACGCGTCTTCACGCATTCGTTCATCAACATCGGTAGAGCGCGTTCGTGATCAGCAGCGAAGCGCTCGAGCAACTCCAGGAACCGGGATACGTCCTCCGGCGCCCACTTCCGGACGACCTGAGCCAGCGCAAGGCCTAGCCGCCTGCGCTGCTCGGCGAGCAACTCCAGCCCTCGCTCGGTCGGCACGAGCACGCTCGCGCGCCCGTCCTCCGGGTCGGCCTGACGTTCGATCAGCCCGTCGCGGACGAGCCCCGCGACCTGCCGGGAGACCGTCGAGGGATCGGAGTGGACCGCCGTGGCGAGCGCGCTCGAGCGGCTCGGACCGTGCATGGCCAGCGTCTTCAGCAGCACGATGGTCGAGCGGTCGATGGCGCCCGACTTGCTCATCCGATGCATCAGGCTCGCCTGTTGCTTGCTGACGCCGAACATGGCCCCCGCCAGCCGGTGACCGCACTCGATCTCCCAGTCGGTCAGCTCGGCGGTCGGCACGTCTGTCTCGGGTGCGACCACGACTGCTCACTCCTGTTGCTTGCATCATCCAATTAGTTGCTCGATACAAGCATGCACCTGGCCGGCCCTCACGGCAAGCGAGATTCGCTGTGACCCGCATCCCACGGTACGCCCGCTGACGTGCGCAAACGGCCACAATCGGGCATAGGCGACATCGTGTGGCGGTGAACTTTTCAGCCGAACTGCGACTAACTCGTGAGGTTTCCACGGTTTACAGCCGGGTGGGGAGGCGCCAAACTGCACGGATGCGCCTCCGTCGCCTCCTCGGCGCCGCGCTCGTCGCCGGTGCCCTGCTGACCGTCCCGGCCGCCGCCGCGGCCGACCCGCTCGGCGGTGCGGACTGCCCCGCGCCCGACCCGGCGACGCCCAAGCAGCAGCTGCGTGCCGAGTGGATCGCGAGCGTCACCAACATCGACTGGCCGTCGCGCCCGGGCCTGTCCGCCGACGAGCAGAAGGCCGAGCTGCTGCGCTGGTACGACGAGGCCGTGGACCTCGGGCTGAACGCCGTGGTGGTCCAGGTCCGGCCGACCGCGGACGCGTTCTGGCCCTCGCCGTACGAGCCGTGGTCGGCGTGGCTGACTGGTCAGCAGGGCCAGGATCCCGGCTACGACCCGCTCGCGTTCGCGGTGTCCGAGGCGCACAAGCGGAACCTGGAGTTCCACGCGTGGTTCAACCCGTACCGGGTGTCGATGGACACCGACGTGAGCAAGCTGGTGCCGACGCACCCGGCGCGCGTGCACCCGGACTGGGTCATTCCCTATGGCGGCAAGCTGTACTACGACCCCGGCGTGCCGGAGGTCCAGCAGTTCACCATCGACGCGATCATGGACGCGGTGCGCCGCTACGACATCGACGCGGTGCACTTCGACGACTACTTCTACCCGTACCCGGTGGCCGGCCAGACCTTCGACGACGCGGACACCTACGCCCGCTACGGCGGCGACTTCGACAACGTCGCCGACTGGCGGCGGCACAACATCGACGCGCTGATCTCCGGGCTGTCGCACGCGATCCGCGCAGAGAAGCCGTGGGTGCAGTTCGGCGTCAGCCCGTTCGCGATCTGGCGCAACTCCTCGACCGACCCGGAGGGCTCGCCGACCCAGGGCGGCGTGCAGACCTACGACGACCTCTACGCCGACACCCGCAAGTGGGTGCGCGAGGAGTGGCTCGACTACATCACGCCGCAGGTCTACTGGAACATCGGCTTCGAGGTGGCCGACTACGCGAAGCTCGTGCCGTGGTGGTCGTCCGTCGTGGACGGCACGGACGTGAACCTCTACATCGGACAGGCGAACTACAAGGTGGCCGACCCGGCGCAGGGCCCGCCGTGGCACGACCCGAACGAGATGAGCAAGCACCTCACGTTCAACCAGGATCACCCGCAGGTGCGCGGCGACATGTACTTCTCCGCGGTGCAGGTGCGGGCGGACAAGCTGGCACACATGACGATCGTGAAGCGCGACCACTACGGCAGTCCGGCGATCCCGCCGACCGCCGGGCGGCTCGTGCACGCCGGTCCGCGGCCGCCGGTGATCACGACCGCGCGGCGCACGGCCGGCGGGGTGGAGCTGCGGTGGGCCGGCACGGACCGGCGGACCACGTCGTACGCGGTGTACCGGGTGCCGGGCCACTACTCGCGTTGCGCGCTGGTCGACGCGCACAACCTGGTGGCGACCGTGCGCGGCAGGTCCTTTGTGGACACGACGGCCGGCGACGGGCGGTACGCGTACGTGGTGACCGCGCTCGACCGCACGCACAACGAGAGCCGCCCGTCGGTACCGCGGGTCGTCAGCTGAAGCGCTGGTAGTACAGGACGTCCTCGAAGTCGGGTGCCGGGTCGGTGAGGCGGAAGCCGGCCGACTCGGCGCACCGGCGGCTCGCGGTGTTGTCTGGGTCGATGCCGCAGACCCACAGCTCGACGTCGGCCACGTCGGGGTGGGCGAGGACGGTCTCGATCGCCGCGCGGCCGTGGCCCTGCCGCCAGCGGGCCGGGTCGACGACGTAACCGAGGGACATGGTGACCGCGCGGATCTCGCCGGTCAGCGGCCGGCCCTCGCCGTGGTAGCGCACCCACCGGTCGTAGACCTCGCCGCCGATGTGCGCGACGGGCACGCCGTCCGGGTCGTCGGCGAGCCAGCCGTAGGTGCGCAGCACCTGGCGGCCGCGGAACTCCCCCGGCCGCTCGGCGAGCAGCCGTACGGCCCGGTGGATCCAGAACCGGCCACCGAGGCGCCGGTCGACGTCGGGATGGTCGAACCAGTGCTCGACCTCGTACGCGCCGGCCTTGGTGAGCGGCCGCAAGCTCAGCGAACCCACCACGCCCCCACCCACAAACCGGTCGCGCGCACACGCGCGCGTGCAGAACGCAAGAAACGCAAACCCCCACCCTCTCCGGGGGCACCCCTCGCAGCCATTCTATCGGTTCGCACCGACAAAACCCGTGGTCGTGGGCTCGCTGTGGACAACTCGGCGGGTTGTGGACAGGTTCAGGCCCAGCCGGGCATCGGATAGCCCGACAGCAGCTCCGCCACCTCGGCCGCGATCGTGCCGATCGCGGTGTCGTCGCCCTCGTTCGCGGCCGTGATGGCGCGGTCCATCCACTCCGCGACCTGCGGCATCTGCTCGACGCCTAGGCCGCGGGTGGTGATCGCGGCGGAGCCGAGGCGGATGCCGGACGGGTCGAACGGCTTGCGCGGGTCGAACGGGACCGTGTTGTAGTTCAGCTCGATGCCGGCCCGGTCGAGCGCCTGCGCGGCTGGCTTGCCGCCGATGCCCTTGTTGGTGAGGTCGACCAGGATCAGGTGGTTGTCGGTGCCGCCGGACACCAGGTCGAAGCCGCGCTCCGACAGTGCGGCCGCGAGGGCGGCCGCGTTGGCCACGATGTTCGCCGCGTACACGCGGAACTCCGGCCGGGCCGCCTCGGCGAGGGCGACCGCGATGGCCGCCGTGGTGTGGTTGTGCGGGCCGCCCTGCAGGCCGGGGAAGACCGCCTTGTCGAGCGCCTTCGCGTGCTCGGCGTCGGACATCAGCATCGCGCCGCGCGGGCCGCGGAGGGTCTTGTGCGTGGTCGTGGAGATGATCTGCGCGTGGCCGACCGGCGACGGGTGCGCGCCGCCCGCGACCAGGCCCGCGATGTGTGCGATGTCGGCCACCAGCACGGCGTCGACCTCGCGGGCGACCTCGGCGAAGGCCGGGAAGTCGATGGTGCGCGGGATCGCGGTGCCGCCGCAGAAGATCAGCTTCGGGCGCTCGGCCAGCGCCAGCTCGCGGACCTCGTCCATGTCCACCCGGCCGGTGTCCTTGCGGACGCCGTACTGCACCGCGCGGAACCACTTGCCGGTCGCGGACACGCTCCAGCCGTGCGTGAGGTGGCCGCCCGCGGGCAGCGCCATGCCCATCACGGTGTCGCCCGGCTTCGCGAGCGCGAGGTAGACGGCGAGGTTCGCGGGCGAGCCGGAGTAGGTCTGCACGTTCGCGTGGTCGACGCCGAAGACGGCCTTCGCCCGCTCCACGGCGAGCATCTCGACCTTGTCGATGAACTGCTGGCCCTCGTAGTACCGCTTGCCGGGGTAGCCCTCGGAGTACTTGTTGGTGAGGACCGTGCCGGTCGCCTCCAGGACGGCCGTCGACACGTAGTTCTCCGACGCGATCAGCCGCACCTTCTCGTACTGGCGCTTCGCCTCCCCCTCGACGAGCTCGGCGAGCTCGGGGTCGGCCGCGGCCAGGTGCGGGATCGCCGGCTGGTGCATAGGGGTGCCTCCATCAGAACGCTGTCGGGCCCGACTCCTTGCACACTATCGGCCGGGCACGGCCAGATGTGTCCGCAGGTCGCGCACGACACGGGTGACGTCGCCGGCGCCGCCCAGCGGGGCCTGCGGCCACTCGTCGAGGCGCTGCCACCAGTACTCGCGGGGCGTGCCCGGGTAGCGCGGGATGAGGTGCTGGTGGAGGTGGTCGATCCTGTCGCCGGTGACCACGGAGTAGACGTGCTCGGCGCCGTATGCGCGCAGGGCCCGGCCGGCGCGCGCGACCCAGGTGCCGACAGCCGCGCCCTCCTCGTCGGTGAGGTCGGCGAGGCCGGGCGCGTGGCGGCGCGGCTCGACCACGAGGTGGCCGAGGTAGACGGGCTTGCCGTCGGTGCCGGGCGCCGTCGGCGAGACGTGCGTGACGACGACGAGGTCGTCCGCTGCGACGGGGTCCAGGGCCGGATCGCGGTGCTTGTCGCACACGAAGCAGGACATGTGCCGGAACCTACGCCGTGAAGCCACCCGGTTCCCGTCCGGAACGCACCCGGGTGCGCTAGCGTTTTTGTTGTGAAGCGGCGATGACGGCCGATCTGTCCCCGATCGGATGTACCGGGGTGCTGGTGGTCGGCACGCGGGGCGCAAAAGGCCCCGGCGAGGTGCTGGTGAAGATCCGTGGTGGGTCGGAGGCCTTCCTCGCGTTCTCGGACGAGCCGCTTGCCAAAGGGACGACCGTGCTGGTCGTCGATACGCGTGGCGCCCGATCGGTTGGCGTCACGCCATGGACAGATCCGTGGGGAGATATTTGATGTTTGGTTATCGCGTGCCGTCGCCGGACGAGGCGATGCTCATCTCCGGGGGGCGCAACAGGGCAGCGGGCGGGGCACCGTTCCGGGTGGTAACGGGGCATGGCGCGTTCATCATGCCGTTTTTCCGGAAAGTCCGGTTCCTGTCGTTGAAGATGATCGAGGCCGAGGTCTCGGAGAACTGCGTGACGAAACAGGCGATCGCGCTGAAGGTGCGTGCGGTCATCGCGTTCAAGGTCGGCAACGACACGGAGAGCATCGTCAACGCCGGGCAGCGCTTCCTGTCCGACCAGGCCCAGATGTCCATCCTCACCGGACGGATCTTCTCCGGCCACCTGCGCTCGATCGTCGGCTCGATGACCGTCGAGGAGATCATCACCGAGCGGCAGAAGCTGGCGCTGGAGGTGCTGGACGGGTCGGCGGTCGAGATGGCCCGCATCGGGCTGACGATCGACTCGCTGCAGATCCAGTCCATCGACGACATGGAGCTGGGCTACATCTCGGCCATGGCCGCGCCGCACAACGCCGCGATCCAGCGGGAGGCGCAGATCGCCCAGGCGCGGGCGGACCAGGACGCGGCGAAGGCCGCGCAGGAGTCCACCCGCAGGCAGGCGGAGTTCGCGCGGGAGACGGCGGTCGTGCAAGCCCAGTACCGGGCGGAGATCGACAAGGCGCAGGCCCAGGCGTCGCAGGCGGGTCCGCTCTCGGAGGCCACCGCACAGCGGGAGGTCATCGAGGCGCGCACCGCGCTGGCGCTGCGGGAGGCGGACCTGCGCGAGAAGCAGCTGATCGCCGAGGTCGTCAAGCCCGCGGAGGCCGACGCGCAGCGCACCCGCGTGCTCGCACAGGCCGACGCGGAGGCGACGCAGATCCAGGCCGCGGCCGCCGCGTCGTACGACCGGGTCGCCCTGGACCGGCTGATCATCGAGCAGCTGCCGGAGATCGTGAAGGAGGCGGCGGGCGGTCTGCGCGGCGCGAACGTCAACATCCTGAGCGGCGCGGACGGCCTGGGTGAGATGGCGGCCGGGCTGGTCGGCCAGGGCCTGTCGATCCTGGACTCGGTGAAGCGCGGCCTTCGGGAAGAGTCGTCATCGTCGTCCTCGTCCTCGTCTTCGTCGCCGTCCTCTTCGGACAAGAAGGAACTGCCTCCGGCGTGACCGACCCGGACTTCGTGACGCGAACGCGGGAGTCGTACGACGCCACGGCGGACGACTACGTGGAATGGATTGCCGGCGAGCTGGCGGCCAAGCCGCTTGACCGCGCGATGCTGTCCGCGTTCGCGTCACTGGTTTCCGGCGAGGTGGCGGACATCGGCTGCGGACCGGGCCGGGTGACGACGCACCTCGCCGGGCTGGACGTGTCGGCGTTCGGCATCGACCTGTCGCCACGCATGATCGCCGCAGCCCGGCGGGCGCACCCGGACCTGCGGTTCGAGGTGGGCTCGATGCTGTCGCTCGACCTGGCCGCCGGTTCGCTCGGCGGGATCGTGGCGTGGTACTCGATCATCCACGTGCCGGACTCCCTGCTGCCGGGCGTGTTCGCGGACTTCTTCCGCTTCCTGGCGCCGGGCGGCTACCTGCTGCTCGCGTTCCAGGTGGGCGACGAGTGCATGCGCCTGACTGCGATGGGCATGCACGAGGTGGCGCTGGACTTCCAGCGCCGCCGGCCGTCCGCGGTGGCTGACCTGCTGCGCGAGGCGGGTTTCACGATGCGCGCGCAGCTGGTGCGGGAACCGGACGAGGAGCGCCCGTTCCCGGAACTGACACCGCAGGCCTACCTGCTGGCCCGCAAGCCCCTCGACTGACGCCCAGCCGCCCGCCACTCCAGCCCACCAACCCAGCCTTGGCGCATCCGCAACCTGGGCACCCGTGAACGCGAACCCGCAACGCCCACACACACAACGCACACATGTAACGCGCGCGCACAACACCACGCTGCCCCCACCCTCTCCGGGGGCACCCCTCATGGCCATTCTATCGGGGAGGGGTGACGGAACCAGGCCTTGTGCGTCTCCTGTGGACAACTCGTCAGCCTGTGGACAAGTGTGGTTGGTGAGCGGTGCACCAGCGGCGTCTGACCGTGAACCCGTGCGGTCGGTGCACGCGAGGCGCCAGCCCGCCGGCGCGGGCAGCAGCAGGAGGCGAGGCGATGCCAGGTGCGCATTCAGGCGCCGAGCGGCGAGTGCCTCGATCGGCGGGGCGCACGGGATCAGTCCTCGATGGACACGCCCATCGAACGGGCCGTGCCGGCGATGACGCGCATCGCCGCGACGACGTCCTGGGTGTTCAGGTCCGGCAGCTTGCGCATCGCCACGGCTCGCAGCTGCGCCCGCGTCAGCGTGCCGGCGCTGTGGTGGCCGGGCGCCGGCGATCCCTTGCCGCCCAACGTCTTTCTGATCAGGGACGCCGTCGGCGGGGTCTTCAGGCGCACGCCGAACGTCCGGTCGTCGAACACCGTGATCACCGCGGGCACCAGGTCGCCCCGCCGGCCCGCCGTCGCCGCGTCGTAGGTGCGCTTGACCTCGACCAGGTTCACGCCGGTCTGGCCGAGCATCTTGCCCAGGTCGATCATCGGCGCGTCGCCGGCCGGCATCTCGATCGTCACGCGGAACGTCTGCTTCTTCCTCGGTGGCATGGCGCCGACTCTACGAACTGACGTTACGTGAAACTCAAGCGCGAATTTCTCCGCTGATCGGTACCGTGACCGAACATGCTGGACCGGGACATCCGCACCTACTACGACCGCGGCGGCGAGCGCACGCGCCTCGACGGGTCGCTGGAACTGGTGCGTACCAAGGTATTGCTCGACCGGCTGCTGCCGGCGCCGCCCGCCACGATCCTCGACGTCGGCGGCGCGTTCGGCGTCTACGCGGGCTGGCTCGCCGAGCGCGGGCACCCGGTGAAGATCGTCGATCCGGTGCCGCTGCACGTGGATTCCGCGCGGGCCAACGGTTTCGCCGCCGAGGAGGGCGACGCCCGCGCGCTCGGCGAGGCGGACGCGAGCTGGGACGCGGTCCTGCTCTTCGGTCCGCTCTACCACCTGCTCGACCGCGCCGACCGGGTCCGCGCGTTCGCCGAGGCACGCCGCGTCGTGCGGCCGGGCGGGCTCGTGTTCGGCGCGACGATCAGCCGGTGGGCGTCGATGTACGAGACGCTGCTGAACGGGCTGGCCGACTCGCCGGACTTCGTCGACCTGGTGCGCACCGACCTTGAGACCGGCACGCGCCGCGACACGGTCCACCTCGCGGACGGCTTCACCACCGTCTACTTCCACCGCCCCGAGGAGCTGCCGGCCGAGGTCACCGACGCGGGCCTGCATCTCGACGGGCTCTACGCCGTCGAGGGCATGGCGCAGTGGATGCCGGACGTCACCGAGCGGCTGGCCGACCCGGACCGGCGCACGTTGGTACTCGAGCTGGCCGCGCGCACCGAGCGGGAGCCGTCGACGCTCGGCTCGACCGCGCACGTGCTCGTCGTGGCGCACCGGTAATGCGGTTGCCGGATGTGCTGAACTTGTCGGCATGGACCGCGGGGCCGCGCTGACGGCATTCGACGAGCAGCTGCGCAACGCCGTCCGGCCGAGCCTCGGCGGCGGCCGGTTCGAGCGGGCCGGCCGGGTGATCCGCTGCGTCGCGCCGTCGCCGGACGGGTGGAACGGCGTCGACTGGTCCGACCTCGACGAGTCGACGGCGGACGCGGCCATCGCCGAGCAGGTGGCGTACTTCGCGGGGCTGGGCCGCCGGTTCGAGTGGAAGTTCTACACGCACGACCGGCCGGCCGACCTGCCCGACCGGCTGCGCGCGGCGGGGCTCGAGTCCGAGCAGGAGGAGGCGCTCATGGTCGCCGAGGTGGCGGAGATCCCCGCCGACCTGCCGCAGCCGGAGGGCATCGAGCTGCGCGAGGCGAACGACGATGCCGGGCTGGAGCTGTCGCGGCGGGTCCACGACGCGGTCTTCGGTGGCGACCACGGTCCGATGATCGCCGGCATGCGCCAGCGACTTGCCGACGACCCCGGCGCGCTGACCATGCTGGTGGCGATGGCGGGCGACCAGCCGGTGAGCGCGTCGCGCATCGATTTCCACGAGGGCACGGACTTCGCGAGCCTGTGGGGCGGCGGCACGCTTCCGCAGTGGCGGCGGCGCGGCATCTACCGCGCGATGGTCGCCCACCGCACCCGACTGGCCACCGAACGCGGCTTCACCTACCTGCGCACGGACGCCCTGCCGACGAGCCGCCCGATCCTGGAGAAGCTCGGCTTCATCCGCCTGAGCACGACCATCCCGTTCACCACCCGCTGACCCTTTCGGGCCGCTGACCTGTTCGCGCCACGAACGCGGTCAAGCCGCGCCTATCAGACGTAGACAGATCAAGGCGCGAGGCCCAACCCCTCGCGCGAAAAACAGCGCGCATGCCCGTAACGCGCGCCCACAACAACACGCTGCCCCCACCCTCTCCGGGGGCACCCCTCATGGCCATTCTATCGGTGGGGGCTGACGAAACCAGCTGCTCAGTGCGGGCTGTGGACAACTGCGCGGGTTGTGGACAGCTCACACCTCGGTGATGCCCTCGCGGTGGCGGCGGGCCAGGTCCTGATAGATGGCCGGGTTGCCGTCCACCCACGTCCTCGCGTCGCCCGACAGTGGGGCGAAGCGTTTGGCCGGTGAGCCGAACGCCACCGTCTCCGCCGGCACCGTCGCGCCGGGTGTCACCGTCGAACCCGCGGCGACCATCGCGCGGGGGCCGATCACCGCGCCGTCCAGCACCGTGGCGCTGTTGCCGATCAGGGCCTCCGCGCCGATCGTGCAGTGGTGGATCATGCACAGGTGGCCAACGGTCGCGCCCGGGCCGACCTCACAGACGCCCTCGCCCACGTGGATCACCGAGTTGTCCTGCACGTTCGCCCCGGCGCGGATCACGATGGCACCGAAGTCGGCGCGGACGACCACGCCGTACCAGACCGAGGCGTCCGCCTCGACGGTCACGTCGCCGACCAGCGTGGCGGTCGGCGCGATCCACGCGGACGGGTGCACGACCGGGCTCTTGCCCTCGAACGTGAAGAGCGGCATGCGGCACACGGTATGTCAGGCCGCCGCGAACACCGCCTCGATCAGCGCCGACGAGCGCGGGTCGACCATCCCGCCGGGCAGCATCTGGTTCACCACGTACCCGAACGTCACCCCGCGCGAGGCGTGCGCGAAGCCGACCGAGCCGCCCAGGCCGTAGTGGCCGAACGACCCCGGGCCCGCGAACGGCCGCAGCGGGTAGGACAGCTGGAAACCCAGGCCGAACCGGCTCTCCACGCCCAGCACGCGATCGGTCCCCTCGGCCCGCGGCGTGGTCGCCGCCGCCAGCGTCGACTCCGACAGCAGCCGCACGCCGCCGACCTCGCCGAGGCACGCCGCGTACATCCGGGACAGCGACCGGGCCGTAGAGAAGCCGTTCGCCGCCGGGAGCTGAGCCGACCACGCCGCCGGGTCGTTCAGCGCCGACATCAGCCCGTTCGGGATGAAGAACGCCCGGTGTGCCAGCTGGTTCGGGTCGATCATCAGCACGGTCAGCGGGTCGGGCTCGGCCGACACCGGCGCGGGCCGCAGCGGCGCCACCCGCTCGAACTCCGGCTCCGGCAGGCCGACGAAGAAGTCGATGCCCAGCGGGTCGGCGACCTCCTTGCGCAGCACCTCCCCCGCCGACGTCCCGGTCACCCGCGCCAGCACCTCGCCGACCAGCCAGCCGTAGGTCATCGCGTGGTACCCGTGCGCGGCGCCCGGCTCCCACACCGGCGCCTGCGCGGCCAGCGCGTCGGTCATCGGCGTCCACCGGTACACCTGCGCCATCGGGATCACCGGGTCGGCGTAGGGCAGGCCCGCCTGGTGGGTCAGCAGCCACCGCACCGGCAGCTCCGCCTTGCCGGCGGCGGCGAACTCCGGCCAGTACGTGGCGACCGGCGCGTCGAGGTCCAGCTCGCCGCGCTCGGCGAGGCGCAGTGCGCAGATGGCCATCGCGCCCTTCGTCGCCGACGCCACCATCTGCAGCGTCTGCCGCGTGTACGGCGCGCCGCCGGGCGCGACGACGCCGCCGGCCAGGTCGACGACCTCGCGTCCGCCGACCCACACGCTGCACGCCGCGCCGACCTCGCCGCGTTCGGCGAAGTTCGCCTCGAACACCTCGCGGACACGTTCGAAACCGCTCTCGACCGTGCCGTTCACGTCCGCCATGACCGCAGACTAGGCGCGGGCCACGAGCTCCCGCACCAGGGCGGCGACCTCGTCCGGCGCGAGCTCCATCGCGTTCTCGCCGACGCTGACCTCGAACTTGCAGCGGCCCGGCAGCTGGTCGGTCTGCACGCGGGAGAACAGCTGGACGCCCCGCGAGGCGATCAGCTCCTCCCCCGCCCGGTCAGCGTCGGCCGGCGCGACCGGCAGGTGCACGTGGAACAGCGGGGTCTGCGGCGGGTCGGGCCGGACCTCGGCCACGCCGTCCTCGGTCAGCGCGCGGGCGATGGCGACGGCGTGGTCGCGGAACGCGGGCATCCTGGCGGGCAGCGTCTCCAGGCCGACCAGCGCGGCGACCGCGAGCGGCCACGCGTCCGGGATGTGCCCGCCGAGGCGGCGCCGCCAGACCCCGGCCTCCCCGAGCACGTCCGGCGGACCGGCCAGCACCGCGCCGCGCACCCCTTCCAGTCCTTTGTAGAGCGATGTGTAGACGGTGTCGAACAGGCCGGCGATCTCCGCGTGCGGCCGGTCGTAGAACGGCTGCGCCTCCCAGATGCGGGCGCCGTCGAGGTGCGCGGCCGCGCCCCGCTCGTGCGCCCACGCCACCTGCGCGACGAGGTCGTCCCACGTCGGCAGCAGCCCGCCGATCTCCCGCTGCGGCAGCTCGACCAGCAGCGCGGCCGGCCGCTCGCCGACCTCGCGCAACGCGTCGAGCGTCAGCAGCGAATGCCGGTCGCCCGCGGCGACGTAACGCAGGCCGTGTACGGCGGCATACCCGTGTTCCTCCCACAGGTCGAGGTGGTTCTGCGGGTGCGCGACGAACGCGCGGCGGCCGGTGCGCTCGGCATGCACGCGGATCGCGACCTGCTGGGCCATGGTGCCGCTGGGGAAGAACATGGCGGCGGGTTTGCCGAGGATCCCGGCCAGCCGCCGCTCGAGCCGCGCCACGGGTGCGTCGTCGCCGAACAGCTCGGTGTCCTCGGGCAGCCAGTCCAGCATCCGCCGCAATACGGCGGCGGGTCGACGGCGCAGCGGGGCGTGGTTCGCCAGCGAGCGCCGGATGTCGTTCTCGCTCATGCCCCCAATTCTGACCGACCAGACCTTGAGTAGCCATTGAGTCACACACCGTAGAACTGAGGGTCGGAATCGTTTGTACCAGCCGATCTGGGAGAGACACGCCATGAGCGCGCCGCCGGCGGAACGCGAACTGTCCACATCGGACGATCAACGGCAGCGGACCTGGCTGCTGGTCCTCGGCGCCGCGGTCGCCGCGGCCGGGCTGGCGATCCTGTTCACCACCTACCGGCACGGCTGGGCCTTCTGGATGATGGACTTCCACGTCTACCGGCAGGGCGCGGAGACCCTGGTGCACGGCGGCGACCTGTACGACGTGCCGACCGGCCAGAACCTGTTCTTCTCGTACACGCCGATCTCGGCGATGCTGCTGATCCCGCTCGTGCTCGTGCCGTTCTCGGCGGCGACCGTGGTGTGGACGGCGAGCGAGCTGTTCTTCCTGCAGCTGGCCGCCTGGCTCGCGCTCGGCGCGGCCGGCGTGCGGCGGACCGGCCCGCGTGCGGTGCTGACCGTGGGCATCGCGTTCGCCGCGATGTTCGTGATCTCGTCGGTGGACAACGACCTCGCGCTGGGCCAGATCAACATCCTGCTGATGTTCCTGGTGCTGGCCGACCTGTTGCGCGGCGAGGGCAAGCGGTGGCAGGGCGTCTGGATCGGGCTCGCGGCGGCGATCAAGCTGATCCCGCTGATCTACGTGGTGTACCTGCTGGTGACCGGCCGGACGAAGGCGGCGCTGCGCGCGATCGCGGTGTTCGTGGTCGCGTTCGGGATCGGGTTCGCGCTGCTGCCGTCCGACGCGGCGTTCTACTGGACCGGCAAGGGCATGTCGCTGGACCGGGTGGGCGCGCCGGACAACCTGTTCAACCAGTCGCTGCGCGGCGCGCTCGGCCGGCTCCTGGACAGCGGCGCGACGATCGGCGTGCCGTGGCTGCTCGCCGCGCTGGTCGTCGGCGTCGCCGGGCTGGCCGCGGCGGCCGTGCTGTACCGGCGCGGTGAGCGGCTGCGGTCGGTGCTGGTCATGGCGCTCACCACGCTGCTCGTGTCGCCCGTGTCGTGGGAGCACCACTGGGTGTGGACGGTCCCGCTGCTGATCCTGCTCGGCGGGCTGGCCTGGCAGCGGCGGTCGGTGTGGTGGGGCCTGGTGTTCGCGGCGACCACCGCCACCTACGGGCTGCGGCTGCTGGACATGGCGATGCCGCCGCCCACCAGCGGTGGGCTCGACGAGGTGCGCGAACAGACGGCGAACGCGCTCAGCGCGCAGAGCGCCTTCGTCGACCACGTCCTGCCGAACGGCCTGGTCATCGGCGGCCTCGTGCTGCTCGCGATCCTCGCCTTCCCCGCGTTGCGCCGGCCGCCGACGGACGGTCCGGACGCGGAGCGGGGGCGGGCCGATGTGGCCGGCGCCGTGTGAGTACCACGCCGCCCACTCCGCCCGCGAGGCCGTCGACCTGCTCGGCGAGCTGCCCGGCGCGGTGGTGCTGGCCGGCGGGCTGAGCCTCGTCCCCGCGATGCGCAGGCGGCTGCGGCGCCCAGCGCACCTGGTGGACATCAACCCGGCGGGCGACCTCGCGGGCATCTCGGAGAAGGACGGCGTGGTCACGGTCGGCGCGACGTGCCGGCAGGCGGCGCTGGCCGCGTGGGCGGTGGGGCGGCACCCGCTGCTGGCCGGCGCGCTGGCGCACGTCGGCACGCCGCTGACCCGCGAGCGCGGCACGGTCGCCGGCATCGTGGCCAACGGCGACCCCGCGACCCAGCTGGCCGCGGTGTGCGCCGTGCTGGGCGCGACGGCGGTGCTGCGCGACGCCGGCGGCGAACGGCGCCTGCCGGCGTCGCGGTTGTTCGCGGGCGGCGGGATCGGCGGGCCCGCGCTGCTGGCCGCCGTGGAGTTCCCCGCCTGGCACCCGGGTGACAGGGACGCGTTCCTGCAGGCCGGGCGGCGCGCGGTCGGCTCGGCCATGGGCGGGGTGGCCGCGCGGGTGCGGTTCGACGCCGGCGGGACCTGCGAGCGGGCGGACGTGGCGCCGTACGTGCGCGGGCACGACGGGTCGCGGCTCGACGCCGTCGGCACCCGCCTGGCCGGGACCGGACTGTCCGAAAAGGACATCGCCGCCGCCGCGGACATCGCCGCCGGCACCGTGCCCACCGCATCGGACGTGCTGGCCACGGCCGGGTACCGCACGCACCTGGTACGCGTGCTGGTCCGCCGCGCGCTCACCCACGCCCGCCGAACACAGGAGGCCCGATGACCGAGTCGTTCGTCGCCGAGTGCGAGGCCGGCGCAGCCCACGTGTGGCGCGCCTACCGCCACCACCCGTGGATCGAGGCGATGGCCGCCGGCGAGCTGCCGGTGGAGAAGTTCGTGTCGTTCCAGGTCAACGACGCGCCCTACATCGTGGACCTGCACCGCACGCTCGCGCTCGGCGTGGCGAAGGCGCCGCCGGGGTCGGCGTGGACGAAGGCCGCGACCACCGTGCTCGACGACGTGTGGGTGCTCAACGAGATCCAGGCCAAGCAGGACCTGCTGGCGGAGCTGGGCTACCGGGACAAGCTGCGCATCGACCCTGGCAGGTACACGCCGGCCCGCGAGGCGTACGCGAACCACCTGGTGCGCACGGCGTTCGAGGGCGACATCGGCGACATCGCGGCCGCGCTGCTGCCGTGCGCGATGTTCACCAAGGTCATCGGCGAGCGGTTCCGCGGGGTGCGGATCGACGGGCCCGCCGCGTACCAGAAGTGGGCGGACATCTACGTGCAGCGGGCCGTGCACCGGATGGCCGAGGCGCACGCGGCGATGATGGCGGACCGGGCCCGCGCGACCGACCAGGCCGGCCGGGACCGGATGAAGCTGCTGTACCTGCGCAGCGTCCAGCACCAGGTCGACGTGTTCGACTCGGCGTGGACGCTGTCCGTGGACTGGCCGGGCGCCGGGTCGAGGGCGGCCGCGTGAGGGCCGCGTGGATCGAAGCGCTCGACCGTCCACTTCGCAGCGGTGAGCGGCCGGCACCGAAACCCGGGCCCGGGCAGGTCGTCGTGGCCGTGCGGGCGGCCGGGGTGTGCCACACCGACCTGCACCTGCGGGCCGGGGTGCCCGCCGCGCCGGCCCTGCCGCTGGTGCCCGGCCACGAGGTCGCCGGCGACGTCGTCGCCGCCGGGTCCGATGTGGACATCGCGGTCGGCACCCGGGTGCTCGTCTACTACTACGACGGCTGCGGCACCTGCCCGGCCTGCCGCGACGGGCTGGAGAACCTCTGCCCGGCACCGCGCGCCAAGTACGGCTTCGACACCGACGGCGGGTACGCCGAGCGGATGCTGGTCGCGGCGCGCTGCTGCGTGCCGCTGCCGGACACCGTGGCCTACGCGGACGCGGCCGTGATGGGCTGCTCGGGCACGACCGCGCTGCATGCCGGCCGCCGGGTCGCGGGGGTGCGGGCCGGCGAGACCGTCGTGGTCCTCGGCGTGGGCGGCATCGGGCTCGCGGTCACCCAGGCCGCCGTGCTCGACGGCGCCTCCGTGGTCGCGGTCGACGTGCACGAGGCGTCGCTCGAGGTGGCCAAGCAGGTCGGCGCCACCGAGGTCGTGCACGCCACGCCCGGGACGGACGTGGCGCGCGCGGTCACCGCGCTGACCGGCGGCGCGGACGTGGCGATCGACACCGTGGGCAGCGCGGAAACGCCCGGCACGTGCGTCGGCCTGCTGCGCACCGGCGGGCGGCTCGTGCTGATCGGCTACACGGGCCGGCCCGCGCCGCTGGACGTGGCCCGGGTCGTCACCGGGGAGATCGTCGTGCGCGGCTCGGTGGGCGCCACGCTGGCCGACGCGCGGGAGGCCGTCCGGCTGCTCGCCGCCGGCCACCTGCGTGCGGTGATCAGCGCCCGCCATCCGCTGGCCGAGGCGGATCAGGCGCTCTCGGCGCTCGCCGGCGGCACCGCGGTCGGCCGGATCGTGCTGGAGCCGTGATGGGCCAGCAGCTCGTCCAGCGTCACCGCGGCCAGCGACGCCACCCGCTGGTCGGCCTCGAGCGGCATGGCGGCGGTGACCTCGTTCGGCACCGCGACGCAGCGGATGCCGGCCGCCCGCGCGGCGGCGACGCCGACCGGCGAGTCCTCGAACGCGAGCGCGTCGCCCGCGGCCACGCCGAGTGCGTCGAGCGCGGCGAGGTAGGCGTCCGGGGCCGGCTTGCCCGCCCGCTTGCCGTCCTTGCAGACGATCGTGGCGAACCGGGCGGGGTCCAGGCCGGTGTTCGCGAGCTGCTCGTCGATCCACCAACCAGGCGCGTTGGACACGATCGCGCAGGTCAGGCCCAGCTCACGGGCGCGGGCGAGGTGCTCGCGCACACCGGGGCGGGCGACGATCAGCTCGTCGCGGTGCGCCTTGCGACCCGGCTCGAGGTCGTCCCAGTCCAGCGCGCGGCCCAGCGCCTCCTCGAGCTGCGCGATCGGCATGCACGGCCCGCGGCCGGCCGCGACCTCGCCGAGCCAGTGGCCGGTGTCGAGCGTCTGCCCGAACCGGTCGTAGACCGCGCGCCAGGACATCAGGCCCGCCGTCTCGCTGTCGATGAGCAACCCGTCGAAGTCGTACAGCAGCGCTCGCATGCCCTCGACGGTAAGGACTGCCTCTCGACCATGGCACGAGGCTCGGCGGAGAGGGGGCGGCCGTGAGGTGCGTGGTGGACGGTGCGCCCGTCACCGGCGAGCCGCCCGCACGGGCGAGCCTCGCGGACTTCCTGTCGGCACAAGGGATCCCGGTGCACCTGGGCTGCGGGACCGGCGCGTGCGGGGTGTGCCTCGTGCGGCTGGACGGGCGGCTCGTGCGGGCGTGCGCGGTGCTCGCCGTGCAGGCCGACGGGTCGGTCGTGGACACCGCGCGCGGGCCAGGGCTCGACGGCGTGCGGCGGGCCATGAGCGAGCACGGCGCCGTCCAATGTGGATACTGCAGCCCGGCGTTCGCGCTGGCCCTTGGCGGTGCCACCGGGCGCGCGGACCTGTGCGACGTGACGTGCCGGTGCACCGGGTACACGGGCCTGGCCGCGGCGGCCGGCGGGTGCTCGGCCGCCCCGCTGCGCCGGGTGGAGGACGAGCGGCTGCTGTCCGGGCGCGGCGAGTTCGTCGCCGCCCGCGTCCTGCCCGGCCAGCTGCACGCCCGGTTCGTGCGCGCCACCCACGCGCACGCCGGCATCGTCGTGCGGGCCGGCGCCGCGCTGCTGCCCGGCGTGGTGGCCGTGCTGACCGCCGCCGACCTGCCCGAACCGGCCGCGTACCTGCCGGCTGTGGCCGGGCCCCGGGAGCCGACGCTGGCCCGCGACGAGGTGCGCTACGTCGGCCAGCCGGTCGCGCTCGTGGTCGCGGAGAGCCCGGAGGTGGCCGAGGACGCGGCCGAGCTGGTGAGCGTCGAGTACACGCCGCGCACGCCGTGGCTGGCCGCGTCGACCACGGGCGCGCCGCACGTCTTTCCCGCCCGCACGCAGGGTTCGCCGCCGCGGGGCGTGTTCGAGGCGGCGGACGTCGTGCTCGACGAGCGGTTCACCGTGCCCCGGCAGACCGGGTTCCCCATGGAGCCGCGCGGCCTGCTCGCCGGCTGGGCGGACGGGCGGCTCACCATCTGGGGCTCCACCAAGCACCCGCTGGCCAACCGCGACGAGACGGCGAAGGCGCTCGACGTCGCGGCGGGCGACGTCCGGATGGCGCCCGGCGACGTCGGCGGCGCGTTCGGCGTGAAGGGCGAGCTGTACCCCGAGGACATCCTCGTGCCGCTGGCCGCCACCCGGCTGGGCAGGCCGGTGAAGTGGGTCGAGGACCGCGACGAGCACCTGGTGTCGATCAACCACTCGCGCGCGCAGGCCTGGCACGTGCGCATCGCCGCGACCGCGACCGGGCGGCTGCTCGGCGCCTCGGTGTCCGTGGTGTCCGACGCGGGCGCGTACGTCCGTCCACTCACGACACTCGTGGCCGACGAGGCGAGCGCGACGTTCCCCGGCCCGTACCGGTTCGGCGCCTACCACGCGACGGCGGCGTGCGTGCTGACCAACAAGACGCCGTCCGGCACGGTCCGCGCGCCCGGCCGGTTCGAGTCGAACTTCGTGCGCGAGCGGGCGCTGGACATGCTGGCGGCGCGGCTGGGCCTGGCCCCCGCCGAGCTGCGCCGCCGCAACCTGCTGGGCGCGGACGACCTCCCCTACGACACGGGCACGTTCGGCGAGGGCCCCGTGCGCTACCCGGCGGGTGACTTCCGCGGCGCGTTCGAGCGCGTGCTGGCCATGCCCTTTCCGGCGGCAGCCGGAGACGGGCTCCGGCGCGGGCGTGCGGTCGTGCCGTTCGTCGAGCTGTCCAGCCTGGGCGGCGCGGAGCGGGCCCGGCTCGTCGCGCTGCCGGGCGGCCGGTTCCGGGTCGAGGCGGCGTCCGCGCCGTCCGGGCAGGGGCACGAGACGGCGTGGGCGCGGGTCGCCGCGGGCGTGCTCGCCGTCGACCCGTCGGCGGTCGAGGTGTGCTGCGGGGACACCGACGGCGGCGGGGACGGGCTCGGCACGTTCGCCAGCCGCAGCGCGGTGATGGTCGGCAACGCGGTCGCCGCGGCCGCGCACCGGCTGCGGGCCACCGGCGCGGCACGCGCGGACGCGACGTACACCAGCGACGAGCACACCTGCGCGTACGGCGCGCTGGCCTGCGCGGTCGCCGTCGACCCCGAGCTGCTGACCGTGCGCGTCGAGGAGCTGACGATCCTGTGCGACGCCGGCAACCTCATCTCCGAGCACATCGTGACCGGCCAGCTCACCGGCGGCGTCGTGCAGGGCGTCGGCGGCGCGCTGCTGGAGGAGATCGCCTACGACCACACGGGCCGCCCGCTCGCGCCCGGTATCGACGGCTACCTGCTGCCGCTCGCCGCGGACGTGCCGGACGTGCGCGTGCTGCTGACCAACGACCACCCTGCGGAGACGAATCCCTTGGGCGTCAAGGGGATCGGCGAGGCCGGGATCGCCGCGGCCGGTGCCGCCGTCGCGTCCGCCGTGGCCGCCGCGGTGCCCGAGCTGAACCGTCACCTGACCGGTCTGCCGCTGTCCCCGTCCCGGCTGCTGGGGGCGCTGCGGGCGCACGAGAGCGAGGAGGGCACCGATGCCTGAGGTCTACCCGCACTTCCAGGCCGCCTACCTGACCCAGCTGCGGCGCACGTTCGACGCGCCGGAGTTCGTCAACGCGCCGCGCGGAAACGACAGCCGCGAGCGGCTGGGCGTGAGCTTCACGATCGCCGACCCGGTGCAGCGGCACGTCGCGCTGCCGGCCCGGCGCACCAACATCGTGTTCAACTTCGCCGAGGCGCTGTGGTACCTCGCCGGCTCGGCGGAGCTGGACTTCATCGGCTACTACGCGCCCAGCATCGGCGCCTACTCCGCCGACGGCCGCACGCTGGCCGGCACCGCGTACGGGCCCCGGATGTTCGCCCAGGGCGGGCGGACCGACCAGTGGGCGAGCGTGGTCGCCACGCTGCGCGAGGACACCGACTCCAAGCGCGCGGTGATCCAGATCTTCGAAGGCGGCGAGCTGCTGGTGCCCGGGAACATCGACGTGGCGTGCACGCTGGCGCTGCAGTTCCTGGTCCGCGACGGCGCGCTGCACTGCGTCGGGTACATGCGCGCGAACGACGCGTTCCGCGGCGTGGTCAGCGACATCTTCTCGTTCACGTTCATGCTGGAGCTGATGGCCGGCGAGCTGGGCCTGGCCGTCGGCACCTACACCCACCAGGTCGGCTCGTTCCACGTGTACGAGTCCGACGCCCGCTGGGCCCACCTGGTGCTGCGCGAGGCGGCGGCCGAGCCGCCGGCCTTTCCGCGCATGCCGGCGGGCGACAACTGGCCGCACGTGCGCGAGGTGCTGCGGCTGGAGGAGCTGCTGCGCGCCGACCGCCTGCGCCTCGACCCGCCCGCGGTGTCCACTCTGGACCTGCCGGCGTACTGGCGGGACGTGGTGGCGCTGCTGGAGATCCAGCGCCAGCAGCGCCACGGCACGCACCGCGACCCCGACGTCGTGGCCGGCCTGCCGGCGTTGTTCCGCGACCTGGTCACCGTGAAGTGGCCCGGCCTCGTGTCCTATCCGGACGAGTCAGCCGCGTGAGCGGCGAACACACACAGGAGGAAGAGATGTCCAACGATTTCCTTGCCGCCAAGGGCATCCGTTCGGTGTTCGTGGCCGGCCCGTTCTACGGCCTGGTCGACGAGAAGACCGGCGTGATGGACGACAGCGCGCAGAACCGCATCAGCATGCTGATCGACTACTTCGAGCAGGGCGGCTGCACTGTCTACAATGCACACCGGCGCGAGGCGTGGGGCAAGGAGTTCCTCACCGCGGACGTGTGCACGAAGCTCGACTTCGACGAGATCGCCGCGTCGGACCTGTGGGTCGGCTACCCGGGCGTGCCGGTCTCGCCGGGCACGCACGTGGAGATCGGCTGGGCGAGTGCCACCGGCAAGCCGATGGTCGTGCTGCTGGAGAAGGGCAAGCGGCACAGCTTCCTCGTCACGGGCCTGGCCTCGGTCGCGAACATCAGCTACATCGAGTTCGACGACCCGGCGGAGATTCTCGAGCAGCTGCCCGCGGCGATCGAGGAGGCGACGGCGTCCGCCGCGCGGCGGGCCGCCTGAGGCGTCATGACCACCATCGCGTGCCTCACCATCGGCTCCAGCGACTCCAGCGGCGGCGCGGGGGTGCAGGGCGACATCAAGGCGTTCGCGTCGATCGGCTGCTTCGCGGCGACCGTCGTGGTCGGGGTGACCGCGCAGAACACCACCGGCGTGCGGGCGCGGCACGGGTTGCCGCTGGAGCTCGTGTCCGCGCAGCTGGAGGCGGTGCTGGAGGACCTGCCGATCGCCGGCATCAAGGTAGGTACGGCGTGGAGCGCGCCGCTGATCCGTCTGCTGGGCGCGCGCCTGTCGGGTGTCGACGTGCCGGTCGTGGTCGACCCGGTCCTGGTCACCGCGGCCGGCGCGTTCCTGTCGGACGTCTCGGAGATCCGGGGTGCTCTGGTGTCCGCGCTGTTCCCGCTGGCCACCGTGGTGACGCCCAACCGCCGGGAGGCCGAGCTGCTGGTAGGCGCGCCGCCGGGCGCGTGGGACCGCCGCAGCCTGGCGGCGGCCCTGGTCGAACTGGGCGCCCCGGCCGCCGTGGTGACCGCGGACGCGACCGACAACGGCGACTGGTTCTACGACGGCTCGACCCACCGCCTGCTGGACGGCGCCTACCACGAGACCAACTGCGAGCACGGCGCCGGCTGCGCCCACTCGGCACTGACGACAGGCCTCCTGGCGCAGGGCCAACCGCTGCTGTCGGCGGTAGGCACAGCGCGCCAACTGGCATCGAACGGCGTCCGCGACGGCCTGGCTCACCTGGGCAATGGCGTCCACCCGGTGGACGTCCTGGGCCTCCCCCGGCTGGGCACGGCGGTCGCCCGCGCGTCCTAGCTCACCTGGACACAAGGCGTCATCCGTGTTTGCGTGCCCCTGGCTGCAAGCACGACCGGGGTCGGGGTGCCGCCGTCAGAAAACCGTTCGAGAGTCAGGCCTGCGTCGAGGTAGCCGGGGCGGATTACCACCGCGTCCGGGTCGCTGCGATCGGCGAACCCGCCGCAGAAGCACGGGTGGACGCCGACGTGCACGAACACCGCGCCGACTCACCCGGAGCCTGGTCAGGCCCCGTTCCAACTGCTGGGAACGGGGCCTGACCTGGAGCCGCCTGTCGGAATCGAACCGACGACCTGCTCATTACGAGTGAGCCGCTCTGGCCGACTGAGCTAAGGCGGCGAAGCGCGTTAAGTGTAGCGGGCCGCCGGGCGTCACCTGCGAGGCACCGGCGTCGTTAGGGGAGCGGACACAGGTCGGGGACCCGTGAACGCATGCTGAGGAGGGGCCGGCCGATGCGCGTACGGTTATCCGCCGCCGTCGCTTTGCCGACGGTGGCTGTGGTGCTTGCGCTGTCGGCTGCCCCAGCGATGGCGCAGCCGACGACCACGCCGATACCGACGCCGGCCGACCCGAACTCGCCGCCCATGTCCGCGCCCGTCGGGCCGCGGCCGACCGCGCACGCCGTCGGCGACTCCGGGACCGGGCTCGGGATCGTCCGGATCCTCCCCAACTCCGCGCCCACCAGGGCCATCGTGCCGGGGGCCGCGGACAAGCTGCCCAAGCAGTCCGCCGCCGAGTTCGGGTTCGGGCTCGCCACGGCGCAGGCGAACTCCGAGGCCTACCTGTCCTACGAGCGGTCCGTCGCGGAGGCCGCGCCCGGTGGCGCCGCCGTCGGGGGCGCCAGCCCGCAGGCCCCGGGCGCGCTCGCGCAGACCGCGCCCCCGGACAACCCGCAGCCCGTGCACAGCGGGCTCGCGCTGCCGTCGACTCCGCTCGACTCGCTGGTCACCGCCGGCGCCCTCAGCGGCCAGGTGCACGCGAAGTGGGACGACGAGCTCGGCCCGTGCGTGGACACCATCTCCGACGCGTCCACCGAGGTCGGCAGCCTGTCGCTGGTCAACGCCATCCCGACGCTGCCCGACGTGACCGACCTGACCGGCGTGTTCGACTCGCCGAAGCTGACCGCGCAGCAGGACAAGGCGGTCGTCGACGGCCTCAAGAAGCTGACCGGCCCGCTGAGCACGCTCGGCGGCGTGCTGTCCGGCGGCTCGACCCCGAAGGCGGACGGCAGCGGCTCGCTGATCAGCCTGCCGAACACGCTGTCCGCGCGGTCCACCGTGCGGCTGGTCGACATCCCCGGCTCGAAGAACAAGGCGGTCCAGTCGACGTCGACGCTGCAGGTCGCGAAGCTGTCGCTGCTGGCCGGCACGCCCTTCGCGATCGAGATCCGCGTGGTGAGCCAGCCGACGCTGCAGGTCACGTCGACGGGCGAGGCGAAGACGTCGTCGGTGCACTACACCGCGCCGGTGCTCGAGGTGTGGCAGGGCGGCAAGCGGCTGGGCGGGCTGGACGCGGCGCACCCGAAGTTCGACGTGCCGATCGGGCTGCCGCTGCCGGGCGTGCCGGGCGCCGAGAAGCTGCCGGTCATCGGCGACCTGCTGGCGAACGGCAAGCCGGTCACCGACGCGCTGCGGAAGCTGGACCTGGGCGTGCTGCGCATCGGCGTGGCGCAGCTGGACGAGCGCAGCTCGGCGATGACCGACCCGTTCAAGGGCTACCAGCTGGGCGCGACCGCGCGGATGCTGGACCTGCAGGTGCTGCCGACCGCAGCGCTCGGCCTGCCGAACCTGCCGTCGGCGCTGGCACAGGTGTCGCTGGGCGAGCAGGTGGCGCGCGCGTACGCGCCGACGGGCGGGGTCGTGTGCCTGCCGTCGGGCACGCCGACGCCGCCGCCCGCGCCGATGCCGCAGGGCATGAAGCCGCCGGGCCACCTGGCCTACACGACCGCGGCGTACCAGACGATCCCGATGTTCTGGATGGGCACGGCGATGCTGCTGATCGGCGTGGTGCTGGTCGCGGCGGTGCCTGGGGCGACGGTTCGGCGGCCTCGGTTGCTGGTGCCGGCGGGCGCGGGCCGTCCGGTGGGCCGTGATCGGGAGCTGAGCATGACCGCTGCCGAGCTCACCACGGAATCGGCCGAGCTTGCGGAACCACCGACTGAAAGCGAATCCTCGGGAGGCGACGAATCGTCTTCGGCTGAGCGTGTTGTGGATTCCGCTGAAGGCGAGTCCGCGGTGAAGGAAACGCCGGCAGCGGAATCAGCCGCCGAGTCCCCGGCCGAAGATCAGTCGCCTGAAGAAGCGGTGGCTGAAAGTGAGCCCGAGGGTGGCTCCGAATCGGCGAAGGCAGAGCCGAAGCGGCATCCGAAGCTGCCACTGATGCCGAAGAAGAACCGCGAGAACTAGCCGACGAGAAAGGCCGCCGCCGATGGGCGGCGGCCTCCGGCCCCCGATCACCAGCGTACCGGCGAGGACCGACAATTCCGGAGACCTGTCCACAGGGCTGGATGGGGACGGCCTCCGGCCCCCGGAATCCAGCGTAGTGACGAGGACCGACGGAAAGCGGGTCGCGGCGGGCCTGTGGACAACAAGTCCGATTGAATGGTCCATTCAATCGGCCCCGGGGCCCCCGATTTCCACACTACCGACGGGGACTGACAATTCCGCTGCGGTCGCCTGAGAGCTGTGGACAACTGCCCGGGGGTCCCCCGGTTTCAACATTACGCGCAGGGGCTGACAATTCCCGGATGGCCGTCCACAGGTCAGCCGTGGTGGAGGGTGACCAGCATTGCTTCTATGGCAATTCTCGGCTTGACGTTCAGTTCCAGGGCTTCGCGGCAGGACAGTACCGCTTCCAGGCGGCGCAGCGTCGAGTCCGGGGGCCACGTGTTCGCCGCCTTGCGGGCGTCCGTCTCGCGGTCGGGGTGGTTCAGGGCCGCCGGGGCCGAGCTGGTGACCACCAGGACATCCCGGTAGAAGCCCGCCAGATCGACGAGCGCCAGGTCGATCGCGTCGCGTTGGGTCCTCGTGGCCCGGGACTTCTGGCGGCGTTCCAGCTCCTTGATCGCCGCCGCGCTGCCTCGGGTCGCCGTGGCGGTGCCCTTGCCGGTGCCGCCGTGGCCCATCGCCGTCTTCAGCGCGTCCTTCTCCGCCTCGTCCCGGGCGCCGCTGACCTCGCTCGCGTCCGCTTCCGCGGATTTCACCAGGTCGTCGGCGCACGTGAAGGCGTCCGCCAGGCGGTTCAGGGACAGCGGGATCCGCAGGACCGACTCGCGGCGGGTGCGGGCGGCCTCGTCCGTCGACAGGCGGCGGGCGCGGCCCACGTGGCCGCCGCACACCGACGCCGCCCATTTCGCCATGTCGGGGGCGATTCCGTCCCGAGTGGCCAGCACCTCGGCGATCGCCGCGGCCGACGGGGTGCGCAGGCCGAGGTGGCGGCACCGGGAGCGGATCGTCAGCGGGACGTCGTCGGGGTGGTCCGACGGGGCGCACAGCAGGAACACCGTCCGCTCCGGCGGCTCCTCCACCGCCTTCAGCAGCGCGTTCGCGGCACCCTCGGTCAGGCGGTCCGCGTCCGTGATGATCACGACCTGCCAGCGCGCGCCGGTCGGGCGCCGGGCCGAGATCTGGACCAGGGCCCGCATCTCCGCCACCGAGATCGACAGCCCCTCGGGCACCACCACGTGCACGTCCGCGTGCGTGCCGGCCATCGACGTGCGGCAGCCGGGGCACTCGCCGCAGCCCGTGCCCGACTGGCACTCCAACGCCGCCGCGAACGCACGCGCCGCCACCGACCGGCCGGAGCCGGGCGGGCCGGTGAACAGCCAGGCGTGCGCCACCGCGGACGCCGAGCCGCTGAACGAACCGTCCACCATGGACGCCGCTACCGCCGCGGACGCGGTCAGCACCCCGACGGCCTCGGGCTGGCCGACGACCTGGTCCCAGACCGTCACGACGCCTCCCCGGCCGGCACCGGGGTCAGGCTGCTGTCGCTCGGCACCATGCTCCCCAGCCGCCTGCCCGCCAGCGCGGTCCGCACCGCCACCCGCACCCGCATGGCCAGCTGCTCCGGCGTCCCGTCCGCGTCCACGACCACGTACCGGTCCGGATCGGCCGACGCCATCTCCGTCAACACCCGCTGCACGTGCCAATGATGCTGCGTCGGCTGCGGCGCGTCGTCGCCGGCCAGGCTGCTCGGGTCGCGGTCCAGCAGGATCGTCACGTCCGGGCGCAGCCGCGCGGTCGCCCAGTCGGCCAGGCCCTCGAGCTCCGCCGGGTCCAGGCCGGCCGCGGCCGACAGGTGCGCCAGCGGGCTGTCCACGAACCGCTCCATCACGACCAGCGCGCCGCGGTCCAGCGCGGGCCGGATCTGCCGCTCCACGATGTCCGCGCGCACGGCCGCGGCGACCAGCGCGTGCGCCCGCGCACCGGCGAGGTGCGCACCGGACAACACCGAGCGCAGCCGCTCGTCGTCCAGCGCCGGGTCGCTCGCCAGCAGCACCTCCTTGACGCCGGGCTTGCGCAGCCAGTCGGCCAGCAGCCGCGCCTGCGTCGAGGTGTCCTCGACGACGTCGCCCTCCACCGCGATCAGCAGACCCGTCGACCGTCGCGGCTTGCGGCGGATCGCGTTGAGCAGGTCGGACAGGATCGTCTCGGAGCGCCGGTCGTCCATCTGCCGGTAGGCGACCACGCCGACCAGCGCGGCGAGCAGGCCGGCCGCGAGCAGCACCGGACGGGTGCCGTCGATCGTCATCGGCCGGCCCCACACGATCACGTTCCGCGGCTGCACCAGGCCGACCAGCAGCGGCGTCACGGCCATGGCGGCCGCGAGGATGACCTTCAGCAACGACTGGTAGATCGCGTTGATCCGGCCGCGGATGGCGTCCTCGACCTGGGTGCCGATGATCGTCACGCCGGTGAGGAACGCCGCGCCCGCGCAGGCACCGACGAGCATGACGGCGATCAGCGAGACGGCCAGGTGCGGCGACAGCGCGACCAGGCAGAGCACCAGGCCGGCGAGCACGATCGCGATGCCGAACAGCCGGTTGTGCGGCAGCCGCCGGGCGAGCTTCGGCGAGCCCGCCATGCCGGCCGCGAGCCCGATGAACATCGCGACGAACAGGAGGCCGAACGCCGACTCGCCGCCGCGCAGGCTGTTCGCGTACAGCTTCGCCGAGCCGATCAGTGCGCCCGCCGCCGCGATCGCGCCGATCATGCCGACGAGCAGGCCGCGGACCAGCGGCGTGCTGCGCACGAACCGGACCGCGTCGCGGGCCATCGCGACGAAGCCTGGCTTCGCCCCGTCCGCGTCGTTGTGGTCGATGCGCCCGCCGGGCGCCGGGTCGCGGCGGGACAGCTCCGGGATGCGGGTGGCCACGAGGATCGCGCTGGTCAGGTACAGCAGGCCGTTGATGACCAGGATGATCTTGGCAATGCCGAGGCCGGCCTGGTCCGGCTGGATGTTCAGGTTGGTGGTGATGCCGGTGATCGCCGCGTACAGGCCGGCGCCGGTGATCACGGCGATGCCGTAGGTCATCACCATGCCGAGCTGGCTGGCGGTCTCCACCTGGTCGGGGCGGCGCAGCAGGTTCGGCACCGCCGCGTCCTTCGACGGGATCCACATCATCGCGCAGCAGCCGATGAGGAAGTTCCCGATGAACAGCCACAGCGTCGAGCCGGCGACCGCGATCGACAGGAACAGCCCGCAGCGGGCCACGTCGCAGATGACCATGACCTTGCGGCGGTCGAACCGATCCGCGAGGAGGCCGCCGACCGGCGCGAACAGCAGGCCCGGCAGCAGCTGCGTGAGCACGACGCCGGCGAAAGCGAAGCTCTGCGCCTGGTATCCCTCGGTGAGCTTGGTGACCAGACCGGTCAGCGCCAGCAGTGACAGCCAGTCACCGATGCTGCACAGGTAGGTGACGCCCCAGAGCCGGCGAAAGCCGCGGATCGCCAGCACGCTGCGGGCCCGGTGGGTGGTGGACGCGTTCGATCGGGCCGGCGCCCTCACACCGACATCCGGGTCGAAGTCCGCGCCCCCGCTGATACCCGCCACCCCATCTCCACGCAGCCCTCGACTCCAGAGTAGCCCGGACGACACGTTCGGATGGTCGGACGGTAGTGGTTGATCGGCTTCGCCGCCCGCGTGGGGTACGGCGTGTCAGTCGAAGACTGCCGCGATCGTGTCGATCAGGCTCGCGAGGAACACGATGCCGAGCACACCCATCACGATGAGTAACACCATGATGAGCGTCACACTCCAGGCCGACGACTGGCCTTTCACCGCGGGCGGCAGTTTCGGCTTGTTACTGACGAAACCGCGCGGCAGCCGGATGCGGCGGGTGCGTTCACCGGAGACGATCGCGGGCGGCAGCGCGCGGGCCGTGCCGGGGCGGCCGCGGGGCGCGGGAATCGTGGTGTTCACGCGGGTGACGCCGCCGCGGGTGGGCACCGGGATCCTCGCGGGCGCGGGCCGGCCGGACGCGGGCACGTCCTTCACCGGTACCTGGGCGACCGGCGGGGAGGCCGCCGCCGGGGGCTCAGGGGCCGGCCGTTCGGGTGCGGACTCGCCGGTCGAGTCGGTGAAGAACTCCGACGCGGGGATGATCGAGTTGAGGTCCAGCTCGGAGTTCTCGTCCAGCACGTACGCCATGGCCTCGCGAACCGCGGCGATGTCCGGCGGCGGCGGCGCGGTCACCCGGACGCGCAGCGACTCGGGCTCGTAGCGGCTGCCGGTCACCAGACCGGCGAGCGGGTCGGACAGCACCGGCGGCGGAACCGGGTCCTGCGTTCCGTCGTTCGTCATCGCCAACTCCTTTGAGCTACCTCGGCGTCACTCCGTGTCCAGGTTAGGCCCCGTCGCCGCGGCGGGCTAGGTAAGCCTGCCGGACCGCGAGGCTCACCCGGACGTCCTCGACCAGTGGTTCGAAGAATGCCTTGCGGTAGAGCGGATCGGTAGCCGCCGACGCGGTGAAGTACAGCCCGCAGAACACGGACAGGAAGATGGACAGCTGCACCAGAGCCTTGGGCAGGGGCAGCTGGAGCCCGAACAGCGTGCCGGGGTCGAGGAACTTGCCCTCGCCGAGCCACGCGTCGACCACCGACTTGTCCACCGTCAGCGCACCCAGGCCGATGAGCAGGCAGAACAACAGCACGGCGAGCATCGCGATCTGCAGCGCCTGAGCCAGGAACAGCACCAGCACCAGGTTCGCCCGCTCGCCCGCGGTCGGCCGCTCGGCGACCGTGGTGTCCGGCGCGGCGAGGTCGGCGAGATCGGCGGGCAGCGCGGGGAGGCGGCCGTCGACGGCCTCGTCGACCATCGTGCGCAGCTCCTCACGCATGATCGCGATCATGAACAGCACCGACAGCGCCGCGAGCGCCGCCACCACCAGCCACAGCCGCCACCGCGGCAGCGCCTCGGCGATCTGCCACATCTCGGTGGAGAAGAACGCGAACAGCACGACGATGACCAGCAGCGGCAGTGCGCGGGTGGCCATCGTGCCGACGGTGCCGAGCTGGCGGAACGCGCGGCGCAGGCCCCACGCGAGAATCGAGCCGGCGCCCGCGTAGACGCCGACGAGCACGATCAGCGTGAGCCCGCCGTTGATGGTCAGGCCCAGCCACAACGGCGAGCGCACCCCGGCCGCCCACTCGACGACCGGCGCCACGACAGCGAAGAGCGCCAGCACGACGACGGCGACCGTGAGCCGGCCGGACCGCGGCAGGACCCGCAGCCACCTCGACACGAGCGAGCCGGCGACGGCCGGGACGACGAGCGCCGCGACCGTGATCGCGAGCAGCCCGAACACCCAGAGGGAGTTGGACAGGCGCGCCTCGAGCCTGTCCTGCGGCACGGCCAGCAGCGTGGTGATCAGCGACGTGAGCGGCTCGCTCAGCAGCATGAACGCGAGAGCGGGCGCGGCCCGCCGCAGGATCGCCGAGCCGCGCCGGTCGTGCCGGACCACGAGCGGCAGGCCGCGGCGGCGCAGCGCCGCCTCGAACCGAACCCGGTCGCTGTCGGTGTCCCGGCGCGGGTGGCCCGCGCGCTCCTCCACACGCACGTGTGGAACCTAGCCTGCCAGGGCGCGTCTGGCGGATCTTGGTCGATGCGATTCGTGATCCAGGCGGTTCCTGGCAAGGCGGAGCAATAGCCTCGTACCGAGGTCTACTCGGCCGTTGCGACAACGCAGCCAGGAGCCGTCTTGGCGCGAATCGCGCGGCCGAAGATCCGTCAGACCTGCCCTAGGACTTGGACTTCGCGGTGGACCGCTTCGTGGCGCCCGCCTTCGCCGGGGCCTTGCGACGGGTGGTGGTGGTGCGCTTCGGCGCCGGGCCCTTCGCGCGCTTCTCGGCCAGCAGCTCGGCCGCCCGCTCGTCGGTGAGCGTCTCGACGCTGTCGGACTTGCGCAGCGACGCGTTGAACTCGCCGTCGGTTACGTACGGGCCGAACCGGCCGTCCTTGACGACCATCGGCTTGCCGGACGCCGGGTCGTTGCCGAGCTCCTTGAGCGACGGCGCGGACGCGGCGGCCTGCCGGCCCCGGCGCTTGGGCTCGGCGTAGAGCTTGAGCGCCTCGTCGAGGGTGACCGTGAAGATGTCCTCCTCGTTACCCAGCGACCGGGAGTCGGTGCCCTTCTTCAGGTACGGGCCGTAGCGGCCGTTCTGGGCGGTGATCTCCTCGCCGCTGGTGGGGTCCTTGCCGACCATCCGCGGCAGGGACAGCAGCCGCAGCGCGTCGTCGAGCGTGACGGTCTCGACCTCCATCGACTTGAACAGCGAACCCGTGCGCGGCTTGGGCTTCTTCGCCTTGCTCGAGCCGCCGTCCTCGGGCTCCGGCAGGACCTCGGTGACGTACGGGCCGAAGCGGCCCTCCTTGGCGACGACCTCGTGGCCGGTGACCGGGTCGGTGCCGAGCGTGCGGCCCTCCACTGGCGTGGCGAACAGCTTCTCGGTGATCTCGACGGTCAGCTCGTCGGGCGGCAGGTCCTCGGGCAGGTTGGCCCGCTGCGGCTCGCCGTTCTCGCCGTCGCGCTCGAGGTAGGGCCCGTAGCGGCCGACGCGGACGACCACCGGCCGGCCGGTGGGGTCGTTGAACAGCGGGATGGAGTTGATCTCCCGCGCGTCGATGGTGTCGACGCCCGAGCCGACGAGCTTCTTCAGCCCGCCGGAGCGGCCGACCGAGCCCTCGGCACCGATGTCGCCGCCGAAGTAGAACCCGGTGAGCCACTGGGTGCGCTGCTGCTCGCCGGAGGCGATGCGGTCGAGCTCGTCCTCCATCGCGGCGGTGAAGTCGTAGTCGACGAGCCGTCCGAAGTGCCGCTCGAGCAGGCCGACCACGGAGAACGCGATCCACGACGGGACGAGGGCGGAACCCTTCTTCCACACGTAGCCGCGGTCCTGGATGGTGTTGATGATCGACGCGTACGTGGACGGGCGCCCGATGCCCAGCTCCTCCAGCGTCTTCACCAGGCTGGCCTCGGTGTAGCGCGGGGGCGGGCTCGTGGTGTGGCCGTCCGGGGTGAGCTCGGTGGCGGTGATGCCCTGGCCCTTGGTCAGCTGCGGCAGCCTGCGCTCGGCGTCGTCGGCCTCGCCACCCGCCTCGGAGTCGACGGCCTCGACGTAGGCACGCAGGAAGCCGGGGAACGTGATCGTGCGGCCGGACGCGGCGAACGTGCACTCCTCGCCTGCCCCGGCGGAGCCGGAAATGTCATGTGCGCGACCGGTGATGCGCAGGCTCATCGTGGTGCCGCGGGCGTCGGACATCTGGGAGGCGACCGTGCGCTGCCAGACCAGCTCGTAGAGGCGGAACTCGTCGGACTCGAGCTCGCCCGCGACCTGGCCGGGGGTGCGGAACACCTCGCCGGCCGGACGGATCGCCTCGTGCGCCTCCTGGGCGTTCTTGACCTTGCGGGTGTACTGCCGCGGCTGCGGCGAGACGTACGCGTCGCCGTAGAGCTCGCGGGCCTGCGACCGGGCCGCCGAGATCGCCGTCTCCGACAGCGTCGTGGAGTCGGTTCGCATGTAGGTGATGTAGCCGTTCTCGTACAGCCGCTGGGCGATGCGCATCGTGCGGTCGGCGGAGAAGCGGAGCTTGCGGCCCGCCTCCTGCTGCAGCGTGGACGTCATGAACGGCGCGTACGGCCGGCGGGTGTAGGGCTTCTCCTCGACGCTGGACACGGCCAGCGCGGCGCCGGTCAGCGCTTCGGCGAGCCGGCGGGCCTCGGCCTCGTCGAGGCGCAGCACGGTGGTGCCGGACTTGAGCTCGCCGTTCTGGGCGAAGTCGCGGCCGGTGGCCAGGCGGGTGCCGTCGACGGACAGCAGCCGAGCGCCGAAGTTGCGTGGCTCGGCGTCCGCGCCGGCGTCGAGCTTCGCGGAGATGTCCCAGTACGAGGCGGAGACGAACTTCATCCGCTCGCGCTCGCGGTCCACGACGATCCGGGTGGCGACGGACTGCACGCGGCCGGCGGACAGGCCGCGGGTGATCTTCTTCCACAGGACCGGGCTGACCTCGTAGCCGTACAGGCGGTCGAGGATGCGCCGGGTCTCCTGGGCGTCGACGAGGTCCTGGTCGAGCGGGCGGGTGTTCTGCGCGGCGGCGCGGATCGCCGACTCGGTGATCTCGTGGAAGACCATCCGGCTCACCGGCACCTTGGGCTTGAGCGCCTCCAGGAGGTGCCACGCGATGGCCTCGCCCTCGCGGTCGCCGTCCGTCGCGAGGTAGAGCTCGTCGACGGTCTTGAGGGCCTCTTTGAGCTCCGTGACCGTGGACTTCTTGTCCGGCGTGACGATGTAGATGGGCTCGAAGCCGTTGTCGACGTTGACGCCGAGGTTCGACCAGGTCTCACCCTTGTACTTGGCGGGCACCTCGGCCGCCTTGCGCGGCAGGTCGCGGATGTGGCCCCGGGAGGATTCCACGACGAAGTTCCGGCCGAGGTAGGAGGCGATCTTGCGCGCCTTGGCCGGCGACTCGACGATCACGAGCCGTCGCGGCTCAGCCCCGTTCGTCGCGCCGCTGTTCGTCGTCCTGGTCGTCCCTGCCACGCTTGTCCCGCTCTCTTGTCAAGCTCACTCTCAGCTCGACAGTGTGCACGTTGCTCACCGTGATACCTACCCCCAGGTGCCTAGCGGCACACTCGGCGGCGACGGTATGCCCCCTTACCTGGGTAGCACGCTCAGGCCGTCTGCCGCACACGGGATCCCGCCGGCCAGTGGCTCTCGGCGGCTGCGGAGGGTGGTCTCCCGACCAGCTCGGCGAGCCGTGCGAGCCGTCGCCGGCCGAATATGCGCAGGCCAGGGCCGTCGCCCTCGGCATTGTACGGAGTCACCGGAAGACCACAGGCGGTGACCGATTTCGTCAGAGTTTCATGCGTGTCGGCGGCGAGCGGATCGAGCCGCAGTACGTATCCCGTGTCGGTCCAGTCACCCGCGGCGAGTACCCAGAGTCGCAACGCGGCGCCGGCGAGGACGAGGCCGGCCGGGATGGTCTTGCCGTCGCCGGCCGTCCACGCGGCGGCGAGCGCGGTGAGGTCGCGGCGGAACGCGGTGCGCAGGAGGAGCCCGTCACCGGCCGTGTAGAGGGTGGCGTCGACGCCGCGGTCGGCGAGCGCCCGCTTGAGCGCGTGGCCGCGCCAGGCGTCCGCGACGGGCACGGAGAGCCGCGCGGTGACGCCGCCGAAGCTCACCAGCCGCGCCGGCCCGCAGAGCAGCCCGGCGAGGTCACCGCGGGCCGGCGGGTTCGCGTCGGCGGAGTAGAACGACAACTGGGCCACCCGGCAAAGGATAGAACACCAGTTCGATCCTTGGGAACCGGTCGATCATGGCGGAACGCGAACGAGCCCACCACGGACTGGCCGTGGTGGGCCCGTTTCGTTCGTTGCCAGCCGATCAGGACGCGCCGTTGCTGACGGGCGCCTCCGCGTCGTCCGCCTCCGCCGGGTTGTCCGAGATCGCCGTGCCGCGCCGCTTGGACACGAAGATCGCGCCGGCGATCAGCAGGAACGCCACGACCGCGACCGCGACCCGCAGCCCGGTGTTGGCGTCGTCGCCGACCGAGAAGGTCACGATCGCCGGGGCGATCAGCAGCGAGACCAGGTTCATCACCTTGATCAGCGGGTTGATCGCCGGGCCGGCGGTGTCCTTGAACGGGTCACCCACCGTGTCGCCGATGATCGTGGCGGCGTGGGCGTCCGAGCCCTTGCCGCCGTGGTTGCCGTCCTCGACGAGCTTCTTGGCGTTGTCCCACGAGCCACCGGAGTTGGCGAGGAAGACCGCCATCAGGGTGCCGGTGGCGATGGCGCCGGCCAGGAAGCCGGCCAGCGGGCCGACGCCGAGGCCGAAGCCGACCGCGATCGGTGCCAGCACGGCCATCAGGCCCGGCGTGGCGAGCTCGCGGAGCGAGTCACGGGTGCAGATGTCCACGACGCGGCCGTACTCCGGGCGGACCGTGCCGTCCATGATGCCGGGGTTGGCGTGGAACTGGCGGCGCACCTCGAACACGACCGCGCCCGCCGCCCGGGACACGGCGTTGACCGCGAGACCGGAGAACATGAACACGACCGACGCGCCGACCATGATGCCGACGAGCACGTTCGGGCTGAACACGATGAAGTCGTCCAGCTCCAGCTGGGCGGCCGCCTGGGCCAGCGCGTCGGTGATCGCGGTCAGGTACGAGCCGAACAGCGCGGTCGCCGCGAGCACGGCCGTCGCGATCGCGATGCCCTTGGTGATCGCCTTGGTGGTGTTGCCCACCGCGTCCAGCTCGGTGAGGATCTGCGAGCCCTCGCCCTCGACGTCGCCGGACATCTCGGCGATGCCCTGCGCGTTGTCGGAGACCGGGCCGAAGGTGTCCATGGCGACGATGACGCCGACCGTGGTGAGCAGGCCGCAGCCGGCCAGCGCGATGGCGAACAGCGCCACGAACAGCGAACCGGACAGCAGGAACGCACCGTAGACGGCCGCGCCGATGACGAGCGCGGTGTAGACGGCGGACTCGAAGCCGACCGAGATGCCGGAGAGGATCACGGTGGCCGCACCGGTCAGCGAGGACTTGCCGACATCCTTGACCGGCTTGTAGTCGGTGCCGGTGAAGTAGCCGGTGAGCCACAGGATGATGCCGGCCAGCACGATGCCGATGATCACGGCGACGGCCGCGATGAGCGCCGGGCTGCCGCTGATGTTCGGGTCCGAGGCGTCGGTCAGCTCGGAGAACGACGTCGGCAGGAAGATGAACGCCGCGGCGGTGCACAGGATCGCGGAGATCAGGGCGGAGATGTAGAACGACCGGTTGATCGCGGTCAGGCCGCTCTCACCGACGCGGGCACGGGTGATGTAGACGCCGATGACCGCGGTGATCACGCCGAGGGCCGGGACGATCAGCGGGAAGAGCAGGCCCTGCGAGCCGAAGGCGGTGGAGCCGAGGATCAGCGCGGCGACCAGGGTCACGGCGTAGGACTCGAACAGGTCCGCGGCCATGCCGGCGCAGTCACCCACGTTGTCGCCGACGTTGTCGGCGATGGTGGCGGCGTTGCGCGGGTCGTCCTCGGGGATGCCCTGCTCGACCTTGCCGACCAGGTCGGCGCCCACGTCGGCGGCCTTGGTGAAGATGCCGCCGCCGACACGCATGAACATGGCGATCAGCGCGGCGCCGAAGCCGAAGCCCTCGAGCACCTTGGGCGCCTCGCCGGCCCACACCAGGACCACGACCGAGGCACCGAACAGGCCGAGGCCGACGGTGCACATGCCGACCACGCCGCCGGTGCGGAACGCGATGCGCGTCGCGACCTCGCGCCCGTTCGGCTCCCGGGCCGCGGCGGCGACACGCAGGTTGGCCTGCGTCGCGAGCCACATGCCGAGGTAGCCGATCGAGAACGAGAACACGGCGCCGACGAGGAAGAACAGCGAGCGCCCGATCCGCTCCCCCGCGCTGTCCGCGGGAAGGGCGAACAACAGGGCGAACACGATGACGCCGAAGATCAGCAACGTGTTCCGCTGACGCTTCAGGTATGCGCCCGCGCCTTCCTGCACCGCCTTGGCGATGTCCTGCATCTTCGAGGTGCCCTGGCCCGCGGCCAGCACCTCCTTGAGCAGCACGTAGCCAACGGCCAGGGCAGCGAGAGCGATCACGGCCACCACGACGATCACGCCGCGATCACCGCCGGTCAGCGGCGGGCCTTCCGCTAGGTACTGCCAGGACATCGGTCCTCCAGGTACTTCGTGCCTGATGTTCGGCGCGACACCGGACGGCCTGACCAAGCCACGGTTTCAATCCCTGATCGGGACGGATTGCGCCACCAGGTATTGATGGGACGTCGGCGGAGTCTATTGGTTGGACTTCCGCACCCTGCGGGGCATCCCGCCATCTGGGGTTTCGAGGCCGCCCGGTGGCTGCTCATGATCGGTTCAGCGAATCGATCAAGCCGCTTTTCGATCTTGCTGTGAGTGGGCTGTCGTGTCGGGCGGCAGGCGTTGTCGGCGCCTGGTTGCCTGGGTTTGGCGTCCTCTGGCTCCGTCGGCCTGGGCCTTCGTCCGTCGTCGTCGGCCTGGCTGGCGTCGTCGGCCTGGCTGTTGGGCTCGCCGGTCTGGTTACCTTCGTCGGCTCGACTGGTCGGCTCCAGCGGCTTGGACGGGTGGCTTCCTCGGCCGGGCTCGTTGGCCACGTCAGCCTGGCTGCCTTCGTCGGCCTGGCTGGTTGGTTCGCGGCGTGCGACGCGGTTTCGGCTTCGTTGGCCGGGCTGGTTGGCCTCATTGGCTTCATCCGCCTGTCCGGCTTCGTCCGCCTGGCCGAGGTCGTCGGCGGTGGTTGGTTCGCGGCGTCGGTCCGGCCTGCCGAGGACAGTCGGCTCAGCCGGTTGTCCACAACTCGCGCAGTTGTCCACAGAACCGGCTGACCAGCGGGTTTTGTCAGGGGTCACCGATAGAATGGAGTCACGGGGTGCCCCCGGAGAGGGCGGGGGTTGCCACCGCACGTGCGCGCGAGCGGGGTCTTGGTGGTTGGTCGGGGTGGGTGGATGTGCGGCCGCGCGGGGCGGGTGGTGCTTGTGCTTGCTCTGGGGCGGCATTCGTCGTGGGGTGCGCGGGGTTGTCGGTGGGGTGTGCGAAGCTCGTTCGGTGGGTACGCAGCCAGCCGCTGAGCGTGGCCACCGGCTGCTCGACAGGGTGCTCGCCGGCGTGCCTTCGGGAGAGAACCCGTTGCGGCACGTGCGTGAGCTGCCGGAGCGCGTGGCGACCCCCGTCCCCTGGCCGGACTGGGTTTCCGGCTCGCTGCGCGGCGCGTTCGAGCGGTGCGGTGTCGCCTCGCCGTGGGCACACCAGGTCGAGGCCGCCGCGCACGCGCGCGACGGCCGGCATGTGGTGATCGCCACCGGGACCGCGTCGGGCAAGTCGCTGGCCTACCAGGTGCCGGTGCTCTCCGCGCTCGCGGCCGATCGGCGGGCGACCGCGCTGTACCTCTCGCCGACGAAGGCGCTCGGCGCCGACCAGCTGCGTTCGGTCGGCGCGCTGGACGTGCCCGAGATCCGCGCGGCCGGCTTCGACGGCGACACGCCGCTGCCCGAGCGCGACTGGGTGCGCGCGCACTCCCGCTGGGTGTTCACCAACCCGGACATGCTGCACCGCGGGATCCTGCCGGGCCACGCGAAGTGGGCGCACTTCTTCCGCCGGCTGGCGTTCGTCGTGGTCGACGAGTGTCACGGGTACCGCGGGGTGTTCGGCTCGCACGTGGCGCTGCTGCTGCGGCGGCTGCGGCGGGTGGCGCAGCGGTACGGCTCGGACCCGGTCTTCGTGCTGGCGTCGGCGACGGTCTCCGACCCGGCGACCTCGGCGTCGCGGCTCGCCGGCGTGCCGTGCGCGGCGGTGACGGCGGACCGGTCGCCGCGGGGCGCGCGCACGGTCGCGCTCTGGGAGCCGCCTCTGCTCGAGGCGCTCGAGGGCGAGAACGGCGCGCCGGTGCGGCGCTCGGCGGGTGCGGAGACGGCGCGGATTCTCACCGACCTCGTGGTCGAGGGCGCGCGGACCCTGGCGTTCGTCCGGTCGCGGCGCGGCGCGGAGCTGACGGCGCTCTCGGCGCGGCGCGCGCTGTCCGAAGTGGACTCGACGCTGCCTGGGCGGGTGGCCGCGTACCGGGCGGGGTTCCTGCCCGAGGAGCGGCGGGCGCTGGAGAAGGACCTGGCTTCCGGGTCGCTGCTGGGTGTGGCCAGCACGAACGCGCTCGAGCTCGGCGTCGACATCGCCGGGCTGGACGCGGTCGTGGTGGCCGGCTACCCGGGCACGCTGGCCTCGTTCTGGCAGCAGGCGGGCCGGGCCGGCCGGGCCGGGGACGGCGCGCTCGTCGTGTTCGTGGCGCAGGACAACCCGCTGGACACCTACCTCGTGCACAACCCGTCGGCGATGCTGGACAAGCCCATCGAGGCGACGGTGATCGACCCGGCGAACCCGTACGTCCTGGCCCCGCAGCTGGCGTGCGCGGCGGCCGAGCTGCCGCTCACCGACGCGTGCCTGTCCACGTTCGGCGGCGCGGCCGCCCGCCGGGTGCTCGACGACCTGGTGGCGGACGGCGTGCTGCGCCGGCGGCCGAGCGGCTGGTACTGGACGACCCGGGAGCGCCCGCACGCGTCGGTGGACATCCGCGGCTCGGGTGGCGAGCAGATCGCCGTGGTGGAGGCCGACTCGGGCCGCCTGCTCGGCACGGTGAACCCCGGCTCGGCGTGCGCGACCGTCCACCCGGGCGCCGTGTACCTGCATCAGGGCACGTCGTACGTGGTGGACGAGCTGGACCTGGAGTCGGGCCTGGCGATGGTCCACCGCGAGGACCCGGAGTGGTCGACGATCCCGCGCGAGCAGGTCGACATCTCCGTGCTGTCCACAGTGGAGCGTGAAGCGTTCGCGGATGGCGTGTCGGTGAGCCTTGGCGAGGTGGCCGTCACGTCCCACGTGGTCGGCTACCTGCGGCGGCTGCCGTCGGGGGAGGTGCTGGACCAGATCCCGCTGGACCTCCCCGAGCAGACGCTGCACACGCGGGCCGTCTGGTACACGGTGAGCGAGGCCCTGCTGGCGGAGGCCGGCGTGGCGCACCGGGAGGTCCCGGGCGCCCTGCACGCGGCCGAGCACGCGGCGATCGGCCTGCTCCCCCTGTTCGCGACGTGCGATCGCTGGGACATCGGCGGCGTGTCCACGGCCCTGCACCCCGACACCGGCGAGGCGACGGTCTTCGTCCACGACGGCCACCCGGGCGGCGCGGGTTTCGCCGACCGCGGGCACGCCGCGCTCGTCGCGTGGCTGACGGCCACCCGGGACGCGATCGCCGCTTGCGAGTGTCCGGCCGGGTGCCCGTCGTGCGTGCAGTCGCCGAAGTGCGGCAACGGCAACGAGCCGTTGAACAAGTCGGCCGCCGTCGCCGTGCTGGACGCGGTCGTGCGGACGGTCGGCGCGAAGAAGGAATCGCCCGCCGCGTGATCGTCCCTCCACTGTGGAGTATTTGATCGTGCCGGACGCGGGGCCCCCCGCTTTCCACTTTACCCGCCGCCACCGACGTTTTCGGTGGTCTCGGGCTCGCCTGTGGACAACTCCGGCCACTGTGGACAAACCTTGCAGTCGCCGGTCTGGCGCTGTGAAGTCACCCAGGTCTGACGGTAGTTCGCCATGTTGGCAAGCGGATCGAGTTGTCCACAGGACACTTCAATGTGGCCGTACGGACGGCAACGCGCCGGGGGCCGGTGAATCCGGCCCCCGGCGCGTTGCGTTACGCCAGGCGCGCGAGGAGCGGTCTACCGCTCGGGTCGGTGCGCGGTCAGTGTTCGGTGGTCGGCGGGGCGTCCGACGGGCGCGGGGGTTACGGGGAGGCGGTTACCTCCGCGCGCGACGGCCGTCCCTGGGGCCAGGTTCTCGCCGACTGTCCGATGCTGGCCGCGCCGCGGGAGATCGTCTCCTCCTGCGAGCGCCCGGCATGCTCCCCGTCCCAGGGTCGGCCACCAGGTTGCGGGAGCGGCGCCGAACTGCGGGACGGGTTGGCTGCGGTAGAGCGGCATCTCTGCAGAACGCCCACCGCGGGCGGGCCGGGAGGGTGCTCCCGGCGAAGCGTGGTTCACGGGTACTGCTGAGCGCATCCCACTCATCCCTGTGCGATCAGTCCGCGGTGACGAGCCCGGTGGACCGGGCGCGCGTGACGTCCGCGGTCAGCGCGTCGACGAGCGCGTCCTGCACGGTGCTCGACGCCGGCATCTGCCAGCCGCAGACCTCCGGGCGGACACGCCAGTGCACGACACCGTGCTGCAGCGGGGTGGGCGGCAGCGGAACGTAGCTGCCCTTGGCGTGGAGGACGACGTCGTCGTGCTCGGCGAGCGGGCGCACCAGCTCGTGGCCCGCGTTGACCAGGAACGTCCAGCGGTCGTCGGGCGTCGCCATGATCGGCACGGGGACACCGATGCCGCGAAGTACGCGCGCGGCGCCGCGGCCAAGGTGACCGGGAACCTCGATGGCGTCGAGCTGCACGCCGGTGGCGAGCAGGAGGCTGTACGGCTGGCCGGTCCACCACGTGGCGACCTGCTCCGGCTCGGTGCCGATCCGGTCCTGCCAGTCCGTGTGGACGGGGCGCGGCCCGGTGTTCTCGTGCGTGTCGCGGCCCGCCCACTGCGAGCCAGCCGGATAGGTGCCCGGCAGCACCGGCCATCCGCGCCACGCGAGGCCGATGGCCTGTGCACGCAGCTCGACGCGGAATGCCCTGCGCCAGCTATCCGACCAATCCATGTCCAACATCTCGGGTGCTTGCCTCCTTGTGCCCGGACACCCGCAGCTCGCGTGGTGCCCTACGTCACTTAACGACATGCTCACCGCCGACGAAACTTGCAGTCGACAACTGGTCGTTACGGCACGGTGAACGAGTAACTACATAGGTTCGACCGAACCTCGGTATGCCGGTCAACGGGCCGTCCACACGGCGAGCACTGCCGCTCACCGTCCGAAGACGACCGTTCGACTTCCGTCACCAAGGTCAACGACGGGTCCGGCGCGGGCGCGGGCTTCCGCAGGGCTGAAGCCCGCGAGCACGCCGGGCGGCTGTGCCACCACTTCCACCCGTGCCTCGGCGCCGTTCAACCGGCAACTGTGAAGGACGACGCTCATCCGGTCGGTCACCCAGCGAGCCTTTCCGCAGGCCACCCGCTCGCCGTCGACGACCGCACCGGCGGCCGCCAGGGCGGCGAGGTCGGCGGCACCCGTGGCCCGGTGGCGGGTCGCGGCCGCGGCGCCGAGCCAGACGACGAGCGTCGTCACGGTCAGCAACGCGGCGATGGCGCCGGCCGTCCACACCGTGGCCGCGCCGCCGTCGGCGGGGTCGGTCGGCCGAAATTCATGTTGCCCGGTCACGAACTGTCCTCAGTGGAACCCGGCTCGGCGATCGCATAGGCGGCGCCGTGCAGTTGGAGTCCGGGCAACAGGCCGTTGACCGGCTTCGCGCGCACGTCCACCTCGATGTTGTCGCCGTGGACGGTGATCGCGACGTTCGCGCTGGTCGGCGCGATATCGGCGGCGACGACCGCCGCACGGACGGGTTCGCCCCTGGCGACCAGGCGCGCCGCCTCCCGGGCCGCGTCGATACATCTGAGCTGATCGATCGCGGCCGAGACGGCGCCGAGCGCGAGAGCGAGCACCGCGATGAACGCGCCGAGGGCGATCGCGGCCTCGACGGTGACGGCGCCCGCGTCGTGATCGTGGCGCGGGCGGCCGCGCCTGGTCCGGTGCAACATCAGACTTTCACCGAGAGTGCGCGCTGGATGATCGAGGTGATCGCGTTCAGCACGTCGTCGCCGGTGACGATGCCGTAGAGAACGACGGCCAGCGCGGCCGCGGCGATCAGTCCGACGCAGTACTCGACTGTGCTCATGCCGTCGTCGGCGAGCAGAAACTCCCGGCGGGGCCGGATTCGAAGCGGGATCGGGCGGGGAAACATCGGTCAATCTCCTGATATCGACGGGTGGTCAGATTGAGAGCTGATCGGCCAGGCCGGCCACGACGGGCGCGATGCCGAGGCAGATGAAGGCGGGTAAGAAGCAGGCGCCGAGCGGCGCGGCGATGAGGACGCCGGCGCGCTGGGCGCGTGCCTCGGCGGCGTCGCCCGCGGAGTCGCGGACGGTGGTGGCGAGCGCGGCGACTATGTCGGCGAGGGCGGTGCCGGAGCGGGCGGTATGCCGCGCACCGCGAGCGAGGGCGGCGGTGTGCGGGCAGGTCATGGCCGGGGCCCAGGCGTCGACGGGATCGGCGCCCATGGCGAGCAGGTCCGCCGTCGCGCGGAGCGCCCGGCCGGCGTCGGCGGGCAGGTCGTCGGCGATCGCGGTGACGGCGGCCGGCACCGGGAGGCCGGAGCGCAGGCACGCGGCGAGGAGGTCCCAGGTGGCGGCGAGGCCGAGCGGGTCGGGACGGGCGCTCGCGGGCCGGGCGAGACGGCGGGTCAGCCACCAGGTCGCGGCCGCCGTCGCCGCGCCCGCGAGCGGGCCCTCTGGCAAGCCGGTCAGGGCGGTGACCAGGACGCCCACGGAGATGGCCAGAGCCAGACGCTGTGCCTTGGGGCCGGGGCGCCAGCTGCGCCGGCGGCCGCCGAGGCGGGCGAGGCGCGTGTGCGGCACGTTCGCGCGGGACCAGAGCAGGGCGGCGGCGGCCAGCAGCAGAGGGCTCATCGGGCTCATTGCGGGACCACCTGGCCGGTGAGGCGACCGCACCAGGCGACGCCAGCGCACAGCAGGGCGACGCCGACGGCGAGCAGCAGGTGGCCGGGGCCGGTCAGCATGCGGAGCGGATGTGCGCCGATGGCCTCGCCGAGCACGACGCCCACCGCGGGGAGCACGGCGAGGACGGTGGCGCTCGTGCGGGGACCGGCCATGCGGGCCAGGACCTGGCGGGCGAAGCGGACGCGCTGGTCGAGGTCGCGGGTGACCGCGTCGAGGATGTCGGCCAGCGGCAGGCCGTGGCGCTGGGCCAAAATCCAGGCGCGCGAGATCCTGGTCAGGCTGGGTGCAAGCGTTTGCGAGCCGGCGACGTTCAGGGCCAGACGGACGTCGCCGCCCAGCCGGGCCGCGGCGGCGAGCGCCCGCATCGACGTGGCCGCGGTGGGGTGGGCGTCGGTCGCCGCGGACTCGGCGGCGTCGGCCGGGTGAGCGCCCGCGCGGAGGCCGGCGACGAGCGAGCGGACGGCCTCGGTGAGTCCGTCGACCGCCGACAGGGAGCGGTTGAGGTCTCCCCTGGCCTGCCAGCGGCGGCGGGCGGTGACCGTCGCGAGGAGGGCAGCCATCGCGCCACCCGGGCCGGCGACGAGCCAGCCCGCGACGGTGGCGGTCGTGGCGAGGGTGACCGAGCTGGGGCGCGGCGGGTGGAGTGTCCTGCGCCGGCGGTGGCCGGTGAGGTCGCGCAGCCGGCGGGTCGCGGGGGTCGCGGGCCAGACCAGGACGGCGGCGGCGCAGCAGGCGAGGGTCACCACGGCGTTCGCACTCCCCTCGCCTCGAGGAGCTCGCCGAGGGACTGTGGGCTCGCGGGTGTGACGCGAACGCCGTCCGGACTGCGATCGAGGACGCCGATCTCGTCGAGGCGGCGGGTGCCGTCCGGGTGGCGGCGCATGTGGAGGACGACGTGGAAGGCGGCGGCGAGCTGGCTGTGCAGTGCGCCGCGGTCGAGGCCACCGAGGGCGGCGAGCGCCTCCATGCGGGCGGGGAGCTCGGCCGGGGAGTTCGCGTGGACGGTGCCGGCCCCGCCGTCGTGGCCGGTGTTGAGCGCGGTGAGCAGGTCGCAGACCTCGGTCCCCTGTCGCCGGGGTTACCACCGCCAGGGTGGCCGGTAGATGACCTGCGATACGCAGGGTGGGCCGCGAGGACCGCTCCAGGGCCGTCACATTGACCCTGAGCAAGCGGAGTACCTCACGCTGGTCCTCCAGCCGGATCTGGGGCAGCCGCACTGCGGCCTGCTCGGCCAGGCGTGCGATGGCCACCGCACGGGATGCGTTGTGCTGCTTCTGTGCCTGCGCAGCCTGCAGACGCTCCCGTTCCTGCACCAGCTCTATGAGCTCACTCTCGATCAGCTCGACCGCCTGACGGAGCAGGTCTGGGGCAACACCCGATTTGAGCGCGTCGGCCACCCGGCTCACCCGGGCCTGCTGCAGCCTGGTGATTTTGCGGTCCAGCGTCTGTAGGCGGTCGCCGGCCCGGTTAGATCGGTCGTCATCGACGCCTAGGTAGTCCGCGGCCATGGCCAGCATCCGCGCCGGATCGGATAGCAGCCTCGTGATCTCGGACCACACCCGCCCGTCCAGCCAGTCGGCATCGATTCGCGGGCAGCCGCACCGGTCCCTCCCGGTCGCGCTCCACTTCGCGCGGTCGCATCGGTACTGGCGTAGGTCGCGGTCCCGCCGGTAGACACCGCCCAGGCTGCCCCCGCAGGCGCTGGTGGTCCCGGACAGCGGGTACGGCTTGTTCTGGGACCGGTGCCCGTAGGCACGCAGGCTCAGCGCCAGCTGTAGCTCGTCGAACCTCGCTGCGTCGATGAGCGGTTCTAGTTGGATCTTAATCGTCTCGCCGTAGTAGGGCGTGCCGTCGCGCTTGACTCGGGTCCTGTGCTTGCCGGACGGGCGCGAGTCGGGCTTGCCCCAGAACACCTCGCCGAGCAGCGATCGACTGGACAACACCCGGCGCAGGTTCTGATGCGTCCACGGTCCTGGCGTTCGGTTCTCGGGCCGAACAGCCCCGCCACGCGTGGTATAGCCCATCGCGTTCAGTCGCTCGCATGCTTCGCCCGTGGATAGGCCCTCGTCTACGAGCAGCGTGACCGCGGTGAGCAGCATCTCCACCTCGTCCCCGTCGACCTCGACGCTCGGCTTCGGCTTGACTCCCGGTGTTGTCGCCTCCCACACCAGCCGGTAGCCGTAGGGCGGCGCTCCACCCGGCCACCCGCCGGCCAGTGCCCGGGCACGCTGCCCCCGCGCCAGCTTCTTAATCAGCGCTCGGCGATCGTGGGACGCAACTACGGCTTTGATGCCCCGAGTCAGCAGCTGCGACAGGTTCTCCGGGTCGTACATCTGCCCATCCGCGTGTACGTACGCCTCGACCCGGTCCAGGGTGCGGAACACCTGCTGAAATACGAACTCATCGCGTGCGATGCGGTCAAGGTCTATAGCGACCGCGACCCGGACGACCCCGGCACGCACGTCGTCCAATAAGCGCCGCATCTCCGGACGTTGCTCCAGCTCCTCGCCCGAGATGCCGGGGTCGACGTAGACGTCGTGGACCGACAGGCCAAGGGCCGCGCACACGGCGCGGCCCCTGCGGATCTGGTCCGGGATGCTGGTCTGCTCCTCTTCAGCCTGTCTCTTCGTCGAAACCCGGGCATAAATCCCGGCCGGCAGGCCACTCGGATCGGTCATTTCGTCTCCTCACGGTGGGCGTGGCAGAACCGCGAGTCCGACTCGGTGCGGCGCTTACACCGCTTACCCGCCTTGGTCGTGCCCTCGCACTCCCCGAGCGAGCCCGTTATGGGCTTCGCTGGGGCGCCGTCGACCGTAGGCTCCACACGCGCATTCGTCGGGGCCCCGACAACGCCCCGCCCGGCCTTCTCCCACCTACGTCGCGCAGCCTTGTCGACCTTGGCGGCCAGCCCCGGACTTAGTACCTCGCCCACCCGCGCAACCACGGTCCTGATGGCGTCCTCGATGTCGGAATTGACGACCGCGCCACTGTCCACACCGAGCAGTTCGATCGAGGCAGCCGAGATCGAGCCGCCACCGTCGACAAGCTCCGTTGCCAGGCTCGATACCAGCCGCTGATCGTGACCCGCCCGAAAGCGGGACTTGCCCGTCACGGCATCGCCGCATCCGCACAGGCAATGCCGGGGGTCGGTCGTCTCGGTGGTGGTCTGGGTCTTCATGGGGTGCCTCCTTGGGTTCGGGACTCATCGGGGCCGTCTCTGTTCGGCCGACGCCCTCACGGGCGTTTCGTCCAGTCAGCGCGCTTCGGCGTAGATACCGATGTAGTAGGCGCGGCTGGCCTCGCCCGACTCGATCTCGACGAACCCGGCGGCTTCGATCTCGACCCAGAACGCCGCGGTCAGGCTGACCAGCCAGTCGCCGTCTTCGTTCATTCGCTCCAGGGTCAACGCGTCCGCGCGGTCGCCCAGGTAGTCGCGCACGACCTCCGTGGCCTCGCTGATCTCGGTAACCCAGCGGCCAGGCTCGACGGCCTCGATGCTGATTTGAACCTGCTCGATCATCGCGGTTTCGGCTGATTCCATTTGATTCATCATTTCATTTACCTCCGTGGTAAAACCCGATAAATCAAATTCAATCATGCCGAAATAATTGCACACAAGTATATTGCTGCGCTCGCATCTGGCATGTTTTTATTGGGCGGTTTCGATCCGCCATCGGAAGGTGTGACATGCTCAGAATCAGCCGCATTAAGCCGGGCTACGGAAGACGCGCCACGACCGCTCTATTCATTGCCGGGGGCGCGGTGCTGCTGGGTGTCGGGACCGTGGCGAGCCTGGGGGCGATGCAGGACGAGCAGCCCATCCACCCCGTGGTCAGCGCCGAAAAGGATGCGTGTTATCGCGCTGCACAAATTGGCGAACAGCTTAATTTGGCGTGGCAGGACTGGAAGCGGGCGAAGCGCGACTATGCCGATTCTGATACGACAGAGAACCTGCAGACTCTCCGCGATGCGGCCACGGCAGTGGACTCGTGGCAAGACCGGTTCTATGTCCAAGCCAGGAAATGCGCTGCGAAGTACCCAAAGGCGAACAAGGCTGCCTAGTCGGTCGGGGGTTTGCGTGCAGCTTCCAATTCGGATCTGACCTTCTGCAAGTCCCACCGGTAGTGACCGCCCGCAGTGACGCTGGCCGGCGTGATGATCCCCTCGCGCGCCCATCGGGCGATCGACTGAGTGGACACCCCGATCTCCTTGGCCAGCTCGCCAGAGGTGAGCAGGCGCACGGTCATGTGGCGATCTTGTCGTTTGGTGGGTTTGGTGTCTTCCCTGCTGGTGGGCTTGATGCGTTTTAGCGCTATGGTGTGCTTGGTGCGTTTGATGCTGTTAGGAGGCGGGTCACATGGACACCAACCCGGCGCCGTACGTGCCCGGGCAGCCGCCCAGCCGGGACGAGTCGCACCTGCGGCCGTGGCAGCGCCACCGGCCCGGCGAGAGCGAGGTGGAATACCAGCGGCGCCTGAACCGCACCTGCTTCGCGTGCGGTGCGTTCATCGTCGATCCGATGGCGCTCGACGCGCACGAAGCCAGTCACACTGCTAGATGACCGGCCGGGCCGATCACTCACTGACAGCCGAAGTCGGCGCGCAGCCCGTGCACAATGGCCGCGAAGCGCCGCCCGGACTCGGTCGGGGGCGTGTTGGTTTGGTAGTTCAGGTCCAGCGGCACGAGCAGCGCACACCACTTGCGCTGGCTCTCGACCAGCGCCACAGCCGACTTCCGCTCGCTCTCGGCGATCGCGCTCTGACTGGAGTAGATCGACACGAACACGGCCGAAGCCGACAGCACGAACGCCGCCACATAGGCCACGATCACGGCGCGCATCATCCGCCGGACACGCCGGTTGTGTGTCTCGATCAGCTCCTCGACCGACTCCTCAGTCATCGGATGATCAACCCCCAGAGTCCGAAGGCGACGCCTGCGAAGCTGACGAAGACGGCGGCGATCCGGTAACGGACCCACGGAACAGCGTGATCATGTTGGTAAGTCCCGGGACCCCGGTCATGGCCGTAAACACGGTCAGCAGCGCGTAGTTCACATCGCCCGTCACGGTCTGGAATCCGATCCCGACCATGCCCCCGACGAACAACAGCACGTCGCGAAGTACCGGCCACCAACGGATTGCGTCTGCGTTCACGCACGGGTGCCCCTTACTTGTAGGTGGTTACGATCACGACACCGGCGGCACCAGCGCCGCCGGTACGGGCACCGTTCGAGTTACCTGCGACCGCTCCGCCGCCCCCGCCGCCGTAGATTCCCCCGGCGACGCCGTTAGTGGCGCCGCCGATCCCGTTTGCACCACCGCCATAACGGGATGACCCGCCTGCGCCGCTGATCGAGATAGCGCTGGCACCGCTGTAGACCAGTCCAACGACACCGCCCCCGCCTGGACTGTTGAGCGTGCCGCCACTGGCCGCGCCTCCGGTGCCCGTGTTGGCGGCTGCGTCGGTGTTTCCGCTGGTCACCGAGCCGCTCGTGCCGCCACCGACTCCTGCGCTTCCGGTCATCAGGTTGCCGCTGGAACTGAACGTAGAGGCATTGCCTGTTCCACCAGCCGCGCCCGAGGTTCCGGCCTTCTGGGCGCCAACTACCACGGCTTCCGTTGAGGACAGAGCCGAGGCAGCGAACACCTTCTCAGCCGTGCCACCCGCGCCACCACCACCACCACAAGCTGCGCTAGCGACCCCAGTAGCAGGAGTTCCGCCACCAGCTCCCCCGCCACCTACGACAACGACGTGCACGCTGACGGCCCCGACCGGCTTTGTCCACGTGCCATTCGAAGTGAACACCTGACGGTCCAACACGCCCTGCGTGGCGATGACGCCGTCGATGCGCACGATCTCGGTGTCCGCGGCCTCGGCCAGCGCCTGGATATCCGCCGGTACGTTCGGGTCATCACCGAGGCTCGGGTACGGGAAGTCGTAGTTCGAAGTGGACGGCATGGGTTGCCCCCTAGACCTTGAAGTACATAACGGAGTAGAGGAGATTGCACTGATTCAACACGTCCGCGGTCCAGGTGCCACCGAGGCTGCGCACCTTCCCGCCGACGTCGAAACTCGTGCCGCCCGGCAGCAGACCCGACGCGGTGTAGCTGGCCGAGGTGTAGGCGAAGCTCGGGTTAGGGCTGGCGTCGCCCTGCCCGAACTGCTCGGGACCATCAGAACCGTTGATTACACCGCACAGGAACATGCGGTCAGCGACTCCGCGGTTGTTGCGGCCAGTGCCCTGCATGGTCACCGACACGGTCACCGCGTCCGACCACGGCGGGGCGGTCAACGTCGTGGACAGCACGAGGGTCTTCGTCGTGGTGATCGCGTAGGTGTCAGTCGCGAGGTTCCCCGTAGCGGGCAGCACCGCGCCGGATGCGAGGGACTCGGAACCGGGCGGCACGATCCGCCCGACGATGAACATCGTCGACTTATATCGGAGCACCGCCACTGTGTCGTCGGCCGCGAGGTTCACGGTGTCGCCGAGGTTCAACATCGGCAGGTCCTGCAGCGCGGTGCCGGCGACGTCGACGGTGTTCTCGCCCGTCGTCTTGTTCCACGCCAGCACCTTCCCGGCGTGGAACCCGAGGTCGCCGGGCTTCGCGAACTGAGCGATCAGCGGCGCGAGGTCTTCTGCGATCATTCGGCCTCGACCTCCACATTGATAGAGGATTGATCCCTCGTGGTGCCGCGCATCGGCGTGTCCGCGACGAGTGGCAGGGTGAGCTTGTCGATGACGTGAACCTCGACGCGCTCACGGTCCGAGTAGGACACGCGGATCGGGTCGAGCACTTCGAGCGCCGGGTTCACCACCGTGTCGAAGCTGACCGTGTAGGGCAGGCCGCGGGACTGAGTGAGGATCGCGACCGCCGCGGTGCCAGCCTGATCGTTGGTGGTGATGAACGGCGAGCTGTAGAAGCGCGGGACCTTCCCGAACGGGCCGCCCCAACGGATCGGCGAGTCGGTTGCGATGTCGCGTGCGATCGCCAACGCGGGCGGCGCGTCGCCCGGTGCCTCACCAGTGGCGACGACCGAGTTGTAAACGCCGTCGCGGGTGCGTTCCCGGCTTGCGGTGATGAGCACCCCGGACCTGCCGTGGTTGATGTCCCACGCCGGGTCGCCCGGGTCGGGCGGATCTTTGACGACGAGCACCCCGCGGTAGTCCCAGTACCAGACCTTGCCGAGCGCGCGGACCACGTCGTTGAGGAACCCGTAGCGGTCCTGCTCGGTGATGTGGCTACCGGGGAAGGTGGTGGCGTCGGCGTCGAAGTCGTACTCGATCGTCGCGTTGGGGTACACGTCGAGCACGAGCGTGCTGAACACCGTTGCGACGCTGGCGCCCGCGAGGAACTGCACGGGCTTCTCCAGTCGGCCGTCGACGATCCCGGCCATGCGGTCGGCGCCGGAGATCCGGACGGGTCCGCGTGGCGCGTCGTCCTGCTCGGTCGTGTTGACCCGGTAGTAGCCCTGCGACACGTATACCTTCTGCCCGGCGCCGAGCATGACGCCGCGGGCGATGAATATTTCGGTGCCGTACGGGGTGATCAGGCTGTCGGTGTCGGTCGGCCAGTACGTGGGGTCGGTGGTGAGGTCCAGGGTGGCGCGCACGTTCGCCGAGCTGTCGAACTCGATGTCGCCGTCGTCGATCGGGATCTCCACGCCCACCGGGTTGACGCCGGTCTGGTGGCCCTCCACCACGAGGGCGCGGAAGATCGCGCGGTGCGAACCGCGAAGGGTGCGGAGGAACTCGTCGCTGACTGGCCTCATTCGACGATCACCTCCGCCGGCTCGGCGATCAGGTCGAGCACGTCTTGATAGGTGGTGAAGTCGCCGAGGACGCCGGAGTAGTCGGTGTAGTTGTTCAGCACCGTCTGGTAGGTGGCGGTCGCGCCGACGATGTCCAGGCCCGGGGCGGCGCACTCGACGAGCGGCAGCGTCAGGAACCGGCGCACCGCGCGCGGCGACCGCCGGTCGATCGACAGGTCACCGACGACCGCGTACATGCCGGGCACGTCGCAGTCAGCCGGCACGTGCACGAGGACCGGGTCACCACCGGCGAGACACAGCCGCAAGTCCTCGGCGTCGTCGTTGGTGTCGGTCATGACCGTGAGGGCGTACCGGCGGGAGGTGCGCACGTCGGTCACCGCGACCGGCATGGAGCGGCCCACGATGTCGAACACCCCGTTGCGGCTGGCCTGCTCCACATCGGACCAGTCCGTCACCACGACCGCCCGGTTGAGGAACGGCCGCGCCAGGTTCTTCACCCACACCTGGTCGAGGGTCGGGGTGATGTTGCCGGTCTGGCTGGTGGTGGCCGCGAGGAACTCGATGACCATGGACCGCGAGATCGCCGACGTACCGCCGGCGATGGTGAAGCTCGACGCCGAGACGTTCGCCTTGGCGTTCTGCACCACGTAGGACCACGTGATGCCTTGGTCATCCCCAAGGGTTGTGAAGGTGTCGCCGATCTCCGTGGTCCCCGCGGGCGGGGCCGAGCTCGTCCAGTCGTCCTGCTTCCATCCCGCATACACGATCAGCGAACAGTCGGCCTCGACGGTAGCGGCCGGGGTCGCGATGTTCTGCGCGCTCACGTTGGCCACACCAGCAGCGGCGCCGGTCACGGCCTGCACCTTGGTGAACGCCGCCATCTGCGCGGACACGGACATGGTCGAGCCACCCGTGCCGATGAACGTGACCGTCGGCGCGGACTCCGACGCACCATGGATCTTCCCGAACAGCCTGCCCTGGTCGGTGATCCCGAACACCTCATACCCCGCCGGGGTGGCGGGCACGCCGAGCGACGCGTCACGGCAGCACGCCCAGCACACCAGCAGATCGCCCTGTGCGTGCCCGGTCGGCAGGCCCGGCGCCACCGAACTGTTCGCCGCGTGTGCCGCGGTGCCAGCGGCCCGGAACGTGACCTCGTCGGAATAGGTCACCCGGTAGTAGTTGACGACACCCGGCACGAACTCCCAGTCGTCCAGCTGCGTGGTGCCGGCGCTCACCGGCACGTCGGCGCCACCGCGCACCGTGGCCCACGTGATCTGGTTCGTCGACCGCTCGAACAGCGCGGATTGCGCATCGCCCAGCCCAGTCGCCGAGACACGCACGCGGGACAGCGTGGCGTCGTAGATGCAGGAGACCGTCACCGTGCACCCCCGGTTCCGGCCGTCGCCGAGCGGCGGATGCTGCGGTTGTTCTCCCGCACCACCTTCACGATCCGGCCCTCGAGCTGCTGACCGTCGATCGACACGAACACGTGCGTGTCGCCACCGCCGATGTCGTGGTTCGGCACGATGGTGCCGCCCGTGTTCGGTGCGCGGAAGATCTCCGGCCCACGCTCACCAACCACATAGGACCGGCCAGGGAGCACCGGGCCGCCAGTGGCGCGGACGAACTGGTGCCCCGCCGACCCGTTGATATTCGCACCGCGCACGAAGGTCGACACGGTGACCGTGCGCGGGATGTTGTCGATGGCCCGCTGGAGCGCGGCGAGGTTTCTTTGCGCGGCCTCCCAACCACGAAGCTGCGCCACAGTCGTGATGTTCCGCGGGATGAGCCCGTAGCGGGCGGCCAGCTGTACAGCTCGGTCCCCGGTGATCCCCATCTGACCCGCGACGCGGATGAACTGGTGCGTGGCATTGTTGGTCACATTGTCCACGGTGACGGTGGACGCCTTCTGCTCCTTCAGCTTCGCAACGTACGCGTTCGACTTGACCACCAGATCGTCGAGCGCCGTCGCCTTGTTCCGCCCGGCCTGAGTGGACAGGTCGAACGCCGTCTTGTTCGCGTTCAGCCCACCCGTGTTCTCCTTGGCCGCTTTCGTGGCGTCGTCGACCGCCTGCTGGTAGCCGATCTCGACGTTGGTGAGAGCGAGCAGTGCGTTCTGCAATGCTTGGCGGGCCGCGATTTCAGCGTTGACCGCGTTAGTGGAGCCCTTGGACGCGGCGGTCTCCCTGTCCGTGGCTGCTGCGTCGGAGTCTCGGCCACCGACCAGCCCGTTGATGTCGCCGAGCAGACCCTTAGCGGCCTCAGCCTGCTCGTCCAGGACCGTGGTAGAGGATCTACCCGACGTCACAGTGTGGGTGTGGGCCTTGACTATTTCTTCGAGTCGATCCCGCAACTGCGGTAGCGCATCGCCCTGCTGCAGGTAGGCGTCGGTCACCTGGGGCAGCGCAATACCCAGCTTATTGGCGTTTTCGAGAATGCCCGAGTTCTCTAACTTGTCGGCCGCCTTCGCACGCACCGCATTGTTGATGACCCCACCCTGCTCCCGGATGACGTCGTTAACTTCCTTGCCCGCGTCCCGGAACTGCTGTTGCTTCGCAGTGGCCTCACCTGTCTCACCACCGAACAGCGACATCGCCGTGCCGACCACTGCCAGCACCACACCGATGGCACCCATCGACAGAGACGCGATCTTGGCGACCCGGGACATGTTCGAGAACGACGTACCCAGCCCGGCGGCCTTATTCGCGGCGATGGACGACACGGTGCTCCACAGAGTGGTCGCCTGACTCACCAGCTTGATCGAGCCGTGCACCGCCAGGTACGCCGCACCGAGTCCACCCAATGCCGTGACGAGGATCCGCACGAACTCCTCGTTCTCGGCCATGAAGTTGCCGATGGCTTCGAGGATCGGCGCTAGCACGGCCAGCGCCGGGATCAGGATGCCCGACGCCGCCGTTGCCATCATCGCGAACGCCTGCGCCAGCGGACCGACCAACGGCGCCACCGCGCGCAATCCGGCCGACAGGACACCGCCGACCGCCTCACCGACCTCGGCGAGCGCCCCACCGATCTGGCGCAGGAACTGCTGCCCTCCGGTCGACTCGACGAACTCGCGCATCGCCCGGATGGCCGGGCCGAAGCTGGCGGAGATCCCGCCGGCCCCGTCGGAGATCCCTTCGAACACGCCTTTGACGATGGCGCCGATGTCCTTGAGCGTCTGCCACATGTCCTTGAGCGCGGCGATCCCGTTGTCCAGCCACTCGCGCAGCTGCCCGGACGCGCGCGCCCGGGCGATGAACCCGGCGAACTCCTGCGAACTCGCCGCGATCCGGTCGCCAACCGAGGTGAACCCCTCCGAGCCGACCGACACCACATCGATCAGCGCTTGGGTCAGCGGCCCGGCGGCAGCGCGCACGCCGCCCATGAACCCCGAGGTCTGGCCGAGCAGGTTGTTCAGGTCGCGGGTGTTCTTCGGCAGCACGGCGGTTGCTACCGACGCCGAGACCACCCCGGCCATCTCGCGGGCGATGTCGGAGAACCCGCCCGCGGTCTGGGGCAGCAGCCGGTTCAGGTCGTCCACGGCAGGCGCCAGGCCCTGCTCGAACGTGGCGGACACCTGCGCCTGAAGCGGACCCAACGACACACCGAGCCCGGCGAACGCCCGCTTGATGCCGTCCGCGCCGAGGGCGACCGTGAGCAGTGCCGCAGCACCAGCCGCGGCGACGGCGGGCAGCCCGAGCAGCGCACCAGACGCGGTCGCGATGGTCGACCCGAGCCCGGCCACCGTGTTCGTCACCGAGGACAACGCTGACGCCTTGAGCGCGACCTTCGCGAATCCACCGGCCATGCCGGTGAACCGGTGGTTGGCGTCGTCGACCTTCTTGCCGAGCCGATCGACTTCCTTCTCAACCGTGCGGGCGGTGACGATCAGACCTTTGCCGTCACCGTCGATCTTGATGCGGATCGTGCGCTCGCCCGACATGCTCAACCCCCCTGACCGAAACGGCGCACGATCTCGTCGGCCGCCTTGTTCCACTCCCGAAGGGCCGCAGGCAACTCGCGTTCCACGGTCGGGAAGAACCAGCGCCCTTGCTGGCCCTGGTGCGGCGAGAACTGCCGCCCCGTCGACTCGTTGTAGCGGGACGCCGAATACCAGCCGAACCGGCCGTTAGCGCCGAACTCGGAGCCGAACAGCAGCCTGTAGGCCGGCACCCTGCTCGAGGTGATGCGCCGGGAGCCACCGGCTTGCACCACCGGCACCCTGTCCCGGATTGCCTTCACCGTCGTGCCGACCGCGGCGGATTGTGCGTCGATGTGCGAGGCGCCCTTGGCCGACTGCGCGAGCAGATCGGCTATCCCCAGCGACGCCTCGCGTAGTTCGCGGTTCGCGTCCTTGGGGAGGTCGCGGAACGCGGCGAGCGTTTCGCGCACGCCCGTCGCCTTGAGCCGGATCGTCAGAGCCTGCTTCGCCACGTCCTCACCTCCCCTAGCCGCTGTACTGCCGCCCGTCCGATGTGGACGTACCGTCTCTGGTCTGGTCCGGCCGGTGAATCTCCTCCCACACCTCGAAGGCCGTCGCGACTCCGCGAAGACCTTCCTTTGCCCACTCGCTAGCGGGAATCCCGGTGATCACTGCGAGCGTGATCACGTCTCTTTGGTGACTCCCGCGTTCGTAGGGAGGACGTCTTCGTGGTCCAGTTCCAGGACGTAGTCGGTCTCGAAGTCGGCGAGCTTGCCGGTGACGACGCCCTGCCGCTTCGCCGCGATGTGCGCCAGCCGGTAGAACTTGACCAGGCTCATCTCGGTGAGCAGGTCGATGTAGCGCTCGTTCGACTTGCTGGTCTTCTCCCACACGAGGACGTCGCGGCTGTCGGCCTTAACCTCGGTTTCCTCACCGGCCTCGTCGGTGAGCTTGAATGTGAACATCAGGCCGTCCTCCCCGGTCGGCTGTGGCAGCCGCAGCAGCGGCCGTCACGATGGGTTCCCTTGTTGGTGCAGCCGCCCTCGACGCACTCGCCGCGCTTCCTCGGCTGCGTCGGCCGTCGCCGAGCGGTCGACGCGGGTTCGGCGAGGAACGTCAACGACGCCTCGACCACCTCGGCCCGAGCCTGCTCCGCGTTGGCGTCGTGCTCGACCTCGGTGGCGCACAGGCGGCAGGAGGACACGAACTCGGCGTGGCCGTCCTCCTCGTGCACCTGTTCCGGCGAGCGGCGACCTGACATCAGACCGCCACCACCGCACACGTCACAGAGGTCACGGACTCGAAGCCCACGTACACCCGGCCCTGGTCGTCACCGCCGGACTCGTTCGCCCCCGCCGGCTGACCGAAGATGCCCTTCGGGAACGGGCCGATCCACGCCGTTGTCGCGGTGGCCACGGTGACTACGAGATCCTCGACGTCCAGCCCGCCGGCCGCAGCTGTGGCCGAGACGGTGACGTCCACGTCGCCGCCGGAAGCGTTGGCCACAACCAGGCGGACACTGCCCGAGTCGATCGCGTGCCCCAGGGCGTTCGCCGCAGCCAAGGACGGAACCACCTTGTAGTCGGCGGACTCCTGCGTGGTCTTCGATGTGCGCGCCATGTCACGCCCCCACAGGGACGAAAGTCGGATCGCCGATGCACTGCAACGTGATCTCGGTGCGCTCGCCGGAGCGCGCCTCGCCACCAACGGGCGGTGCCTTGAGTCGAACCGTGCCGGTCCACCGCACGTGTTCGGCGGGGATGTCCGGCAGGTGATCCAGCTGGAACGCGGCGTCCGACCCGGAGTTCTCGGTGAGGTACCGGGAGATTCCGTCCTCGCGCCAGTCGCTGAGGAACACGAACTGCAGCGACGGCTCTGGTGTGCCGTCCTCCACGGTCGCCCCATCCGGGCAGAACGTGTAGACGATGTCGCCATCCGGGATACCCGGGTCGAGGGTCCAAGAGTTGATCTGACATTCGAAGCTGGTGCCGCCGAGAGTGAACTCGATCAGCTTCAGCTGCCTGCTATGTGCGGGCATCAGAGAGCCACCTCCACAGTGATCTCATAGGCGGGCAAATCTGGCCCGCCGAACGGCGAAACCAGCGGGGTGGCCGTGGTCACCACGGCGTCGGGATAGGACTCGATCGCCTCGACGACCGCAGGGAGCATCTCCTGCAGTCGATCCACCGCCCGATCGTTCAGCGGAACCATCAGGTACACGAGAAACGTGGCCGACGTCGGCCCGGCGCAGATCGCCTCCCATGCGAGACGGGGCAGGCTCACGATCGTCGCTGGCGGGTCGATGTTGGCGCCGAGATTGGCGTAGTAGCGGATCCCATCCAGTCCGGACAGGGCGTCACCGAGCGCCGCACGGGCCTCCGTTGGGGTGGTCATCCGAGTACCGCCTTAGCCCAACGACCGATCCGGAGCAACTTCTCGATGTCCGGATCGATCGACGGCACCCGACCGGAGCCGAGCTCGCCCATCGACACCAGGCCGTCGGGCGAGTCGCGGCGGGTGTGCCACCGGCCAGCGAGTCGCAGCGTGCCGAGGACCAGGTCTGCGCCCGGCTCCGGGCGGGTGGACAGCGGGTCCTCGGTGTAGTTGATCCGCGTCCGCACGGACTCGACGAACGACACCGCGGCGTCGAGCGTCTGCTGTAGACGCTCATCGTCGCGTTCGTCGTCCGGATCGATTTTCATATCGACCTTGAGTTCGGTGAGCTCCGGCGGCCACATAATCAGCTCCTACGCGCCGAGCTTCACAGCGGCGACGGTCACCGACGTCACGGCCGAATAAGCAACTGCGACGCTGGCGTCGTTGAGGCCCTCGTTCGGGACAGGGATGATCGCGGTCTTGCCAGCCGCCACGGTGACCGCGGGCAGCGCGCCAACGGTGACGTCGTGGGATCCGGAGTCGCCGTTCTTCACGAGCAGCGCAACGGTCTCCAGCTCCCATCCGCCCTTGGACTTCGTGCCGCCCGCGATGGTGTCCCCGCCGCCGTTGGCCGACGCGAACGCGCAGTCTGCGAGGCCAGTGCGCGGCACGTTCTGGATCGTGATAGCCGCCATGGTCAGTTCTCCTGTCGGTTCTCGGGAATCCATCCGCGTTCGGTGAGCACGTGCCCGCCAGCGCGCGGCCGGTCGGCATTGCTCTGCGGACGGACCCGGATTTTCTTGACCGGTGTCGGCTCGGTCGTCGACGACTCACCCGCGTCGTCCGGGGACGCGCCGGCCGCCGGGGGTGGTGTCGGGTCCTCCGGTGACCGAGCGCGCTTGCGGGTCGACATGATCAGGACGCCGTGTGTCGGATCGCGGTCAGGCCCACCGGGCGCAGGAGCCGGGTCGCGAAGTAGCCGAACAGCGCGAGGTCGATCCGCGCCGGACCGCCGCGCTCCTCGAACCGGAACGTCAGCAGCGAGGACTCCCAAGCCCACACGTCGTTGCTGTTGAACGCCAATACGTCGGCGTCACCCGATGCGTTGCCGGTCATCGACCAGGCCGGTTGGAAGGGCAGGCCGTCCACGAACCAGCCCTGCGTGACCGCGTTGCCGAGACCGGCGGTGTTCTGCGCACCGATCGACGGGAGCAGAGGTCGGCCATCGGAGCCCACCGCGGTGGCGAAACCGCTCGTGCCCTCCTGGGAGAGCAGCGCCCGGTTCGGCGCGGCGAACCGGCGGAACGGGTACAGCGCCAGCGCCGCCCGGACACCAGCGATCAGCTCATCGCCCTGACCGCTGGTGGTGGCCACCTGTGCGCCGGAGGGCACGAACCCGGAGGTGATCGTTCCACTCTGGCCGTTGACCCCGTTCAGTTCGGCGTAGACCTTCGCCTCGGTCTGCTGGCTGTAGCTCTCCTGCATCGCCTGCATCGCGATCGCGTCGATGGCGGGGTTCGCCGAGTCGACGATCTCGCGGGTCAGCTCGAACAAACCGGAGATCCCGCCCGGGGTGACGGTGATCGTGTCGATGACCATCGTCCCATCAGTCGGGTTGACGCCCTCGACGTGATCGGCGGTCATGCCGCTCGAGCTGGTGAACTTCGGCAGCGTGAACGGGGTCGCGTCGGTCAGCGAGCCGCGCGAGACGGCGTCGACCAGCGGGCGCCCCTGCATAAGCTGGGTGACGTACAGCTCCGGGCGGTAGCCGGGCGGGATAACCGCAGCGGCCGAGCCGGTGTCCGCGGCGAACATCAGTGCGTCGTTCGCCCGCTGCGCGAAGTCGGCAGTCTGCTTCTGGTATTTAGAAAGCCGCTCGCGTGCTTCGAGGTCGTTCTCGGTGCGGGCCCGCCAGGCGTCCCGGACGAAGCTCGGACCAGTGCCGGACATCGTGTAGACGGGCGCCTCGCGGGTTACCTCGACCCGGCCGGCCGGTACGATCTGTCGAGTCGGCGCGGCGTTCGGGTCGGCCTGCGGAACCTGGATGCTCTGAACGGCCGCGGTCACCGCGGTGGTCATAGCCTCGGTGAGACCGGCGGTGAACGCGGCGACGTCGAACGGGGCAGAGGCGGCAGCGGCACCGGTCGAGCACGCCACGTTCGGCGCGTGCTCCTTGCCGCACGTAGCGCACTTGTCCATGGGCGGAACCTCTTCTCTGGTTGCGGCGACGGACACCACACGGGCGTCGTCGAATGCGGGTGTCGCGGTGATCGCGACCTTGCGCAAGGTCGCGGAATGGACCAGGCGCACGGTGTCGTCGTTCGGGTGCGCGGTCCAGCCGTCACCCTCGGACGCGAAGTTGATATCGACGGACAGACCGTCGTAAACGCCGTCCTCGGCAAGCGAGAGGATTCGATTCCCGTCGTCGCCGCGAGCGATCTTGAATGAAGAATCCAGGCCAACGCGGGTGTTTTGGAGCCGGGCCGCGTAGCCGACCTCGGTACCGGTCCGGTGATTGTCGTCGAGCTTGATGCGGCGCTCGTTGGTCCAGTGCAGCGAGTCCGGGGCAAACATCCACTTCGCTCCGCTAGACCGGGCGACGACGTTCCACGGCACGGCGATGCCGGTCACCGTGCGCCGCTCCGCGTTGACTCGGAATTCTGCGTCCACATCGGACATCGCAAACCCGACGTGCACGGTGTCCTCGATCGGCGCGGTGAACGCGAGCGTCGGCGCGGCGGACTGCTGCACGGTGGTCTCCTCACTCGGTGACGACTGGGCCGGCTGTGCCGCGGGTGGCTGCTGGGGCAAGGCGCTTGCCTCTCGTGCTACCCGAACCTGATCGGTCGGGATGTCTTCGAGCTCACCAATTCGCTCGTCGTTGTAAACCCCGACCTCACGGCCGACCTTGTAGGTACGCATCCGCGTCTCGGTATCGGAGCGCAGGAACCCGCCGTACTCGGCGCGGACGTAATAGCCGGGCGGGGTGACGTCGCCCATCGACAGCCGGTCCTCGATCGCGGTCACGTACGCGGCGAGCGTGAAATCAATCAGGTCAAGGCGCCGCTGTTCGGCATTTTGGTAAGTACGGGACGTGGTGCTGACTCCGAGCTCCTCCGGATCCACACCGATCAGCCGAGCGATCTCCAGTACCGCGTAATCGCGTGACGTACCGAGTTGCAGCTCTTCGGCGTTCCACTGCAGCTTTTCTGCCTTTAGAGCGGCACCGACGTAGCCCCAAGCTCGCCGGGCACGGGCGTCCTCCCAGTTGTCGAGCATCTCCTCAATTTCGCCGTCCTCCTGATCCGCGAACCCGTCAGCTGGGGTGAAAAAGCCCAGTGGCAGTGGTTCGTCGGCATACCGCGCGGCGGTGCGTTCCAGCGCCAGCGCCTGCCGGATCGCCCTGGCGCCGGCCTCCAGCAGCGCATCATTCGGCGAGTCGATCCGGATCAGCTCGGCATCGGGCACGAAGTAGCACGACTGCCCTTGCGTGACGCCCGTCTCCGAAGAGACATAGACCCGGGCGTTCTCCCGGATGGTGACCGTGCGCGGGTCCAGCCGGACGATCTTGGCCGGGAAGCCGTCCATGCCGAACTCGGTAATCCGCCACCAGGCCCGACCCTCGAACAGCATGTCTTCGACCGTCTTGGTCATGGTGACCGAGCGGGCAACGTCGGTCTCCGGCTGATCGAGCAGCTCAGACGGGACCACCCGGCGACGAGCGTCGTGATTCTTGATCCGGAGCGTGCCCAAGGTGCCGCAAATGAGATCCCGCCCCCGCTTCACCGCAGGGACCGACATTGCTTGTGCGCGGCTTACGCGGGGCGCGATCGCGCCATCGGCGAGCAGGCCCGCCATCTCCGGAGGCACATTGACCGAGAAGGTCAGCGACGACGAGACCGGCTGTTGCCATCGCGCAGGTCCACCTCCGACCGGTTCCGCGGACATAGTTGGGGACTCGTTCATCCCCGGTGCAGAGCGCCAGGTGATAAGTGTCTGCCACCAACCCATAACCGAAAGTACACATTAGTGCCCGGTTATTGAACAAGATTGCCTATTATTCGGACTTTCGATTGCGGTTAGAGCTGACGAACTTCGGCCGAGGTGGAAGAGGCGGCAAAGTCCGCACCAAGTGGACCGCTCCAGCCGCGGCGTAGGCTCCATCGACATGCCCTGTGCCTTTGCGTGTGAATACATAAGTCGCGCCCCGGCGCAGCTTTTCGGCACCCAACACGTGCACATTCAGCATCGGATCGTCCGAGTGCGCGACGGCCTCGGACTTGACCTGCTCGGCGAACCCCATGCAGACCGCGGACGCTTCCTGGCGGATCTCTTGCACCTTCACCCCGGCTGGCGGCCAAGACGCGTGCCGATCAGCCCGCTTGTGCTTGGGATCCGCCAAGTCCGCGGCCACCGCAGCGGACGGACCAGACGGGAACCAGCCAAACACCCGCGGCCGGATCTTGCGTACTAGTGCCGGCAAGTCCCGCCGCATGTCTCTCGTGCAGTTCGGCCCGGCCCATGCCTTGACCACCTCGACCCGTATCCGCCTCGCTGGCTCCTCCTCGTCGCCCTCCTCAGCATCACCCAGCTCGGTCTCGTCAGTCGGTAGAACCGCAGCCACCACCAGACAGGCGTGCTGTCCGTCCAGCGACACATCGACACAAGCCGCGAGCTGGTCGCGCAACTGCTCCATGTCGCCCGGATCCAGGCACGCCTTCCACTTGGCCGGATCGACGGCCGGGTTCAAGATCGGGACTTCCATGCACATATACTCGATCTTGAATTTGGTCAGCTGGTCCCCGCCCTCGGTCTTGGCCCGGTGTGCGGCTCCGAGTAGCGAGTCCCCGTTCCACCTGCGGTTGAAGTTGGGGTTCGCCTGAGCCAGCGCGTGCACATCGGTCGGATCGGACTCGTCGGGCGATGACCACTCGAACAGCCCCAACCGCCGGTCCCCCACGCCCGTGTTGATGAACTCCAGTGCTGAACTACGGAGCGACCGCAACACCACCGCGCGCCTGTCGCCCTGGTTGGACAGGCAGACGATCTGGGCGTCGTCGATCGCGGTCGTGGTCGGCTCGGCCGCGGCCCACGCGGTCCAATCATTGTGCTTGCGCAGCTCGTCCAACGCCAGCCGATCGACCGTCAGTGACCGGCCGGCGTCATCGTTGCTCGCGGCGATCTTGTACCGCGTGTTGTGGACGGTCGTAAAGCTCTCTTCCCCCAGCCGCAGTTTCACCCCGTTCGGAGCGATTTCCGGAGCCAACATCGGTGATGCTTTCGCGGTATCGATCGCGGCTTGCCAGGTCTCTTTGGCGTACTCCAGCTTCGAGGAGGTGGACAGCACGGTGGGTTTTCCGAGCCGGGTGCCCGGTAGGTCGACGTACAGCCACCACAGAGTGATGATCTTGAGGAAGTGCGTCTTGCCGTTCTGGCGAGCGACCAGCACCAGCACTACGCGGAACCGCGGGCGGCCATCCGGCAGCAACTCACCGACGCGGATCGCCAGCCACTCTTGCCACGGGTCAAACGGCTCACCCGCGCGGCGGGCGAACTCGCACAGCTCGAACCCGTAGCTGGTCTCTGGGGTTAGTTCACGAAGCGGGGGTGTCCAGAGCCTGGGCAGCGTGCTCCCGAGCACGACGCCTCCGCTCTCGGAGCTCGTCCATCCCGTCTGCTGAGGTAGCGCCGACACTGGCCGCACCTCCCTTCGGCGCGAGTGCGGTCCGGCCCTTGGGCGTGGCACCGAGGGACTCAAGAACCGCGAGTAGCTTGGGACCCAAATCCGCGAGGACGGCCCACTGTTCGCCGGACGGCGTGGCGTCGATCGCTGCTGCGTACCGGTTGGCGAGCCGAATTGCGCCAGCGTCACGAGGCGTCTCGGGCAACTCCTTTACCGACTCGGCTACGGCGGCAACCATCGAATTCGCTAGGGGCTTTCGAGCAGCCACCACACACCCCCTCCCGCGATTGATGTCCTACCAAAGTCAAGCACTTGAGTAGTATCCGGCGAAATTGCCGGTTCGCCCTTTCGGCTCGGCTCCGTCCATTCTGAGAGAGGAAAGGACCACAGGGACGTAGATGTCCGGTAATATATGAAACCGGAAAAAGCCAAACCGCCGAACCGAACTCACCATTGCGTGCGTGGCTGCGGCTGCGGGTCGCGTTCATCTGGATTACCAATAGCCTGATTGCAGTTCTCACACGAGGCCACGACGTAAGCGGGGTCATCCCCAGATACAACCCTGCCTAGTACATGGTGTGCCGTGGTTGCGTACTCGGTGCAACCGGGTAGCTTGTTTTGGCACACGTATCCATCACGCTGTAGTACGGACGCCCGGATCTTGCGCCACCTCCGGGTACTGCCGCCCTTCCACGCCTCACTCATGACCGTGTCGTTCTTCTCAACGGCGGTTGTAGGGGGGTTTTTGCCAGTCCAAGAGATCGAACCGAAGTGCGTACCCATGGGGTAGCTCGTACGGCGGTTCACCATTCCCCTTTGCCAACGCCGATGGACACGTCTCGTGCGCCAAGCACACGCCCATCGGGATCAGGGTCTGATTCCATGCCTCGTCATCCACGGCCCACGCTGTAACCAAGATCGTGCTCGCTGTGCTGTCGTCGCCGTAGCCACAATCCATCACCCAGCCCGCCTCGGCATCCTTGATGATTCGAATTTCGGACATCGTTTTCTCCTTCTCTCGTTGTCCAGCATTGCGACGTTGCGGGTCCAAAGACCCCCGCAACGTGCGCAACGTTGCTGGCGAAGGTGCGCAACGTTGCGCAATCCCTACGTCATCGTGGTAAATTCGAGTGCTCCGCCGCAGGCCAGAGGGCATAACGACTACCAGTTCCAGCGTTGCGAAGTACGCCCTCAGCGATGCAACGGTCGATTAGCTCGCTTCTGTCCCGCCCTCGGCCACCGCATCGGTCCATTAACGGTCCCTTGGCGATGCCTGGTGACTTCGCAACCTCGGCCACAATGCGTCTCACGTCATCGCCTTGTCGGATCTCATCCCAGGTCCTCGGACCCGCCTGCGGCTCGTCGTCGTCCTTGGGTTCCCACAACTCGACATCTACGTTGCGCCCGTCCTCGTCCGAATCCACGATCACCTTGGCCGCCAGCTGCAGCCGGTTGGACTTGTTCCATCGGCCGGCCACCCGACGTACCGAACCTGGCCGGTCCTTGGCCACGTACATCAGCAGCTCAGCCCGCGCGCCGGGAGCCATCCCCTGCTTGACCTCGACTGAGTAGGTGGCCCCGCTGGCGACCGCCATCTTGTGCTGAGAGCCGATGCCGAACCGGCCTCGTCCCTCGCGGTCCTTGACGACATGATCGATCCACAGTGCGCAAGCGCCCTGACGAGCGAATCGCTTAGGTAACCGGGCGGCCCACTCCGCCACCTCGTTCTCATCGCGGCCCGAAAGCCCCTCGATCGATAGGGACTCGGTGGCCGCATCGACCACCACCAAGGTCCAGGACTGGGCCACCAGCCGCAGCACCGGATCCCGGTTCAGCTTGTTCTTGGAGGAGCCTTGGGGCTGGACGTAGCGGAATCGGTCGGCGCCATAGCGCAGGCTGTCCTGAGACACACCCAGAGCCAGCAGCCGCCCGACCACCTCCTGCAAGTCATCCTCGTAGTCGATGTATAGGACCCGGCCGCCCTGGGGGTTGTTCAGTACCTCGGCGCAAGCGATCAGGGCGATCCAGGACTTCCCGCTCTCGGACTCGCCATGGATCGCGTTGGTCTTGCCCGGATACAGCAAGCTGTGACCGTCGCGGCGCCGTAGCAGCGTTGGCACCAGTCGCCGGTAGGTCCCGTCCAAGATGGCGTCCGGGTCCAGAGGGGTCCAGTCGACATACTCGCCGGCCTCTTCCGAGCGCTGCTGGGGTGGGTCCTGTTCGGACCCGGTGGGATGGCTCTGGATCTCCCCGATAGCACCGACCAGTCCGCGGCCCCACTCCTCTTCGGCGACGAAATCACCATCGGCGCCACGGTCTGCGGACACCGCGGCCACGAACTCGTCGTGCAGCTCCTGCAATGCCTCGGCCGACCCGCGCTTGCCCTGCTCCATCAGTCGGACCAGCCTCAGCTGTCCGGTCATCGCGACGTCGTGACGTCCCGCTCCGGACTCCAGCTCGGTCGTGATCTCACGCAGTGCTTTGGCCGGGACAGTGTTCCGTTTGAGAGGGAACCCGTCGTCGTGTTCCCTAAGCCAGGCGGTCACCTGTTCGCCGGACACCTTCGAGAACGCACGGCCATTGGCGTTGAGGTCCGCGAGTTCGTCGATCCACTTCCTCGGGAGCTCGGGCAACTCCACCGTGGAAGGTACCTGTCCATCCGAGTCGGCCCTGTCCGGCCGGTACCACCGGTACTGGGCTCCGCCTGCCTTGGCGTTGGTGCTGGGCCAACAGACGGTGTAGCGATGGAAGTACTGGATCAGGTCGATCCCGGCGAACCCGACGTTCTTACCTGCCCGCAGGTGGGTGCCCTCGGGGACACGGAATAGGTACTGGCGAGACGGTGAGTCGGCCCCCCGCGCGGTACTGCTCCAGGTAGCCGGCAACGGACCCAGCTTCGCCTCCAGCTCGATCAGGGTCTGATCCCCGGTCTTTGCGCCCTTGGCGGTCGAGTAGGCGTCTACGTCGATCGCGACCACGGTCGGGGGCAGACGCAGACCGAGATTCGTCTTGCTACCGCGGAACCGCCGTAGGCACTGGTCAAGTGGGAGGTTGATTCCCTCGTACCCAGTGCGCCCGGTGGGGGGAGGTGATTTCTCCCCCGCGGGGAACTCCAGTATTCCGGACCATCCGCGCTGAAAATAGTCCTCTGCGGCTTGTGCTGTCTGGTTTGACACCGAGACAACATGAACCCGGTTTTGTGTGACCCCTGGGAGCTTAGGCATACCGACCTCCCCAATTGCTGATTAGAGAGCTCGGCTCCGTGTTATTATTGGTAGGCCGAACTAGGGCATCTGTCCGGCACTCGAAAATGCACTGGTGGCCCATTCCCTTGCGCGGGGGATGGGCCATCTTTCTATTCGGACTCATTGCCGGCCTGCCCGTCATGCAGCGAACAAAACGGGGAGCCACGCAGGGCATCGTTCTTGCACTGCTCGGTGAACCCACTGCCCGCAGTCTTGCCGGCGCACTGGACGGGGTCGCCGAGTGCAGATGGTGTCTGAGTGATCGGCCCGAACAGGTCGTCGATCCTGGTCAGCCCGAGGGTCGCAGCGAGCAAGGGCAGACGGTCAATGCCTGGCCTGCCTCGCCCGTTCTCCCAGTTTCGGAAATGGATCTTCGTCACTCCGCACGCCCTGGCGACCGAAGCCGCCGACAGCCGGGCGTGGTGCCGATGCGTTCGCAGGCGGTGCCGGTCGAAAGCGAGTTCTCCGGCCTCGTCGGCGCTCACCGCGACTCACCGCTAAATAGGATGCGCAGCAGCTCCGCGTACTCCGCGGCTGTGATCCCCTCTGTGTCAAAGTCGACCTGATCTAACATCGCTACTCCCATCAAGGAATAGCAAACGGCCGAGCATGAGCGGCCAAACTAACAACGACTACTAAAAATATGCGCATAGCCGTGTTGCTTGGGTCCGTTCACACTCGGCCGGTAAGCCGTAGGCCGGAGCCTCTATCCGCTAGCCAGTACATTTTTTCGCCAGAGGCGGGAGGAGTTACCGTCTCCTCGCTTACGTCAATCCCGTGGCTAGGACTCGTGTTTGCGGCGGTTTGCTGTCTACTTATCAATCTTGGATCATCCAGTCAAGCATACCGATAAAGTCGCGAGCAATCCCCCTGTAGTCAGCTGCGGATGCCGCGTGGTCGGTGATCGCTCGTACGCTCTCCGCACGCTCGCCAACCGACCGTGACGACTCTCCACATCTTCTCGTTCCCAGATGCCAGATGGCAGCCCAGCTGCATCTTGACGTAGGCAACGCCGTCAACGGCCCGATGGACGCGGCACCAGGGTGCGAGGTCTCCTCGGTTGTCAGAGAAGCGTCAGTAACTGATTCCGCGGCATCTCATTTGCTGCCAGCAATCGGAATTTCTGCAGGTCAGTCCTGCCAGGACACTAGGGGTGAGTCCACTGATCCAAATGGGCCACCTCCTGCGACAATGGCTAAGCAGAGGGTGCGCCGATCGGGTGAACCCGACGCGCCGAGTGTCACCCGAAAGTGTGAACTACGGCGTTGTCATGCCATGATGGACAGGCAACACCGGTTAGCTTTATTCAGCTAGCAAGGACACGCAGAGTGCACGACACTGACGTCTGCGTGGTGTCGTGAGTGCAGAGAGTAAAGAAGATGGGGTTGCAGGTTCAGGCCTGACGACCAGGAGGTAGCCACCCCGTGAGTGCCTCTCTCACGGACAACGGCGACTGACCAGCCTGATCGCCAGCCTGGGTCAACCTAGGTCGAGAAGGGCCCGCAGGGTCCACGCGAACAACCCGGCTGACACTGCGGCGGCCGGGTTGTTTTGCGTAAGCGCAACAAACTCGGCTGCCAGCGCCGTTGCCGTAAGCACGCGGACTAGCTGTTCGGGATCCTCTGGAGGTTGCCCTGCAGGAACCGATGGCAGGGCCATGGCGGTGAAGCTCCTCTCGCTGATGCCGGCCTGATCCCCAACGGACCGAGGTCCGGCTGGACCCGTTCCAGACTTGCCAGGAACGGGAGACGGTGCAGCGAGTGGGAGCCCTTTGTCCGCGTAATGCCGAGACATCGACTCTCGCGCTCAAGAGCGTATCGGCGGTTCCCGCAAGTTCGGCGCGCGACACGGCGTGTCGGACCGAATGAGTCGATCCGAACGTGAGGCTCGCTACGCTTCGCGCCAAAGGAGTCCGGATCGAATCTGTACCGTTATAATCTCGTGACCTTCCTCAGCTGCAGTTTCGAACCTCAGGCCACTTGGACCTGAAACGGGACCGGCAGTACCCCTGGTGACCCATCGGCCATGGTGCCTCGGCGCCGCGGACCTCGCCGACGACGATGCGGTCGGGTCGCATGCGCAGGCCTTGGCGGACGAGGTCGGCGAGCGTGACCTCGCCGGCGCCCTCGACGTTCGGCGGGCGGGCGATGAGGCGGACGAACTGCGGGTGGTCGGGCTGGAGCTCGCCGGCGTCCTCGACGGTGACGATCCGTTCGTGGTGACCGACCCGGCCGAGGAGGGCGCTGAGCAGGGAGGTCTTGCCAGCGCCGGTGCCACCGGTGACGACGAACGCGAGGCGCGCGTCGATGATGGCCTCGAGGAGGCCGTGGGTGCGCTCGTCAAAGGTGCCGAGCCGCCGCAGCGAGTCGAGGTCGTGGCCGGCGCGGCGCAGGACGCGCAGCGAGAGGCAGGTGCCGTCGGCGGCGACGGGCGGGAGGACGGCATGCAGGCGTACGCGGCCGAGCGCGCCTGCCGGTAGCCAGGCGTCGACGAAGGGCTGGGCGTCGTCGAGGCGACGCCCGCAGATGAGGGCGAGCCGCTGGGCGAGGCGGCGGACGGCGTCCTCGTCGGGGAAGGTGACGTCCGTGCGGCGGAGCCCGCCGTCGCCGTCGAGCCAGACCTGGTCGGGCGCGGTGACGAGGACGTCGGTGGTACCGGGCGCGCGGAGGAGCGGGTCGAGCGGGCCGGCGCCGACGAACTCCTGGCGCATGAGGTGGAGGGCATGGAGGACGTCCGCGTCACCGACGATGCCGCCGGCCTCTTCGCGGACGGCTCGCGCGACTTCGGCTGGTGTGATCTTGTTGCCGCTGCTCGCCAGGCGACTGCGGACGCGGTTCACGAGGTCGACGGGGACGCTCATGGCCTGACTCGCGGTCGCTTGTGGACAGTCGGGCGGTCGGGTCGATCGGAGGCTGGGTGGCAGACCGGCGGTGAGGTGTCGGGGACGGCCAGGCGCACATGGGCCATGTCGTCTATGGGGTCGGCCTGGGTGATCTTGGCGCCGCTCCTCGTAGCGCGGCTGCTGATGTGGTCCACGAGTTCGGCGGGGATGGTCATGGCGCGACTCGCATCTGGTGTCGGTTGCGTGACAGTCGGACGTGCGGATCGATCACAGCCTGGGCAACAGACCGACGGCACGGTGTTGGGGACGGCCAGGCTCAGCTGAACCGGGTCGTGGACCATCCCGATGGGTTCGGCATGGGCGAGATTGCCGCTGCTCCTCGTATTGCGGTCGCCGGCGGGGATGGTCATGGCGCGACCCGCATTCGGTGCCGGTTGCGTGACAGACGAGCGTTCGGGGCGACCGGATGCTGGGCGATGGATCGGCGATGCGCCGACGGCGGCCAGGCGGACCTGAGCCGCGCTGTAGACCACTCCCGCGAGTTCGGGATGGGCGATCTTGGTGCCGCTCCGCGAAAAGCGGACGCGGGCATGGCGCGCGAGGTCGGCGGGGATGGTCATGACGCGACCCGCATTCGGTGTCGGCTGCATGACAGGCGAGTGCTCCGAGCGACCAGATGCTGGGCGATGGATCGGCGATGCACCGAGGCAGGCCGGGCTTACCTGAGCCGGATCATGGACCACTCTTGCGAGTTCGAGACGAGCGATCTTGGTGCCGCTCCTCGCAAAGCGCTTACAGACGCGGTGGGCGGGGATGGTCTTGACGCGACTCGCAGCTCGTGCCGGCTGCGTGACAGACGAGCGCTCGGGACGACCGGACGTCAGGCGATAGACCGGCGACGCATCGACCGCGGCCACGCTCACCTGAGCCGGATCATGGACCACCCCTGTGAGATCGGGACGGGCGATCTTGGTGCCGCTCCTCGCAAAGCGCTTACAGACGCGGTGGGCGGGGATGGTCATGGCACGACTCGCATCTGCATCTGGTGCCGGCTGCGTGACAGACGAGCGCTCGGGGCGACTGGATGCTGGGTGGCGGACTGGTGGTGATGCCTCGGCGACGGCTCGGCGGGCAAGGATCCGGTTGCGGGCGGATCTCGCCGAAAGCGGCCGAGGAGGCGTTGCTCGCTCAGGGGCGCCGGTGCGGGCGTCGATGGTGGCCGTCATGACGCGCGCCGGCATCGAGAGTCGCGTATGGACAGTGCACGAGGGCGAGAGGTGAGTGGCGATGCCCGATGCCTTTGTGGACGCTGTGGTCGCTTGGGGCACCGATTGGACGATGCCTTTCGTGGGAACGGGTTGTGGGCTATTTCGGTGGTGGTCATGATGCGGCTCGGAGAGGGGTTGGGAGTGGATGGGTGGCGCAGGGTTCGCAGACCAGTGGGGCGCCTGGATAGGCCGGGCACGGTTGGGCTGAGACCGGGCACCACGGCTGGGGGCGGGTCGGCAGGTTCAGCTGGCGGGGCGCGATGAAGGAGGGTGGGCGGGTCATCACGCGGCTCGCAAGGTTCGGGTGGTGCGCAGGGGCTGTGCGGCCAGGGCCGCGAGGACGGTTCTGGCCGCCGTCGCCAGGGGGCCTCTTGGCCTTGGGGTGAAGTCGCCTCGGTCGAGGGATTGGGACAGGTTTGGTTCGGGGCGCATCGTGGTCAGCAGCGGGACGTCGACGGCTTTTGCCACCTCTTGGGGGTGGAGGGAACCGGGAGCCGGGCCGCGAACCACCAGTTGGGCCTGCGCGCCCAGCTCGGCCAGGCGTTCGGCGAGCAGGCGGGCCGAGACGCATGCCCGGACCTCGCCGGGGACGACTATCACGGTCAGATCCGCCCGGCTCAGGGCCGCCTGGGCGGCTGGGTCCAGCGCTCTCGGAAGGTCGCAGACCACGGTCTCGCCTGCGCGGCGGCCCGCTTCCAGGACGGCAGCCACCGCGTCGGGGGCCGGGGCTTTGCCTTTTCTGGCGCCGGACAGCACCGTCAGGCGGGTTGTTCCCCTCGTCCTGCTCGGGAGGGCGTCGTGGAGGCTGGAGGCCGCGACCCTGCCGGCGCGCAGGTGCATGTCGGGCCAGCGCAAGCCCTGTTCGGACTCCGCACCCAGGACCAGGTCCAGGCCACCGCCCAGCGGGTCGCAGTCGATCAGCAGCGCGCTCTGGTTCAGGCGCAGGGCCGTCAGGCCCAGGGCCGCCACGAGGACCGACGCGCCCGCGCCGCCTCGGCCGCCCACCACCGCCACGGCTCTGCCTGTCGTGGGAGCCGGGGCTTCCGTGGCGTCGGCAAGGGCGCTCACCAGCCATGGCTCGGCGCCGGGCAGTTCCAGGACGCGTTCTGCGCCGATCTCCACCGCGCGTTCCCACAGGCTCTTCGGTGCCGGCTCGGCGCACACCACGACCACCGCGTCGCGACGGGGCAGGCCGGCCTTCTCGCAGGCCTCGGAGCCCGCGGCGTCCAGCAGGACGAGCGGCGCCGTCGACCAGCGCAGGCGGGCCGCGGCCGGGTCGGGAACGCATTCCAGGTCGCAGCCGGCGGCGGCCGCCAGCTTCAGCACGTCGTCGAGCAGGTCCTCGTCCCCGACGAAGGCCATCGGGCGGTTCGGGTCCACCATGCCCCCCTTGAGCTGGTCGTTTCGCTGCGGCAGGCGGGTGCCTGGCCGCGTTGCCACGATCGCCCGGGTTCGCGGGGACGACAACGCTTCAAGATCGACATGTGGACAGCCGCGCGAGTTGTGGACAACTCGGGAGGCCGGAGTAGGGACGACCCCCGTCAGGGGGGAGAGACGGGGGTCGTCGAAGGTTCAGCTCCGGGGGGTCGAGCTGAACCCAATCCAGCACAATTGCCGGACACCTCCACTGTATCCCCCAGCGTCGGGGTCGTGGTTGCAAGTTGCTCGAACGAGTTGCCGGCGCGTCAGTTGTCACATCCGCACCTGGCGGCGAACGTCATCCTCGCTACCTATGCTGGCCGGGTGACCAACGCCGCCGCGTTCTTCGACCTGGACAAGACGGTGATCGCCAAGTCGAGCACGCTGGCGTTCAGCCGACCCTTCTTCCGCAACGGCCTGATCAACCGGCGGGCCGTGCTCAAGGGTGCCTACGCGCAGTTCGTCTTCGCCGCCTCCGGGGCCGACGCCGACCAGGTCGAGCGCATCCGGGCGCACCTCGCCGCGCTGTGCACGGGCTGGGACGTGGCCCAGGTGCGCGCGATCGTCGACGAGACGCTGCACGACATCGTCGACCCGCTCGTCTACGCCGAGGCCACCGAGCTCGTCGCCGAGCACAAGGCGGCCGGGCGGGACGTGGTGATCGTGTCCGCGTCCGGAGCCGAGGTCGTCACGCCGATCGCGGAGATGATCGGCGCCACGCACAGCATCGGCACCCGCATGGTGGCCGCGAACGGCCGCTACACCGGCGAGATCGAGTTCTACTGCTACGGCGAGAACAAGGCCGCCGCGATCAAGGATCTCGCCGCCGAGCGCGGCTACGACCTCGCCGCGTGCCACGCCTACTCCGACTCCGTCACCGACCTGCCGATGCTGGAGGTGGTCGGCCACCCGACGGTCGTCAACCCCGACAAGGGGCTGCGCGCGCTCGCGGCCGAACGCGGCTGGCCGGTGCTCGAGTTCACCAAGCCCGTGTCGCTGCGCTCGAGGTTCCCCATGCCCACCGGAACGACCGTCGCGGTGACCGCGATCGGCCTCGGTGCGATAGCCACGGCAGGGGCCACGTGGTACGGGATCCACCGCCGCCGGAAGCGGTGACCGACCTCCACCCACATGGCGGTACCGGGACCCGGGGCACACCGCATATGAGCTGCGGAAAGAGCCTGCAGAATACGCTTACGAAGAGTGTTCGTCGACACCTGTCCGGCTCTGTAACGGTGCACCGGATTGTGGCCTTGAAGTGACCTCTCTCACTGGGTAGAAAGGACATGCGGAACCTCGATCGGCCAGGGTCGAAGCGGAAGAGAAGCTCCGGCCACCCCGGTGGGGCTCCGTGCACAGAACACCGGGCACCCACGCGCAGCCAGCCGCGGGAGGCATGTCGTCAAGGGACTGCGTACCGGGACGCCGGACGCCGAGGCCAGGTAGGTACGACACTGTTGCACGCTTGGTAACCCGAGTGCTCTGTGCGGGCGAATTTGGGCGATCCCGCCCACGGCGACGTGGGCCGGGATCGCCCTTATTTATGCCCGGTCCGGCCACCCTCCATCTGGGCCGATTGCGCACTTGCCGCCCCGTCCGTTACGTGGGTAACTTACCGGTGCTGTTAGCTCTCGGTTAAGAGGTTACGAGTGCCCCTGCTGGCCGGCCCGGGAGGCCGTTGTGCCCATGTCTCGTTCTTTAGCCCGTCGCGGTCTGTCCGTCGCGATCGCCGTGATCGCCTGTTCGGCAATGGTTAGCGGGGTGAGCAAGGCGGACGTCCCGGCCGCATCTGGCGGCGAGGACGCCCTTCTCGCGCAGGCGCGGCAGCAGCTGCGTGGCCTGTCGCTCGACCAGAAGATCGCCCAGCTGTTCGTGATCTCCGTGTGGGGCCAGTCCGCCGACGACCCCGACCCCACGAACAAGGAGAACTACGGCGTCGACACGCCGGCCCAGGTGATCGAGAAGTACGGCGTCGGCGGCGTCATCTACTTCAACAACAGCACGACGGACAACGTCGACAGTCCCCGCCAGCTCGCCGCGTTCTCGAACGGGCTGCAGCGCGCCGCGGTCGGCCACAACACGCATCTCCCGCTGATCGTCGCGATCGACCAGGAGGGCGGCAACGTCACCCGGCTCGAGTCGCCCGCGACGGAGTATCCGGCGAGCATGGCGATCGGCGCCGGGCGCAGCACCGCGGACGCCAAGAAGCTCGCCACCGTCAACGCGGCCGAGCTGCGCGCGATGGGCATCAACCAGAACTTCGCGCCGGACTCGGACGTCAACTCCAACCCGCTGAACCCGGTCATCGGCGCCCGCAGCTTCTCCTCGAAGCCGGATCTCGCGAGCAGCCTCGTCACCGCCGAGATCGACGGCTACCAGCGCGGCAGCAAGAAGCTGGCGCAGACCGTCTCCTCGGCGGCCAAGCACTTCCCTGGCCACGGCGACGCGGCGACCGACAGCCACACCAGCCTGCCGATCATCGACCGCACCGAGGCCGAGTGGCGCGAGTTCGACCTGCCGCCGTTCCGTGCCGCGGTCCAGGCCGGCATCGACTCGATCATGACCGCACACATCGAGGTGCCCAGCCTCGATGCGACCGGCGTGCCGGCCACGCTGTCGAAGCCGATCATGACCGGGTTGCTGCGCAACGAGCTGGGCTACGACGGCGTGGTCGTCACCGACGCGCTCGGCATGGGCGGCGCGAACGTCTTCCCGCCCGAGGAGATCCCGGTGATGGCGCTCGAGGCGGGCGTCGACCAGCTGCTCATGCCGCCGAACCTGGACGTCGCGATCAACGCGGTGCGCGCCGCGGTGGACAGCGGGCGGCTGACCGAGCAGCGCATCGACGAGAGCGTGCTGCGGATCCTCAAGCTCAAGCTGAAGCGGGGCATCCTCACCCATCCGTTCGTCGACGAGAAGAAGGTCGACCGGACCGTCGGCACGCCGGCGCACCTCGGCGCGATCCAGCAGATCAGCGACCGCACCACGACGGTCGTGCGCAACGACGCGAACCTGCTGCCGTTCGCGGGCGCCCCGGCGAAGGTCCTGGTCACCGGCGTCGGCGACACGGTGATCACCAACCGCAGCCCGGAGTGGCTGCGGGACAGCATGAACCGGCGCGGCTCGGCCGCGACCGCGCTGCCGACCGGGCTGAGTCCCACCCAGGCGACCATCGACCAGACCGTTGCGGCGGCGAACCAGAACGACGTGACGGTGGTGCTGACCAACAACCTGTCCGGCAGGCCGCAGCAGCGGGCGCTCGTCAGCGCGCTGCTCGCGACGGGCAAGCCGGTCGTGGCCGTGGCAAGCCAGATCCCGTACGACGCGGGCTTCGTGGACGCGCCCACCTGGCTCGCGACCTACAGCTGGCGGGCGGTCTCGATGGAGTCGCTGGCGAAGGTCCTCTACGGCGAGGCGTCGCCGCACGGCACGCTGCCGGTGGACGTCCCGGCCGGGGACGACCCCGCCACGATCCTGTACCCCTTCGGGACGGGGCTGACGTGGTAAGCAGGCGCAGCTTCCTGACCGCGTCCGCGCTCGCGGCCCCGGCGCTGACCGTCGCGGCCGCGAGCCCGGCGAGCGCCGAGCCGGGCCCGGTCAACCACGGCGACTCCGTGGGACGCGTGACGCCCGCCGCCGACCTGCTCGCCGCGGACGGCTGGGCGCACCTGCGCGGCCGCAAGCCGGGTGTCCTCACGAACCCGACCGGCGTGCTGCGCGACCAGACCCACGTCGTCGACTCGATGGTCGCCGCCGGCCTCACGCCGACCGCCGTGTTCGGCCCGGAGCACGGCTTCCGGGGCACCGCACAGGCCGGCGGCTCGGAGGGCGACTACCTCGACCCGCGCACCCAGATCCCGGTGTACGACGCGTACGGCGCGACCGCCGAGAAGCTCGCCGGGCTGTTCACCAAGTCCGGCATCGACACCCTGGTGTTCGACATCGCCGACGTCGGCGCACGCTTCTACACCTACATCTGGAGCCTGTACACGGCCATGCACGCGGCCGTGCTCACCGGCACTGCCGTCGTCGTGCTCGACCGGCCCAACCCGGTCGGCGGCCGCCCGTTCGGCCCGGTGCTCGACCCGGCCTTCGCGTCCGGTGTCGGCCGCAAGCCGATCGTCCAGCAGCACGGCATGACCGTCGGCGAGCTCGCCCGGCTCTTCGACGCCGAGTTCCTGCCCGAGGACGCCGGTGGCCGGCTGGAGAGCCTGGAGGTGGTGCGGCTCGCGGGCTGGCGGCGCGACGAGCTGTTCTCCGAGACGGGCCTGCAGTGGGTCCTGCCGAGCCCGAACATGCCGACCCCGCAGACCGCGCTCGCCTACCCGGGCACGTGCCTGTTCGAGGGCACCGTGCTCTCCGAGGGCCGCGGCACGACCCGGCCGTTCGAGATCATCGGCGCGCCCGGGATCGACTGGCACTGGGCGGAGGCGCTCAACGCGGCCGGCCTGCCCGGCGTGCGGTTCCGCGAGCACTACTTCGTGCCCACGTTCTCCAAGTGGGTGGACGAGACCTGCGGCGGCGTCCAGCTGCACATCACCGACGAGCGGCGGGCCGACGCGATCCGGACCGCGGTCACCATGATCGTGACCGCGAAGCAGGCGCACCCGGACGTGTTCGGCTGGCGGCCGGACAACTACATCGACAAGCTCTCCGGCTCCGACCGGCTGCGCACCATGGTCGACGCGGGTGCCGGGGTCGACGAGGTCGTCGGCGCCTGGCGGGCCGAGCTCGCGGCTTTCGCGAAGCTACGGGAGCGGTATCTCATCTACCGGTGACTACATCGAGGTGGCCATGTTCAGGCGAACCGCGCTGTCCGTACTCGCACTCGCCGTGCTCGCGACCGTCACCACGACGGCGAGCGCGACGGCGAGCGCCGAGCCACGCCACGGCGACGGCGTGACCGGCCGCTTCGACCGGCCGCAGGAGGGCTACGCCCCGGCGGGAACCGTCCTGCGCACGGGCTCGCCGCACTCCGCCGGCCTCGACCCGGCGCCGGTCGACGCCGCGGTGGACCGGATCGACGGCTGGACCAGAGCCGACCCGGCCACCGGCCACCCGCTGTTCTCGGGCGCGGTCAGCCTGCTCGCGCACGACGGCGTCGTGGTGAAGCGGGCGACCGCCGGGTACGCGCTGCGCTACGCCGACGCCGCGGGCACCGAGCTGCCCGACGCGGACAAGGTGGCGATGCGCACAAACACGATCTTCGACATGGCGTCGGTGTCGAAGCTGTTCACCTCGATCATCGTGATGCAGCTCGTCGAGTCGGGCCGGGTCGACGCGCAGGCGCCGGTGGCGACCTACCTGCCCGAGTTCGGCGTCAACGGCAAGGAGTCCATCACCGTCGCGCAGCTGCTGACGCACACGTCTGGGCTGGTGTCGTGGTTACCGCTGTGGTCGGCCTACCCGGACGTGCCCTCGCGCATCGCGGCCGTGATGGACGTCGCGCCGCACAACCCGCCGGGCAGCACGTACGAGTACTCCGACCTGAACCTGATCACGCTGGGCGTCATGGTCGAGCGGCTCACCGGCAAGACGCTCGACCGGCTCGTGGCCGAGCGGATCACCCGGCCGCTGCGCCTGGTCGACACCGGCTACAACCCGCCGGCGAGCAAGCTGGACCGGATCGCGGCGACCGAGTACGAGGCCGCCCCGCCGCGCGGCATGGTCCGCGGCTCGGTGCACGACGAGAACGCCTGGTCGCTCGGCGGCGTCGCCGGGCACGCCGGCGTGTTCTCCACGGCGGACGACATGGCGGTGCTCGCGCAGACGATCCTCAACGGCGGTACCTACCGCGGGCACCGGATCCTGCGCGAGAGCACCGTCACCGCGATGCTGACGAACCACAACCAGAGCTTCCCCGGCGACGACCACGGCTTCGGGTTCGAGCTGAACCAGATGTGGTACATGGGCGGTCTGTCCGGTCCGCGCACGGCCGGGCACACCGGGTTCACCGGCACGGACCTCGTCATCGACCCGGCGTCGCGGTCGTTCGCGATCCTGCTGACCAACCGCGTGCACCCGAGCCGGGACTGGGGCTCGATCAACATCGCCCGCGAGACGCTGTGCACCGGGCTCGCCAAGGCGCTCGCGGTGCGGCCGGAGGTGGGCCGGGACGCGTGGTACTCGGGCATCGGGGACGCCTCCCAGGCGACGCTGACCACTGTCGCCCTGCAACCGGACAGTCCCGTTCGAGTGAACTTCGACGCGTTCGTCGACTCCGAGTCCACAGATTTTTTGGTCGTCGAGGCGAGCACCGACGGGACGTCCTGGACGGCACTTCCGATGAACGTCACGGGACCCGGCGCACCGGGCGAAACGGTCAATTCGCTGTCCGGATCGGGCCCCCGAAGCTGGTGGAACGTCGATGTACGCATACCGCACGCTGCGGAGATCACGCTGCGCTGGCGGTTCACTACCGACACCCGGTACACCGGGCGAGGAATTTTCCTGGATGCGCTCACAGTCACGGACGGTGGTCGCACGCTCCTCAACGGTGAGAAAGAACCCCACAAACTCCAGGCAGACGGCTGGCAGCTCAGGTCACGATGAGAAATTAGCGCTGGTTGAAACGCTAACAACCTCCCCCTCAACGTCGATTCCGATGTTGAGCTAGCACGACGAAACAGGAAGTTTCCACCACTGTTGGGTAGCGTTGTCACCAGACAGCGGCTGCCGTCTTGTTGTACCAAGGGCCTGTTAGTAAGTTTCCCACGTGAGCGCGAGTGTTATGACCACACAACACACTGAGTCAAGTCCGCTGGTTCGCATCCGGTCGCTGCTGCCCGGTCTGGCCCGCGCGGAGCAGCGCGTCGCCAAGGTTGTGCTGGACAGTCCGTCAACGGTTGCCCGGAGAAGCATCACCGAGGTCGCCGAAGCGGCCGGTACGAGCGAGACAACTGTCACCCGGTTCTGCAAGGCCATCGGCGTGGGGGGCTACCCCGAGCTGCGCATCGCCCTGGCCGCGGACACGGCCCGGTCCGAGGTGCACGCCGAGCGCGACCTCGGCGGCGAGATCGCGCCGGAGGACGACCTCGGCACCGTCGTCGGCAAGGTCACCTTCGCCGACGCCCGCGCCGTCGAGGAGACCGCCGCGCAGCTCGACATCGAGGTGCTGGAGAAGGTCGTCGCCGCGCTGGCGGGGGCCAACCGGGTGGACGTGTACGGCGTCGGCGCGAGCGCCTTCGTCGCCGCGGACCTCCAGCAGAAGCTGCACCGGATCGGCCGGATCAGCTTCGCCTGGAGCGACACCCACATCATGCTGACGTCGGCGGCCGTGCTCGCGAGGGGCGACGTCGCCGTCGCCATCTCGCACACGGGCTCCACCGCCGACACGGTCGAGGCCCTCCGCGAGGCCCGGCGCGCGGGCGCGACGACGGTCGCGCTGACGAACTTCCCCACCGCACCGATCAGCGAGGTGGCCGACCTCGTGCTGACCACCGCCGCGCGCGAGACCACGTTCCGCTCGGGCGCGATGGCCAGCCGCATCGCCCAGCTCACGGTGATCGACTGCCTGTTCATCGGGGTGGCCCAGCGTCATCTGGCCGACTCGATGAAGGCGCTCGACGAGACCCGGGGCGCGGTGGGCTCCCACCGCCTGGAGACCCGCCACGACGGTCGCCGCAAGGCGCGGGAGACCGGCAAGTGACCTTGGGGGAGGCAACCGTGACAGTGCCGCGCCAGGCGGTTCACGTCGACTCGCCGACCGAGCGGCGGAACCCGCGCACGTCCGACCTGGACCTGCTGTCCACGTTGGACCTCCTGCGGTCGATCAACGCCGAGGACCGGCTGGTGCCGGACGCGGTCGCGGCCGCGCTGCCCGCGCTCGCCACGGCCGTCGACTGGGCGGCCGAGGCGCTGCGGACCGGGCACCGGGTGCACTACGTCGGCGCCGGCACGTCGGGCCGCATGGCCGCGCTCGACGCCGCCGAGCTCGCGCCGACGTACAACGCGCCCGCCGAGTGGTTCGTCGTGCACCACGCGGGCGGGAACTCGGCCCTGCGCAGCGCCCGCGAGGACGTCGAGGACGACGACGAGGGCGGTGCCGCGGAGCTCGCCCGGTCGGCCAAGCCCGGCGACTTCGTGCTGGGCCTGACCGCGTCCGGCCGGACCCCGTACGTGCTCGGCGCGCTGCGGGCGGCCGGCGCGCTGGGTGCGCGCACCGGTCTGGTCTTCTCCAACCCGCACGCGGAGGGCCTGTCCGACATCGACGTGCTGATCGAGGTCGACACGGGCCCGGAGGCGATCGCCGGCTCGACCCGGATGAAGGCGGGCACCGCGCAGAAGCTGGTGCTGACGGCGTTCTCGACGGCGGTCATGGTGAAGCTCGGCCGTACGTACTCGAACCTGATGGTCAGCATGCGCGCCTCGAACGCGAAGCTGCGCGGCCGCACGCTGCGCATCCTCCGCGAGGCGACGGGCCTGGACATGCACGAGTGCTCCGAGGCGCTGGACGAGGCACACGGCGACCTGAAGGTGGCCCTGGTCCACCTGCTCTCCGGCGTCGACGCGACCCAGGCCGCCGAGGCACTGGCGGAGACGAACGGACACGTGCGCAAGGCCCTCATGGCCGTGCGCGCCACGGTCTGAGGGCCGGTTGTCGATTGCGCGCGGGGTCGTTCGACGGGTAGGTGGAGATTGCCTACCGCAACGGAGGGACCCGATGAGCTACGCGCACGTGAACGGGCTGGACGTCTACTACGAGCTGCACGGGGCCGGCGAGCCGCTCGTGTTGCTGCACGGCGGGTTGCTGACCATCGAGCTGACGTTCGCCGCCATGCTTCCCCGGCTGGCCACGCAGCGGCAGGTCGTCGCGATCGAGCTGCAGGGGCATGGGCGGACGGCGGACGTCGAGCGGGAGTTCGCGCTCGAACACCTCGCCGACGACGTGGCCGGGGTGCTCGACGAGCTGGGCATCGAGCGGGCCGACCTCTTCGGGTTCAGCCTCGGCGGGCTCGTCGCCCTGCAGTTCGCCATGCGGCACCCGGAACGGTCCGGGCGGGTGGTGGCCGCCGCCGTGCATTTCCGCGCGGACGGGTACCACCCGGAGATCTTCGCCATGGACGCCACGTCCGACCGGCTGCCGACCGAGGACGACTTCCGGGAGATGCACGACGCCTACGTGGCCGTCGCGCCGGATCCCGGTGGGTTCGAGGCCTTCGCGGCCAAGGCGTCGGCGTTGCCGCAGCGGCTCGACTGGTCGGCGGCGGACCTGGGGTCGGTGCGCTCGCCCGTGCTGCTCGTCATCGGGGACAAGGACTTCGTGCGCATCGAGCACGCGGCGCAGATGCGGGAGCTGATCCCCGACGCGCGGCTCGCGGTCCTGCCCGGCTGCACGCACATGGACCTGGTCCGCCGCGCGGACCTCGTGCTCCCACTCGTGGAGGACTTCCTGCCCTGACACGGGTGGCGGGCCGAGACGCTAGGAATCTCGGCCCGCCCGTGGGATCCCGTCCACACACAGCGAGGAAGGGGACTCGCGACACCGATGCTGTGCGCGGCGGCACGAGAAGCGCTCGAGAGCCGGTGAAGACGCAGCTCAGCGCGCCAGGACCGCCTCGGCGATGCTCGTCGCCTCGCGGGCGCCCGCCTCGACGGCCTCGCAGCACAGCAGGATCCAGTCGGCCAGGCCCTCGTCGGTGCCCGTCGCGAAGCCGGCCGCGGCCTCCGCGTACCGGTCCGACCGGCGCAGGAAGAACACCTCCGGCACGACCAGGCCCTTCGGGTCCAGGCCCGTGCCGATCGTGGTCAGCCGGGCCGCGGCACGGGCCACCACGCCGTTCGCGGTGCCGAACGGGGACAGCGCGAGCAGCTCGCCGTGCACGACCGCGACGAGCACCGCGCCCGGCACGGACGTGCCGCCGGCGACGATGTCGCCGAGCAGGTCGAGTCTCCTTGTCACGCCACGGGTCGGCCGGGGCCGGCCTAGCTCCTCGTCCGGGACCAGGTCCGTGGCGGCCAGCACGTGCAACCGGGCCAGCGCCTGCATCGGCGCACGCTGCCAGATCGGCACGAGCGTGCCCAGCGACTCCGCGATGCGCAGCGCGCCCGCCAGGTGCGGCTCCTCGACGTCGCCGGCCGCCGGGATCTCCGGGTCGCCGCCGTCCAGCGCGGCGGACGCGCGGGCGGCCCGCACGGACGCCTCCGCGGCGGTCGCGGGCCAGCCGCGGCGGTTCGCCGGATGCCCGTGGACCTCGTCGACCGCCTCGCGGGCGGCGTGCACGGCGTCGGAGACACCCGGCAGTTCCAGCAGCGGCGCCAGCGGGTCAGTCACGGCACCGGACCCTACCGGGTGACATCCGGTCGTGGCAGTACTGCCGCGTGGTCTGGACCTCTATGCGTGCCGTCGCCACGTGTGATAGCACAAGGCAAGCAACTGCATCTCTGGGTCGAGAGGATCCACATCATGACCGACCAGGGCCCGACGCTGGACAACCTGCTGACGGAGAGCCGGACCTTCCCGCCCGGCGAGGAGTTCGCCCAGCAGGCCAACGCCACGGCGGACCTCTACGAGCGGGCGGACGCCGACCGCGAGGCGTTCTGGGCCGAGCAGGCACGCGACCTGCACTGGGACACCGAGTGGAACCAGGTGCTCGACTGGTCGAACCCGCCGTTCGCGAAGTGGTTCGTCGGCGGCAGGCTCAACGTCGCCTACAACTGCGTCGACCGGCACGTGGAGGCCGGCAACGGCGACCGGGTGGCGATCCACTGGGAGGGCGAGCCGGGCGACGGCCGCACGATCACCTACGCCGACCTGCAGCGCGAGGTCGCCAAGACCGCGAACGCGCTGCTGTCGCTGGGTCTGAAGTCCGGCGACCGGGTGGCGATCTACATGCCGATGCTGCCCGAGGCGATCTTCTCCATGCTCGCGTGCGCGCGGCTGGGCCTGACGCACAGCGTGGTGTTCGGCGGGTTCTCCGCCGAGGCGCTGCGGTCCCGGATCGACGACGCCGAGGCCAAGCTCGTGATCACCGCCGACGGCCAGTACCGGCGCGGCAAGCCCGCCCCGCTCAAGACCGCCGTCGACGAGGCGGTCGCCCGCACACCCACGATCGAGCACGTGCTGGTCGTGAAGCGCACCGACATCGACGTCGAGTGGACCGACGGCCGCGACCTGTGGTGGCACGACACTGTGGACGGCCAGTCCGACACCCACACGCCGGAGTTCTTCGACGCCGAGCACCCGCTGTTCATCCTGTACACGTCCGGCACGACCGGTAAGCCGAAGGGCATCCTGCACACCTCGGGCGGCTACCTGACGCAGGTGGCGTACACGCACCGCAACGTGTTCGACGTGAAGCCGGAGTCCGATGTGTACTGGTGCACGGCGGACATCGGCTGGGTCACCGGGCACTCCTACATCGTGTACGGGCCGCTCGCGAACGGCGTGACCGAAGTGGTCTACGAGGGCACGCCGAACACCCCGCACGAGGGCAGGCACTGGGAGATCGTGCAGAAGTACGGCGTCTCCATCTACTACACGGCGCCGACGCTGATCCGCACGTTCATGAAGTGGGGCAACGACATCCCCGACAAGTTCGACCTGTCCTCGCTGCGCGTGCTCGGGTCGGTCGGCGAGCCGATCAACCCGGAGGCGTGGATCTGGTACCGCGAGCACATCGGCGCCAACCGCACGCCGGTCGTGGACACGTGGTGGCAGACCGAGACCGGCGCGATCATGATCTCGCCGCTGCCCGGGGTCACCGCCGCGAAGCCGGGGTCGGCCCAGCGGCCCCTGCCGGGCATCACCGCGAAGATCGTCGACAACCAGGGCGACGAGGTCGGCAAGGGCGGCGGCGGGTACCTGGTGCTGGACCAGCCGTGGCCGGCGATGCTGCGCGGCATCTGGGGCGACGAGGAGCGGTACCGGGAGACGTACTGGGCGCGGTTCGCCGACCAGGGCTTCTACTTCGCCGGCGACGGCGCGAAGTACGACGCCGACGGCGACATCTGGCTGCTGGGCCGGGTCGACGACGTGATGAACGTGTCCGGGCACCGGATCTCCACCACCGAGGTCGAGTCGGCCCTGGTGTCGCACCCGACGGTCGCCGAGGCGGCGGTGGTCGGCGCGACCGACGCGACGACCGGTCAGGGCATCGTCGCGTTCGTGATCCTGCGCGGCGGCATCGGGCAGGACGAGGCGTCCGGCGAGGAGGCGCTGAAGCGGCTGCGCGACCACGTGGCGAAGGAGATCGGCCCCATCGCGAAGCCGCGGCAGATCATGGTCGTGCCGGAGCTGCCGAAGACGCGCTCGGGCAAGATCATGCGCCGCCTGCTCCGCGACGTGGCCGAGAACCGCGAGATCGGCGACGTGACCACGCTGGCCGACTCGTCGGTGATGGACCTGATCTCCGCCGGCCTGAACAAGACCGGCTCGGACGAGTAGGCCCGGCCTGGCCGCCTCGCGTGCGGACGCGAGGCGGCCAGGTCCCCCCGGTCGAGATCAGTTCAGTGAGTCGTGCATCGCGGGGCTCCCGTTGTTGCCCGGTCGCCCGCCGTCGCGGAGCTGTTCGGCCAGCAGGGTCACCTGCCGGTCGAGCTCCACGTCGAGCTTCGCTTCCTGGACACGGCGCTCGTGGTCGGCCACGGATCGCGCCAGGTACGCCCGGTCGTCGTTCTGGCGCTGACGCTTGCGAAGGTCGTTGATCAGTGACCCTTCCATGGTGCGAACGCTCTGCCCGTACACCGACATCGCGCTCTGCGAATGCTGCTCGACGAGCGTGTCGTAGTACGTCTGGCCGCTGAGGAACTTCACCAGAACCGGCAGGCAGTCGATCGCGATGAAGAAGATCCGGATGAACCACTTCGCCGTCGCGAGGAAGGCACTGGACGAGGTCAGCTCGTCGAGCGCGGCGAATCGCTCCAGCAGGCCGATCGCGCCGTGGCTGTCCCGAAGTTCGGAAACCTTCCCCTGGATGGCACTCGTGCGGTCGCCTTCGTAGTTCTGCTGCGTCGAGTTGAGCGTCGCCTCGAGGTCCCGGATGTCGTCCCGGACGTCGTCGAGCTTCGCCTCCTGCCCGGCCACGGGATGGGACGCCCGGTAGCCGGCCGCCTCCTGCTCCCGCTGCCTGCACTCCGGCCCGCGGCCCGCCTTTCCGGTGGTCCCCGGCGCCTTGGTGCCCGCGCATTCGTTGCTCGCCAGGGTGTCGCGTCTCGCCTGTTCCCTGCCCCAGGCCTGCACCGTCGAGTCGAGCGCCTTCTCCGTCTGCCGCTTGGACGTCAGGTCGGCCCGCACAGCAGCGAACTTGGTGTCCAGACCCAGCTGGTGGGTCGCGCAGTCCGGGCCGCGCGCCGCCGCCCTTGCCGCCTCGTCCGCGTTCGGTTCCGGGTTGCACCGTGTCAGGGCACTCTCCAGCGCCTCGACCTGGTGCGCCCGCGCCTGGTGCACGTGCTCCTCGATGGCCGTCTCGAACACCCGCAGCACCAGCGGTTCGGCAATGACCACACCGAACGCGAACGCCAGCAGGAAGCGTGGCAGCAACAGCGCCAGCCGGCGGCCCCACCAGCCGCCGTTCGACGAGGACACCAGCCACCGGTCGAGGTTGGCGATGAAGACGCCCCAGATCAGCACGGGCACCAGCGTCAGCACGTGAAAGCCGCCCAGCACCTCGGCGAGGGCCATCGACATCGAGAACGCCGCGATGGTCGCGGTGCCGAGCACCACGCCGCCGAGCGCCGTGTACCGCGCACGTTCCGCCGGCACCCACGCGAGCAGCTTTTCGTCGACACCGGCCAGCCAGCGCAGTCCCCGGCCGAGCCGGTGCCGGCGGTCGTCCGGCAGGGGGTGGTCGTTCGGCAGCAGGCTCAGGCCCGGCTGGTCGAGGACGTCGGTGCGGTCCTCCTCCTGATGACCCGCCTTCTGCGGTCCCTCCGGCGCCGGTTCCTCGCGGTCACCGTTCGAGCTGGTCACGCCCACCGCCGTTCTCGAGCTCCGGCTGGTTCCCGTTCTGCCGGCCGACCAGCTGCTGAACCAAGGTGCCGACCAGGGCCTGGGTGTCCACGGCGACCGTGTGCCACTGCTCCTCGGGCATGGTCTTGAGCAGCTCGATCAGCTGTTTGCGCTGCTCGGCGACCATCGCGTACTCGCGGTTGACCGCGGCGTCGAGATCGAGCCGGTCGCGGGCGGCGCTCAGACCGGCGACCGCGGCGGGGCCGTCCTCGAAGTAGGGCCGCAACCGTGCCGCGTTGCGATCCTCGCCCACGCCTTCCAGGACCTCCTGGTCCTGCTGCCAGCGCGTGTCCCGCATGACGCGCTCGTGCTTGGCCAGCGCATGCGGCGTGATGACCCGGATGCCGGCCAGTTCGACCGACATCCCCTCGACGTGCGGCTGGCGCAGCCGGGTGTAGGCGTCGACCCGGGCCGACAGCTTGTCCCGGACGATGTTGATCTCCTCGACCGAGTGCTGGACCCCGAGCTGGGTGAGGCTGACGTCGCGGCTCAGGTAGTGCCGCAGCGGGCCGGCCATGTCGCGCAGACCGGCAGCCACGACCTGCTCGGGATCGCGAACCTCGCACCGGAAGTCGACGAGCAGCACGAAGTCGTCGGCCGCGCTCCGCGACGGCACCGGCAGCTCGACCGTGACCGTTCGCGGCCGAACGTCGACGATGCTCACCGATATCGCGTTGACCACGAGGTCTTCTCGCTTGGCGAAATGACGCCGCTCGCGGAAGGCGACGTAGCCGTCGCGCACCTCGAACACCGGGATGGTGCCGGGAATGTGCCGCGGCAGGTCGCTCAGACTGCGGCTGCGGCCGAGCCAGCCGCACACGGCGGCGTCGAGCGGCCGTTCCTCGACGACGGGAAAGTTGGCGTTGTCGGACATCCTGATCAGCTCCGGACGGGTCGGGGGACCGCGGCGTTCAGCGCGGCGAGAAGGGTGGAGACGAGGTCCTGCGCAGGCCGTTCGGTCTCCCGCTTCGGCGTGGTCATCGCACGCAACAGCTCGGCCGTGCGCAACGGGCGATGGGGGTGCGGCATGGCGGTGTAGATCGCGCTGCCCAGCCGGGCGACCGCATCAATGGCCTCCGGTTCGTGCTCGAGCGCAACCAGGGTGCGGCGCAGCGCCTCGATGGCGGCCAGCCGGTGCGGAGCGCTGCACAGAGCTTCGGCCCACAGCGTGCCGAGGACCTCGGCATGCTCGGGCTGCTGACAAAGGATCTTGGCGGCCACCGGCTGCGGGACGTCCTGCTGTTCCGCCTCGAGCACCGCGAGCACGAGGGATCGCGCCGCGCCGGCGACCCGCCCGTTCCACCCGCGTTCGTACTGCTCCTGGTCGGGGTCGTCGTCCGCATGGTCGTCCTCGTCGTCGTCGAGCAGGCCCTCGGTGACGTAGGAGTCGGCGGGGTCGTCCGATGCCGAGCCCCGCCGGGTCGCGCGAGTCAGCTCCTCCGCCACGATGGCCAGCATCTGGCCCGTCGCCGCCGGGCCGTCGTCAACCGCGACGCCGAGCAGCAGCCCGACCGCGGCACGCGCGACGACGCCGATCCGCTTCGCACGCAACGAGAGGAAGCACAGCCGGCGCATGGCCTCGTCCATGAAACGGACACCGAGCGGACCGCTCAGCGCGAGCGCCGACGTGACGCCTCGGAGCAGGCCGTTGTTCTCGCCCCACTCCAGTGCGGTGCGCAGCGCAACGGGTGCGAGGCGGTCGTCCTCGCTCATGAACCAGAGCACCATGGCCGCGGTCATGCGTTCGGGTGCGCTGCCGTTCGACCATGGCGCCAGGAACGTCGTCCGGACGTGCATGAAGTTGTGCCGGGCGAGGATCGCGAGTGCGGCGGCGAGGCCGCTCTGGATCTCCTCCCTGGGGTCGATACGGCACAGGTCGCACACCCAGGTGCGGACCGGGCTCCACAGCTGGTCGTCGTATCGCTCATGCAGCTCACCCAGTACGAGCTCGCGGTACTCGGCGTGCCGGAACCGCACCCACCGCCCGGACAGCCAGCCGTCCTCGTCCGGATCTTCGTCGGGCCGGCCCTCGCCGCTCACCACGACGAGCTCACCGGCCCGCGTCCGCTGTTCGAAGATCTCGTCCGCCCACGGCACGTGCGGAGCGGCTTCCCGAGCCTCCCGCGCCGCCTCGATCCGCATCCGCAGCGTCCGCACCAGCGCGTCGTGTGTGGACTCCGGCTGGCTCCCGCTGATCGCGAGCGCGGCTATCGACACCAGCTCGCGGGTCTTGACCGGCCGATCGAACCACGCGGCCACCTGCTTGCCGGGAACGTCCCGCATGGACTCCACGGCAGTGGACGGACTCGCCACCAGCCGTCGTGCCAGGATGCCGATCTCCTTCGGCCGATGCTCGTTCCGGACGAACTCCTCGGCCGTGGCGAGGACGTCCGGTGCGACGTCCGCATCGCGCAGGTGACCGTGCAGCACCTCCGCCGGGTCGGCGGGTTCGACGAGCAAGGCGTACGACGGCAGGTAGCGCGGGCCGAGCTTGCGCGAGGTCGTCGTCAGCACGAGGCAGGCCTGCTGTTTGCACACCCGGTCGCGGAGCTGGTCGGCATCGAACCGCCGCACCGCGACGTCGTCCGCCGAGCCCATGTGGTCCGCCACGAGGTAGCCCGTCCCCCCGGCGAACGTGAGCGCGGCGAGCTGTCCCAGGCTGCGTGCGGGCGACGCCGCGTGGAGCTGCGCCCGCTCCCCGCACACCACCCGGAGCAGGTGCAGCGCGAGTGCCTTCTTGCCGGCTCCCTCGGCTCCGACGAGGACGAGAATCCGGTGCTCTCGAAGCAGTTCGAGGGCGTCTGCGTACCCGGGCGGACGAACGAAGCCGTCGAGTGTCCTGCTCACCCGGTTCGGTTCCAGCACGCCCGTTCTGGTTGTCGAGACACCTCGTTCCTCGCCCGCGGCGCCGAAGGTCGCCCCCTCGGCGTTGACCTCGGCGTAGAAGGAGTTGTGGACGTGGAACGCGTGGCGGATGTTCTTCAGTTCCCCGGCGTCGAATTCGGCACCCTGTTTCCGGGGCTCCGCACGCGGTTCCTCCGCCGGCTTGGCGCGGGCCTCATCACGGGCACCGTCACGGGCCTCGTCACGGGCACCGTCACGGGCACCGTCACCGGCGTCGTCGGGCGTCGTCGGTTCCGGCGAGGCCGGTTCGGCCTCCTCGACCTCCCCCGCTGTCACCGGTCACCACCGAAGCTCATCCCGAAGACCGCGCCCGGCGCATCGACCCGGCCCTGGAAGGTGTTGTGCACGACGGGCGAGCCGTCTTCTGCCGCGCCGCCTGGACCACGAGACGGTGGCGCGGCACGGAACCGGGGCTCGGCGGGAGGTGACCCACCGGGGGCCGCCGCCGTGACCTCGCCGCCGAGCGGCAGGGTGTGCGCATCGTGGCCGGGCACCCAGAGCCACGCGTCCTCGGAGAACTCCTTGTGCGTGACCCTGACCCGCCGGAAGTCGACCGGCCGCAGCGTCGTCCCCAACGTGGCGATCGTGTCGTCGAAAACGGGCGCGGAGACCAGCAGCGCGAGATCCGCGCCCGGCGCCGCCGCCAGTGCCGCGTGCAGGATCGCCGAGTCGACCAGGCGCGCGACAGCGATCGGGGCCGGCCCGGCATGGCCGATGCTTCCCTTCGACAGCCGGCCGAAGTGGATGGCGACTCGCAGCCGGAGCCGGGCGCTCGGGAGCAGCCGTCCGTTGTACCGGTCGAGCTCGGCGACGAGCTCACGGACGTAGTGGTCGACCACCACGTCTTCTTGTTCCTCCGCGGGCAGCACCGCCAGTTCACCGTCACCCGTGCCCTGCCGGTGCCACGCATCGCGGTGCAGGGCCGCGGCCCGGGCCGCCGCGTCGCACACCGCGACGATCGCGCGCTGCAACTCCTGCTGGTCGATGTCGATGCGCGTGCTGTAACCCTTCGCGTCCACAGCGATACACAGCCGCCGTGTTGATCGTGCATCGGAAACCACTGCTTAGACCTTTCGGGTGATAGGACATGACGTTGCTGCAATAATTGGGCACGTTGAGTGACCGCAACCCGCCTGAGTGCGGGATTGGCTAGACCTCGGCGATCTGCTTAAGAAGGTCCAGGTCGACCACGTGGATGTCCCGGTAGCGCCGGACGAGCACACCCTCGTCCTGCAGCCGCCGCAGCTCCTTCTCCATCGTCCGCAATGCGGTCGCGGCCAAGGAGGCGATCTCCGACTGAGTCAGTTCGACGCCCAGTTCCCAATGCGTTCGACGAAAACTCCCGTAAGCCCGGACGACCTCGTAGAGGATGCGCGCGACCCGGGCACGCGGATCCCGGGCCGTGAAGTCCAGCCGCCGTTGGTTCGCCCAGCGCAGCCGGCCGGCGATCATGCGTGTTATGCCCAACGCGATGTCGGGTTTTCGCCGGGACAATTCCCGAAGGTCCGGCGCCCGAATAACCCGGACAAGTATGTCCCCGCTGGCGGTGACATCCGCGGAACGTGGTGGCCCGTCCAGAGCGCCCATCTCGCCGACCAGGTCTCCGGCGAGCCGAATGCCGAGCAGGGCGGAGCGACCGTTGTGATCCCGCACCGCGACCTTGACCATGCCGCGCAGCATCAGGTAGGCGTGATCATCGTCGGAGCCCTGCGTGATGAGGCGCTTTCCGTCCCGATACGGAACCTCGGTGCCGACCGTCAGGATCATCGACCGCTCGGCTTCGTTCAAGCCGCCCAACAGGGTCGACTCGGGCCATTCGCGCATCGGATTTCCAGCTTCGCCTGCCAATATCTACCACGCCACCGGCAGGGTATCTCCAAACATGCCCTAATACTGATGACAAATCCTGGCCATCGTGCTGAAATTCATGCGCCTGAATTCGCGCGAAACTCTGGCATGGCGCATATCCCGACGCGCCGCGTGAGGAGTGACCGAGACGACGGCGGCCCGGCCACTCTCAGATCGAGTGGCCGGGCCGCCGGTCGTGGTCAGCGCAGTCGCTGGGTGACGTCTTCGCCGGAGCCGGGACCGAAGTCCTGGTTGCTCTCCGCCGGCGGTGGGACCGGGTTGCCCCGGGGCTGCGGCGGACGGGGCGGGAAAGGCTGCTGCGGGCGGTACTGCTGCGGCGAGTACTGCTGTTGCGGCTGGACCTGCTGCGGCGCCGGGTAGGGCTGTTGCGCCGGGTGGGGCGGCGCCTGCGCGGACTGTTGCTGGAAGTACAGGTCGGCGGTCGTCGGACCCTGCTTCTTCGCGCGGCGGCGGTGTGCGGCGATGCCCCAGATCGCCAGGAGGGTCAGGGCGAGGCCGCCGCCCAGCATGGCCCAGCGGCCCCAGGTGACGAACGTGTGGTGCGCGGCCTCGGTGCCCTTCTTCACCTCGTCGTAGGACTCCTCCGACGTGACCTCACCGGTGCGGCTGGTGTACTGGCAGGTGTCGCCCGGCAGCATCAGCTCGCCGTCGCAACGGATGGCGGTGTCGCTCGCGGCACCGGTGCTGAACGTCAACAGTGCGAGCCCGGCGATCAGGCACACGATCCATTTCTTCATGTCTTGCTCCCCCAGAGCAGAGTGACAGGTCGCGCCATGGTGCCACACGTTGCGACCGGTAGTTCAATGAGCGGGTGACTGAGCTCAGCGCCGACGAGCACGCGGGCGAGGAACACCATCACGGGAACCTCGGCGAGCGGCTGAACTGGCTGCGCGCCGGCGTACTGGGCGCGAACGACGGGATCGTGTCGGTCGCCGGGCTCGTGGTCGGGGTGGCGGGTGCGACGGCGAACCGGACGGCGATCGTGGTGGCCGGGGTGGCGAGCCTGGTGGCCGGCGCCCTGTCGATGGCCGGCGGCGAGTACGTCTCGGTCAGCACACAGCTCGACACCGAGCAGGCGGCGCTGCGGCTCGAGCGCTACGAGCTCGAGACCATGCCCGAGGCGGAGGAACGCGAGCTCGCCGGGATCTACGAGGACAAGGGCCTGCCCCCCGACCTCGCCGCCGAGGTGGCCCGCGCGCTGACGGCGAACGACGCGCTCGAGGCGCACGCCGAGGCCGAGCTCGGCATCGACCCGGACGAGCTGACCAGCCCGTGGCACGCCGCGTGGGCGTCGCTGGTCGCGTTCACCTGCGGCGGGTTGCTGCCGCTCGTGGCCATCTCGCTGCCGCCGGTCGCGTGGCGGGTATGGACGTGCGCGGCCGCGGTCCTCGTCGGGCTCGTGGTCACCGGGTGGCTTTCCGCGCGGCTGGGCGGCGCGGTGGTGCGCCGGGCGATCGTGCGCAACGTCGGCGTCGGCGCGCTGACCATGGTGGTGACCTACGTCGTCGGCGTGTTGTTCGGGGTCGGTACGGGATGACCCGCGTGCCCGGCCAGCCTCTTTGATCGGCACATGGCACGATGGCGCACGTGACCAGTGCGCACGACAACAGCGGCAACGGGACGGGGCTGCCGCGCGTCCCGTCGATCCCGTTGTCCGACGAGACGAGCGGCGCGGCGAACGGGCAGTCGATCGGCAGCTTGGTCAAGGACGCGACCCAGCAGCTGTCGACCCTGATCCGGGCCGAGATCGAGCTGGCGCGGTCGGAGGTCGCCAAGGAGGTCAAGAAGGGCCTCACCGGCAGCCTGTTCTTCATCATCGCGCTCGCGGTCCTGCTGCCGCTCCTCCCGTTCGGCCTGATCGCGCTCGCACTGGGCTTCAACGACATGTTCGACTGGGAGACCCATCCCTGGCTCGGCTTCCTGTGCGTGTTCTTCGTGATCATCGTGCTGGCGGCCCTGTTCGCGTTCATGGGCTACCGCAAGGTGCGCTCGGTACGCGCGCCCCAGCGGACCATCGAGACGACGAAGGACACCGTCGCCGCGCTGACACACCGCGGCGAGGACGGCCAGGAGACCGCCCCCGTGCCGGCGGCGGGCGACGCCGTGCGCCGCTCCTGATCGGACACCGCCCTGAGCACCGCCGCGCCTGTACGTCCCGACCCGTCGACCGTGCGCCTCGACGGGCCATGGCGGCACCGCGACGTGCACGCGAACGGCATCCGCCTGCACGTCACCGAGAGCGGCGAGGGCCCGCTCGTGCTGCTGCTGCACGGGTTCGGCGAGTTCTGGTGGACGTGGCGCCACCAGCTGACCGCGATCGCCGACGCCGGCTTCCGCACGGTGGCGGTGGACCTGCGCGGCTACGGCGACTCGGACAAGCCGCCGCGCGGGTACGACGCGTGGACGCTCGCCGGTGACGTCGGCGGGCTGATCAAGGCGCTCGGCGAGCAGAACGCGCATCTGGTCGGCCACGCCTGGGGCGGCCTGCTGGCGTGGACGGTCGCGGCGATGCACCCGCGGCTCGTGCGCTCGGTCGGTTCGGTGTCCGCGGCGCATCCGCTGGCGCTGCGGCACGAGATCCGCCGCACGGCACTGCACCGCAAGCCGACCAACCAGGCGCGCGCGCTCAGCCACGTGTTCCGCGCGCAGCTGCCGATCGCACCGGAACGCTGGCTGACCCGCGACGGCGCGGCCACCGTCGAGACGCTGATGCGCAGCTGGTCTGGTCCTGAGTGGACTGTCCAACCGGGATTCTCGGACGTGGCGGCCCGCTACCGCTCGGCGATGACCGTCCGCGGCGCGGCACACAGCGCGCTGGAGTACTACCGGTGGGCGGTGCGCGCGCAGCTGCGCGGCGAGGGCCGCCGGTTCACCGAGGCCATGCAGCGCGAGATCACGGTGCCGGTGGTGCAGCTGTCCGGCGCGGCGGACCCGTGCATCCTGCCGGGCACCGTGCGCGCGTCGGCGCGGTGGGCCCACGGCCCGGTGGAGACGACGCTGCTGGACGGCATCGGCCACTACCCGCACCAGGAAGCCCCCGCGGTCACGAACCGCGTGCTGACAACCTTCCTGACCGCGTCACGCTAGCCGACCCCCACCGGCAAACCGTTACACACGAACGCGTAACGCCGCCCGGCAACACCCAGGCAGCCCCCACCCTCTCCGGGGGCACCCCTCATGGCCAGTCTACCGGGAATGATCCCGGGGAACAGGGTGCAAGATCGACTTGTGGACAAGTCGGTCCGTTGTGGACAAGTCAGGCTGACAAGTCAGGCGGGCATGGTCAGGCGGGCGAGTCAGGCGGGCATGGCCAGGCTGGCGGAGTCAGGCGGCGCAGCTGCCGGTGCCCACCGCGCGGGACTCGTCCGGGGCGGCCTTCAGCTCCTGCTTGACCTCGTTCGCCGTCAGGGCGAAGCCTGTCTCCGACTCGTCCACCGCCGCGCCGAAGATCACGCCGATCACGCGGCCGCGGGTGTCCACCAGCGGGCCGCCGGAGTTGCCGCTGCGCACCTGGGCCCGCAGCGTGAACACCTCGCGGGTCACGGTGCTCGAGTCGTAGATGTTCGGGCCCGTCAGGTTGATCTCGTCGCGCACCCGGGCCGGCGACGCGGTGTACGGGCCGTCGAGCGGGTAGCCCAGCACGATGCCGTCCTGGCCGGACGTCGCCGCCTGCGGGGCGAAGCGCAGCGCCGGCGCGGGCAGGCCGGGCACCGCCAGCACGGCCACGTCGGTCTCCGGGTCGTAGTGCACGACCCGCGCGTCGTACGGGCCGCCCTCGGTCTCGACGGTCACCTCGGACGTGCCCGCCACGACGTGCGCGTTGGTCATCATCCGCTCGGGGGCGATCACGAAACCCGTGCCCTCCAGGGCCCGCGAGCACGACGGCGCCTTCGCGTGGATCTTGAGCACGCTCGGCCGCACCCGCTGCACCACGGCACTGGCCTGCAGCTTCGGGTCCGGCGGCGCGACCTCCTTCGTCGGCGTCCGGTCGAACGGGTCGACCGCGGCCGGGAAGCCCGACACGTCCAGCAGTCTGCGCAGCTCGTCGGGCAGGTTCTGCGCGGACGGCGGCATCACGCTGTTGACCCCGCCGAGCACGGTCGAGTCGCGGATGGCCGACGCCAGGCCCGGCAGGTTGCCGACGGTCACCAGCGGCAGCGCGATCAGCCACGCCACCACGAACACGACCGCGCCCTGCACGATCGCGCCGAGCGCGTTGTCGACGCCGGCCAGCTTCGGCGAGTTGATGCGCTGCCGGATGCTGCGTCCGAGCCACACGCCGAGCGTCTCGCCCAGCGCGACCAGCAGCACGAAGATCGCCACAGCGAAGGCGACCCGGGTGGGCGTCGACTCGATGTACTGCACGACCAGCGGCGCGATCTTGATGCCCGCGATGGCACCCAGCAGCACGCCGAGGAACGCGGGCAGGGCCGTGATCACCCCCTGCCGCGCACCTGAGATCGCGGCCAGCACCGCCAGCCCGATCACCAGCAGGTCGACCCAGTTCACCCGTCACCCTCCCCGACAGCTGAGCCAACTGAACGCCATGCGGCGTCAAGATCCCGTATGTCCGTACCGTCCCACGGCCGTTCCCACCCGCCCGCCTGCAGCGTCAGGGCCAGCAGCGCCGCGGTGAAACCCCACACGACCATGCCGGGCAACGCGAACGCCGGGCCAAGGAAACCAGACGGATGGCGCAACTGGAACCTGTTCGCGGGATCGGCCAGGTCGGTCAGCGGGGCCCGGGCCACCGCCTGGGTCTCCGCCGGGTCCACCGCCCACACCCGGCTCGGCCGCGCCCAGTGCGCCAGCACCGGCGTCACGTGGAAGCCCGACACCGGGACGTGCAGCCGCGGCAGCAGCGCGACCGGCCGCACGCCGGCCGGGTCCAGCCCCGTCTCCTCCACCGCCTCGCGCAGCGCCGTGCCGACCGGCCCGGCGTCGACCGGCTCGGCCGAGCCGCCCGGGAACGCGACCTGACCGGAGTGCGCGCCCCCGCCGTCGGCCCGCAGCTGCAACAGCACGTCGGGGCCGCGGGCCTCGTGCTCGCCGAGCAGGATCAGCACCGCCGCGTCGCGGGCGTTCTCGACGGGCGGGGCCAGCCCCTCGAACAGGCTCACGTCGATGTGCCGGGTCGCGCTCACCAGCCGGGACATCCAGGGCGGCACGTCGGCGGGGTCGACGAGCGGGCCGAAGTCCGTCACGCCGCTCCCCCGTACGTCGCGACCGCCGTGCGGATCTGGTCGAGCGAGGTGAACAGCCGAGGGCGCGACACCAGCCGCACCCGGCCGTCCGCGCCGACGACGTAGCTCGCCGGCAGCCCGGCCGGCAGCCGCAGCGCGCGCCCGGCGGACCCGTCGGCGTCGGCCAGCGTCGGCAGCCGCACCCGCAGCGAGCCGAGCAGCTCGAGCGCGTCCTCCTGGGTGCTCTGCACGGCCAGCCCGACGACCGGCACCGCGCCCTTCTCGGCGGCGTACCGGGCGAGCAGCGGCAGCTCCTCCTTGCACGGGGCGCACCAGGTCGCCCACACGTTCACCAGCACCGGCCCGCCGGCCAGCGCCGTTGCGAGGTCCACCCGGGACCCGTCGGCGAGGCACCGCACACGCGCGTCCGCCGGCACCGCGGCCGGTGTCCCGGACGCCGCCGGGCACGGCGGCAGCGCCGCGTCCGCGCGGGCCGCCGCGAGGTCGGGGGCCGGCGCCGCATCAGGTCGCGGGGCCGGGTCGTCATGGCGCGGCCAGATCGCGATCACGGCGGCCACCACCAGGACGAGCCCCGCGATCGACCACCGTGCCGCACCCGTCACGCGACGCCACCCCGGCCGGGCTTGTAGCCGTTGCGGACACGCTCGGCGAGGTCGATCAGGTGCTCGGCCTCGTCGCCCTTGACCAGCTTCGCGGCGATCTCGAACTCGGTCGGGCCGGCGCCGAACGACGGGCAGTCCTTCGCCAGCACGCAGGCGCCGCACGCGGGCTTGCGGGCGTGGCACACGCGGCGGCCGTGGAAGATCACCCAGTGGGACAGCATCGTCCAGTCCTTCTTGGGGATCAGCGCGCCGATCGCGTGCTCGACCTTGACCGGGTCCTCCTCCTCGGTCCACCCGAACCGGCGGACGAGCCGGCCGAAGTGCGTGTCTACCGTGATGCCGGGGATGCCGAACGCGTTGCCCAGGATGACGTTCGCGGTCTTGCGGCCGATGCCGGGCAGCGTGACGAGGTCGTCGAGCCGGTTGGGCACCTCGCCGTCGAAGCGCTCGACCAGTGCCGTGCCGAGCCCGATGAGCGAGGTGGTCTTGTTCCGGTAGAAGCCCGTCGAGCGGATCATCTCCTCGAGCTCGAGCCGGTCGGCACCCGCGTAGTCGGCGGCCGACCGGTAACGACGGAACAGCGCCGGCGTCGTCAGGTTGACGCGGACATCGGTGCTCTGCGCGGAAAGGATCGTGGCGACCGCGAGCTCGAGCGGGCCGGTGAAGTCCAGTTCGCAGTGGGCGTCCGGAAAGGCCTCGGCGAGTACCCGGGTCATGCGGCGCGCGCGGCGCACCAGCGAGGTGCTCGGGGCGGTCGCGGTTTTGCCGGCGTCACCGCGGGGTAGTTGACGGGTGGCTGGTGGCACCCCGCTAGCCTACGGGCCGCAACTGAACCTCAACCCCGCCCCGGACGTCTCTACAAGTAGAGGCCGAAAGACACGCCGGACGCGAGCATCGTCCGCGCCGGCCGCACCGACCTGAGCGAGGATCGACGACACTATGACTGTCTGGTTCGTGTTCGCAGTGCCTTTCGTGGTCATGTTCTTCGCCCTGTTCATGGAGCGGGTGGAGTCACGCCTGCGGCACGTCGCCGTCCAGGAGGACGAGGTCGAGGAGCTGCTGGAGAACGCGCGGCCGGACGAGGTGCGCGCGCTGTACGGGCACGGCATCGGCCGGGCGCTCGAGCTGTTCCGGGGACGCCGCCGCGGGGGCGACAAGTCGCGCCGTCAGCGCGTGAAGGTCTGAGCGCGTCCCGCTCGCCGAAGTCCTACTGAGTAGTAAGCTCGCGGCCGACGCAGTCCGCAATGGCTGGACCTGCGGCGCGGCCCTGCGAGGTGATCCAGAGCACACGCCCTACACTTCCCATAGTGATCAGGGGCGCCGATGCCCGCGATCGAGGGCCGGCCCGCGCCGGCTCGAGTCTGATCGGGAGGGACGAAGGTGGACGAGACCCTTGCCAGGGCCGGCATCTTCCAGGGCGTCGAGCCGGCCGCAGCCGAAGCGCTCGCTCAGACGCTGGAGACCGTGGAGTTCCCACGTGGCCACGTGATCTTCGCGGAAGGTGAGCCGGGGGATCGCCTCTACATCATCCAGTCGGGCAAGGTGAAGCTCGGCCGCAAGTCACCGGACGGCCGGGAGAACCTGCTCGGGATCTTCGGGCCGGCCGACATGTTCGGCGAGCTGTCGATCTTCGACCCAGGCCCGCGGACGTCGACCGCCACCACCGTCACCGAGGTGGTCGCGCGCTCGATGGACCGGCCCGCGCTGCGGCAGTGGATCGCGACGCGGCCGGAGATCGCCGAGCAGCTGCTGCGGGTCGTCGCCCGCAGGCTGCGCCGGACGAACGGCATGCTGGCCGACCTGATCTTCACCGACGTGCCCGGCCGGGTGGCGAAGGCGTTGCTGCAGTTCGCCCAGCGGTTCGGCAGCCAGGAGGCCGGGCTGCTGCGCGTCATGCACGACCTGACGCAGGAGGAGATCGCCCAGTACGTCGGCGCCTCCCGCGAGACGGTCAACAAGGCACTGGCCGACTTCGCCCACCGCGGCTGGCTACGCCTCGAGGGCAAGAGCGTGCTGATCCTGGACCCGGAGCGGCTGGCGCGCCGCGCGCGCTGATCAGGCCGGGCTTTCCGAAGACAAAGAAGAAGCCGGGCGCCGCCCCCGACGCGGCGCACCGGCTTCTTGCTTTGCGTGGACCATCCCCCGACGGTCCACGCTCCCCGCCCTCCGGACGTTAGGCCCCGACCCAAGTTTGCCGGAGGGAGCTGTTGCGTAGAACAACGATCCCCGCTCGCGGTTCGTTACCCGAACAGGGAAAGAACTTGCTCGCCTTCACAGAGGAGGACTCCCTGGACTACCCATCCGTTGTACGGGTAGCCCGAATTTCGGGTCACTGTTACAAAACTGAGACCTACTGATCGGTACAGCGGGCACCGGTCCACGACGTGAGAATAACTGGTACGCGCGTACCAAAACCTGCATACTGGTACGCGTGTCCCACTCTGCTGGTCTCGCCGGCTACCGGGCCGCGCTGAGCACGCCCGGTGCCGGGCGGCCCGCGGTCATGTCCGTGCTCGCCCGGATGCCCATCGCGATGGTCGGGTTGTCCCTGTTGCTCTACGTGCAGCGCGAGACCGGGTCGTTCGCCTCCGCCGGGCTGGTGTCCGCCGGGTCGCTCGTCGGGGTCGCGGTGGGCGCGGTCGTCCAGGGACGCATCATGGACCGGCTCGGGCCGACCCGGCCGCTGCTGGTCACCGCCGGGTTCTTCCTCATCGCCGTGGCCACGGTGGTGGTCGCCATCGAGGCGCGGCTCCCGACCGCGGTTCTCGTGCTGCTCGGCTCGGCCGTCGGGCTGGCCGAGCCCATGGTCGGCTCCGCCTCGCGCGCACTGTGGGCACACCTCGTGCCCGCCGGGCCGCTGCGGCACGCCGCCTACGCCTACGAGGCGATCAGCATGGAGGTCTTCTTCATCCTCGGCCCCGCCGTCGCGGGCCTGCTCGTCGCCGCGCCCTGGGCGGGGACCGGTGTCGTGCTCGGGGCCGCGTGCATGGTCGTCGGCGGGGTCGGGTTCGCGCTCAGCCCGGCGGTTCGCGGCGTGCGGCCGCAGCGGGAGCACCGCGATCTTCTCGGCGCGCTCGCCAGCCCGGGCATGCGCATGGTCGCCCTCGCGGCACTCGGCTTCGGCGTGACCGTCGGCTTCGTCGAGGTCGCCGTGCCGGCCGCGGCGACCAAGGCCGGCCACGCGCCACTCGGCGGGCTGCTGCTCGCCGCCTGGTCGCTCAGTTCTGTCATGTTCGGCCTCTACTACGCCACCCGGCCGTGGCCGCGCGCGATGAGCCTGCGGCTGCCCGTTCTGCTCGGCGTGTTCGCCGTGCTGATCGCGCCGCTGTCGCTGGCCGCGAGCCTGCCGGCGCTCGCGATCGGGCTGCTCGTGGCCGGCGTGTGGATCACGCCGCAGTCGACCACGCACTCGACGGCCATCGAGCTCGTCGCCCCGCGCGGGACGGCCACCGAGGCGTTCGGCTGGGTCGTCACCGCGGTGACGCTCGGGCTCGCCGCCGGGCAGTCGGTCAGCGGCTACCTCGTCGAGCACGTCGGCGTGCCCGCGTCCTTCCTCGCCTCCAGCGGGGCCGGGCTGCTCATCACCGCGCTGGTGTGGGCCGGGCGGCGCGGCGTCCGGGCGTACTCGCCCGCGCCCCGGGCGCGGGTGGCGGTCGCCGCCCGCTAGTCAGCCGCCGTCAGCCGAGGAAGATCGGGTTCGTCAGCGCCACCATCGTGTCCGGGGTCGTCGCCGTCGGGACCGGGCGTCGGACCTCGGCGCGGACCCACGTGCTGTAACGGGACTGCGTGGCCCAGCGGACCGTCCCGCTGCCCGACGCGTCGACCTCTTCGCTCCACTGTGGACCGTTCTGGTTCAGCAGCCGGACCGACGTGCCGGGCGCGCCGGACACGGTGACCTCGAACGTCACCTCGGTACCGGTGCCGGCCTTCAGCCGGTCGCCGATGCCCACGGTCCGGCTGCTGTCGGTCGCCGTGTAGGACAGCGACACCGCCGAGGACTCGGCGAGCCAGTTGTGCCCGGCGCGGAAGCCGTCCAGCAGCCGGCGCGGGCGCAGGCCGTCCGCGAGCACGACGTTGTGCGGCAGGGCCACGACCTGGTCGGGGTTGTGCGCGTCGCTGTTGCCGACCGCCGGGACGAACCGGCCGCCGCGCAGCAGGCCGTCCCACGCGATCACCGCGGCCTCGTCGTCGAGCGTCCACGGGCCGTTCCACACCTCGACGACGTCCGCGTGCTCGTAGCTGAACTCCCAGGAGCAGGCGAAGCACGTGGCGAACGGGTGCGCGGCGACGACGAGCCCGCCCGCGTCGTGCACGTCGTCGACGAAGCGGCGGAAGTCGTGCGCGTCGTCGGCGCGGTAGCGCCAGTCGATCCACTTCCCGGCGGGCAGGCCCCACGCGGGCCAGTGCCCGCTGCGCGTGGTGACCTCCTCGCCGTTGACGATCAGCAGGTCGTCGCCGGCGTGGTCGCCCCACTGCAGGGACGCGCTGGGCGTGTTGTGCTCGGTGGACACGAGGAAGTCCAGGCCAGCCGCGCGTGCCGCGGCGGCGACCTCGGCCGGGGTGCGGCGGCCGTCGGAGTGGACGGTGTGCAGGTGGCCGTCGCCGCGGTACCAGGCGCGGCCGCGGTCCTTGGCGGGCGCGCGGTCCGGCGCGGGGTTCGGCTCGAAGCGCGGCCCTGGCTCACCGAACCGCAGCGTGACGTCGACCGTGTAGTTCAGGCCCTGCTGGGCGACCGTGTACGGGCCCAGGACGATGTGCCAGCGGCCGCGCTCGACCGGCCCGGGCAGATAGCCGGGGGTGGCCTCGGTGGCGCTGATCGTGAAGCGGTCGCGGAAGCCGCCGGACCAGCCGCGGAACCCGCGCGCGTTGCCCAGCTGATGGCCGGCCGGGCCGAAGATCCCGATGTCCAGCGCGTTGCCCTTGGCCCCGGGCGGGACCTGCGGTCGGTCGTAGCGGTACACGACCTCGATCTCGCGCACCCCGCGCGGCACGTCGACCGGCAGGTAGTACCAGTCGGGCACGTCGGGCTGCAGCGTGCCGGTGATCGTCTTCGTCTGCTCGCTCTCGCCGGCCGGGTCGGCGAACGCGACACCGGGCAGCATCGCGCCGGCCGCGCCGACGGCCAGTACGCCGGAGCTGGCGAGCAACGCCCTGCGGCTCATCGTCTCGGACACGCGGGCGAACGTAGCCGACCGACGCCACCAGTGGGTGAACTCCGGGCGTCGGAAGCGATTGTCGGTGCCCGCCGCTACCTTGGCCCCATGAACCTCGATCTCACCGTCACCACGGCGGAGCTGGCCGGTGCCGCCTCAGCGCTGGTGCGGCTGGTGCCGGGCAAGCTCATCGACCCGGTGCTGTCCGGGTTGCTGCTCTCGGCCGACGAGGGCGGCGTGACGCTGGCCGCCAACGACCGGGAGCGCACGGCACGGCTGGACCGGCCGGCGGTGGTGCACACCGAGGGCCGGGTGCTGGTGCCGGCCAAGCCGCTGGCCGACACGTTGCGGGCGCTGGAGCAGCCGGAGGTGCGGCTCGTCGTGGAGGGGTCGAAGCTCGCGATCCGCGCGCCCGGCGCGCGGTACGCGCTGCCGCTGCTGGATGTCGACGTGCATCCGGGGGTCGGCGCGCCGCCCGCGGCCGTGGGCACGGTCGACGGCGCGCAGTTCTCCTCGGCGCTGTCGACGGTGGCGTCGGCGGCGTCCCGGGACGACGCGCTGCCGATGTTCACCGGCGTGCGCGTCCGGTCCGAGGACGACCGCCTGGTGATGCTGGCGACCGACCGGTACCAGATGGCCGTGGCGACGCTGGCGTGGCAGCCGGCCGGCCCGGTCGACGCGCTGGTGCCGGCCGCGCTGCTGACCGAGATCGCGAAGCAGGTCGGCGGGCAGGTCGCGCTGCACGCCGACCGTGACCGGTTCGGGCTGGCGTGGGCGCGCTCGGTGATCACGACGTCGGTGCTGGACGGCAGCTTCCTGCACGAGTCGAAGGTGTCGGTGTCCGATGTGGACACCCGGGTGGAGGTGTCGGCCGACGCGCTCGCCGGGGCGGTGCGCCGGGTGGGCCTGTACACCGACGCGCGCGGCGTGATGGTGGTCGAGGTCGGCGACGGCGAGATCCGGCTGCGGGGCACGGACTCCCGCGTCGGCGAGGCGGAGGAGTCGGTCAAGGCGGCCGTGGACGGCGGCCACACCTCGCCGGCCTACCAGGCCCGCTTCCTGTCGGACGCACTGCGCGCGTTCGCGGGCCGCACCGTGCGGATGGAGATCCAGCCCGGCATGCGGGCGACGGTGTTCAGCTCCGTGGAGGAGGACGCCCTCGGCCTGCGCTACGTCGTGATGCCCATGCTCCCGCCGAAGCACTGACGGGTTAGCGGCCGCGGAGGTAGTCGAGCTGGGCGCGGACCGACCACTCGGCCGGCGCCCACAGGGACTTGTCCACGTCCGCGTACACGAGCTCCACGATCTGCCGGGCCGTCGCGTCCTCGCCGAGGGTGGACAGCGCCCGGCGGACCTGGCCGAGGCGCTCCTCGCGGTGCGCCAGGTACTCGGCCGCCGTCGCCGCCACGTCCGGGAGCTCCTGGCCGTGGCCGGGCAGCGCGAGCGTGCCCGGCGGCTCGGCGATCAGGCGGCGCAGCGTGGACAGGTACGGGCCGAGGTCGGAGATCACCGTCGTCCCACGGCCCAGCACCGAGTCGCCGGTCAACATCGCCGCGGCGCCGTCGTGGGTCACCCGCAGGCAGACCGAGTCCGCGGTGTGGCCGGGGGTGTGCAGCACGCGGAAGGCCAGCCCCGCCGCCGTGAACTCCTCGTCGTCGGCGAGCGGCGCGGCCGACCGGCAACGGTCGGGGTCGAACGCGCGCACCGGCGCGTCCGTGCGGGCGGCGAGCCACGGCGCGCCCTGGGCGTGGTCGGCGTGGTGGTGCGTCAGGACGATGAGCTCGACCGGGGCCACGTCGAGAACCGCCGAGAGGTGCGGCTCGTCCTCGTAGCCGGGGTCCACCACGACCACCGCGGCCGAGCCCGGGGCGCGCAGCAGCCACGTGTTCGTGCCCTCCAGCGTCATCGAGCCCGGGTTGTCCTCCAGGAGAACCGACGCCGCGGGCGTCACCGGGCGCAGCTCGCCGTACGCCGGGTGACCGGTCATGCCGGGTCCAGGTGGGACGCCGCCGACTCGTAGCCGGGGTCGCCGGGCAGCACGATGCGCAACACGCCGCCGTCGCGCGCCACGCGCGGCATCAGCTTCTCGATCGTCCGCTCGCGGCCCATCGCGTCCGCGACCGACGCGCAGTCCTCCAGCTCCGCGAGCGTGACCCACGTCGGCGGCAGCAGGCCGACCTCGCCCGCCTTCCACTGGTCGAGCGTCCGCGCCGGCAGGTCCCACCGGGTGTCCGCGGCCTCGGACGTGTCGCCGTCCGGGCGCTGCCCCTGCGGCACCCTGGCCAGGAAGAACCGCGCGTCGAAACGGCGGCGCTCCTCCTCCGGCGTCACCCAGTTCGACCACGGCCGCAGCAGGTCCGCGCGCAGCACCAGGCCCGCCTCGGCCAGGAAGCCCGCCAGCGACAGCTCACGGTTCACCAGCTGCGCCCGCGCCTCCGCGAACGGGCGCACGTCCGACACGACCGACTCCTCCGACGGCCCGGCCAGCAGCACGCCGGACTCCTCGAACGTCTCGCGCACCGCCGCGCACACCAGCGCCCGCGCCAGGCCGAGGTCGCAGGAGAACCGGGACGCCCACCAGGCGGGCGGCGGGCCGTGCCAGGCCAGCGACGTGTCCGCGTCGCGCCGGTCCACTCCACCGCCGGGGAACACCGTCATGCCGCCCGCGAACGGCATGCCCGCGACGCGCCGCTGCAGGAACACCTCCAGCCCGCCGCCGGTGTCGCGCACCAGCATCACCGTCGCGGCGTCCTTCGGCGTCGCGGGCGGGTCCGGGACCTCCGGCGGGACGAAGCCCTCCGGCAGGACGAGTTCCTTCGGCAGCTCACGCACACGCCGAGCCTACGCAGAACCGGCCCGGGAACCGGCAGGATGTGACCATGAACGACACACGGCTGCGCATGGGACTGGTCGGCGCGGGACCCTGGGCACGCAAGGTCCACGGACCGGGCGTCGTCGCCCATCCCGGTACGGAGCTGGCCGCGGTGTGGGCACGCCGCCCCGAGGCCGCGGCCGAGGTCGCCGCGCTCACCGGCGCCACGCCGGTCACGGACTTCGACGACCTGCTCGCCACCGTCGACGCCGTCACGTTCGCCGTGCCGCCCGCGGTCCAGGCGCCGCTCGCGCTGCGCGCCCTCGAGGCGGGCAAGCACCTGGTGCTGGAGAAGCCGCTGGCCGGCAGCGTCGAGGAGGCCGAGCAGCTGGTCGCCGCGGCCGAGCGGGCCGGCGTCGCCACGCTGATGATGCTGACGTTCCGTTACGCGGGCGAGACGATCGACTGGCTGGAGAGCGTGCACCGCACCGGCGGCTGGTACGGCGGCTCGGCGCGCTGGATGTCCGGCACGCTGCTCGACGTCAAGTACGAGGCGTCCCGCTGGCGGCACGACGGCGGCGCGCTCGCCGACATCGGCCCGCACGTGTTCGACCTGCTCGACGCCGCGCTCGGGCCGGTCACCGGCGTGCTCGACGCGCACTTCACCGAGCCCGGCGCCGTGTGGCACGTCCTGCTGTCCCACGAGGGCGGCGTGACGAGCAGCGCCACGCTCACCATGCACACGCCGGCCGACCCGCAGATCACCGACTTCGCCGTCTACGGCGAGCACGGCTACCGCGAGTTCGACGCGACCGGCGACGCGGGCGGGCGCTACGCCGCGCTCCTGAGCGACCTCCTCAGCATGGTGCACAACGGCGGCACGGCCCACCCGTGCGACATCCGCCGCGGCCTGCACATCCAGCGCCTGCTGCAGGAGGTCACCGACCGGGTCACCGAGCGCGACACCGACCGTCAGGTGGCCGGCGGGTAGCCACGCCCCTCCGGGTTCGGCTGAACGCCGTTGATCACCACGGGCCCGGACGACCGCGTCGAGTCGAACTTGCCGTGCCGGCCCGACCACGTGCTCGACGACGTCGAGCCGTGGTCCTCCTGCTCGCGCCGGGCCAGCTCGTCCTGCAGCTCACGTAGCAGGCTGCGCTCCTGGGTGTTGAGGATGTCGTCCCCGAACGCCGCGGCGTGGCCGTCCTTGCCGGCCGGCATGAGCCGCGGCCGGGTGGCGTCCTTCGACTTCGCCCGGCGCCGCGGCGAGGGCCGCGAGTTCGTCGGCGTGTCCATGCGCAGCGCGGACGGCGGCAGGCCCGCTGGCTCGTCGCCGGGCTCGTCGGGCAGCCGCTCCTGCGCGAACACGGCCGTCTGCTCGGCCGGGTTCGGCGGCGGCACCGTCCGGTCACCACGCGCCGCGTGCAGGTCCACGGGCGGCGGCAGGCCGGGCCCGGGCTCCGGCTCGTCGGGCCGGCGCAGCTCCATCGGCGGCGGCAGCGTCCGCTCCACCGGCTCGACCGGGCGCAGCTCGACGGGCGGTGGGAACGCGCCCCGCGGCGGGGTCGGCAGCGAGTCCGGGTCGGCGCGGTGCAGCTCGATCGGCGGCGCCAGCTCCGCCGCCGCCCCGGCCCCGCCGCGCAGCTGCACGGGCGGCACCGCGGGCGGGGACGCCTGCGGCAGCTCGATGGGCGGCGGCAGCGTGTGGCCGGTGTCGGTGCCCAGGTCCGCGGGCGCCTCGGCCCGCGGCAGGTCGACCGGCTGCGGCAGCACGCGCCGCGACTCGGCCGGGACGGGTTCGGCCGGCTCCACCGGCTGGTCGTAGCGCCGCTCGCCGCCGAACGCCTGCGCTCGGACGGGCTCCGCCGGGCTCATTCGCGGCATGTCACCCGAACCCGGCTCATCAAAAGGGACCTGGCGCGCGCAGCGCATCGCCTCCTGGTGGTAGTCGGTCGGCTGGTTGCCGTCCACCAGGACCTCGACCGACGCCCGGATGCCCGCGCGGCGCAGCGCGTACTCCACTCGGTAGGCGGTCGCCGGGGCGAACCCGCCCGGGCCGACCCCGATCAGCACGACCCGGTGCGGCACCGGCCCGGACACCGGGCCCGCGGGCGAGAGCCGCCACACGCACCACACCGACCGCACGTCCGGCAGCACGTCCAGCACCGGCCGCACGGCCTCGGCGACGCCCCGGTCCGGCTCCTGGCCCTCGACCGCGCCGATCGCGAAGCGGTGGTGGACCGACGGCGCCGGGTCCCGGACGACGAGCCGGTCGATGACCGCCGGGTCGAGGTAGGTGTCCGCGAACAACGACTCGAGGTCGCGCTGCTGGTTCTTGGTCAGCATCACGCGACCGGCCACGAGGCAGCCGGCGGCGAACTCCAGTGACCGGTCCAGCTCGGCGGAGGCGAGCATCTGGCGCGCGTCGGCCAAAGCGTCGTCGTCCAGCCGGCCGGCGAGGCTCAGCAGGAGATCGTGTATCCGGACCGGCAACGCGACACCCGGCCGGCTCCCCCTTGGGACCTGGGTCACGGTCGGCTCCCTTCGCTCGTCATCTTGTCGACGCGCGGAAAGGGAGCCCCTCAGCCCTGGCGAACGACCATCCCGGGCAGCAACGGCTCGGATGCCGCGAGCGCCGCCTGGTGATAAGGCGGAAGGTCGATGCCCTCCGGCATGACCTCGACCCCCGGCTCGTGCGTGCCGAGCGCCCGCAGCACACGCTGCAGCTCCCCGGTCAGGCGAGCGCAGCCGGCTGTAGCCGTGACAAGCACGATCCTGGTGGCCGGACCCAGGCCGGACCGATGCCGTCGCCAACTCCCACGCACGTCGACCAACTCGGGACGGCCGTGGAGGACCGCCCCAAGCACTACCGCTTCAGAGTCCCCTGTGTTCACCCGTTCGGGGGACTCCGATGTGAATGTGTAGTCGACTTCGTCGATTTGGTCCACCCAGGGCACCGCGTGCAGCCGGCCCGCGTCGGCACCCGCGTCCAGCAACGCGGCGTTGAGCAGCAGAGACTCGCGCGCGGTGATCGCGACACGTTCCCTGAGCAAAGTCAGCGGCAGCGCGCGGGCGAGCGCGTCGAGTGCGCCGCCGGCCAGCCAGTCGCGCAGCCGCCACAGCTGGCGGTCCGGCAGCCGGCCGGCCAGCCGGAGGAGCAGCTCATGGCAGGAGTCTTCGATCTCGGGCATTGCGGTCTCCCAGGTCTCTCCGGCGGTTATCCGGACACCTCGACGATCAGCTCGACCTCGACGGGCACGCCCAGCGGCAGCTCCGCGACCCCGACCGCGGAGCGGGCGTGGTGGCCCGCGTCCCCGAAGACCTCGCCGAGCAGCTCGGACGCGCCGTTGACCACCGCCGGCTGGCCGGTGAAGCCCTCGGCCGACGCGACGAAGCCGACGACCTTGACCACGCGCGTGATCGCGTCGACGCCGACCAGGTCGTGCACCGCGGCCAGCGCGTTCAGCGCGCAGGTGCGGGAGTGCGACTTGGCCTCCTCGGGGCTGATCTCCTGGCCGACCTTGCCGGTGGCCGCGATCGTCCCGTTCACGAACGGCACCTGGCCGGCGGTGTAGACCAGGTTCCCGGTGCGCACCGCGGGCACGTAGGCCCCGGCGGGCGCGGGCACGGCGGGCAGCTCGATACCCAGCTCGGCGAGCCGATCGCTCCAGGTCATCTGTCTACTCACGCACCCCTCGGCCGCTTGAGGTAGGCCACCATCTGCTCGCCGGTCGGACCGGGCAGCACCGTCACGAGCTCCCAGCCGTCCTCACCCCACTGGTCGAGGATCTGCTTGGTCGCGTGGACCAGCAGCGGCACGGTGGCGTACTCCCACTTCGTCATGGACCCGGACGTTACCCGGCGGGGCGGCGCCTATCGTCGCGGCATGGCGCAGGAGATCTCCGTTCGCGGCGCGACCCTCGACGACGTCCCCGACCTCGTCGAACTGCGTGGCCTGCTGTTCGCCCACATGGCAGACGGGTGGGGCCCGCCGACCGCCGGCGCGGGCTGGCAGGAGGCGTGCGCGGCCGCGTTCGCCGGGCAGCTGAGCACCGACCGGATGCGGGTGCTGGTGATCGACGGCGACGGGGAGGTGGCCGCGTGCGGGCTGGGCGTGGTCGACCAGCGCCTGCCGAGCCCGTACAACGCGAGCGGGCTGGTCGGTCACGTCTTCGGCATCGTCACCCGCCCGGGTTACCGCAAGCGGGGCTACGCCCGCGCGGTCGTGACCGGGCTGCTCGCCTGGTTCGACGCCCGCGGGCTCACCCGGGTCGACCTGAACGCGAGCGCGGACGGCCAGTCGCTGTACCGCAGCCTCGGGTTCGCGATGCACCCGGACCCGGAGATGCGCCGGAGCCGCTGACCGATCCCGGCTAGGGTTTGCCGGATGGAAGGCTGGCGGGTGCTCGCGACCGTCCTGCTCGCGGTCGCCGGGTTCGTGATCGTGCTGCTCACCATGGCCAAGACGCGCGACCGGCGCGACGCCACGAGCGGCCAGGTGGCGCTGAACGGCGTGATCAGCTTCACCGTCCTGGTCGTGCTGTGCGTGCTGACGCTGACCGTGCTGACGCCCACCGTCGCGTGGATCCTCGTCGGCGTCGTCGCGGCGGCCGTGACCGTGATGCTGCTCGCTAGTTGAGCGCCTGTCGGGCGCCCGTCCGAACAGCCCACATACCCTGAAGTCGTGACCACTTCCGCCCCCTGGCCCCAGCAGGTCAGTCGCGCGCGGCTGCACGTGGTGACCGGCAAGGGCGGCACCGGAAAGACCACCGTCGCGGCCGCGCTCGCGCTGGCGCTGGCGACCGGCGGGCGGCGCGTCCTGCTCGTCGAGGTCGAGGGCCGGCAGGGCATCGCCCAGCTCTTCGACACCCAGCCGCTGCCCTACGCCGAGAAGCGGATCGCCGCCGCGCCGGGCGGCGGGGAGGTCCACGCGCTGCACGTGGACGCCGAGGCGGCGCTGCTCGAGTACTTCACGATGTTCTACAACCTGGGCTTCGCCGGCCGCACGCTGCGCCGGATGGGCGCCATCGAGTTCGCCACCACGCTCGCGCCGGGCCTGCGCGACGTGCTGCTGACCGGCAAGGTCAAGGAGACCGTCGGCCGCACCGACGGCAACGGCCGGCACGTGTACGACGCGGTCGTGCTGGACGCGCCGCCGACGGGCCGGATCGTGAAGTTCCTCGACGTCACCAAGGCCATGGCCGACCTGGCGAAGGTCGGCCCGATCAAGGGCCAGAGCGACGGCGTGGTGCGGCTGCTGCACTCGCAGGACACCGCCGTGCACGTGGTGACGCTGCTGGAGGAGATGCCCGTCCGGGAGACCCTCGAGGCGATCGCCGAGCTGTCCGCCGCCGACCTGCGGCCCGGCGCGGTGATCGTCAACCGGGTCCGCCCGCCGCGGCTGCCCGCCCGCTCGGTCACCCGCGCCGCAGGCGGCCGCGTCGACGCCGGCCGCGTGCGCGCCGGGCTGACCAGCGCCGGGCTGGACCTGACCCCGGAGGACGTCGACGGGCTGGTCGGCGAGACCGTCGAGCACGCCATCCGGGTACTCGCCGAGCAGAGCGCCCGCGAGCAGCTCACCGAGGTCGACCTGCCGGCCATCGAGCTGCCGGACGTCAACGAGGGGATCGACACCGCGGCCCTGTACGAGCTGGCCGAGGCCCTGGTGGAGCAGGGGGTGCGGTGAGCGAGCTTGCGAGCGAACCAATGACACAGGGCGACCGCGAGCGGACCAATGTCACGGGGCGACCGCGAGCGGCGGCACCGAGCCGGCGAGGGGCCGTCGTGAGCAACCAGCTGGACGTGGACGGGCTGATCGACAACCCGGACATCCACGTCGTCGTGTGCTGCGGGTCCGGCGGGGTCGGCAAGACGACCACGGCCGCCGCGGTCGCGGTGCGGGCCGCCGAGCGGGGCCGCAAGACGGTCGTGCTGACCATCGACCCGGCGCGCCGGCTCGCCCAGGCGCTCGGCCTGCGCGAGCTGGGCAACACGCCGCGGGAGGTCGAGGTCGAGGGCTTCGAGCCGGTGGGCCGGCTCGCCGCGATGATGCTGGACATGCGCCGCACCTTCGACGACATGGTGCTGGCGCACGCGGGCGAGAAGCGGGCGCGGGAGGTGCTCGCGAACCCGTTCTACAAGACGATCTCCACGTCGTTCTCCGGCACGCAGGAGTACATGGCGATGGAGAAGCTGGGCCAGCTCGCCGGCGAGGGCCGCTGGGACCTCATCGTCGTGGACACCCCGCCGAGCCGGTCGGCGCTGGACTTCCTGGACGCGCCGCAGCGGATGTCCACCGCGCTCGACGGCCGGATGATCCGGCTGCTGTCCGGGCCGGCGCGGACCGGCGGGTGGGGTGTCCGAAAGGTCGTGAGCGCCGGCATCATGCTGTTCGCAAAGGCCGTCTCGACGATCGTCGGCGGCCAGCTGCTGGCCGATGCTTCCGCCTTTGTGCAGGCCTTCGACAGTATGTTCGGCGGATTCAAGCAACGGGCCAGAAAGACCTATGAGCTACTCCGTTCGGGGGGCACCGCATTCGTCGTGGTGGCCACTCCCGAACCGGACGCGCTGCGCGAGGCGAGCTATTTCGTGGAACGGCTGGAGTCGGAGCACATGCCGCTGTCCGGGCTGGTGATCAACCGGACCCATCCCGTGCTGGCGAAGCTGCCGGCGGCGCGCGCGCTCGCCGCGGCGGACAACCTCGAGCGGGCCGGGGAGGCGCCGCTGGCCACCGCGGTCCTGCGACTGCACGCCGACCGGGTGGCGGTGCACGACCGGGAGCGGCGGCTGCTCGCCCGGTTCACCAAGGCGCACCCGTCCGTGCCGGTCGTCGACGTCCCCGCGATGCCCGCCGACGTGCACGACCTCACCGGTCTGCGCACCATCGGCGAACGGCTCGCCGGGGGCTGAACCCGCAGGTCAGCCCACTCGTACGTCTTCGTCGTCGTCCGCGTGGTTCTCCCGCGCGGTCTGCAGCAGCTCCAGCCAGGAGCTCACGTCGGGCCTGCGGCGCAGCAACGCCCGCCGCTCCCGCTCGGTCATGCCACCCCACACCCCGAACTCGATCCGGTTGTCCAGCGCTTCGGCCAGGCATTCCGTGCGCACCGGGCACGCGATGCACACGAGCTTCGCCTTGCGCTGCTCCTTGCCCCGGACGAACAACCCGTCCGGGTCCTCGTCGCGGCATGACGCGTTGACCCGCCAGTCCGCCTGTTCGATGTACATAACCCCCGCCCCTACTGTCGTCGCGACCATCTACCCCGGTCCCCCTCGTTTGCCGGAGTGCCGATATAGGGAATACGTGTAAATCGCGCAACCCGTTCGGCTGGTGTCGTTGAGACGTTGACGGACTCTAGGGCCCGCCGGTTCCCACTTGTATGACGGGGTCCACAGCCGTTACAGAATGTCAATAACTCCGTCGGGTAACGCCGGCTTGATCGGGGCTCCGCGTACCCTGGTCGCCGTGCGAGTCGGAGATGGTCTGCTGAAGCTTCTCGGTCTGTGCCTGCTGGCCGGTGTCCTGATGGCCGGAATGCTGTTTCCGGTGGTCGGGGCGCTGGGCGTGGCATCCAACAGGGCGAGCGACACCATCGACAGCGTGTCCGCCGACCTGGTCGCGACGGACCCACCGCTGATCACGACCATCACCGACTCCAAGGGCAAGGCCATTGCCTACATGTACGACCAGTACCGGGTGCCGGTGACGCCCGACCAGATCTCGCCGACGATGAAGGCCGCGCTGATCTCCGTCGAGGACCGCCGGTTCTACGAGCACAACGGCGTCGACTGGAAGGGCACGATCCGCGCCCTCATCAGCAACCAGAGCGGCGAGGACGTGCAGGGCGCCTCGACGCTGACCCAGCAGTACGTCAAGAACTACCTGATCAACGTGGTCTACCGGGACCAGGTGGGTGCCGACGAGGCCGACCCGGGCAAGAAGATCGAGCGCGAGCGGGCCCAGGAGCAGACCGTCACCCGCAAACTGCGCGAGGCCCGGCTGGCCATCCAGCTCGAGCAGTCGATGAGCAAGGAGGAGATCCTCGCCGGGTACCTCAACGTCGTCGAGTTCACCGACCGGGTGTTCGGCGTCGGCGCCGCGGCGCGCAGCTACTTCAAGACCACGCCCGACAAGCTGACCGTGGCACAGTCCGCGCTGCTCGCGGGCATGGTCAACAACCCGAGCCTGTACAACCCGTGGCGGCGGCCGAAGGAGACGCTGGACCGGCGCAACTTCGTGATCGACAAGATGGTCGAGACGAAGAGCCTGTCGCCGGAGAACGCCGCGGAGGCGAAGAAGGAGCCGCTCGGCGTCGCCGCGAAGCCGAGCAAGCCCGCCTCCAACTGCGTCGGCGCCGGCCCGGACTACGGCTTCTTCTGCCAGTACGTCGAGGACTATTTGCGCAAGATCGGGTTCACCCAGGACCAGCTCTACACCGGCGGCTACACGATCAAGACGACCTTCGACGCCTCCGCCACCCGCATCGCCAAGCACGCCGCCGAGACCCAGGTCCCCAAGAACACGCCCGGCATCAACGACTCGATGGCGATCATCCGGCCCGGCAAGACCCGCCACGAGGTCACCGCGCTGGTCTCCAACCGCGACTACGGCCTGAACGTCAGGGCCGGCCAGACCCAGCTCGCCTATCCGTACGGCGTGATGAACAAGTTCGGCGCGGGCTCGATCTTCAAGATCTTCACGTCGGCCGCCTTCCTGGAGAAGGGCGGCGGCATCGACAACGTCATCAAGACGCCACACACCCACGTGTCGAACGTGTTCAAGGGTGGCGCGGACAGCTGCCCGTCCACCGGCGAGCCGAACACCCACTGGTACTGCCTGTCGAACTTCGGCGAGGCCTCGGGCTACCCGCCGGAGATGCCGCTGCAGAACGCGCTGGCCACCTCGCCGAACACCGGCTTCGTGATCCTCGAGGAGCGGGTCGGCATGGACAAGGTGGTCGACATGGCGAGCCGGCTCGGGCTGCGCGAGACCATGGCCACGAACATGTACGGCCAGCGGCCGAACCCCAAGTCGGACGACGCGAACGCGAACCAGAGCCAGACCCAGTTCTTCCGGGGCAAGGGCAACAGCCCGGGCAACGCGTCGTTCACGCTGAGCCCGGCGCCGCTGTCCACCCTCGAGCTGGCCAACGTCGGCGCGACGCTGATGAGCGGGGGCGTGTGGTGCCCGCCGACCCCGCTGCTCGACGTGCTCGACCGCAACGGCAAGAAGGTCAACTACGGCGAGCAGCCGTGCGAGCAGGCGGTGTCCGAGGGGCTGGCGAACACGCTGGTCACCGGCATGTCGAAGGACGACGTCTCCGGCACCGCGGCCGGCGCGGCCCGGTCGTTCAACTGGAACCGGCCGATTCTCGGCAAGACCGGCACCACCCAGCAGAGCAAGTCGGCCGGCTTCGTCGGCGCGACCCCGCAGCTCGCCGGCGCGGTGCTGGTGTTCAACGACGGGCGCTCCCCCGAGGGCATCTGCGACAACACGCCCGGCCAGCCGTACCTGTGCGGGGAGAACGGCAACATCTTCGGCGGCAAGGCACCCGCCCGGACCTGGTTCGACGCGATGACGAAGATCCAGGCGGGCATGCCGGTGAAGCAGCTGCCCCCGACCGACCCGAGATACGTCAAGGGCGGGCCGCAGAGCCAGGTGCCGGACGTGGTCGGCTACAGCGAGCCGGAGGCGCGCGACCGGCTGCAGCAGGCGGGCTACCGGGTGACGGTCGAGGAGATCAACTCGTCCTCGGCGCAGGGCACCGTGGTGAGCCAGTCGCCGCGCGGCAGCGCACTGCCCCACGAGCTGATCACGATCCGGGTGAGCACCGGCTACGTGCCGCCGCCGCAGACGTCCGAGCCGCCGTCGACCTCGAAGCCGAAGCCGCCGCCGAGCGGTGGCGGTCGTCCAGGTGGCGGGGGCGGCGGCGGGGGTGGTGGACCCGGCGAGCCGGGCCCCCGCTAAGCGTTCAGCACAGTGGGGGGGGGGGGGGGGGGGG
>DASYKY010000063.1:0-14493 GCA_035995025.1 Actinophytocola sp.
CGGGACCCCGCGAGTCCGACGCCGGGACCCCGCGAGTCCGACGCCGGGACCCCGCGAGTCCGACGCCGGGACCCCGCGAGTCCGACGCCGGGACCCCGCGAGTCCGACGCCGGGACCCCGCGAGCCGTCGTTCCGGAGCCGCGACGGCAGCACGGAGTGTGCGACTCGGCGCGCCGGAATGTTGGACTCGCGGGCTACTCGCCCTCGATGACCCCGGGGTCCAGGTTCAGGTAGGTCGCCACCTGCTCGACGAGCACGTGGTGCACCAGGTCCGCGAGGTCGGCGCCGTCGCGGGCGCGGGCCTCCAGCGGGCGGCGGAACAGCACGATCCGCGCCTTCGTCGGCTGCCCGCGCCGGTCCATGCCGGCCGGCACGAGCCGGGCCAGCGGCACGCCGGCATCGGCCAGCAGCCCCTCCTGCGCCACCTGCGTGCGCTCCGAGTCCCGCACGTCCGGCACGTCGTCCACGGCGATGTCGAGCTCGGTCAGCTCGGTGCGCCACCGCGCCTCGATCGGCTCGAGCGCACCCAGCACGAGCGCGTCGAACCGCTCCGACCGAGTGGACGCGGCCGGCAGCGTCGACGGATAGAGCGAGCCGCGCAGCCCCCGGCCGTGCCGGTCCCGGTTGGGCCGGCGGCGGTGGCGCTCTCGGTAGCCGCGGGTGGTGCTCACGACAACCCCTCGCAGGCTCGGTGTTGCCGCTCGCGGTCGCCCGGTGACATTGGTTCGCTCGCAAGCTCGCTCACGCACCGAGCGTACTGAGCACGCGAGGACACGAAAACCACACGGTGCGCCTACCTGCCACGCAGGCACCGAAGCGCTATCGTCCTCGATCGTGCGGAGCGTGCGGAAGTGTTCGCGGACCGGGTGCGCCAACCCGGCGGTGGCGACGCTGACCTACGCCTACGCCGACTCGACCGCGGTCGTCGGCCCGCTCGCGACCTACTCCGAGCCGCACAGCTACGACCTCTGCGAGGAGCACGCGCTCAAGCTGACCGTGCCGCGCGGCTGGGAGGTCGTCCGGCACGACGGCGAGTTCGCCGCCCCCGAGCCGTCGGTGGACGACCTGACCGCGCTCGCCGAGGCCGTCCGCGAGGCGGGCCGGCCCGACCGGCCCATCGAACCTGCCGAGCCCGCACCCGCGGGCCGGCGCGGCCACCTGCGCGTACTGCCGGACCCGGTCGGCGAGTAATACCCCGACCTGGTCTCCTCGGGCCCACTCGCCGGTAGGCTGCGTGCCACATCCGCAGACCATCTCGGGAGCACTGGTGCGTGACCTGTCCGGCGTCTTCAAGGCCTACGACATCCGCGGGATCGTGGGCGAGCAGCTCGACACCGACCTCGTCCGCAACACCGGCGCGTCCTTCGCCCGGCTCGTGGGCGGGCCCGCCATCGTCATCGGCCACGACATGCGGGCCTCCTCGCCCGGCCTCGCCAGCGCCTTCGCCGACGGCGCGCTGCGGGAGGGCCTGGACGTCGTCATGATCGGGCTCGCGAGCACCGACATGCTCTACTACGCCTCCGGCAGCCTCGACCTGCCCGGCGCGATGTTCACCGCGAGCCACAACCCCGCCAGGTACAACGGGATCAAGCTGTGCCGGGCGGGCGCGTCGCCGGTCGGCCAGGACACCGGGCTCACCGACATCCAGCGCGAGGTCGAGGCGGACACCCCGCCGGCCACCGGCAAGACCCCCGGCAAGCTCGAGACCCGCGACATGCTCGCCGGCTACGTCGACTACCTGCGGGGGCTGGTGGACCTCACGGACATCCGCCCGCTCACGGTCGTGATCGACGCCGGCAACGGCATGGGCGGCCACACCGTGCCCGCCGTGTTCGACGGCCTGCCGATCGAGGTCGTGCCGATGTACTTCGAGCTCGACGGCAGCTTCCCCAACCACGAGGCCAACCCGCTCGACCCGAAGAACATCGTCGACCTGCAGGCCAAGGTGCGCGAGGTCGGCGCGGACGCCGGCGTGGCGTTCGACGGCGACGCCGACCGCTGCTTCCTCGTCGACGAGCTCGGCGAGCCGGTGCCGCCGTCGGCCATCACCGCGCTGGTCGCCGTGCGCGAGCTGGCGAAGGACCCGGGCGGCACGGTGATCCACAACCTCATCACCTCGCACGCGGTGCCCGAGATCGTCCGCGAGCACGGCGGCAAGCCGGTCAAGACGCGGGTCGGCCACTCGTTCATCAAGGCGGAGATGGCCGAGACCGGCGCGATCTTCGGCGGCGAGCACTCCGCGCACTACTACTTCCGCGACTTCTGGCGGGCCGACACCGGCATGCTGGCCGCGCTGCACATGCTCGCCGCGCTCGGGGAGCAGGACGGCCCGCTGTCCACGCTGACCTCGGCCTACACCCGCTACGCCGCGTCCGGGGAGATCAACTCGACGGTCGCCGACCAGGCCGGCCGGATGGCCGCGGTGAAGGATGCGTTCGCCGGCCGCGACGGCGTCGGCACCGACGAGATGGACGGGCTCACGGTCGAGCTGCCCGACGGCGGCTGGTTCAACATCCGCCCGTCGAACACGGAGCCGTTGCTGCGCCTGAACGTCGAGGCCGTCGACGACGCCGCGGTCGCGGCACTGCGCGACGAGGTGCTCGCGATCGTCCGCGCCTGACACAGGAGGAGAGAGAGCAATGGCAGTCAACCTGGACCCGAAGCTGCTGGAGATCCTGGCGTGCCCGTCCGACGACCACGCCCCGCTGACCGTCGGCAGCCCCACCGACCCCGAGGCCGACGTGCTGACCTGCACCTCGTGCGGCCGCCAGTTCCGCGTCGAGGACGGCATTCCCGTGCTGTTGCTCGACGAGGCCATCGAGCCGTCCGGCGGTGAGAAGAAGCCGTGAGCGCCGGCGTGCGCGGGAGCGAAGGATGAACATCGTCGACGACACGCTGCTCGACGACCTCGACCGCATCGCCGAGGTCGACACCGACGGCCTCCTGCACGCCGCCGCGCTGGCCGGTGCCCAGATGCGGGCCACCGCGGAGGCCGCGCAGGACGCCGGCATCGCCCGGCTCGCCGGGTCACAGCCCCGCGCGCTCGTGCTGATCACCCGCCCTGGCCTGAGCCCGGTGGGCGCGAAGCTGCTGGCCGCGTTGCTCGGCCGGGCCTGCCCGGTGCCGGTGGTGCTCACCGACACCGCGCCGACCTGGCTCGGGCCGCTGGACGTCGTGGTCGCGCACACCGACGACCCGGGGGACACCGCGCTCGCCGAGTCCATCGACCGGGCCCGCCGCTACGGCGCGGGCGTGGTGCTGACCGCCCCGGAGGACGGCCCGGTGGCCGCCGCGGCGGCCGGCCAGGCCGTGCTGATCACGCCGCGGGTGCCGGTGCCGCCCGGGTTCGGCTTCCCCCGCGCGCTCGCCGGCGGGCTGATCACCGCGACCACGCTGGAGCTGCTGCGCACCGACCTGGCCATGGTCGCCGACGAGCTGGACCGCGAGGCCGAGCGCGACCACATGCAGCACGAGACGTTCGTCAACCCGGCCAAGTCGCTGGCGCTGCGCCTGGCCGAGCGCACCCCACTGCTGTGGGGCGTGGACGACGTGGCCACCGGTGTCGCCTGGTACGCCGCCCAGGTGCTGGCCACGCACACCGACCTGGTCTGCGACGTGGCCGCCTACCCGCAGGCCGCGAGCCGCACCGCGCTGCACCGCGCGGCCACCCGGGCGTCGGCGGGCACGGACATCTTCGCCGACCCGGACGACCTCGACCCGGCGCAGGCCTCGCCGCTGCGGGTGTTCCTGCTCGCGGTGTCCGCGACGGCGGCCGACCCGGTGCGCCGGCTCGCCGTGGACGCCTTTCCCGCGGCCGACCTGCTCGACCCGGCCGTCGAGATCACCGCCGACGAGACGACGTCCGCGGCGGTGCTGGCGCTGCGCTTCCAGCTGGCCGCGCTCTACCTCGGGCTCGCCGCAGGCACGACCGGGGGAACCACGACGTACGCGCCGGCCAGGCCACGGGATTGAGGGCCTGATGTACCTGCTGAAAAACCGGATCCGCCCGTACGCGTGGGGGTCCCGCACGACGATCGCGGAGCTGGTGGGCAGGCCCGTGCCGGCCAAGCATCCCGAGGCGGAGATGTGGCTCGGCGCGCACCCGGGCGACCCGTCGGCGGTGGTGGGCGGCGACGGCACCGAGCGGTCGCTGATCCAGGTGCTCGCCGCGGACCCGGCCGGCCAGCTGGGCCCGGCCGTGGCCGGCCGGTGGGGCGAGCGGCTGCCGTTCCTGCTGAAACTGCTGGCCGCCGACGAACCGCTGTCGCTGCAGGCACACCCGTCGGCCGACCAGGCCCGCGAGGGCTACGCCCGCGAGGAGAGGGCCGGCATCCCGCGCGAGGCGGGCAACCGCAACTACCCGGACCCCACGGCCAAGCCCGAGCTGCTGTGCGCGGTCACCGAGTTCCACGCGCTCGCGGGCTTCCGCGCCCCGGCGCGCACGGTCGAGCTGCTGCGCGCGATCGAGACGCCCGCGTTGTCCGGGCACGTCGGCCTGCTCGCCGGAGAGCCGAACGGGGAGGGCCTGCGGGCGCTGTTCACCACGTGGATCACGCTGCCGCAGCCGGCGATCGACGCGCTGCTGCCGGACCTGCTCGACGCGTGCGTCGCGCACGTCAAGGAGCACGGCGAGTTCGAGCTCGAGTGCCGCACGGTGCTCGAGCTGGGCGAGCGCTACCCGGGCGACTGCGGGGTGCTGGCCGCGCTGCTGCTGAACCGGCTGGTGCTCGAGCCCGGCGAGGCGATGTTCCTGCCGGCCGGGAACCTGCACACCTACCTGCACGGCACGGCCGTGGAGATCCTGGCGAACTCGGACAACGTGCTGCGCGGCGGCCTCACGCCCAAGCACGTGGACGTGCCGGAACTGTTGCGGGTGCTGGACTTCTCCTTCGGCGACATGCACGTGACCTCGGGCGAGCAGAGCGGCCCGCGGCGGGTGTACCGCACGGCCGCGCCGGAGTTCGAGCTGTCCCGCATCGAGTGGGACGGCGCCGACCCGCGCGCCGAGGTGAAGCTCGAGGGCGGGGCGCCGCGGATCCTGGTGTGCGTGGACGGCGGGGTGCGCGCGGCGGCGGTCGACGGCCAGGAGCTGACGCTGGCGCGCGGGCAGTCGATGTGGCTGCCGGCCGCCGACCCGGACGTGGTGCTCGAGCCGGCCGGCGACGGGCGGGTGCGGCTGTTCACCGCCACGGTGGGCAGTGAGACGGCCGGCGTGTCGAGTCTCTAGGCTTCCGGCAGAGTTCGCATTCGGGTCGAAATCACTAGGGAGTCGCCGTGTCTGCAGGGGGCGGGACCAGGGCGATCCTTGCCGCGCTCGCCGCGAACGCGGGGATCGCGGTGGCGAAGTTCGTGGGCTTCGCCATCACCGGTTCGGCGTCGATGCTCGCCGAGGCCGTGCACTCGGTGGCCGACACGTCCAACCAGGGGCTGCTGCTGCTCGGCCAGCGCACCTCGCGGCGCGCGGCCACCCGCGAGCACCCGTTCGGCTTCGGCCGCGACCGCTACTTCTACTCGTTCATCGTCGCGCTGATGCTGTTCAGCCTCGGCGCGGCGTTCGCGCTCTACGAGGGCGTGCACAAGGTGCGGCACCCGGAGCCGCTGACCTCGCCGCTCGTCGCCGTGGCGATCCTGGTGATCGCGATCGTCCTGGAGGGGTACAGCTTCCGGACCGCGGTGGTCGAGTCGGCCAAGATCAAGGGCAACGTCTCGTGGTGGGGGTTCATCCGCCAGTCGCGTACCCCGGAGTTGCCGGTCGTGCTGCTCGAGGACACGGGGGCGTTGCTGGGCCTGGTCTTCGCGTTGTTCGGCGTCGGCCTGTCGGTGCTCACCGGCGACGGGGTCTGGGACGGCGTGGGCACGCTGATGATCGGCGCGCTGCTCGGCGTCATCGCGGTCATCCTCATCGTCGAGATGAAGAGCCTGCTGATCGGCGAGGGCGCCACGCCGCGCGAGCTCGACGCCATCACCGCGGCGGTCGTCGGCGGCCGCGTGCAGCGGCTCATCCACATCCGCACCCAGTACCTCGGCCCGGACGAGCTGCTGGTGGCGGCGAAGATCGCGCTGGCCCCTGGCCTGCCGCTGGCCGACGTGGCGGCGGAGATCGACGCCGCGGAGCGCCGCATCCGCGACGCCGTGGCCGCCGCGCGCCTGATCTACCTGGAGCCCGATCTCGACCGCAGCCCGGCCACGACCTGACTCTCGCTGTCGTGCTCGCTGTGACGTTCGTTGTGCGAGACGTGCTCGCTGCTCCCACCATGGACTGTGCTTGATCAGCCGGTAGTGAGGAGGAGCCGTGCCCGGAACCGGTTTGTGGCGCACGAAGTCAGTCGAACAGTCGATGGCGGACACCGATGAGCCCGGATCCCGCCTGCGCAAGAACCTGAGCGCCTGGGATCTCACGGTCTTCGGTGTCGCGGTCGTCATCGGCGCCGGCATCTTCACGCTGACGGCCCGCACGGCGGGTGACTTCGCGGGGCCCTCGGTGTCGGTGGCCTTCGTGCTCGCCGCGATCGCGTGCGCGCTGGCCGCCCTGTGCTACGCGGAGTTCGCCTCGACCGTGCCGGTGGCGGGCAGCGCCTACACGTTCTCCTACGCGACGTTCGGCGAGTTCGTCGCGTGGATCATCGGCTGGGACCTGGTGCTGGAGTTCGCGGTCGGCGCGGCCGCGGTGTCCACGGGCTGGTCGGAGTACCTGCAGACGGTGCTCACGTACCTGTTCGGCGACGGGATCAAGACGACCGTGGAGATCGGCGGCCTGTCGGTGAACTGGGGCGCGCTGCTGCTGATCGCGGTGCTCGGCACGCTGCTCGCGGTCGGCACGAAGCTGTCGTCGCGGGTCAGCATGGTGATCACCGGGATCAAGGTGGTCATCGTGCTGTTCGTGATCCTGCTCGGGCTGTTCTACATCAAGGGCTCGAACTACCGCCCGTTCGTGCCGCCGGCCTCCTCCGGCTCGTCGGCGGCGTCCGGTGTGGACCAGACGTTGTTCTCGTGGCTGGCGGGCGGCTCGAGCAGCACGTTCGGCATCTTCGGCCTGCTCGCGGGCGCGTCGCTGGTGTTCTTCGCGTTCATCGGCTTCGACGTGGTCGCGACGACCGCGGAGGAGACGCGCAACCCCCGCCACGCCGTGCCGCGCGGCATCCTCGGCTCGCTCGCCATCGTCACCGTGCTGTACGTGGCGACCGCGCTCGTCGTGACCGGCATGGTGAAGTACTCCGACCTGGCCACGGACGCGGGCGACGGCTCGCAGAAGACCCTGGCGACCGCGTTCGCGCTCAACCACGTGGACTGGGCGGCGAACGTGATCTCGTTCGGCGCGCTCGCCGGCCTCACCACGGTCGTGATGGTGCTGATGCTCGGCCAGGTCCGCGTGCTGTTCGCGATGTCGCGCGACGGCCTGCTGCCGCGCGGTCTCGCCCGCACCGGCGAGCACGGCACCCCGGTCCGCGCAACGATCCTGGTCGCCGTGCTGGTCGCGGCGGCGGCGACGTTCTTCCCGGCGGGCAAGCTGGAGGAGATGGTCAACGTCGGCACGCTGTTCGCGTTCATCCTCGTGTCGGCCGGCGTGATGATCCTGCGCCGCACGCACCCGAACCTGGAGCGCGCGTTCCGGGTGAAGTGGCTGGCGGTGATCGGCCCGGCCGCGATCATCGCGTGCGTGTGGCTGATGCTGAACCTCACGATCCTGACGTGGCTGCGGTTCTTCGTGTGGATGGTCATCGGCGTGGTCGTGTACTTCGGCTACAGCCGCGGCCACTCGCGGGTGGGGCTGCGCGCACGCGAGCCGGCCGAGTCGGAGGCCTCGGCGAGTTGACGTTCCGCTGCCTCGACGTCGGGTCGACGTGGACCAAGGGCGTCGTGGTGTCGGCGTCCGGTGCGGTGCTCGGGGTCGCCCAGCACCGCACCACGCCGCCGGAGGTGCTCGAGGGGGTGGCCGCCGTTTCCGCCCTGCTGCCGGCCGCCGCGGAAGTGCTCGCGTGCTCGTCGGCCGGCGGCGGGCTGCGGCTCGCGGTCGTCGGCCAGGAGCGGCTGGTCAGCGCGGAGGCCGGATACCGGGTGGGGCTGTCGGCCGGGGCGAAGGTCGTGCACGTGTCGGCGGGCCCGCTAGACCCGGCCGGCGTGCGGGCCCTGCGCGCGGCTTCACCGGACGTCGTGCTGCTGGTCGGCGGCACGGACGGCGGGGACGAGAAGGTGTTGCTGCACAACGCTTCCCGGCTCGGTCGCGCGCGGGTGGCGGTGCCGATCGTGCTGGCCGGCAACGCCGCCGCGCGCCCGGCGGCCCTCGAGCTGCTGGCCGGGCGCCGCGTGGTGGCCGCCGCGAACGTGCTGCCGGACGTGGGCGAGCTGGCACCGGGCCCGGCGCGCGCGGCGATCCGCGAGGTGTTCCTGCGGCACGTGATCGGGGGCAAGGGCCTGTCCCGCGGGCCGCGTTTCCGGCGGATGGTGAGCACGGTGACCCCGGACGCCGTGCTGTCCGGCGTGTCCCGGCTGGCCGGGGTGCTGGCCGCGCGCGACGAGCAGCCGGGCGCGGTCCTCGTGGTGGACGTGGGCGGCGCCACGACGGACGTGTACTCGGCGGTGTCCACAGTGGAGTCAGTGGAGCCGGCGGAGCACGCGGTGGCCCTGCCGCCGGACCGCCGGACCGTCGAGGGTGACCTCGGCATGCGGGTGAGCGCCCCGGGCGTCGTGGCCGAGGCGGCCGTCGAGCGCCTGGTGGACCCGGAAACCCTTGCCGCGCAGGCGAACCATCGGCACGCCGATGTCGACTTCGTACCGTCCACACCGGACGAGGTCGAGGCGGACCACACGCTGGCGCGGCTCGCGGTGGTGCTGGCGGTCCGGCGCCACCTGCGCATGGTCGACGGCCGGCTCGGCCCCCACGGCGCGGGCGTGCTCATCCTGTCCGGCGGCGTGTTCCGGCACGCGGCGGACCTGTCGGTCGTGGCGGCGGGGCTGCGCGCGCACCTTGGCCCGGTGCTGCGGAACGCGGAGATCCGGGTGGACCGCCAGGGCCTGCTCGGCCCCGCGGGCCTGCTGGCGCAGGCGGGCCACCCCGCGACGGCGGACGCCGTGCTGGGCGCGCTGCTCGCGGCGGCCGTGCCGAGCTAGCGGTCCGGCTCGACGCCCGCGTCACCTGTCCACAACCGCCCGAGTTGTCCACAGCAAGCCCGTGACCAGCCTTTTTGTCAGGGGCAGCCGGTAGACTGGCCTCGAGGGGTGCCCCCGGAGAGGGTGGGGGTCTGCGTTTCTTGCGTTCTGCACGCGCGTGCGTGCGCGTGACCCGTGGGCTTGGCTAGTGGCTCGGTGGGAACAGCTGGTCCAGCTGAACCGGTGTCGGCTCGGCCGGGTCCAGGCCGGCCGCCATGGCGATCGCCCGGTCCCACTCCGGGTCCGCCTGGTAGTTCGCGTGCCGCTGCACGCCCGGGGTCCAGCGGCGCCCCGGCACCGGACCGGCCGCCGGGTCCGGCAGCCAGTGGTCCAGCCCCAGCACCAGCGCCCCGGACGGCGCCCGAGCCGCCGCCGTGAGCGGACCGGACGTGCCGTCCGCGCGGAAGCCGATGCCCAGCAGGCTCGACTCGTACACCTGCTGCCCCCACGTCGCCACCCCGCCGCCCAGCGGGTCCGTGCCCCGGCACAGCGACCGCCACCGGGTGCCCAGCTCACCGGCCAGCCCGCCCAGCGCCGGCAGCGGCAGCACCGCCGGGAACGCCCGGCAGTACGCCCACCGCAGCTGCGAGCCGACCGTCACCACGCCGATCCGCCGCCGGTCCGGCTCGTCCAGGGAGTTCAGCAGCCGCGCGGCGGCGACCGCCACGATCAGGCTGCCGTGCGAGTCGCCGGCCAGCACCACCCGCGTGCCCGGCGTCCGCAGGTGCTCGACGGTCCGCGCGGCCAGCTCCGGCGCCACCTTCATCGCATAGCACGGCGGCACGATCGGGTGCGCCTCGCGCGGCCAGAAGCTCGCCAGGTCCGTGATCACGCCCAGCTGCCGGCCCGCCGCGGGCGCCCGGGCCGCGTTGTACACCGCCCGCAGCAGCGCGCCCGCCAGCACGCCCAGCGACAGCACGCCGATGCCCGACAGCGCGTTCGTCCACGCCGGCAGCTCCACCCGCCACACCCGCACCACCAGCGCCACGCCCGCGGCGAGCGTGAGCACCGACGCCCCGGCCAGCAGGACGTGGTGCAGGTGCGCCCGCCGCCAGCGCGCCGCCCGCCACGCCCGCACCGCGGCAGGCAGCGAGTCCGGGTCGGGCTCGTGCAGCAGCCGCACCATCGCGTCGGCGCTGGTGAAACGGCCGGAGCGCAGCCGCAGCAGCGTCACCCCGACGACCACGCCGAAGATCGCCGCGGCCACCGCGCCGAGCACCGCGGCCGCGCCCCACAGCAGCGTCACCGGCCGGTACCCCTCGGGCAGCTCGCCCGGCGCGCCGACTAGCTGGCGCACCGTCACCGCCAGGCCGACCCCGAACCCGCCGCCCAGCAGGGCCGCGACGGCCACCGTCGGCGCCGACATCCACCCGCCGGCCCACGGCCGCAGCTCGCGCGGCCGCCCGCGCCACTCCTGCCGGGCGATCAGCGCGGCCGGCACCAGCAGCACGCCGAACAGCACCACCAGCACGATCAGCACCGCGGCGAGCGCCTCGACGGTCGAGCTCGTCCCGGGCAGCGAGGCCGGCAGCGGGTTCTGCGCCGCGGCCGCCGCGGCGACGAGCACGCAGCCCAGCACCAGCAGCACCCGCCGGCTCACCGGGCCGAGCGCGGCCCGCAGCCACCGCCCGGCCCGCCCCGGATGCGCGCCGCGCGGGTCGTCGAGCAGCAGCACGCCGAGCAGCGCGACCACCAGCAGCACCAGCGCGACCGCCCACAGCACGGCGAGCCCGCCCGCCGGTGCGCGGAACGGTCCGCCGAGTGGCAGCAGCGCCACGGTCGCCAGGGCGGCGATCAGGTGCAGTGCGCGCAGCGTGGGCGTGTCCGGGTCGGCGACGAGGTTCGTGCCGGGCAGCAGCACCCGCGCGTTCGGCGGCGTCGGCGGCGGGTTCGCGGTGTCGACGCCCGCCTCGGCCTCCCACGCCACGCACGAGATCCGGAACAGCACGTAGATCAGCGACAGCACCGGCACGAGCCCGATGAGCGGGCGCACCGGGTACGCGTCACGCAGCCACTCCGGCACCGTGCGCGCGAGGCACGCCGAGCCGGGCGCGAGGCACTGCGCGGCGATCAGGTCCAGGCTCACCACCGCCGCCTGCGTCACCAGCAGCATCGTCATCAGCACGGCCGCGAGCCGCAGCAGCGACCGGTTGACCAGCCCCAGCCTGCGCGCGGCCCGGTGCCCGGACGGGATCGGCGGCAGCATCCAGTGCGCCACGTTGGCCAGCGAGAACGGGAACAGCAGCGCCCACGCCGCCTTCGCCGCGCCGCCCGAGGTCATGCCGCTCCACACGTAGCCCTCGACGACGCGGGGGATCGACTGCCCCTCCGCGCGCAGCATCGGCCCGGGCGCCGGGCGCAGCAGCCGGTCCGCGGGCTGCACGACGCGGCCGACCCCGTCACCCGCGACGTCCACGGCGGCGACCGCGGACACCAGCGTCTCCGGCGCGGTGCCCATCAGGCCGTGCACGCGCAGCTCGACCACGCGCGCGTCCGGTCCGGCTCCCAGCAAGCGTGTCCCTCCCCTCACTTGACAGCCGCACGAGTCGATCAACTTCGCGTAACGGTAGTGTTCCGGCGAATGCCTGAGTTTGGAGGATGCACGGGATGACCGCAGTAAACAGCCTGAACGCGACCGCGGCACGGTTCGCCAGGAAGGTCGGCGACCTGGACTTCGCGGTGGCCGACCTCGCGCTAGCCGAGTTCGGTCGCAAGGAGATCCGTCTCGCCGAGCACGAGATGCCCGGCCTGATGGCGTTCCGGCGTGAGTACGCGGAGGTCTACCCGCTGCGGGGGGCGCGGATCTCGGGGTCGCTGCACATGACGGTGCAGACGGCGGTGCTCATCGAGACGCTGGTTTCGCTGGGCGCGGAGGTCCGCTGGGCCTCCTGCAACATCTTCTCCACGCAGGACCACGCCGCCGCGGCGGTGGTCATCGGCCCGCACGGCACGCCGGAGGAGCCGAAGGGCGTCCCGGTCTTCGCGTGGAAGGGCGAGTCGCTCGAGGAGTACTGGTGGTGCACCGAGCAGATGCTGACGTGGCCCGGCGGGGTCGAGCCGAACATGCTGCTCGACGACGGCGGTGACGCGACCCTGCTGGTGCACAAGGGCACCCAGTACGAGGCGGCCGGCGTGGTGCCGCAGCCCGAGGACGACGACGCGGACGAGTGGAAGGTCATCCTCGAGGTCCTGCGCAACTCGCTCGCCGCGGACGGGCAGAAGTGGACCCGCACGGGCGTGGAGATCAAGGGCGTCACCGAGGAGACCACCACCGGCGTGCTGCGGCTCTACCAGCTGGCCGCCGCGGGTGAGCTGCTGTTCCCGGCGATCAACGTCAACGACTCGGTGACCAAGTCGAAGTTCGACAACCGCTACGGCATCCGCCACTCGCTGATCGACGGCATCAACCGCGGCACCGACGTGCTGATCGGCGGCAAGGTCGCGGTCGTCTGCGGCTACGGCGACGTGGGCAAGGGCGCGGCCGAGTCGCTGCGCGGCCAGGGCGCGCGGGTGATCATCACCGAGATCGACCCGATCTGCGGCCTGCAGGCGGCGATGGACGGCTACGACGTGCAGCGTCTGGAGACCGTGCTGGCCAGGGCCGACATCCTGATCACCACCACGGGCAACAAGAACGTGGTGATGGCCGAGCACATGGCGCGGATGAAGCACCAGGCGATCCTCGGCAACATCGGCCACTTCGACAACGAGCTCGACATGGCCGGCCTGGCGCGGTACCCGGGCATCAACCGGATCAACATCAAGCCGCAGGTCGACGAGTGGGTGTTCCCCGACGGGCACTCGATCATCGTGCTGTCCGAGGGCCGGCTGCTGAACCTGGGCAACGCGACCGGCCACCCGTCGTTCGTGATGTCGAACAGCTTCTCCAACCAGGTGATCGCGCAGGTCGAGCTGTTCACGAAGAACGAGGAGTACGACAAGGAGGTGTACCGGTTGCCGAAGGTGCTCGACGAGAAGGTCGCGCGCATCCACCTGTCGGCGCTCGGCGGTGAGCTGACGAAGCTGACCAAGGAGCAGGCCGAGTACATCGACGTCGATGTCGAGGGCCCGTTCAAGGCGGACCACTACCGCTACTGACGTCCACATGCGACAAAGGGGCCGGCCCGCTCGGGCCGGCCCCTTTCGCTTGCGTCAGTAGTGGATGCGCGCCATCACCGCGCGGTGGTCGGAGTAGTTCCGGTCGCCGCGGTCGGAGCCGGTGTCGGCGTGGTCGGCGGCGTCGCCCTCGTCGAACGTGATCGTGTGGAAGCCGGTCACGCGGGGCAGGCCGGAGTCCTTGCGGGCGAACAGGAAGTCGATGCGCCGGTGCGCGCCGTTCGTCCAGTTGTCCGCGAGGCACGACTTGTCGCCGTCACAGCCCGCGAAGCCGGCGTCGCGGAAGCCGTGCCTGCCGCCGAGGTCACCGTTCAGGTCGCGGTACCACGGGCGGAACCTCCCGCCGTCGACGTCGCTGAAGTTCATGTCGCCGCCGAAGATCATCAGGCTGCCGCCGTAGCCGTCCCGAGTCATCTCCCTGGCGGTCTCGGCGGAGTTGGCGACCGAGCACGGCGGGCCGCCGGACGACGCGGTCGCCCAGTGCACGGAGGCCACGGTCAGGTCCTTGTTCGCGACCTTGTCGTGCAGCTTGACCTTGACGGCCTGGGTGCGCGCCTGCGGGCTGTTGGCGCACTTGCCGCCCTTCTGGCTCTGCGCGACCCAGGTGCGCGAGCCGAGGCCCAGGTCGGTGAAGCGGGCCTTGCGGTAGATCACCGCGTTGGTCTGGTGCGCCTTCGGTGCGCCGCAGGGGCTGTTCATCGCCTTGGGCGAGCCGTCGGCGATCACGCCTTCGTAGCGCTCGCCGACGATCGACGACAGCCGCCCGACGTAGTCGTCGAGCTGGGCGCGGCCGCTGATCTGCTGGACGACGAACAGGTCCGGCTTGAGCGGCGCGCGCTTCAGGTAGTGGACGAGGTCCTGCCAGTCACCCGGGCACTGCAGGCCCGCGGTCGGCAGGTTCTCCACGTTGTTGTCGAAGACCTGCACGAAGCCCGGGTCGTCGTTGACACCCTTGGCGCTCGCCCGGGTCCCGGGCCTGCCGCCCTTACCGGCCCTGTCCTTGTTTCCGGCCTTGTCCTTGGCCTTGTCCTTGGCCCGGCCCTTCTGCTCGGCCGCGGTGCGCAGCGCGCGCTGCTCGGCCTGCCGTTCCGCCTGCTTGCCCCGGTCGGCGTCGTCGTGCCGGCCCGCGGCGACGGCGGGGATCACACCCGCCGCGGCCACGGCGACCGCCACCAGGACGCCAATTCCTGTCCACTTCGCCCTCATGATGGTCAGTGGATCACAATTCAG
>DASYKY010000064.1:0-2502 GCA_035995025.1 Actinophytocola sp.
GGCGCTCTCGGATCGCCTCGGCGACAAGAAGGCCGCAGGCGCTGCGGTCGATGGTCTCGTCGACGTGATCGTGCGCACGGTCAACAAGGGCGAGAAGGTCAACATCACCGGCTTCGGTGTGTTCGAGAAGCGCGCGCGTGCGGCCCGCACCGCACGCAACCCGCGCACCGGCGAGACTGTGCGGGTGAAGAAGACGAACGTGCCAGCTTTCCGTGCCGGCACGACGTTCAAGGACGTCGTGAGCGGTGCCAAGAAGCTGCCGAAGGTCGCCACGGCGCGCTCGAGCCGCACCGCGACGGCCACGCGTGCCACTGCCGCTCGCCCGGCGACGAGCCGCACGGCCACCACGACGCGGCCGCGCGCTGCGGCCGCGGCCGCGAAGCCGGCCGCCACCCGCACCACGGCGGCGAAGAGCACGGCGCGGACCACCACCGCCAAGAAGGCTGCTACTCCGGCCAAGGCGACCCGGTCCACGACGAGGACGGCCGCGGCGAAGACGACCGCGGCGAAGGCTCCGGCGAAGGCGACGGCCGCGAAGTCGACGGCGAAGAAGGCCACCCCGGCGAAGTCGACCCGGTCCACCGCGACCGCGAAGGCCCGCCCGGCGGCCAAGAAGACGACGACACGCAAGAAGTAGTACTGGAACGGTCCGAAGGCCACCCACCGCGTCGGTGGGTGGCCTTCGGCTTTTTGGCGCCCCGCCGAGAACCCGGCTTCCCGTTTCCTAACGGATTCTCAGGAAACCGGAGAAACGGCGATCAGTCCGGTGGTGCGTAGTCCGCCGCAACCAGCCGCAGCGGGTCGCCCGGCGCGAAGAACAAGGCCCACACGCTCGCCTTCTTGCTCGCGACCTCGTCCAGCGGCACGCCCGCACCTTTGGCCACACGGGACACCAGATCCGGGATCACCCGGCCCTGGCTGCACACGACAGGCGTCCCGCCCGACGCGGCGATCGAGAGCAGCCGCTCGACCGTTGCCGACGAGTCGCGCGCGTAGCCCTCTTCCGACAGCAGCGGCTCCGGCGCGACGGCCACGCCGAGCGAGGACGCCACCTGCCCCACGGTGTCGACGCATCGCACCAGCGGGGCGGAGTGCACCCTGGTGACGCCATAGAGCGCGGACAGCGACGTGACGTGCGGCAGCTGCCGGAGCCCGTTCGCGGACAGCGGGCGCTCGGAGTCCGGACCGTCCCACGCCGACCGGCTGCCCGCCTTCGCGTGCCGCACCAGCAACAGTGTCGTCAGATCGGGAGGCAGCGCGAGAAACGTCCGCACGATCGGCTCGTCGTGTTGATAGCTCAGCACCCGAAGCGCCGCGGCGGGGGACACCCACCGTAGCTCGTCGACCTCGTCGCCCGGCACGAACGAGCCCCGCAGCGCCTTGGCCGCGTAGTACTCCACGACCTTCGGCGCCGGGCGCGGGCGGGTGACGTGGTAGCCGGTACGGCCGAGGTGGCGGCCGAGCGCGACGTGGAAACCGGTCTCCTCGGCGACTTCGCGCACCGCGGCGGTGCGGTGGTTCTCGCCCGGGTCCAGCTTTCCCTTGGGCAGGCTCCAGTCGTCGTAGCGCGGCCGGTGCACGAGCGCGATCTCCACCGACCCGTGCTCGTCGAGCCGCCACACGACCGCCCCGGCAGCCGCGATCTCCGCCGCCATCCGTTAGCCCTGCGACAGGTGCTTCGCGAGCATCTGTGTCTGGTGGTCGCGCACCGACGAGCCGTCCGCCGGGGACGCCGACCAGTCGCCCGTCTGCTCCAGCACCCAGCAACGTGTCGCCGGGGCGAGCGCGGAGTCGAACATGTCGTCCAGCTGCGCGGTGAGCTTCGGGTCGGTGATGCGCACCTGCACCTCCACGCGGCGGTCGAGGTTGCGGTGCATCATGTCCGCGCTGCCGATCCAGTGCTCGTCCGACCCGACGAAGTGGAGCACCCGCGAGTGCTCCAGGAACCGGCCGAGGATCGAGCGCACCCGGATGTTCTCCGACAGCCCGGAGATCCCGGGCTTGAGCGCGCAGATCCCGCGCACCACGATGTCGATGTCGACGCCGGCCTGCGACGCCCGGTACAGCGCGTCGATGACCTGCTCGTCGACTAACGAGTTGAGCTTCATCCGCACCCCGGCAGGCCGGCCCGCCCGCAGGTGCTCGATCTCGCGCTCGATCAGGTCCACGATGCCGCGGCGGATCCCGTACGGCGCCACGAGAAGGCTGCGGTACTCGTCCTGGCGCGCGTAACCGGTCAGCACGTTGAACAGGTCGGTGAGGTCCGCGCCGATCGACGGCTCGGCGGTGAGCAGGCCGATGTCCTCGTACAGCCGCGCGGTCTTCGGGTTGTAGTTGCCGGTGCCGATGTGGCAGTAGCGGCGGATGACCGAGCCCTCCTGGCGCACCACGAGCGCGGTCTTGCAGTGGGTCTTGAGGCCCACCATGCCGTACACCACGTGCACGCCCGCCTTCTCCAGCGTGCGCGCCCACTTGATGTTCGCCTGCTCGTCGAAGCGGGCC
>DASYKY010000065.1:0-36580 GCA_035995025.1 Actinophytocola sp.
GTCGGTGACGATCCGGAACCAGCCCTTGCCGGGCCCGCCGTTCTGGTCGTCGATGAAGTCCTGCAGCTCGTGGATCGCCTGCGACTGGATCCGGACCTGGTCCATGTCGTTGCAGGAGTTGTGCTTGAGCGGGTAGATCTCACACAGCGCGGCGTTGTTGACGAACAGGTTCGTGTAGATCCGCAGGCCCCCGCGCCACGCGCGCTCCAGCCACTTGTAGTACTGCGCCTCGTGGGTCAGCGAGTTCCACTTGGGCCAGTCCTTGTACGTCGGCCAGCCCTTCGTGTCGTGGGTCAGGCCCGGGTAGGCGCCGGACACCACGTTCTCCAGCCACGCGCCGAGGCCGTTCGGCTCGTGGTCGGGGCAGTCGACGAGCGCGTCGGTGATCCCGTACCTGCTCCACGGCTTTCCACAGTGGACGTTGCCGCCCATGAACTCGAACGCCGTCAGGTGGTTGTGCAGGTCGACGATGCCGCGGACCTCACCGTCGGGCGTGGTACCGGTGAACGGGTCGCCCGTGACGTTCAGCTCGGCCTCGGGCGCGGTGGCGCAGCCGGTGGACTCGACGAGCGTGAACTTCGTGCCGCTGCCGCGCAGTGCCAGGATCGTGAAGATCGGGTCGACGGTCAGCTGCTGGCCCGCGGACTGCGAGGTGATCCGCACGGAGTCGCCGTCCGGGGCGAGCTTCCAGTCCGACTGTGCGCTGCCCGCGGCGGCCTTCAGCACGCCCAGCGTGCCGAGCCCGTTGGCCAGGAAGTCGTTGCCGGTGCCGTAGAACAGGTAGCTCGCCTGCCCGGTGCGCTGCAGGCGGAACGGCTGGTCGGGTGCGGACCCCGTCGCCTGGTAGCCGCCGAGCACGTTGCGCACCACGAACTTCCCGTTCGGTGCCTGCAACGCCACGCACGCGCCGCCCAGGTTGTTGACGTCCGGCGCCGCCTCCGCGGCCGGCACCGTCACCACCACCCCGGTCACGATCACGGCCCCGACCAGTCCCAGCCACCGCTTGCGCGCCATTGTTACTCCCCGGTAAGCAGACTCGTCTACACCTTGGCCGGGAGGTCGGCCGCCGTCAATCCGCCGTCCGGCGGGCAGTGCCGGCGAGAATTTCCCGGCCATCTGTGAACGCGTCGTCGGCCAGCCCGGCGAGCCGTTCGCGCACCGCGCGCAGGAACTCCGCCCGCTGCCGCGGCGCCATTCGCTTGAGCCGCCGCGACGCCACGCCCAGCTCGGTGCTGTGCGCGATGAAGTCCTCCCGGTCCGGCCGGTGCGACCACTCGACCGGCCCGACGTCGACGGCGGCGAAGCCCGCGTCCGTCAGCAGGCCGGCGAGCTTGTCCGGCGTGTCCAGCACGTCGTGCCGGCTGACGAGGCTGTCGTCCCGCGGCGCGCCGTGCCGGTTCAGCTCGTCGTGCCAGATCTCGAGCGCCGGCACCGGCCGGTCCGCGCCCCAGACCGCGACGCCCGCCGTCCCGCCCGGCCGCAGCACCCGGCGGGCCTCACGCGCACCCGTGGCCGGCTCGGGCAGGTGGAACAGCATGAAGGCGAGCACCACCACGTCGAAGGAGCCGTCGCCGAACGGCAGCGCGGCGGCGTCCGCGACCATGCGGGGGAACGCGGCTGGCGCGCGGCGGAGCATCCCGTGCGCCCGGTCGGCACCGACGACCAGCGCGTCCCGCGCGGCGGCTCGGCGGAGGTCCGGCAGCAGCGTGCCCACCCCGGTGCCGACATCGAGCACCCGCCCGGCATCCCGCAGCGGCAGCCGGTCGAGCAGCCCGAGGCTTACCGGGTGCAGCACCCCGGCCCAGCGCCGCTCGTAGGCCGGCGCGGCACCGGAGTAGTGCTCGGCGAGCGCCCGGACCGTGTCGTTCGGTGCGTTCATCGGCCCACCGTACGACCCGCCGCGGCACGAACTCTCAGCCGCGCTCCACGAGCCGGCCCACCACGTCCGGGCCGGGGTGCGGGGTGCCCGAGCCGTCGCGGCGCGGGTCCGGGTCCGGCAGCTCCACCGACGAGCCGTTGCGGGCCATACCGCCCGGGCGCGGGCCGATCCAGCCGAGCACGAGCCTGCTCTCCCCCTTGAGGAAGCGCTGGGTGCGCACGCCGCCGGTGGCCCGGCCCTTCGCCGGGTACTTCGTGAAGGGTGTGACCTTGATCGACTGCCCGGTGGCCGTGACGACCATCGGCTCGCCGTGTTCGTCGTCGTCGGTGCGCAGGGCCGCGAAGAACACGACCGCCGAGCCCGCCGTGAGGTTGATGCCGGCCATGCCGCCGCCCTTGAGGCCCTGCGGGCGCACCTGCGACGCGCCGAAGCGCAGCAGTGACGAGTCCGACGACAGGAACACGAGCGCCTCCGAGCCGTCGGTCAGCCAGGTCGCGCCGACGACCTCGTCGCCGTCCTTGAGCCCGATCACCTCGAACTCGTCGGAGCGCACCGGCCAGTCCGCCGAGCACACCTTCACCATGCCCTGCTTGGTGCCGACCGCGAGACCCGGCGAGCCCTCGGCCCGCTCGCCCAGCGGCGCGATGCCGACGACCCGCTCGCCCTTCTCCAGGGGGACCAGCTCGCTCGCCGCCATGCCGCCGCCGAGCGACACCGTGCCGGCGTGTTCGGGCAGCACCGGCAGCGGCAGCACGTCGGTCTTGAACGCCCGGCCCCGGCTGGTCACCACGAGGATCTGCCCGCGCGCGGTGGTGTGCACGAGCGCGGCGACCGCGTCGTGCCTGGCACGGCCGCTGCGCCGGCGGGCCTCGGTGGCCTCCTCGGACTCGGCCGCGGTGCGGGCCACCAGACCGGTGGCGGACAGCAGCACCTGGCACGGGTCGTCGGCGACCTCGAGCGGCCCGGCCGGCTTCGACGCGGCCAGCACCTCCTTGAGGTCGCCGTCGATCAGCGCGGTGCGCCGCTCGCCCGCGAGGTCCTTCGCGATCTTGGCCAGCTCGTTGGAGACGAGCTTCTTGAGCACCGAGTCGTCGTCGAGGATCGTGGTCAGCTCGGCGATCTCGGCCCGGAGGCGCTCCTGCTCCTGCTCGAGCTCCAGCTTGTCGTACTTGGTGAGCCTCCGAAGTGGAGTGTCCAGGATGTACGTCGCCTGGATCTCGCTGAGCTTGAACCGCTTCATCAGGCCGGTCTTGGCCTCGGCGGCGTTCTCGCTGGCGCGGATCAGCCGGATCACCTTGTCGATGTCCAGCAGCGCGATCAGCAGACCCTCGACGAGGTGCAGCCGCTCCTCCCGCTTGCGCCGGCGGTACTTCGTGCGCCGGGTGACGACCTCGTAGCGGTGCCGCAGGAACACCTCGAGCAGCGCCTTGAGCCCGAGCGTCCGCGGCTGCCCCTCGACGAGCACGAGGTTGTTGATGCCGAACGACTGCTCCATCGGCGTGAGCCGGTAGAGGTCGGCGAGCAGTGCCTGCGGGTTGACGCCGACCTTGCACTCGATGACGAGGCGGGTGCCGTTCTCGCCGTCGGTGAGGTCCTTGACGTCGGCGATCCCGGTGAGCCGCTTGGACTTGGTCACCTCGTCGGTGATCTTCTCGATGATCTTCTCCGGGCCCACCGCGTACGGCAGCTCCACCAGGGTGATCGCCTGCCGCCCGCGGCTCCCCTCGAGCAGCCCGATCTCGACCTTGGCCCGCATGCGGACCACGCCGCGCCCGGTCTCGTACGCGCGGCGCACCTCGTCGAGCCCGAGCAGCATGCCGCCGGTGGGCAGGTCGGGCCCGGGCACGAACTCCATGAGCTTGTCGAGCGTCGCGTTGGGATGGTGGATCAGCCACCGCGCGGCACCGATGATCTCGCCGAGGTTGTGCGGGATCATGTTGGTCGCCATCCCGACCGCGATGCCCGAGGTGCCGTTCACGAGCAGGTTCGGGAAGGCCGCCGGCAGCACCGTTGGCTCCTCGAGCGACCCGTCGTAGTTGGGCCGGAAGTCGACCGTGTCCTCGCCCAGCTCCCCCACGAGCAGCATCGCCTCGGGCGAGAGCCTCGACTCGGTGTTGTGGTTGACGAACCCGCCCGCGAGGAACGAATGGTCCGCCGAGCGGACCCGCACCGAGTACACCTCGGCCGGCCCGGCGGGCTCGACCGAGGTGATCTCCTCGAACCGGTAGCCGGACTCCGTGATCGGCAGGATCGTCGCGAGGATCTCCGGATCCGTGACGCTGCCGGCGTCGTGCCCGGGGCCGAGCTCGGCGTGCAGGTAGTCCGCCACGAACGGGACTGCCGCGAACGGGACGCCGTCGGCGACCGGCCCGGGCGCACCGGCGAGCAGCTCGATGAGCTCGCCCTGCTTGGCCCGCAGGAAGCCGACGCGTTCGGCGAACGCGCGCACGTCGCCGGGCCCGGTGATCGTCAGCCGGTCGCCCTTCCGGACGGCGACGACGCCGAACTCGGCGAGCAACTCCTGCACGCCCGCGGCGAGGCGCTCGCTGCCCGCGGTGTGCTCGACCGCGATCCCGCCGGCCGTCGCACGCACCGAGCCGTCGCCCTCGAACACGGCCATGAGAAACGCGCGCTTGACGCCCCAGCCGCCGGTCCACACGGACTCCGGCACGAACGCCGCGTCGTCGGCCGTGACACCGCGGCACGCGCGGACACCGTGCCGCACGCCCAGCAGGTACTGCTGCGGCCTCGGTGTCACCTGCTGCCAGGCGTTGCGTGCCACGCAAACGACCGCGCCAGGCTCCAACTCGTCCAGGCGGCGCCACTGGAACAGCGGCACGCCCATCGGGGCCTCGAGGCAGAGCACCAGGTGGTTCTCGCTGCCGCGGAGCGAGAAGCCCGACTTCGAGGTGATCCGCAGCGTCGGGTGCACGCCGGAGTTGAAGACCTTCTCGACCTGGACCGCCTTGCCGTCCTTGTCGAGGACCTCGAAATCGGCGTCGGCCTCCGCGTCGGCGGGCAGGCTCACCAGGTCGCCGATGCGCGGGCTCGACCCGTCGGCGAGCCGGATCCGCGTGTCACCGACGACGCAGTACCGCGACGCGGCGGGGCCGTCGTCGGGGCTGCCGAAGTTCCCGTGCCCGTCGATCAGGGGCGCGTTCATCGAGAAGTCCTGGGCCAGGCGGACCATGGCGTCGTAGATGGCCATGTCGCCGTGCGGGTGGTAGCGGCCCATGACGTCGCCGACCACGCGGGATGACTTCACGTACGGGTGGGTCGGGCGGTAGCCGTTGTCGTTCATCGAGTACAGGATGCGGCGGTGCACCGGCTTGAGGCCGTCGCGCGCGTCGGGGAGGGCACGGGAGTGGATGACCGAGTAGGCGTACTCCAGGTAGGAGTCCTCGATCTCCGTCTTCAGCGGGTTGTCGAAGACGTTCGCGCCCGCCTGGTCGAACGCGGCCGGGTCGACGCGGGTCGTGCGTGCCTTGCGGCGTGCCATGTCTCTCTATTCCTCAGATGTCGATCGTCGACTGGTCGACCCGGACGGAGGACTCCACCAGCCACGCCCGCCTCGGCTCGACCTTCTCCCCCATCAACAGCTCGAGCGCGGTCTCCGCGGCCTCGACGTCGTCGAGGGTGATCCGGCGGACCGAGCGGGTCGCCGGGTTCATCGTGGTCTCCCACAGCTCGTCCGCGTCCATCTCGCCCAGGCCCTTGAACCGCGGCACCGGCGTGACGACCTGCCTGCCCGACTTCTCCAGCGATCCGATCTTCGTCTCCATCTCGCGCTGGGTGAAGGTGAAGAACGTCTCCGGGTTGCGCCCCTTCGTGGTGATCTTGTGCAGCGGCGGCATGGCGGCGAACAGCCTGCCGTCCTCGATCACCGGCCGCATGTACCTGGCGAACAACGTGATCAGCAGCGTGCGGATGTGCGAACCGTCCACATCGGCGTCCGCCATAAGGATCACGCGGCCGTAGCGCATGCTCGCCAGCTCGAAGGTGCGCCCGCTGCCCGCTCCGAGCACCTGCACGATGGAGGCGATCTCCGCGTTGCGCAACGTGTCGGCGAGGCTCGCCTTCTGCACGTTGAGGATCTTGCCCCGCAAGGGAAGCAGCGCCTGGTACTCCGACACCCGGGCATGTCTGGCCGAGCCAAGGGCGGAATCCCCCTCCACGAGGAACAGCTCGCTGCGCGAGATGCCCGTGGCGCGGCAGTCGACCAGCTTCGGGGGCATCGCCGCGCCCTCCAGGGCGGTCTTGCGGCGGGCGGCGTCCTTCTGCTGCTTCTGGGCGAGTCGCACGCGGGAGGCGTCGACCACCTTCTGCAGCACGGTCTTCGCCTCGGTCTTGGTTCTGCGGGCCTCGGTCCAGGCCTTCACCTGCTGCTCGACGATGCCCTGCAACACCTTCGTGATGCCGGCGGTGGACAGCTCGTCCTTGGTCTGCGACGTGAACTGCGGCTCCGGGATCCGCACGTGCACGACCGCGGTCATGCCCTCCTGGACATCCTCCAGGGTCGGCGGGTCCTCCTTGGGCTTGAGCAGCCCGCGCGTCTTGCCGATCGCCTCGTTGACGGCCTTGGCCACCGCGCGGTCGAAGCCGCGGCGGTGCGTGCCGCCGTGCACGTTGCGGATCGTGTTGGTGAAGCACTCGACAGTGCGGTCGTAGCCGGTGCCCCAGCGCAGCGCCACCTCGACCTCGGCCCGGCGCTCCACTTTGGACTGCATGACGCCGTTCTCGTCGGCGGCGTTCTCCCGGTAGGTGCCCTCGCCGAGGATCATCACCGTGCCGGACACCGGTTTCTCGTCGGACGGGGCGAGAAAGGCGACCATGTCCGCGAGGCCGTCCGGGTAGGCGAACGTCTCCTCCTCGATGGCGCCGTCGGTGGTGTTGCGCAGCACGTAGGAGACGCCGGGCACGAGGAACGCCGTGTTGCGCAGCTTCGCCCGCACGGCCTCGAGGTCCAGGACGGCGCCGTTCTCGAAGTAGCGCGCGTCGTACCAGTAGCGGATCGACGTGCCGGTCTTCTCGCCGCGCTTCATCTTGCGCTCGACGTGCAGGCCGGACTGCTTCTTGAACTTCGCCTTCGGACCCGGCGCGTCGAACACCCCGGGCACGCCGCGGGCGAACGACATCTGGTGCACGTTGCCGTCGCGCTTCACGGTGATGTCGAACCGCAACGACAGCGCGTTGACCGCGGACGCGCCGACGCCGTGCAGGCCGCCGGAGGTCTTGTAGCCGGAGCCACCGAACTTGCCGCCCGCGTGCAGCCGGGTGAGCACCAGCTCGACGCCGGAGAGCTTGGACTTGGCGTGCACGCCCGTCGGGATGCCGCGGCCGTCGTCGTCGACCTGGACGCTGCCGTCGGCGTGCAGGATCACCACGATCCGGCTCGCGCAGCCGGCCACGCCCTCGTCGGTGGAGTTGTCGACGATCTCGTTGAAGAGGTGGTTGATGCCGCGGCTGTCCGTGGACCCGATGTACATGCCGGGCCGCTTGCGCACCGCCTCGAGTCCCTCGAGATGCGTCAGATCATCGGCCCCGTACAGCGTCTCCGCAGTCACCCTCAACTCCTGAGTCCCCGGTGCGCCCGAGATCGACATGCCCTGACGAGCCGCGCGCGGTCCGCACCACCGTAGAGAGGGTATCCGCAGCCACCGACAGCCCCGTGCATTTGCCGGGCTTTGCCAGCATGCCGCAATACTGGACGCCATGCTCATGACGGTGTCCACCACCCATCGCCCCGCGAGTGACCTGGGCTTTCTGCTGCACAAGCATCCCGACCGCCCGCAGCGGTTCGAGGTGGCGGCCGGGGTGGCGCACGTCATGTACCCGGAGTCGGGGCCGGACCGGTGCACCGCGGCGCTGCTGCTGGAGGTGGACCCGGTCGAGCTGGTGCGCTCCGCGCGCGGCCCGGCGGCCGAGGGCTTCTCGCTGGGGCAGTACGTCAACGACCGGCCGTACGCGGCGTCGTCGCTGCTGGCGGTGACGATGGGCAAGGTCTTCAACACCGCGATGAAGGGCCGCTGCGACGCGGCCGGAGCTGGCCGTGACGGCGATCCCGCTGGAGATCCACCTGCCGGTGCTGCCCTGCCGGGGCGGGCCGGACCTCGCCCGGCGGCTGTTCTCCCCGCTCGGCTGGTCGGTCGCGGCCGAGCCGGTCGAGCTGGACCCGGCGTTCCCGGAGTGGGGTGCGAGCCCATACGTCGACCTGCGCCTGACCGGCACGCTGCGGCTGGCCGACGCGCTGGCGCAGCTCTACGTCCTGCTGCCGGTGCTGGACGACGCGAAGCACTACTGGGTGTCCGGCGACGAGGTCGACAAGCTCGTCCGCTCGGGCGGCGCCTGGCTCGCCGGCCACCCGGAGCGGGACCTGATCACCACCCGCTACCTGGCCCACCAGCGCGGCTTCGCGGCCGAGGCGCTGGCGCGGCTCACCGAGCTGGACGACCGGCCCGCCGAGGAGGCCGACGGGGTCGGCAAGTCCGGCGAGCCCGGCGGTGCCGGGCACGACGCGGGCGACCGGCGGCTGCCCTCGCTGGCCGAGCAGCGCCGGGCGGCGATCATGGCCGAGCTGCGGGCGGCGGGCGCGGCGCGCGTGGTGGACCTGGGCTGTGGCGAGGGCAGTCTGCTGCGCACGCTGCTCGCGGAGCCGGCGTTCACCGAGATCGTCGGCGTGGACGTGGCCGCGCGGGCGTTGCGGGTCGCGACCAGCCGGCTGCGGCTGGACCAGCTGGCCGAGCGGCAGCGGGCGCGGATCTCGCTGCTGCACGGCTCGGCGACCTATGCCGACCCGCGGCTCGCCGGCTACGACGCGATCGTGCTGTCGGAAGTGGTCGAGCACGTCGACCCGCCACGGTTGCCGGCGCTGGCCGCGGCCGTGTTCGGTACCGCGAGGCCGGCGACGGTGCTGATGACCACGCCGAACGCGGAGTACAACGTGCGCTGGGAGACGCTGCCCGCGGGCGAGCGGCGCCATCCCGACCACCGTTTCGAGTGGACCCGCGCGGAGTTCGCCGGGTGGGCGGGCGCGGTGGCCGGGGAGCACGGCTACGCGGTCCGGTACGTGCCGGTGGGTCCGGCCGACCCCGAGGTGGGCGCGCCGACCCAGCTCGCGGTGTTCACCCGGGGGAACGAGGTGGGGAACTGATGACTGCGTTGCGGATTCCGGAGCTGAGCCTGGTCGCGCTGGTGGGCGTGACCGGGTCGGGCAAGTCGACGTTCGCGGCGCGGCACTTCCTGCCGACGCAGGTGCTCTCGTCGGACACGTTCCGGGCGCTGGTGTCCGATGACGAGAACGACCAGGACGCGACGGCCGACGCGTTCGACGCGCTGTACTTCGTGGCGGCCAAGCGGTTGCGGGCCGGGCGGCTCACGGTCGTGGACGCGACGAACGTGCAGCGGCAGGACCGCGCGCACCTGGTGGCGGCCGCGAAGGAGCAGGACGTGCTGCCGGTGGCGATCGTGTTCGACCTGCCGATCGCGGTGTCCCGGGAGCGCAACGCGGCGCACCGCGGGCTGCCCGACCACGTGATCCGCCGCCAGCACGACGCGCTGGGCCGCTCGGTGCGCCAGCTCGGGCGGGAGGGCTTCCGCAAGGTCCACGTTCTGTCCACTGTGGAGGATGTGGCGGCCGCGCGGATCGAGTGGGAGAAGGCGTACAACGACCGGCGCGAGCTGACCGGCCCGTTCGACGTCGTCGGCGACGTGCACGGCTGCCGGGCGGAGCTGGAGGCGCTGCTGACCCGGCTGGGCTACGTACTGACCCGCGACGATGCCGGCCGCGCGGCGGGAGCGGCGCATCCGGACGGGCGGACGGCGGTGTTCGTCGGCGACCTGGTGGACCGCGGGCCGGACACGCCGGGCGTGCTGCGGCTCGTGATGGGCATGGTGGCCGCCGGGACCGGGCTGTGCGTGGCGGGCAACCACGAGCAGAAGCTGGTGCGGGCGCTCGACGGGCGGGACGTGCGGATGTCGCACGGGCGCGCGGAGTCGCTGGCGCAGCTGGCCGCCGAGCCGGACGCGTTCCGCAAGGACGCGCGTGAGTTCATGTACGGGCTGGTGAGCCACTACCGGCTGGACGGCGGCGGGCTGGTGGTCGCGCACGCGGGGCTCAAGGAGTCCTATCACGGCCGCTCGTCGGGGCGGGTGCGGGCGTTCTGCCTGTACGGCGACACGACCGGCGAGACCGACGAGTACGGGCTGCCGGTGCGTTACCCGTGGGCCAACGACTATCGCGGCTCGGCGGCCGTCGTGTACGGGCACACGCCGGTGCCGGCGGCGAGCTGGGTCAACAACACGATCTGCCTGGACACCGGCTGCGTGTTCGGCGGCGCGCTCACCGCGTTGCGCTGGCCGGAGCGGGAGCTGGTTTCGGTGCCGGCGGCGCGCATGTACTACGAGCCGGCGCGCCCGCTCGCCCCGCCGGTCCAGGAGCGGCCCGCGGACCTGCTGCGCGTCGACGACGTGCTTGGCACGCGGTCGGTCGAGACCGAGCTGCACGGGCGGGTCAAGATCCTGGCGGAGAACGCGGCGGGCGCGCTGGAGGTGATGAGCCGCTTCGCGGTCGACCCGCGCTGGCTGGTCTACCTGCCGCCGACGATGGCGCCGTGCGCGGTGTCCGGTCTGGACGGGATGCTGGAGCATCCGGCGGAGGCGTTCGCCGCGTACCGGTCCGACGGCGTGGCGCGGGTGGTGTGCGAGGAGAAGCACATGGGCTCGCGCGCGGTCGTGGTCGTGTGCCGGACCGCGGCGGTGGCCGCCGACCGGTTCGGCGTGGCGGACGGGACGAGCGGCGCGGTCTACACGCGCACGGGGCGGCCGTTCTTCTCACCGGCGGACACCGCGGAGCTGCTCGGCCGGGTGCGGGCGGCCGTCGACGCGGCGGGGCTGTGGGACGGGCTGGGCTCCGAGTGGGTGGTGCTGGACGCGGAGCTGCTGCCGTGGTCGGCGAAGGCCGGGGAGCTGCTGCGCCGCCAGTACGCGCCGGTCGGCGCGGCGGCGCGGCACGTGCTGCCGGCGGCGGTGGACGTGCTGGAGCGCGCCGCCGGCCGCTACACCGGCGACGACGCGGCGGCGATCGAGGAGCTGGCGCGGCGGCAGCGGGCGCGGCTGGCGAACGCGACGGCGTTCACCGAGGCGTACGGGCGGTACTGCTGGCCGACCGCCGGGCTGGACGGGGTGGCGCTGGCGCCGTTCGCGGTGCTGGCCGCGGAGGGCGCGACCTTCGGCGACCGGGACAGGGACTGGCACCACGAGCACCTGGACCGGCTGGTGGCGGCGGACCCGGCCCTGTTCCGCGCGACCCGTCGGTCCACTGTGGACGTCACGGACCCGGCGTCGGTCGAGGCCGGGGTGGCGTGGTGGACCGAGCTGACGGCGGCGGGCGGCGAGGGCATGGTGGTCAAGCCGCACGGGGGCGTGGCGCGCGGCGAGCGCGGGCTGGTGGCGCCGGGCGTGAAGTGCCGGGGCCGGGAGTACCTGCGGATCATCTACGGCCCGGACTACCCCGGCCACCTGGACCGGCTGCGGCAGCGGTCGCTGGGCCGCAAGCGTTCGCTGGCGCTGCGGGAGTACGCGCTGGGCATGGAGGCGCTGCGCCGGTTCGCCGCCGGGGAACCGCTGTGGCGCGTGCACGAGGCGGTGTTCGCCGTGCTGGCCCTCGAGTCCGAGGCCGTCGACCCTCGGCTCTAGCGAGTCAGCCGCGCCCCACACCCCGCGCGAGTCCAACGCTCCGGGAGGGCGAGTCCAACGCTCGCGCACCGATCGGCGGGTGCGGAACGTTGGACTCGCTGGTGCTGAACGTTGGACTCGCGGGTGCGGAACGTTGGACTCGCGGGGTCAGCCGCGGCCTAGGTAGGGCATGGTCGTGGCCAGCAACGTCACGAACTGCACGTTGGCCGACAGCGGCAACCCGGCCATGTACGTGACGAGCTCCCCCACGTGCGCGGCGTCCATGGTCGGCTCGGGGCGCAGCGAGCCGTCGGCCTGCGGCGTGCCGGCGCCGAACCCCGCGGTCATCTCGGTGGCCGCGTTGCCGATGTCGAGCTGGCTCACGGCGATGTCGTGCGCACGGCCCTCGAGCGCGAGCGCCTTCGTGAGCCCGGTGATCGCGTGCTTGGTGGCCGTGTACGCGACCGCGTTCGGCCGGGGGACGTGCGCGGAGACCGAGCCGTTGTTGACGATCCGGCCGCCGCGCGGGTCCTGGGCGGCCATGATCCGGAACGCCGCGCGGGCGCAGCGGAACGAGCCGGTGAGGTTGGTGTCCACGACGGACTGCCAGTCCTCGTCGGACACCGACGCCACGGGCGCGCCGCGCCCGAACACGCCGGCGTTGTTGACGAGCAGGTCCAGCCGGCCGTAGGTCGAGGTGACGTGACCGAACAGCGCGTCGACCGCGGCGGCGTCGGTCACGTCGGCCACGAACGGGTCCGCCCCGGCGACCGACTCGAGCGACGAGCCGGTGCGGCCGGCGACGACGACGCGGTGCCCGGCGTCGAGCAGCGCGGTGGCGATGACCCGGCCGAGACCCGACCCGCCGCCGGTGACCACCGCGATCTTCGGTGTCGACAAGAGAGCCTCCAACAGGTACGCAGGACCCCATGGACGGTATCCGGGTCATCGCCTGCGACATCTTCGGCACGACCGTGGACTGGTACACCGGTGTCGCGGACCAGGTGGCCGACCTGCTGCCGGACGTGGACGCCGGTTCGTTCGCGAACCAGTGGCGGGAGAAGTACCTGCCGTCGATGGCGAACGTGCGGGAGGGCCGCCGCGACTGGGCCTACCTGGACACGCTGCACCGCGAGTCGCTCGACGAGCTGCTGGAGCGCCACGGCCTGGACCCCGACGAGGACACCCGGCGGCGGCTCGTGCTGGCCTGGCACCGGCTGCCGGCGTGGCCGGACTCGGTGGACGGGCTGTTCCAGCTGCGCGAGCGGCACACGCTCGCCGCCCTGTCCAACGGCGGGTTCGCGTTGCTGACCACCCTGGTGAAGGCCGCGCACCTGCCGTTCGACTGCATCCTGTCGGCCGAGCTGGCCCGCGCCTACAAGCCGGACCCGGCGGTGTACCGGACCGCGGCGCGGCTGCTGGACGTCGAGCCCGGCGAGGTGCTGATGGTGGCCGCGCACGGCTGGGATCTCGACGGGGCGCGCGAGGCGGGGCTGCGCACGGCGTTCCTCGAGCGGCCCGCCGAGAAGGGCCCGGACCGGCCCGCCGACCGAGCCGCCGACGTGACCGCCGACGTCTCGGTGGCGAGCTTCACCGAGCTGGCCGAGGTGCTCAGCCGGGTGTGAGACGGCGCGGCCCGATCAGCGCGGCGACGCCGCTCAGCGCGTAGCCGAGCGCCGGTCCGTACGCGGCGAACGAGAGTCCCTCGCCGCCGGCGAACAGGTCGCGCATGGCGTAGATGTGCACGCCGGCGATCACGAGCAGGATCAGGCCGGCGATGCGGCGGAACATCGCGAGGCCGGTCTTGATCATGATGAGCACGAGCACGAGCGCGCCGACCGCGATGCCGATCAGGATCAGCTGCTGGCGGTCGAAGTCGAACCCGGACTTCGTCTCGCCGAAGATCCCCGCGACCGGGCCGACGCCGTAGCGCACCAGCAGGTAGCCGACGCCGAGGATCGCGAGCCCGGCGAAGATCACCTTGCCCGCCACCGACTCCAGCACGGACACGAGCGCGAGCACGATGCCGAGCGCGGCGAGCGGGTAGCTGAACAGGAACAGGTACCAGCCGCCGAAGCCCTGCGCGTTGGCCTCCGTCGCGAGGTCCCACAGCTGCGGCAGCGTCAGCGACTTGCCGCCGGCCGCGGCCGCGGACACCCACGGCAGCACGAGCATGCACGCCAGCTGCACCGCGATGCCGACCAGGCTGAGGATGAGGCCGAACCCGGGCAGCCGGAACCGGCGGCCGCCGTCGTCCGGGTACATCTCCTGCGGCGTCGGGCGCCGGTACTGCTGGTCGTAGCCGCTGTCGTAGCCCTGGTCGCGACCCCGGTCGTACCCAGGCTCGTAGCCGGGGTCGTAGCCGCCGTCATAACCGCCGTCTTGACCGCCGTCTTGACCGCCGCCATAGCCGCCGCCGAAGCCACCTTGGCCGGTGTCGTAGCCGCGGTCGTCGTAGCCGCCGCGTCTGTCTCCGTAGGACTGGTCGTACCGCGGGTCGTACTGCGGGTCGTACTGCTGGCCGTACTGCTGCTGCTCGTACTGCTGGCCGTTGGGCTGCTCGTACGGCTCGTACGGCGTGTACGGCTGTTCCGGCGGCTGGTGGCGCTGCTGCTCCGGGTGGGGCCGACGCTGCTGTTGCCGGCCGAAGTCGGGCTGCTGGAACTGCCGTTGCCAGTCGTACGGCCGCGGCGGCTCACCGTGGGGCGGAGGACCTGGACGGGACATGCGGGCACCGTACCGGCCGTGCGCGGGAAAGTCAGCCGTCCACCGGCTGGTCCGGCACGGTTGCCCAGAACTCCTTGACGAGCTGGGCGAACTCCTCCGCACGCTCGATCTGGGGCATGTGGCCGGTGTCGGTGAACAGATGGGTTCGCGCGTGCGGCAGCAGCCGTTTGGCTGCTTCGAGGTGCACGGCCGGAAGGATCAGGTCGTGCGAGCCCCACACCACGAGGGTGGGCACGGCCGCCGCGGCGGTCGCGGCGATCACCGCGTCGCGCCACGGCCTGCGCACGCCGCGGAACGTGCCGAGCGAGCGGGACAGCTCAAGCATGACCTGCGCGCCGTGCGGGCGGCGGGACAGCTCCAGCGCGCGCTCGACGCGCGCCTCGGTGACGAGGTCACGGTTGCGGAAGATCGCCTGCTCGCTGCGCAGGGAGCTCGACCGCGACGGGCGCAGCAGCAGCCTTCCCAGTGGCCGCAGGGCAAGCAGGCGCAGCACGATCGTCACCTCGCGGCCGAACCCGGCGCTGTTGGCGAGCACGAGGCTGCGCACGCGGCCGGGGTGGCGCAGCGCGAGCAGCATGGCGACCGCGCCGCCGAGCGAGTTGCCGACGAGGTGTGCCGGGCGGGTCTCCCCGACCTGGTCGAGGAACGCCGCGACCACGTCGGCGATGCCGGGCAGCGTCGAGCGGCCGGGCAGCGGGTCGGACTCGCCGAAGCCGGCCAGGTCGACGCTGTACACGCGGTACTCGTCGTCGAGCAGGTCGTGCTGCTCGGCGAAGTCCTCGAGGCTGCGCCCGATGCCGTGCAGCAGGATCACCGGCGGGTTCGCCGGGTCGCCGGTGGCCCGGTAGCGCACGGTCCGGCCGGCGACCCGGGCGCGCTCGTCGGTGACCGTCACGCGTGCTGCCCGCTGAGCGCCGCGGGGACGGGCGCGCGGCCGAACGACATGTCGTCGTCCACCGGGCCGTAGCGCATCAGCAGCACGTCACGCGGGTAGTTCTGGTACAGCCGCCACGGCGCGGCCGGGCCCTGCTTGGGCAGCTTGTCGACGCTGCGCAGCACGTACCCGGCCTGCAGGTCGACCAGCGGCACGGTGGCCTCGGTGCCGGCGGGCGGGCGCGGCGTCGCCGTGGCCTGCCCCGTGGCGGCCAGGTGGTTGAGCAGCCGGCACACGTAGCGGGCGACGAGGTCGGCCTTGAGCGTCCAGGAGGCGTTGGTGTAGCCGATCGTGAGCGCGAAGTTCGGCACGCCGGAGAGCATCATCCCCTTGTAGGCCAACGTCTTCCCGAGTTCGACGCGCTCGCCGTCCACGGTCAGCGACATGCCGCCGACCGGCAGCAGGTTCAGCCCGGTCGCGGTGATCACGAGGTCGGCGGGCAGCCGTTCGCCGGACTTCGTGACGACCGCGTCCGCGGTGAAGTCGGCGATCTCGTCGGTGACGATCGAGGCGCGGCCGCCGGCGACGGCCTTGAACAGGTCGCCGTCGGGCACCAGGCACAGCCGCTGGTCCCACGGGTTGTAGCGGGGCGCGAAATGGGTGTCGACGTCGTAGCCGGGCGGCAGCAGGCTCGCCGCGCCCTTACGCAGCATGGACTTCATCATTCCCGGCGCGCGCCTGCTGAGCTGGAACACGAGCTGGCTGATGAGCACGTTCTTCCAGCGCAGGGCCGGGGCCAGGTAGCGGTCGGGGACGCGGCCGCGCAGCTTCTCGGCGATCGGGTCGCGGCCCGGCACGGACAGCACGTAGCTCGGCGAGCGCTGCAGCATCGTCACGTGCGCGGCCTGCTCGGCCATGGCCGGCACGAGCGTCACCGCGGTCGCGCCGCTGCCGATGACGACGACCCGCTTGCCCGCGTAGTCGAGGTCGTCGGGCCAGTGCTGCGGGTGGACCACCGGGCCGGCGAAGTTGCCGATGCCCGCCAGCTCGGGCCGGTAGCCCTGGTCGTAGCGGTAGTAGCCGGCGCAGACGAACAGGAAGGCGCAGGTGAGCGTGACGTCGCCGGCCGGGCTCGTGACGTGCACGGTCCACCGGCTGTCCTGTGTGGACCATTCGGCGCCGGTCACCTGGTGCTGGAAGCGGATCTTCTCGTCGATGCCGTACTCGCGGGCGGTGGCCCGCACGTACTCGCGGATCGACGGGCCGTCGGCGATGGCCTTGGGCTGGTCCCATGGCCGGAACGAGTAGCCGAGCGTGTACATGTCCGAGTCGGAGCGCACGCCGGGGTAGCGGAACAGGTCCCAGGTGCCGCCGATCGCGTCGCGGGACTCGAGGATCGCGAACGTCCGGCCGGGACTCTCGCGCCGCAGGTGGCAGGCGGCGCCGATGCCGGAGAGCCCGGCACCCACGATCAAAACGTCGACATGTTCGGCGACCTGGTCCACCGACTCCTCAGCCATACCGGCCACGGTATCGACAGGCTGTCGAGTGAGTCAACAGGGTGTTGATAGACGACCGTGCCGGGCGGTAGCGTGACCGCATGTCCACCCGCTCCCCCGCACGCTCGGTCCGCGGCCGCCGCGGCGACCGGCCGTCCGGCGACGACCGGGAGGGCGCGATCCTGGCCACCGCGGAGCGGCTGCTCGGCGAGCGGTCGCTGAGCGAGATCTCCACCGACGACCTGGCCCGCGGCGCGGGCATCTCGCGGCCGACGTTCTACTTCTACTTCCCCTCCAAGGACGCGGTGCTGCTCGCGCTGCTGGACCGGGTCGTGACGGAGGCGGACGAGGCGCTGGACCGGGTGCCCGACGACCTGGCGAGCGACCCGCCGACGTACTGGCGGGGCTGCATCGCCGCCTTCCACGAGACGTTCCGCGCGCACCGCCCGGTGACGCTGGCGTGCGCGCAGGCGCGGGCGACCAACGCCGAGGTGCGCGCGCTGTGGGCGCGGGTGATGGAGTCGTGGACGCTGCTCGTCGTCGAGGCGATCGAGTGCGAGCGCGCGCGGGGTGCCGCACCGCCCGGGCTGCCGGCCCGCGACCTGGCGGTCGTGCTGAACTCCATGAACGAGCGGGTGCTGCACGCGACGTTCGCGCAGGACGGCCCGTCGGTGGCCGAACGCGACGTCGTGGACGTCCTGCTGACGGTGTGGCTCAACGCGATCTACCAGACGACCACGCCGCCCGCCGAGGCGTAGGACGCCGGGCCAGGCGGATCAGCGGCCATCGGCCTCGCCGGCCGGGGCCGGCTCCGCCCAGCTCTCCGCCGCGCCGTGCACCGCGGTGAGCGCCTGGAAGAGCGCGGGCGACGTGCCGACCAGGCGCAGCCGCTCGCCGCGGCGGGCCAGCAGGTCCGCGGCACCTTCGAACACGCGCAGGCCGGCGGCCGACAGCACGCTCACCCCGGCCAGGTCGACCACGCCCAGGCCGTGCGAGGCCGCCACCCGCAGCACGGCGCCGAACCGGCCCGCGTTGGCGGCGTCGATCTCGCCGTGCACCAGCAGCCGGTCACCGGCCACGCGGGCCGACCACAGGACGTCCTCGACGGCGCGGTGGTGCAGGCCGGCGACGGCATCCAGCAGGTCGGTCTGCTCGGTGCGCAGGTCGTAGCAGCACAGCGCGCGCACGCCGGGCAGCGCGGTGAGCCGTTCGAGGTCGTGCTCGTACGCGAGCCGCTCGGCCGGCTCGGGGGCCATGACCCGCAACGCCCCCGCGCCGTGGGTGAGCAGCACGCCCGGGTGCCCGGCGTCGAACGCGACGCGGACCATGTCCTCGAACAGCTGGCGCAGCGCCCAGTGCAGGCCGTCGGTCTCCTGGTGGCAGATGTGCGGGTCGACGACCTCCAGGCCGCCGGAGTCGAGCGCGGCGCGGGCGGGCGTCCCCAGGTCGCCGGTCAGCTCGGTGGCGTCACCCGCGCTGTGCAGCACCTTGTCGCCCCGGGCGAGCGCGTCGGCCACCCATGCCGCGGTACGGCTGCGCCGCACCGCATCCGACTGGTACATCACCAGCGAGTGGCGGGCGGGCGCCTCGATGTCCACCTCGTGAACGGTACTCGTACCTCAGACGATCGCGCCGTTGGCAGGACCGTCGTCCGGCGCCATCGTGAGGATGCAGCCGCGGACCACGCCGGACAGGCTGCGCAGCGGGGTGCAGCGGACCACCAGCGCGACCTGCCTGCCACGCCGGTTGACGGCCGAGACCCGCACGACGGCGTCGTGGCTCTCGTCCTGCAACGCGCTGCGCACCGCAGGCCGCAGCTCCGCCATCGGCAGCCCGATGTCCAGGTTCAGCAGGTGCTGGCCGGTGGCCTCGTCCGCGCGCAGGCCCCACAGCTCCGCCGCGCCCCGGTTCCACGCGAGCACCCGCATCTCGGCGTCCACGACCGCGAGCCCGGACCGCACGGACGTCAGGATCGACTCGAGGAAGTCGTTGGCGTCGTCGAGCTCGAGGCTGCGCTCGCGCAGCGTGTCGTTGATGGCCTGCAGCTCGTCGTTGGTGGACTGGAGCTCCTCGTTCATGGTCTCCAGCTCCTCGTTGGTGGACTGGAGCTCCTCGTTGGTCGTCTCCAGTTCCTCCACTGTGGACTGCAGTTCCTCGTTGGTGGTCTCCAGCTCCTCGTTGGTCGACTGCAGTTCCTCGTAGGCCGACTCGAGCTGCCGGTTCGCGTGCGCGAGCTCGTCGAGCAGCGACCGGGCGGCGGTGACGTCGTGGAACACGATCGACACGCCGAGCAGGCCGCTTTCCCCGTCCACCAACGGGTTCACGTGGATCTCGAGCCACACGACCTCGCCGGTGACCCGCTGCCACTCGACGTCCTTGATCCGGACCGCGCGGCGCTCGAGCCTGGCCTGCTCGACGTAGGCCCGCAGCTCCACCGGCCGGTAGGAGACCTCCAGGTCGCGCAGCGGGCGGCCGATGTCGCGCTGGCTGAGCCCGAAGACGACCTCGGCCTGCTGGTTGATCAACGCGACGACGTCCTCGGCGGTGACCACCAGCTGCGCGACCGGACCGGAGGAGAACGCGTACTCGCGCAGCTGGTCCAGGCTGCCGAGCTCGCCGTGCCGGTCGGGCGGGACGCCCGGCCCGGCGACGTGGCCGAGCGTCACCGCGCCGGCCGCCGTCTTGCGGAACACCCGCCGCTTGAGGTCGACCGGGTCGAAGATGCGGGTGTGGGACAGCAGCATCTCGGCCTTGCCGAGGAACAGCATGCCCCGCACACCGAGCGCGAAGTGCAGCCGGGAGAGGATCTTGGTCTGCGTCTCCGCGTTGAAGTACATCAACGTGTTGCGGCACACCAGCAGGTCGATGCGGGAGATCGGCGCGTCCTGCACGAGGTCGTTGCGGCCGAAGATCACCGAGCGGCGCAGGTCCTTGCGGAAGACGAACTGGTCGCCCTGCCGGTCGAAGTACTTGTCGAGCAGCTCCGGCGGCACGTTCTCCACCGCCTGCTCGGAGTAGGACGCGTGCCGGGCCTGTGCCAGCGCCTCCTCGTCGACGTCGGTCGCGTAGATCTTGACCTGCTGGCGGAACCGCTCCACGCCCAGCGCCTCGGCGAACACCATCGCGAGCGAGTAGGCCTCCTCGCCCGACGCGCAGCCCGCGCTCCAGATCCGGATCGGGTCCTCCGGCGAGCCCTGGGCGAGCATCGTCGGCACGATCTCGGCCCGCAGGAACTCCCACGCCTCGGGGTCGCGGAAGAAGCTGGTGACGTTGATCAGGATCGTGTTGAACAGCATGTTGAACTCGTCGGAGTTGACCTGCAGATAGTCGATGTACTCCGCGTGGTCGTGAATGTCGACCTGCGTCATGCGCCGCTGTACGCGGCGGGCGAGGCTGGCTCGCTTGTAGCCGGTGAAGTCGAAGCCGCGGGCTTCCTTCAGGTACCGCAGCACGGCCTCGAAGCCATCGCTCGGGTCGACGGGGGTGGTCACCAGGGCACGCTACTTGGTCCGTTGCGCTCGAAGGACGGCCCATACGACCTTGCCGCCCGAGAGTGTCGCGGCGCAGCCCCAGGCGCGGGACAGCTGGGCGACCAGCATGAGACCGCGGTGGCTCCCCCCGGCCGGATCGAGCTCCACCAGCCGGGCGGTGGCCGGATCGTCGTCGTACACCGCGATGGTCAGCAGCTCACGGCGCAGCTCCAGCCGCAGGGTCGGCGCGGAGTAGGTGTGCAGCAGGGTGTTCTCGACCAGCTCGTTGGCGATGACCACGGCCGCCTGGACGTGCGGGCCGACCGGCCAGTCGGAGCAGACGTCGAGCACGAAGCGCCGGGCGAGCGCGGCGCTGGCGAGGCTGTTCGGCAGCTTCCGGCGAGCGATCCGGCGGGGCGGCGGGTCGTCGATCGCGGCGGCCGCGGCCATCACCGACCCGAACACCGGGACGTAGCGGCCGAGCCGGAACTCGTCGACCTGGCCGGTCGGCGCTTCCCCGCCGACGACGACCAGCAGCGGCACGCCGGGCCACTGGGCGATCTGGTCGTGCACCGACGGGAACAGGGCCAGGGCGGGGATGCTCGGCACCGCCAGCCACTCCAGGTCCACGATCACCGCGCGCGGCTCGTCGATCGCCGCCTTCACCAGCGCGGTGCGCAGGGCACCGTAGGACTGGCCGTCGAGCACGCCGTGCAGCTCGAGAACCTGTGCACCGAGAAGATCCCGATGGTCGACCCGTATCGCGTCGGGCATGTCAGGGACGCTCCTCCGGTTGTCCGCGGTCCGCGGCCGCGAGCATGTCGTCCCGCCCGGCGGAGTCGATCTCCTGGCGGCTGAGCTGGGCCAGCACCGGGCCCATGTCCCCGGCCCGCAGGACGTGGTCGACCGTGAGCGCGTCTATCGCGTTCGTCGGCATGTTGGGGTAGAGCGCCTCGGCGGGGTCCTGCACCATCACCGTGCCGCCGTGTCGCGCGATCGTCTTCAGCCCGGCCACGCCGTCGTCGAGCACGCCCGACAGCAGCACGCCGATGACCCGCGCACCGGCCGCGAGCGCGGCGGACCGGAACAGCGCGTCGATCGCCGGGCGGCGGCCGTGCTCGGGGGGCCCGGCGGACAGCACCATCCGCGCGCCCACGACGAGCAGGTGCTGGTCGGGTGGCGCCACGTTGATCGAGCCGTGGGCCGGGCGGGTGGCGTCGCGCGCGGTGCGGGCCGGCAGCGGACCGGCCCGCTCGAGTATCGCGGGCAGCACGCTCCTGCCGCCGGCGGGCAGATGAAGGACCACCAGCACGCTCGCCGGCAGGTCCGGGGGCAGCCCCGCGGCGAGGTCCCGCAGGGCTTCCACGCCGCCCGCGGAGGCGCCGACCACGATGAGATCCCGCATGTGCCGAGTCATCGATGAGCCTCGGATCATCGTGTGGCTTGTGTATTCGGGTAACGCTACGCCGTTTGCGGCAACGCCGGGTGGGTAGGCGACCAACCAAGTGTTCGTAGAGCAGGAAACGAGGTGCGCCGAGTTGCTGCACATCACCCCGGAGGCAGGCCTGGCGATCAACCGGCTCGTCGAGGGCCAGGGCGCGGCCGGCCTGCGCATCGAGGCCCGCGACGGAGACCCGGAGTTCGCCGTGTCGGTCGCCGCGCTGCCCGACGAGACCGACCTGGTGGTGACCGAGGAGACGACGGGTGCCCGGGTCATGCTCGACGCGCTGAGCGCGGACTACACGGAGGACAAGACCCTCGACGTGGACGACACGGTCGAGGGCACGGCCCGCTTCCACCTGGGCGGCGGCGGCACGGTCTGACCGCTTGACATCTCTGGCTAACGTCATTAGCTTTTTGGCTATGTTCATAAGCTGGGGTGGTCGTGCCTAGGGCCGGCCTGTCGGCGACCGCAGTCGTGGACGCGGCACTGGCCGTGGTCGACGAGGCCGGTCTCGGCGCGCTGACCCTCGCCGCGGTCGCCGCGCGGACCGGGGTCGCCACGCCGTCGCTGTACAAGCACGTCGCCGGCCTCGCGGAGCTGCGCGTGCTGCTCGGCATCCGGGTGCTCGAGGACATGACCGGGCGGTTCACCACCGCCGTCCTCGGGCGCAGCGGCGACGACGCGGTCGCCGCGCTGCTGCACGCCTACCGCGACTACGTGCGTGCCCACCCCGCCCGCTACGCGGCCATGCCGCTCGACCCGCTGCACGACCCGGCACTGGCAGCGGCCGGCGGCAAGCAGCTCGAGGTCGTCCTCGCCACGCTGCGCTCCTACGGCCTCACCGACTCGGCGGCCGTGCACACGACGCGCTGCCTGCGCGCGGTCGCGCACGGCTTCGCCTCCCTCGAGGCGAGCGGCGGCTTCGGCCTGCCCGAGGACCTCGACGACACCTACGACCAGCTCGTGCGGACCGTGCTCGCCGGCCTGCCAGGAAACTAGGAGACCACCGTGTCCAGACTCGCCCCCCTCTCGCTCGCCGCGGCAGGCGTGCTGTTCCTGCTCTACCCCGCGATCCGCCCGTGGACCGACGAGACCACTGTGGACGGTGCGCACGAGGCGATGGCGTCCGGCGCGTGGGTGGCCGCGCACGCGTTCGCGATGCTCGGCTTCGTCCTCGTGCCGGTCGCGCTGCTCGCCCTGCGCGAGTCGATCGGCCTCGCGCCCGCGGTCGTCATGTCGGTCGGTGCCGGGCTGACGCTGCCCTACTACGGCGCGGAGGACTTCGGCCTGCACGCGGCCGCGACGAAGGGTGGCGACCTGCTCGCGGTCGCGGACGCGACGCGCTACAACCCGGTGGCGATCACGATGTTCGGCGCCGGACTCGGCACGCTCGCGGTCGGCGCGATCCTCGTGGCTGTCGCGATCTGGCGGGCCGGCACGCTGCCGCGCACCAGCGGCATCGTGTTCGCGGCCGGCTTCGCGTTGTTCCTGCCCCAGTTCTTCGCGCCCGCCCCCGTCCGCATCGCGCACGGCGTGGTCATGCTGGCCGGCCTGGTGTGGCTGGCGGCCGCGATGTGGCGGGCGAACCCGCGTCCGGCGCCGGCCCGCCCGGGCGCGGTTCCCGCGGCTATCTAGGCCGCCATCGCCGAGCGCAGCGAGCGGTACAGCAGGGCGGCATCGCCGAGGCGGTGCCGCAACTGCCGTTCCAGGCCACCGATCGGCACCAGGTTCTGCGGTGCCCGCGGGTCCTTGTGGGGCGCGCTCGCGAGCCGCGGCAGCACGCGGGCGGTGATGTCCGCGAGCGTGGTCGCGTCCGGTGTGGACAGTTCGGCCGAGCACTCCAGCCGCACGATCGCCGACCACGGTGCGCGCGACGAGCCGGGCAGGCGCAGGTACCAGGACTTGCGCTCCCACGACGTGCCCATGCCGAACACCGGGCTGCGCTGCCCGGGCACGAGGTCCGCCACGACCGCGGCCTGCTCGGGCTGCAGGTAGGACTTCTGGTGCGTCTTCACGTACCCGACCGTCCGCGCCAGGTGCGTGCGCCCGCGCAGCGGACCGTCGACGACCAGCAGGTCGTCCTCGACGTCGGAGTGCTCCCGCCACGCGTTCGCGAGCGCCACCTCCAGCTCGGACATCCGCCGGTTCACGCCGAGCGTCAGCTTGTCCAGCCCGCCCGGCGCGTGGTGGAAGTTGTACGTGGCGTGCCGCGTGGTGAGGTCGTCGCCGGCCTCCGCGAACAGGCCACGGTCGACCACCACGTCGACGATCTCGGCGGCGCCGTCGCAGCGCACGAGCCCGACGGCGACCGAGGCCAGCACGCCGGGGGTCGGCTCCGGCTCGTCGCCGTGCCGCCACACCCGTGCGTCGATCCGCTGGACGCCGTCGAGGAAGAGCACCGACCCGGGCAGCGGGACGACCCGCGGGTCGACCGGCTTCCAGTCGGCCGCCCGCACCTCCAGGTCCAGCTCGAGGCGTGCGGAGGACTCCGGACCGCCCAGCTCGTCCCCGCGGGCGACGCCGTAGCCGGGGTCCCACGGGTCCACCGTGTAGGTGGCGGAGGACGGCGTGCCGGTCATGGGCCTCACCATCACACCTCGACCCGGCGCAGCCGCGACGACGCGCCGTCGCGGGTGACCGCGAACTGCACCGGCACCCGCTCGGCCAGCGCCGGCACGTGCGTCACGATGCCCACCATCCGGTCGGTCTCGGAGGCCAGCCGCTCCAGCGTCGCCGCCACGGTGTCCAGCGTGGCCTCGTCCAGCGTGCCGAAGCCCTCGTCGAGGAACATCGAGTTCAGGTCCCGCCTGCCGCCCGACAACCCGGCGACCTGGTGCGACAACGCCAGCGCGAGGGCGAGCGAGGCCTGGAACGTCTCCCCGCCGGACAGCGTGTTCACCGGCCGCTGGGTGCCCGCGTCGTTGTGGTCGACGACGACCAGCTCGTTGCGCGCCGCCCGGAACAGCTCGTACTGCCCGCCGGAGAGCTGCAGCAGGATCTCCGACGCCTCGGTCACCAGCGAGTCCAGCGCCTCCGCGCACAGCCACGCCTCGAACCCGGTGGACTTGAGCAGGTTCCCGAGCGCGTGCGCGACCTGCTGCTCCTCCCTGTGCCGCCCGACCTCCACGGCGAGCGACTCCGCCTTGTCCCGCCGCTCCACCCGGTCCGCGAGCTCGGTGCGGGCACGCTCAAGCTGCCCGGCCAGCACCACGTCCGGCTTGGCGTTCTCGGCAAGCGCCACGCCGTGCTCGGCCAGCAGGCCGGTCAGCTCCGCCCGCGCGGTGGTGCCCATGGCGCGCAGCTCCCGCTCGGCGTCCGCCAGCTCGTCGGCGCGACCGGCCAGCTCCGTGCGCCGCTCCTTCGCCCACGCCAGCAGCGTGTCCCACGCGGCCGCGAGGTCGGTGCCCTCCACGGCCGGCACACCGAGCGCGACGAACGCGTCCCGGCTCGCCCGCAGCGACGACCACGCGCGCTGCTCCTCGTCGCGCAGCGCGGCGCGTTCCCGCTGCGCCTGCTCGACGGCGGTCCGGGCGGCGCGGGCAGCGGCGCGGGCCCGGTCGGCCGCGGCGTCGGCGGCCTCCCGCTCGCCGAGCTGCTTGTCGACGTCCTCGGCCGCGGGTGCGCCGCGCAGCTCGGCCACCAGCTCGTCGGCCTGCTGCCGCGCGGACGTGACGTCGGCCCGTGCCGCGGCGGCCGCCTTGCTCGCGTCGCCGTGCGCGCGGCGGGCGGCGGTGCCCCGGGCCTTCGCGCCCTTGACGGCTTCGCGGGCGGCGCCGAGGTCGGCCGGCACCTCGTGATGAGGCAGGTCGTCCAGCTGCCGGCGGCAGACCGGGCACGGCTCGCCGACCACGAGGTCGCCCGCGAGTGCGGCCGCGCGGTGCTCGCGGTCGGTGTCGCGCTGCGCGGTCTCGGCCTCGGCCAGCGCGGTCTCGGCGGCGGCGAGCTCGGCGGCCGCCGCGGCGTCGGCGGCCTCGGCCTGCTCGGCCGCGACGCGCAGCCGCTCGAGCCGGCCGGTCAGCGTGCCGGCGCGGGCGTGCGCGTCGCGCCAGCGCTGCAGGTCGCCCAGCGCGGCCAGCCCGGCGCGGGCCCTGTCCGCGGTCTGCTCGGCCTCCTCGGCGCCGGCGCGCTCGTCCGCGCGCTTGCCGATCAGCTCGTCGGCGAGCGCGAGCCGGGTGGACAGGTCGGCGACGTCGCCGGGCTTGCGCAGCGCGGTCAGCTCGCGCAGCCGCCCGCGTGCCTCGGTCGCGGCCGCGTTCGCCTCGGTCCAGCGGACCCGCAGCGCGGCCATCTGCTCGACCGATTCGTCCACAGTGGACACCAGGCCTTCGAGGGCGGCGACCCGGCGGGTGGCGGCCGCGATCACGTCGCCGGTGACCGTGCCGAGCTCCGCGAGCCGCTGCTGGGCCATCTCGAGCTTCGCGGCCGCCGCGCCCGCCCGGGCCCGCGCGCGCTGGCCGACGTCCTCGTAGACGGCGTACGCGAGCAGCGCGATCAGCAGGTCCTGCCGGTCGCCGGGCTTGGCCTGCAGGAACTCGGCGAACCGGCCCTGCGGCAGCACGACGCACTGGGTGAACTGCTCGTAGCCGATGCCGAGCAGCTCCGCGACCGCGCCGGTGACCTTGTCCCCCTCGGCCCGCGACTCGGCGACGGCCTCGAGGATCTTGGTCAGGTCCGCGTCGGCGGGCACGCTGTCGTCGAGCCGGTCGAGGCGTGCCTCCTTGGTCGCGACGTTGCCCTGCGCGGTCCGGCGCAGCAGCCGCACGGCCGCGTACCGCCCGCCGGCCGCCTCGAACACCAGGCAGACCTTGCCCTCGTTGACCGACGGCGCGAGCGCGTTGCGGATGGCATCCTTCTTGCCCCAGCGGGGAACCGTGCCGTAGAGGGCGAAGCACAGTGCGTCGATGACCGTCGACTTGCCCGCCCCGGTCGGCCCGGTCAGCACGAAGAAGTCCACATCGGACAGCTGGACGTCGGTGGGGTCCCGGTAGCTGCCGAAGCCCTCGAACATCAGGCGCAGCGGGCGCATCAGCGACCTCCGGTCGTGTCCTCGAGCAGCTCGGCGAACATCGCGCCGAGCCGCGGGTCCTCGATCTCCTTCTCCGCCAGGAAGTCCGCGAACAGGTCGGTCGGCGTGCGGCCGATCCGCGAGCGGGTCACCGTGGCATCCGTGCGGGCGCGGAACTTCTCGTCGATCTGCACGTCGAGGGTGTTCGGCAGCTTGTCGCGCACCATGTCGGCGAGGCCGGCGGCCGCCTTCTGGGTGAGGACGACGCGCAGGAACGCGTCCCCGGCCTCCTCCCCGGCGGCGACGACCTCGTCGAGCGTGCCGCGCAGCGTGGCGAGCGGGCGGCCGCCCTTGAGCGGCACCGGGCGGATCTGGGCGCGGCTGTCCGGGGTGGCGCGCACGATCAGCGCGACCGGCTCGTTGGCCTCCTCGCCGAAGTCCAGCGCGATCGGCGAGCCGGAGTACGCGATCGGGCACGGCCCGTCGATCTGCTGGTAGCGGTGCAGGTGCCCGAGCGCGGCGTAGTGCGTGCTCGGCGGGAACGTGTCCGGCGGGACCTCGTAGCCGAGCAGCTGCACGGCCCGCTCGCCGCCGCCCCACCGGCCGCCGAGCAGCGTCGCGTGGGTGGTGACGAGGTTGACGCTGTCGCCGGTGAACCCGCGGCACAGCAGCTCGATGATCCCGCGGACCTTGTTCGCGTAGTCCTGGTTGTGCCGCGACTGGTCGTGCAGCAGCGCCTCGGCCGCGCGCACGGCGAAGCGGTGGGACAGGAACGGCAGGGCGGCCACGACCGCGCGCTCGCCGGAGCGGGTGTCGAGGCTGATCGTGCCGCCGCTGTCCGGGCGCTGCGGCGTGCCGATCACGTGCATGCCCAGCTCGCCGAGCACCGGACGGTAGACGTCCTGGATCAGCCGCGAGCTGTCGTGGTTGCCGGCGAGCACGACGACGTGGCGGCCCTCCGCGCGCAGCGCCATGAGCGTGCGCATGACCAGGCCCTGCGCCTGCGGGCTCGGCGCGGCGGTCTCGAACAGGTCCCCCGCGACGACGACGAGGTCGACGTCCTCCTCGTTCGCGATGCGGACGATGTCGCGCAGCACCAGCTTCTGCTCGTCGATACGCGGCTGGTTCTTCAGCACCTTGCCGACATGCCAGTCAGCCGTATGCAGAATCTTCATGGTGCTGTCCCGCCTCCCCGGAATTCCAAGTCTTGGTCGCGTTGGGGATGACGCTCACGTTGGCCACGTACTTGTGGCGGGTTTGCATCCCGTTCCCCTTAGGTGCGGTCGAGGAGCACGCGGCTCTGGCGTTGGGCCTTCTCTAGCTAGAACGGTGGCGGGTCGTCGGCTGGATCGTCCAGGCCGCCGAAGGGGTCGGCGGGTGCGGCCGGGCCCGAGTCCACGCCGGTCCACGCCCCCTTCTCCGCGGGCCGGGTGGCCCACGCCGGGAACGGGAACTCGATCGCCAGCGGTACCGGGATGTCCGGCTGCGAGACGAACATCGTGCCGGGCTTGGCGATCGTTGCGCGCTGCCGCTGGACCGGCGGCAGGTAGCCGTACTCGGGGCGGGACGCCTCCGCCGGGTCGAGCCGGCCGGCCACCCGGATCGAGCAGTTCGCCACGATCCGCCGCTCGACCTCGCTCGCGGTCTGCTGCGCGCCGATGAGGATCACGCCGAGCGAGCGGCCGCGCTCGGCCACGTCCAGCAGGATCTGCTTGATGGGGCTGTCGCCCTCGCGGGGCGCGTACTTGTTCAGCTCGTCGAGGACGATGAACATCAGCGGCCGCGCGGTGCCCTGCTCCTCCTTGCGGCGGAACTCCTGGCGCAGGCTCACGCCGACCACGAACCGCTGCGCGCGGTCGGGCAGGTTGTGCAGGTCGACGACGGTGACCTGGGCCTCGCCGGTGGTCAGCGAGCGGTTGCCGCGGTCGGCGAGGTCCGCGCGGATGATCACCGACAGCGGGCGGACCGCGGAGCGCAGCCTGCGCAGGAACGCGTTGACGCTGCCCGTGGACGTGCTGCCGGCCACCCAGTCGCGCCGGGTGTCCTCGTCGAGCAGCTCGTCCTCGATCAGCCCGACGAGCTGTTCGAAGCTGCGCAGCTGACCGCCGCGGCCCGGGTCGACGTTCGCGATCTGCACGGCGCCGTCCCGGCCGACCTTGGAGTAGTCGCGCCGCAGCCGGGCCGCGACCTGGCCGATCAGCATCGTGTACTGGCTGCGCTCGTCCTCGCCGTCGGCGAACACGAACGGCATCAGCTCCTGCTCGCAGAACTCCGCGAGCGTCCAGTAGAACGGGCTGACCGCCTTGTCGCGGGCCCGCACGTCCGGGGTGCCGCTGGGGTCGCCCGGCCGGGGCGGCGCGAACACCGCGACGTTGCGGAACGAGTCCGCCGGCAGGCCGAGGAGACCGTACTTCGCGCGCTGGGCGTCGGTGAGGCGCGAGTTGTTGTAGTCGAGGAAGAGCAGGTCCTCACCCTTCACGCTGAAGATCAGCGCCTTGGTGTTGTGCGCCTCGCCGGCCAGCACGCCGGAGGTGAACATCGAGTGCAGCAGGAACGTCGCGAACGACGTCTTGGTCGCGATGCCGGACACGCCGGAGATCGACACGTGGCCGCCGCGGGTACCGTCCACGAACTCGAAGTTGAGGTAGACCGGCTGCCCGTCGCGGCCCAGCCCGACCGGTAGCTTGGCGTCGCCCATCTTGTCGAAGTACAGCGCGGTGTCGCGCTCGTCGCCGGTCGCGCGGTTGACGGCGGTGCCCGGCCGCGGCGGCACGTACACCTCGGGCTCGACGCGGGTCACGGTCACCTCGGCGACCTCGCTGACCTCGGCAGGCAGCGCGCCGTCGGCGATGAGGAACACGTCGGACGCGAACCGCGCGCCCTCGTGGCCCGCCTCTACGTTCGTGACCACGCCCGCGATCTGCACCTCGGTGCCGTCCGGCAGCTTGCGGCGGGTCACCACCACGTCGTCGAGCTGCAGGAACTGGTCGGGCGCGACGCCGACGGAGAACTCGAGCGGGCTGGCCGCGACCGTGCCGACCACGAGCCCGACGGGTGCCGGACCGGCCGGGTGGACCGCCGCCGCCTGCCCGGCCGCGCCGGGCCGGCCGTTCGACCCCGGACTCGGCTCGGCCACACGTGCTCCTCGGTCGGTTCGCCAGCGGAGCCTGCAGTCTATGTCCGGGGCCGGGCATCTCCCGGGACCCCCGCGCCGGGCACGTCGCGCGCGGTTTTCGGGGCGCCCGCCGCGCGGTGTACCGCTGTCCGGGTGTTCCGCCCGACCCGCACGAGTGGCGTCGCGCACCGCCGTGGGCGATGCCGAACGAGTCCACTCGTTGGGGTGGAATTGTCGCGGAATCTCGCTGTACGCCGCGGTAACCACGACTCAGGCGAATACCCGTGGGACACCGTCGTGGCCGGTTCGGTTGGCTGGATTAGTCGTCCGGGGGATTCTCCGGCGGCACGCGGAAAATCCGCCGGCCGGGACGGCTGCGCCAGGCGAATGACCCGTGTAACAGGACCGCGGATCTCCCGGACCATGTAGGCGAAAGGCGGTACGCCGTTACGTCGGGAGGCATGCATGGCGTGGCATCGCCCAGCTGAGCACGCGGAGACCAGAACCGTCCGGGTGCTGCCGAGGACATGGACCTGTTACGAACCGCTCTGGTGAGCCTGCTGTCCGACGAGGAGGACCTGGAGGTCGTCGCCGACCTCGCCTGCGACCGCGACGTGGTGCCCGCCGCGCTGCGGTCGCTGCCGGACGTCGCCGTCGTCGCCATCGACCGGCCCGACACGCGCGGGCTCTACGTCGTCGCCGAACTGCGCCGCCGGCTGCCGGAGTGCCGGGTCGTCGCGCTGACCGTCACCCACCCGCCGGGCCTGCTGCGCAGGCTGCTCGCCGCCGAGGTGCACGGGCTCATCGGCAAGAACGCGCCGGCCGGCCGGCTGCTGGCGACCATCCGCGACGTCGCCCGCGGCGGCACCATGATCGACGCGAACCTCGTGCTCGCCGCGCTGGCCGAGGACCGCAACCCGTTCACGCCGCGGGAGGCGCACGTGCTCAAGCTGGCCGCGGGCGGAGCGAGCGGGCCGGAGATCGCGCGCACGCTCTGTCTGGCCCCCGGCACCGTGCGCAACTACCTGTCGAACGCGATGAACAAGACCGGCGCCCGCACCCGCATCGACGCCATCCGCATCGCCACCGAGTCGGGCTGGCTGTAGGGCCGGCTAGCGGGCTCCCCGCAGGCTCGCCGGGCCGGCCTGCCAGTGCCCGACGAGGTCGCGGTAGAGCGGCGAGCAGGCTGTCAGCGTGTCGTGGTCGCCCACGGCCGCGCTCGCGCCGTCGAGCACCAGCACCCGCCCGGCCCGCAGCGCCGAGCTGATCCGGTGCGCGATGACGATCAGCGTGCCGCGCGCGGCGAACGCCGCCTCCGCGCGCCGCTCGGCCGCCGGGTCGAGGTGGCAGGTCGCCTCGTCGAGCACCGCCACCGGCGCCGGGGACAGGTACGCCCGCACGAGCGCGACCAGCTGCCGCTCCCCCGCCGACAGCTCGGCGGGCCGGACCTCGGCGGCGTGCCTCCCGAGCCGCGCCACCAGCTCGCCGGCGCCGACGGCGGTGACCGCGGCGTCCAGCGCGCTCTTCGCGGCGTCCGGGCGCAGGTAGGTGAGGTTCTCCGCGAGCGTGCCGGCGAAGACGTACGCCTCCTGCGGGATCAGCACCGTTCGCGAGCCGGTCGGCAGGTCCACGGCCGGCACGCCGCCGATCCGCGCGGCGCCGGCGTCCGGGCGCAGCAGCCCGCACAGCAGGCCGACGAGGGTGGACTTGCCGATTCCGCTGGGGCCGACGACCGCGAGGTGCTCGCCGGGCGCGACGGTCAGGTCGAGGTCGCGCAGCACCGGCTCGGCGTGCGGTCCGTAGGCGAACGTGATCCCGCGCAGCTCCACGGCGTGGCCGCGCGGCCGCCGCGCGTTCCTGGCGGGCTCGTCGTCCCGCCCACTGGTGTCGAGGATGCGGCCGAGCGTGACGACGAACCGCAGCCCGCTGCCGCCGAGCCCGCCCACGACGTTCTGCAGCGCCGGCTGGAGTCCGAAGAGGACATACGTGAGGCCGCCGAGGAGCGCGCCCGCGGTCAGCCCGTTGCCGACGAGCAGGCTTCCCGTGACGAGCAGCAGGAGCAGCGGCAGCCAGCCGCCGACCGCGAAGCAGAGGGTGCGCAGCGCGGCCACCCCGGCGAGCCGCCGCTCGGCGCCGGCCTGCGCGGCGATCGGCCCGGCGACGAGCCGCGCGGCGTGGTCCTCGGTGCCCGTGGCGGTGACGTCGCGAGCCCCGGCGCTGATCCTGCTGGGGCACGGCGGAAGCGGGCACAAGACAAGCGACCGGGTGCGTCCTCATGCGCACTGGTTCGTGCGCCATGCCGGTCTCGCCGCACTCGCGATCGCCGGACAAACAGGTCGTCGGCTACCCCGGCCCCCACGCCGAGACGAATCCCGATGCCGTGGCCCGCCTGCGTGACTTCGTGCGCCGCAACCTGACCTGAGCGGCTACTTCTCCGCGGCCGCCTTGGCGGCGATGCGGGCGCGCACCTCGGGACGGCGCAGCGGGGGCAGGGATGCCGGGGGCTGCTTGCGGGGTGGCAGCTCGGCCAGCAGGCGGGTCGTCGCCGCGGTGACGGCCGCGACGGCCTCCTCGAAGGGGTCGCGGGTCTTGTCCGTCAACGTCTGCACGCCGCTCACCTTGCGCACGTACTGGCGGGACGCCGCCTCGATCTCCTCCGCCGTGGCCGCCGGCTCCAGGCCGCGCAGGGCCGTGATGTTTCGACACATGACACCGAGCGTACGGAAACTCACCGCAGTGCCAGCTCGTCGACCACGTCCGCCAGGCTTCTCCGCCGCTCGAACGCCGCGCGCTGCAGGTCCGCCCCGCCGCCCGCCGGCCGCAGCGACGCCAGCCCCGACTCCACGAGCCCGGCGTCGGCGCCGAGCGACGGCCGTAACCACGCCACCAGGTCCGACAGCTGCGCGGCCAGCGGGACCAGGTCGCCCGTGACCGGGTGCAGGCTCTCCCCGCGCAGCCCGCGGTGCGACGCGCACCAGAGGTTCGCCCGCAGCACCGTGTCCGGCATGTCGGGTACCGGCTCGCCCGCCGAGATCCGGTCCACCGCGTGCTCGACGAGCCCGCGGACCAGGACCGCCAGCAGCGCCGCGTCCGCCACTCGCGGCGCCACGTCGGCGATCCGGAACTCCAGCGTCGGCTGGTGCGCGGAGAGCCGCACGTCCCAGTACACCATCCCCTTGTCCAGGATCACCCCCGCCCGCAGCAGCGCGTCCACAGTGGACTCGTACTCGTCGAGCGAGGCGAACACCGGCGGCGGGCCGGCCGACGGCCAGCGCGACCAGATCTGGTACCGCCAGCTCGCGTATCCGGTGTCGCTCCCGTCGAACGGCGAGTTCGCGGTCAGCGCCAGCAAGGCCGGCAGCCACGGCCGCACGTGGTTGATCACCCGCACGCCCAGCTCCCGGTCCGGCATCTCGACGTGCACGTGGCAGCCGCACGTCGCCCCGGCCCGCGCGGTCGCCCCGTAGTGGCGGGCCATCCGCAGGTAGCGCGGCTTCGGCGTGATCGGCGGCTGGTCCTCCTCCGGCAGCACCGGGCAGCCGCTGGGCAGCAGCCGCAGGCCCCGGTCCCGGGCGGCGGACGCGAGCGCGCCACGCAGCGCGGTGAGCCCGCCGAGCACGTCGTCGTGCGTGCCGCACACCCCGGAGACGGCCTCGACCTGGCACACCGTCAGCTCGGTCTCGACCTCACCGGAGTCCCGGGTACCCGCGGCCCCGGCGATCTCGGGCCCGCGACCGGACAGCTGCCCGTCGGCGTCCACGAGCAGGAACTCCTCCTCGACCCCCATGGTCCGCGCCATCCGTCTCGCATACCCCTTGGCCGGCGCGACAAACGCTGACAGAAAGTCGCGGGAAACAACCTTCAGCTGGAAAATTTCCACCGTGATGGCGGATTGTTTCCTGTCCACACCGGACGCACGCTGTCAACAGTCCGGTCCCCCTGCTCCCCGGACGTCCCGCAACCGTGTGGAGGCAGCCCATGCGACCGATCCGCCTGACCCTGCTCGCCGCCCTCACCGCCGCCCTCATGATCGCCGGCCTCGTGCCCGCGCAGGCGGCCGCCGGTCCGTACACCGCCCTCGGCGACTCGTACTCCTCCGGCGTCGGCACCCGCAACTACTACTCCGACTCCGGCACCTGCTACCGCTCGCCGCAGGCCTACCCCGTCCTCGTCGCGCAGAGCCTTGGCGCGCCGCTCACGTTCGCCGCGTGCTCCGGCGCGCGCGTGCCGGACGTGCTGAACCAGCTCGGCAGCCTGACCGCGAGCACCGCGTTCGTCACCGTGTCGGTCGGCGGCAACGACGCCGGGTTCGCCGACGTGATCACCCAGTGCGCCAAGCCGTGGCCGTGGACCTGCGACGGCGACATCACGAACGCCGACAACTACATCCGCAACACGCTGCCGGGCGCGCTGGACAACCTGTACAACCAGATCCACTCCCGCGCGCCCAACGCGAAGGTCGCCGCCGTCGGCTACCCGCGGCTGTTCAACGGCGAGGAGTGCAACGCGCTCGCCCGGATCAGCCCCGCGGAGCAGTCCGCGCTGAACCAGACCGCCGACCTGCTGGCGACCACGATCAGCGGGCGCGCCGCCGCACACGGCTTCGGCTTCGTGGACGTCCGTTCGGCGTTCGCCGGCCACGCGGTGTGCGATGACGCCGAGTGGATCAACGGCCTGTCCAACCCGGTCCTGGAGTCCTACCACCCCAAGCCCGCCGGGCACGCCTCCGGCTACGCCCCCGCGGTGCTGGCCAGGCTCAGCTCGCTAGCCGTCCACCAGCAGGCCCCGCAGCGGGCCCTGTAGCCGGCCGGCCCGCCGGGAGACGCCGGGCAGCAGCGCGAGCCGGTGGCTTCGCGGGTGCCCGTCGAGCTCCCGGCGGAGCTGTTCCTCGGCGATCGGCCGCCAGATCTCATCGACCACCTCGGCCGGCTCGCCGCCGACCTCCGCGCGCGGCCGCTGCAGGTGCTCGGCCCACAGCCGCAGCCGGGTCTCGCGGATCAGCTCCCGGTCACCGGTGGCCACGTTGACCTCGGTGTCGTTGAACAGCGAGTGCTCGTTGAGGTTCGCCGAGCCGATCGTCATCCACTCGTCGTCGACGATGCCGACCTTCGCGTGCACGTAGACCGGACCGGTCGCCACCTCCGGGTCGTGGCTGTGCGCGCTGATCGTCGCGGCCAGCAGCAGCCGCTGGCCGGTCGGGTCGACCGCGTCGGCGGCGAGCATGCGGCCGAGCTGGCCGCGCGTGGTGTCCGCGCCGTTGGTCGGCTTGCGCGGCAGCACGAGGACCACGCGGAAGCGCGGGTCCGGCGGGTCGCACAGCTTGTCCAGCAGCACCTCGGTGATCTCCGGCGACCACAGGAACTGGTTCTCCAGGTACACCAGCCGCTTCGCCGAGCGCAGCGCGCGCAGGTAGGCGTCGAGGATGGTGAACTCGCCGTGCGGCGCGAAGTCGTAGGTCCCGTCCGGCACCGTGCGGAGCAGCTGGACGTCGGTGGTCCCGGCCGGCTCGCACGCCCGCGGCTCTGGCAGCTCCTCGCCCGCCACCTCCTGCCACCGCCCGCGGAAGTGCGCGACGACGTCGGCGACGACCGGGCCGCGCAGCCGGACCACGACGTCGTGCCAGCCGAGCGGGCGGTCCGGCGCGTGCTCGGCGCTGTCGTGCCGGTCGCCCTGCAGCGCGGTGAGGTCCATGCCGCCGACGAACGCCGTCTCGTCGTCGACGATGACCAGCTTCTCGTGGTGGCAGTGCATGGTGCGCTCGCGGGCGTCCAGCACGCAGCGCACCTTCGAACCGCGGGTGAACGCCTCGCGCGCCGACTTCACCAGGCCGCGCGTCGGCTGGAACGCCGGCAGCGGCGGGCCCGCCCACACCAGCATGCGGACCGGGACCCGGTCGGCCGTCGCCGCGAGCAGCTCGCGCAGGGTCGGCGCGCCGGGCTCGCGGACCAGCCGGAAGTCCGGGCTCGCGTACCAGTTGGCGATGTGCACGCTGTGCCGGGCGCCCTGGATGGCGGCCTGGATCTCGGGCAGCGCGTCCTCGCCGTCGACCAGGACCTCCACCGCGTTGCCGGACCGCAGCGGCGCCCGCCCGCCGAACCGGTCGTCCTCGCCGCCTGGTTCGAGGACGTCCCGCCAGCCGAGCCGGCGAAGCCTGCGCGCGTGGTGGCCGCGCAGTGCGTTCTCGATGCGGTCCCCGATCCGTTCGTCGGCCTTGTCCAGGATGGTGCGTAGCGTGCTCACCGTCCCATGTCACTACACCTCCTTCTTGATCGCTTAACGAGGTGATTTCCTTCCGTGGGCTGGGATTTCGGGGTGTGAGGTGCAAGGATCTGGGTACGCGCCGGCCGCGGGCCCGGCCGGCCCTGCAAATGCCCATGGCGGGAGGGCCACGGTGGCCAAGCAAAAAATGACCGTCAACATTCACGAGGAACTGCGTGCCGGCCTTCCGGCACCCATGCTGCGGCACCGCCCGGCACCGAAGCCCGGCGACCGCCTGCGCAGGGCGGTGGAGGCGGCGCTCGCCGAGCTCGCCCTCACCGCGTCCCCCGACGACCCGACCCGGCACAAGCTCGACGACCTGCTGGTCAGCGGCCTCGCGTGGGCCGCGGCGACCGGGGACACCTGCCGCTTCGAGCCCGCGGTGCACGACGTGCGCACCGCCCGCGCGCGGCTCGATGCCGACGACCCGGACGGGGCCCGGACGGCCCTGCTCGCCGCCCGGGAGGGTCTCGGCCGCCCGCTGCCGAGCCAGCGGGACGCGCGCTGACCCGGTCCCGAATGGACGCTGAGCTCCGCGCGCTCGCTGCCGCGCACGGTGTCGCCACGTGGTACGAGGACACCGAACGCCGCCGGATCGACGTCGCCGACGATGTCGTGGTCGCGGTACTCGCCCAGC
>DASYKY010000066.1:0-14275 GCA_035995025.1 Actinophytocola sp.
GTAGTCGGCCGCCGCCTGGATGGCCTCGGCCGTCTGCCCCAGCCGCAGCCTGGTCTGCACCTCGCCCGACGGGCAGCCGGTGGTGGCGATGATGCCGTTCGAGTGCTCGGAGATCAGCTCACGGTCCATGCGCGGCTTGCGGTAGTACCCCTGCATCGACGCGAGGGTCGACAGCGTGAACAGGTTCCGCAGGCCGGTCGCGTTGGCGGCCAGCATCGTCATGTGGGTGTAGGAGCCGGCGCCCGAGACGTCGCCGCCCTCGCCGTGCTCGTCGGAGCTGCGTTGCCGCGCCTCACCCCAGAAGATCGGCTTCTTGTGGTAGCGGCTGGCAGGCGCGATGTACGCCTCGATGCCGATGATCGGCTTGATGCCGGTCTTGCGAGCCGTTTGGTAGAACTCGTCGGCGCCGTACATGTTGCCGTGGTCGGTCATGCCGACCGCGGTCATGCCGAGCCGCCCGGCCTCGGCGAACAGCGGCGCGACCTTGGCGGCGCCGTCGAGCATCGAGTACTCGGTGTGCACATGTAGATGAACGAAGGAATCAGCCGCCACGAGGCACCACCCTACGACGCGTTGGCGGCGGGACGAACGAATGGTGCGGGCGTGTCTCGGAGCTTCCCTGGCATGCCGTCTTTCTACCGCGCAGCACCGACAATTTCGGTCCGGTGACATGATCGGCACCATGCGATTCCGGCCCGTGACGCTCGAGCTGCTGGTCGAGGAGCTGGCCGACGCGATCGCCGCCCGGGCGGCGGGCGGGTGGACGCGCGTGGCCGTCGACGGCGCGCCGCCGAGCCGCCCCGGCGCGTTCGCCGACCGCCTCGCCGAGGGCCTGCGGCTGCGTGGCAGGCCGGTGCTGCGGGTGTCCGCCGCCGACTTCCTGCGGCCGGCCTCGCTGCGGTTCGAACGCGGCCGCGAGGACCCCGGGGCGCGCTACGACGACTGGCTCGACGGCGGCGGGCTGGCCCGCGAGGTGCTGGCACCGCTCGGGCCGGACGGCACCGGGCGCGTGCTGACATCGCTGTGGGACGCCGACGCCGACCGCGCCACCCGCGCGCCCTACACCGAGCTGCCGGTGGGCGGCGTGCTGGTGCTCGACGGCGAGCTGCTGCTCGGCCGCGGGCTGGCGTTCGAGCACACCGTGCACCTGTCGCTGTCCGCGCCCGCGCTGGCCCGGCGGTTCGACGAGGCGTGGGCGCTGCCGGCGTTCGCGCACTACGACGCCGAGGTGCGGCCGCTGCACATCGCGGACACGGGCGTGCGGGTCGACGACGCCGACCACCCCGCCGTCCTCGACGACTCCCCCGTCTGACCTCAGTCCACCATACGTCGGGCCTGAGACACCGCCCGAGACGCCGCCTGAGACTCACTCGCGACTCGATCACACGGGGTGCGCGCGGTGCCCACGGGTGGGGCAGACTGATCAGCCGTCCGTCAGTGCTTTCCAGTGCTTCCGCAGGAGGACCCCATGGCCACCACCCGCACCGCCAACGCCCACTGGGAGGGTGCGTTGCTCGACGGCTCCGGCACGGTGTCGCTCGACTCGTCCGGCATCGGCTCGTACCCGGTGTCGTGGCCGTCGCGTGCCGAGGCCGCCAACGGCAAGACCAGCCCGGAGGAGCTCATCGCCGCCGCGCACTCGACGTGCTACTCGATGGCGCTCTCGCACGGCCTCGCCGGGGCGGGCACCCCGCCCACCACGGTCGACACCAAGGCCGACGTCACGTTCCAGCCGGGTGAGGGCATCACCGGCATCCACCTGACCGTGCGCGCGAGCATCCCCGGCATCAGCGCCGAGGACTTCGCCGCGGCCGCCGAGGACGCCAAGAAGAACTGCCCGGTGTCGCAGGCGCTCACCGGCACGACGATCACGCTGGACGCCGCGCTGGCGTAAAAGGACGCGCCCTCGGTCGGCCGGCACCGCTACGGTGCCGGCATGACCGAGTCAACGCGACCGGGGATGCGGCTGCGACCGGTGCTCGAGACCGACCTGGACCGGCTCGAGGAGATGTTCAACGACCCGGACCAGATCGGCGTGTACAACTGGGGCGGGTTCTCCGACGGCACCGCGTGGCGCAAGCAGTGGGTGGACAACCGGCTGCTCGGCGCCGACAAGAGGGTGCTGATCATCGACCTCGACGGCGAGCGGATCGGCTTCGTGTCGTGGCACAAGGTCCGCACCGGGCAGATCTCCTACGTCCACGAGTTCGGCATCAGCCTGTGGTCGGAGCACCGCGGCAAAGGACACGGCACGACGGCGCAGCGGCTGCTCGCCCGCTATCTGTTCGCGCACGACCCGGTGAACCGGATCCAGGCGTGGACCGAGCTGGACAACATCGGCGAGCAGCGCGCGCTGGAGAAGGCGGGCTTCACCCGCGAAGCGGTAATGCGCGAGTACTCCTTCCGCGACGGCGCCTGGCGCGACGAGGTGGTCTACCGGATGCTGCGTGCCGAGCTACCGGCAGAGCTACCGGTCGGGCTACCGGCAGGGCTACCGGTCGACGACGAGCCGGACGGCGAGCCCGCCGAAGATCGCGGCTGAGGCGCGGCCGAGCCACCGCTGCACGGTGGGGCGCCTGCGCAGCACGTCGGACAGCGTGCCCGCGGCCAGCCCGACCGAGGCGTCGACGCTGAGCCCCACGACGATCAGGATCGCGCCCATGAACAGGAACTGGACCGGCGTCGGCCACCCGCCCTCGGTGACGAACTGCGGGAAGAACGCCAGGTAGAAGAAGATCACCTTGGGGTTGGCCAGGTTCGTCAGCGTGGCCATGAGGTAGGTGCGGCGCAGCGTATGGCCGCCGAACCTGGACGGCGCGGTCTCGGCGACGTTCCGCGCGGACCGCAGCGCGCTGACCGCGAGGTACGCGAGGAACACCGCACCGACGATCCGCACCCCGTCGAGCACCACCGGCGCCGCCTGCAGCAGGGCGCCGAGCCCGAGCGCCGCCGCGACCGTGTGCACGGTCATCCCGGTGGACATGCCGACGGCGGCGACCACGCCCGCCAGCCGGCCCCTGGCGATCCCGTTGGCGATGATGAACATCATGTCCGGCCCCGGCACCAGGCTGATGACGGCGCAGGCGACCACGAAGGCGACGAGGGTCGAGGCGTCCATGGGTCGATACAAGCAGCCGCGACCGGGACCCGGCACGCGGTTTCCACATGCTGGACGGATCTAGTCGGACACCTTCGCCTCGCCAAGCAGCTCCTCGGTCTCGCCGTGGTAGAGCAGCAGGCGGCCGGTTTCGGGCACGGCCGTCACCGTCGCGCCGACCGCGGGCTCGTCCTGCTCCGGCACGGTCACGCCGACCAGGACCTCGCCGGGGCACTCCAGCGTGACCAGCGACGTCACCCCGAGGTTCTCCACGATCGACACCGTGCCGGTGATCCCGTCCGCGCCCGCGACGGCGTGCAGGTACTCCGGGCGGATCCCGGCGGTCACCCGGGTCCCGTCCGGAAGGTCCACTCCGGACGGTGGTTTCAGCCGCGCGCCCGCGACGTCGACCAGGCCCCCGGTGACCACACCGGGCAGCAGGTTCATCGGCGTGGAGCCGATGAAGTTCGCCACGAACGTGTCCGCCGGCCGCTGGAAGACCTCCTTCGGGCTGCCCAGCTGCCGGATCCGGCCGTCCGACATCACCGCGATCCGGTCCGCCAGCGCCAGCGCCTCGGCCTGGTCGTGGGTCACGAACACGGTCGTCAGGCCCAGCTCGCGCTGCAGCCGCTTCAGGAACGTCCGCGCCTCGAGCCGCAACCGTGCGTCCAGATTGGACAGTGGCTCGTCGAGCAGCAGCACGTCGGCCTCGACCGCGATCGCCCGCGCGAGGGCCACCCGCTGTTGCTGGCCGCCCGAGAGCTGGCTCGGCCGCCGCTCCAGCAACGACTCCAGGCCCAGACCCGCCGAGGTCCGCGTGGCAGCCTCCTGCTGCGCCGACCGCGACGCCCGCCGCACCCGCAGCGGGTAGGCGATGTTCTGCGCCACCGTCATGTGCGGGAACAGCGCGTAGTCCTGGAACACCATCGCGACCCGCCGCTTGCCCGGCTCGGTCCGCGTCACGTCCACGTCGCCGATCGCCACCGCGCCGGACGACGCCTGCTCAAGGCCCGCGATCGTGCGCAGCAGGGTCGTCTTGCCGCAGCCGGACGGCCCCAGCAGCGCGAAGAACTCGCCGTCGGCGATGGACAGCGACAGGTGGTCCACCGCGCGCACCCCGTTCGGGTACACCGTGGACAGGTCGGTCAGCTCGATGCCCGCCATCAGGCCTTGATCCCTCCGTGGAAGCGGAACCCGTACCGCTTGCTGACGAACAGGTACAGCGCCACCACCGGCACCGCGTACAGCAGCGAGAACACCGGGATCACCGTCAGGTTCGCGCTCCCGCCCTCGTCCTTGAGCGTGGTCAGCAGCACCGCCGCCGGCTGCGCCTCGACGTCGCGCAGCAGCAGGAACGGCAGCAGGAAGTTCCCCCACGCCTGCACGAACGCCCACACCAGGATCGTCGCGATGCCCGGCCGCGCCACGGGCAGCACGACGTGCAGCAGCACCTGCGTCGGCGACGCGCCGAATACCCGGGCCGACTCCTCGTAGGAGCGCGGCACCGAGTCGATGAAGTCCTTGAGGATGAAGATCGCCGCGGGCAGCATGCCGCCCGCGATCACCAGGCCGGTCGCGTACTGCGAGTTGATCAGGCCCAGCTGGAACATCATCACGAAGATCGGCACCATCGCCGCCGTCCCGGTGACGACGCTGGACAGCAGCAACAGCAGGTACAGCAGCGCGTCCCGGCCGGGGATGCGCACCCTGGACAGCGCGTACGCCGCGAGCGTCGCGAGCACCGTCGTCACCGCGGTCGCCACCACGCACAGCACGACCGAGTTCACCAGCGAGCCAAGCGCGTACGGGTGGTCGAACGTGGCCTGCCAGTTGTGCAGCGTCCAGTCCGGCCACTGCAGCCCGAGCCCGGGGTCGGAGTCGAACGGCGCGGACGCGAGCCACAGCATCGGCACGGCGAAGAACGCCAGCACCACCGCCATGAACGCGACGTAACCCGTCCGTCGCACCACCTGCCCCGCCGTCACGATCGCTTCCTCAGCAACAGCAGGTAGACCAGCGCGACGACGAGGTTCACGAGCAGCAGCAGGAACGAGATCGCCGCCGCGTAGCCGAGCCGGCCGGACGAGATCGCCTGCCGGTAGATGAACACCGGCACCGTCTCCGACTCGTGGTTCGGGCCGCCCGCGGTCAGCAGGAACGACGTGAAGTCGTTGGCCGTCCACAGCGAGATCAGCAGCGTGTTGGTCAGCACGTGCCCGCGGATGTGCGGGAACACGACGTCGCGCACGGTCTGCCAGCCGCTCGCGCCGACGGAGCGCGCGGTCTCCAGCTGCGACGGCGGCACCACGGCCAGCGCCGAGCCGTACAGCATCATCGAGAACGCCGTGCCGCGCCAGGTGTTGAACACGATCAGCGAGGCCATCGGGTACTCGACCAGCCACGCCGTGCCGGGCGAGCCGAGCAGCGCGCCGAGCGTGCCGCCGTCGCGGTCCAGCAGCGCGATCCACAGGTACGCCACGACGACGCTCGGCAGGATCCACGACAGCAGCACGAAGGCCTCGACCGTGCGGCGCAGCCACGGCCGGGCGCCGCGCAGGAACCACGCCAGCGCGAAGCCCAGGATGTTCTGGCCCAGCACGGCCGAGCCGATCACGTACAGCAGCGTCAGCCACAGCGCGTTGCCGAACAGGCCGTCGTCGAGCGCCTCGGCGAAGTTGTCCAGGCCCACGAACGCAGGCGAGGTCGACGCGGTGCCGGTCAGCGAGTAGTTCGTCAGCCCGATGTAGATCGTCCACAGCGCCGGGAAGATCAGGAAGATCCCGATCAGCAGCATCCCCGGCGCGAGGAACCCGACCGCGCGGCCGACGCCGAGCCCGGCGGTGTCCCGGTTGCCCGGGTCCCGCCGGGGCTTCGGCGCCGCCTCGGCCGGGGGTGCGCTAACCACCGGCGACCGCGTCCTTGCCGACGGCCTTCACCAGCGCGTCCTGGTACCCCGCCGCCGCGTCCTCGGCGCTCTTGCCCGCGACCACGTCCGCGGTCGCCTGCTGCAGCGCGCTCGACACCTTGTTGTAGTCCGCGAGGCCCGGCCGGAACCGGGTGATCGGCAGCACCTCGGTGGCGATGAAGTTCAGCATCGGGTCACCCGTGAGAACCTCGGAGTTGACGTCCTCGCGCTGGGTGACCTGCGCGGAGTCGCCGAGGTAGGCCTTGACCGCCGCCGCCGAGTTCATGAACTCCAGCAGCTCCCACGCCTGCTGCGGGTACTTGGTCTTCGGGTTGATCACCCGCACGCCGCCGCCGGACATGCTGACGAAGTCCTGACCGTCCACACCGGACCCGGGGTTCATCGCTGGGATCTTCGCCCAGCCCACCGCGGTGTCCCGGTCGGCCATCTTCGCCACGCCGACCTTCGGGTCGACGACCGAGCGCCAGAAGTAGTCGCTCTCCATCAGGATCCCGACCTTGTTCTGCGCGAACTTCTCGAACGACTCGTCGCGGCCCTTGGCCTCCTGCTGCAGCACCTTGTCGCCGAGCCCGGCGCCGTAGATCTTCTGGTAGAAGCCAAGCACGGCCTTCACCGCGTCGGTGTCGCCCTGCCACTTGCCGTGGTCGTAGACCTCCGAGCCGGCGCCGACCAGCAGCGGCAGCACGCCCTGCATGCTCGTCGCCTCGGTCATCGCGGTGCCGGCGTTGAGCTGGATCGGCGTGACGCCGGGCAGGTGCTTGAGCGACAGCGCGGCCGCGGCGATCTCGTCCCAGCTGGTCGGCTGCCAGTCGCCGGGCAGGCCCACCTGTGCGAACAGCTTCTTGTTGAAGAACAGCACGCGCCCGTCGGTGCCCTGCGGGATGCCGTACCGCTTGCCCTCGTACGTGCTGACCTGCTGGACCGCGTCCGGTATCTGGTGCCAGCCGTCCCAGGCGTCCACCTTGTCCTTGCCGACGACCTCGTCGAGCGGCCGGATCTGGCCACCCTGCGCGAACTCGCCGAGCCAGATGCCGTCGATCTCGACGATGTCGCCGCCGATGTCGGTGCCGAAGTCGAGCGCGATCTTGGCCTTGTACTCGTCGTCGTCGACGCCGACACCGTCGAACTTGACCTTGACGTTGACGCCCTTCGCCTTCTGCTGCTTGGTGAACTCGGGGATGACCCAGTCCTCGATCCACTTGGCACCGAGCTCGTTCTTGCCGCCGGCTACGGAGTTCGACGTGATCGTCAGCTCGACGTCCTTCGCGTCGGCGTTGCGGCTGCTGTCGGACTCCTGTTCCTGGCCGAGGCAGCCGGACAGCACCAACGTTGTGGACACGGCGGCCGCCACCAGCACTTTGCGTCGCATCTTCGGCACCTCTCTCGTCGTCGAGCGTGGATGGGGAGAACTCACCAACCGCGGACCGAATGTGTCGAAATCTTGTATCACCGGCCGCTCGCTATCAAGCGCGGCGCGGTCTCACCGTGGCGCGGCCGCCAGCGACAGCACCTTGCCGTCGTGGGCGCACAGCACCTGACCACCGCCCCCGGCCGCCGGGATCGTGTCCCGATCGGAATGAACGGCCCGCCGCTCGCCGCCGCCGACCACCAGCGCGCCGGCCGCGTCCAGGGCGACCAGCTCACCGCCGGCCGGCAGCAGGACCGGCGCGTCCCGGCCCGCGGACACGGCGGTGCGCCCGGCCCGCAGCCCGTCGAGCACCGCGCCGGCGAGGTCCGGGCCGCCCGCGTCGGCGTCGACCGCCACCCACGTCGTGGGCACGCCGAGCCGGGTGCCGTCGTCGCGGTGCCAGTCGCTGCCGCCGAGCGGGGTCGTGTCGCTACCCCACGCCTCCCACCAGGCGACGGGCCCGCCCCAGTCCGGCGCGAGCCAGCTCGTGTGCCAGACCTCGGCCAGCGGGGGGCGGACCGGCAGCTGGTGGCGCCACGCGCAGTCGGCGGCGAGCGGGTGGTTGACCGACAGCAGCCCGCCGCGCGTGGCGACGGTGTCCACCCAGGCGGGCGCCGGCTCGCGGAAGTCGACCCAGCCGATGTCGCCGAACGCGTTGGCGTGCCCGTACTCGGTGGTGATCTCCTGACCGGGAACCAGCGCGATGCCGTACCGGCTGCCGACGGCCGCCAGCTCCGCGTGGTGGGCGACCGTGTTGTGGTCGGTGACCGCGAGCGCGTCGAGCCCGGCGCGGACCGCGAGCGCGGCCAGCTCGGGCACGGTCAGCTCACCGTCGGAGTGCAGCGTGTGGGCGTGGAAGTCGGCGGCCACCCAGCGCAGGCCCGGCGCGGCCGGCAGCTCGCGGCGCGGCGGCCGGGCCGGCACGGGCGGGGCCGGCCGGTCCTCCTCGACGCGCGGGGTGCCGCCGGTGCGGACGGTGACCGTGTAGTCCACTCCGGACTCGGGCAGCCGGTGCAGGCCCGTGATCACGTGCCACTCCCCCGGTTCCGGCTCGCCGGGCAGGTAGCCGGGCGTGGCGGCGGCCGGGGTGATCGCGAAGCGGGTGCGCGCGCCGCCGCACCAGCCGCGCCAGCCCCCCGCGCCCTCGCAGCCCAGGTCGACGACGGCGTCCGGAGCGGCGACGGACAGCTCGACCTCGACCGCGCCGCAGCCCGCCGGAACCTCGAACGGCAGCCGCGGCCACATGCCCGCGGCGCGGTCCGCACGGGTCCAGCGGCCCCGGCGCACGACCTCGTGAACGATCTCCACAACGGGGATACTGCCAGTGATTGTGGAACATGGGCGCGGCTCATCCGCGATGATCGTGGTGACCGGGTAGCGTGCGATCCGTGGTCGCGACGGATCCGGTGGACGCCCGCCTGCTCGGCGTTGTCGCCGAGATGGGCAGAGCGGCGGTGCACGAGGTCGCCGCTCGCATGGGGATGGACCCGCGAGAGGTGGCGTCGCGCCTCGTCGCGCTGTCCGCGACCGGACTCCCCCTGCTCGTCGGCGTGGAGTGCGACCCGGGCCGGCTGCGTGCCGCGGCCGCTGCCGCGATGCAGCAGGCCGCCGTCCCGCCGGCCACCCCGTACGGCTACCCCCCACAGCAGTACCAGCCGCCGTCCGGGCCGGTGCCCATGCCGTACCAGGGGCCCCCCGTTCCGCCCGCGCCGCAGGGCCCGTCCGGCCCGCACTCGGTCCCGTCGGGGCCCTACTCCGTGCCCCAGCAGGGCCCCCCGCAGATGCCGCCCGGCTACGCGATGCGCACCGGCCCGCCGAGTGCGCCGGTTCCGGTGCAGGCCGGCCCGCCGAGCGCGCCGTTCCCGGCGCCCGCGCCGGGGGCGCCGATGACCATGTGGGGGCCGCCGCAGACCGCGTCGTGGGCGCGGGGCGACCAGCCGCCGCAGGACGTCACGCAGCCGACCGTGCGCACGGAGAGTGACAAGCGGCAGGGCAAGGTCGGCACGGTGCTGATGACGGAGGGGCTGGAGGGCGAGAAGCTCGCGATCCAGCTCGTAGAGGTCGTGGACCCGGCCGACTACCTGTTCACCGCGGCCGGCTACCGGCTGCAGGAGGGCGAGCGGTCGGTGGTCGTGCACACGGAGCTGACCAACCGCGGGGCGGTGGCGTTCCAGTCGCTGCCGGACCTGTACCTGGTCCTGGTGACGCCGGACGGCAAGACGATCGCGAAGGCGCCGGTGTCGCTGTCGTCCCGGCCGCCGCACCGGATCGGCGTGCCGCCGGGCGAGACCGCGGGTGGGCACACGGTGTACGTGGTGCCGGAGCAGACCGAGGTCACCTCGGTGCGCTGGAGCCCCCGCCCGGACGAGGAGACCCGCGCCCTCACCTGGACGGTCGAGGACTGAGTCCCCGGGGCCCTGGCCGCTACTCGCGGCCGCCGAACACGCGGCCCAGCCAGCCGCCCTTTCGCTGATCCGCTCGCTGCTGCTCCGCCGGCATCCGGTACGCGTGTGCCTGCTCGGCCTGCGCCGGGATCGGCGTGGTGGGCGGCTCGGTGCGGGTGCCCGGGCGGAAGTCCTCGCGCCGGGCCCGGAAGTCCTCGTACTCCTCCTCGATCGGTGGTCCGGCACCTTCCTCGCCGCCGATCACCGACGGAGCGACCCCGTCGACGAGGAAGCCCTCCGATAAGTGTTCGTGTCGCTCAGCCATGGGGGCTCCACCTCGTCCCGACGCGTGTTGCCCGACAAGCTACGCGAAAATCCCCCACATCTGGTGACGAAGCGGCGCGACGCGCCCACATCGGCCCCGTCACCCTTCGGCGAGCAGCTCCAGCGCGTGCCGCAGGTCGTCGGGGTACTCGCTGGTGAACTCGACACGGCGGCCGTCGGCGGGGTGGTCGAAGGCCAGCCTGCGGGCGTGCAGCCACTGCCTGGTCAGCCCGAGCCGCTTGGCCAGCATCGGGTCGCCGCCGTAGGTCAGGTCGCCGACGCACGGGTGGCGCAACGCCGCGAAGTGCACCCGGATCTGGTGCGTGCGCCCGGTCTCCAGCCGGATGTCGACGAGCGTGGCCGCGCGGAACGCCTCCAGCGTGCGGTAGTGCGTGACGCTCGGCCGCCCGGACGCGACGACCGCGAACCTGTAGTCGTGCTTGGGGTGCCGGTCGATCGGGGCGTCGATGGTGCCGTCGGTCGGGTCGGGGTGGCCCTGCACGAGCGCGTGGTAGTCCTTGTCGACCGTGCGCTCCTTGAACGCGCGCTTGAGCACCGTGTACGCGTGCTCGCTCTTCGCCACGACCATCACGCCGGTGGTGCCGACGTCCAGCCGGTGCACCACGCCCTGCCGCTCGGCCGCGCCCGAGGTCGACACGCGCATGCCGGCCGCGGCGAGCCCGCCGACGACGGTCGGGCCGGTCCAGCCGGGGCTCGGGTGGGCCGCGACGCCGACCGGCTTGTCGACGACGATCACGTCGTCGTCCTGGTACAGGATCCGCATGCCGGGCACCGGCTCGGCGGGCAGCGGGACCTCGCGCTCGGGCTCGGGCAGCGTCACCTCGAGCCAGGCGCCCGCGACGAGCCGGTCGGACTTGCCCGCCGGGCGGCCGTCCAGCGACACGTCGCCGGACTCGGCCAGCGCGGCGACCACGGTGCGGGACAGGCCGAGCAGCTTCGCGAGCCCCGCGTCGACGCGCATGCCGTCCAGCCCGTCGGGCACCGGCAGCGTCCGTGCGCTCACGACGACCCCTCGCAGGCTCGGTCTCGCCGCTCGCGGTCGCCCTGTGACATCGAATCGCTCGCAAGCTCGCTCATTGCTTCCTGTCCCGGGTGGGCTTGCCGTCGTAGTCGCGGCCGAGCAGCGCCATCAGCACGATCAGCGCGCCGCCGCAGACGATCGACGAGTCGGCCAGGTTGAACACCGGGAACACGTCCCCGTTGGGCGCGAACGGCGACAGGAAGTCGACGACGTGGCCGCGCAGCGGGCCCGGCTCGCGCAGGAACCGGTCGATGAGGTTGCCGAGCGCGCCGGCCAGCACGAGCGCGAGGCCGATCGCCCAGCCGATCGAGCGCAGCTTCGGCATGATCCAGATGATCGCGACGACGACGGCGATCGCGATGACCGACAGCAGCCAGGTCATGCCGGTGGCCATGCTGAACGCGGCGCCCGGGTTGCGCACGAGCTGCAGGTAGAACAGCCCGCCGAGGACCCGCACCGGCGGCTCGCCCTCGAGCGTGGCGACCGCGATGATCTTCGTGATGATGTCGGCGGCGAGCACGAGCGGGGCGACGATCGCGAACAGCCAGCCGCGCCGGGGCGGCAGCGGCGGCTCGGGTGGCGGCGGCTGCTCGGCGTCGGTGCCGCCGGGCAGCTCGGTGTCCGCACCGGTGTCGGGCTCGGCCGCCTCGGTCTCCGCACCGGCGCCGGTGCTGGTCTCGTCGCTCACCCGGCCATTGTCCACGGTCGGCCGGGCAGCTCAGGCGGCGGACAGGGCCGCGGACAGGAACGCCGGCAGCGGGCGCGGGTCCGGCGTCGGCGTCCAGCGGCCGTCCACCAGCGCATAGTCCCCCGCCAGACCACCGGTGACCAGCGCGGACAGCCCCGCCACGAGCCGGTCGACATGCTCGGCGGTGCTGGCCAGGCCGAGGCTCGCGCGCAGCGCCCTGCCGCCGCTCGCGCCCGCGCCGGCCAGCAGGCGGCGGGTGGCGATGTGCGCGCAGAACGCGCCGTCACGCACGCCGATGCCGTGCTCGGCGGACAGTGCGGCGGCCAGCAGGCCCGGGTCCTGACCGTCGACGGCGAAGCTGACCACGCCCACCCGGTCCCCGCCCAGCAGCGACAGCTCCCGCAGCCCCGGCACACCGGCGAGCCCCGCCCGCAGCCGGTCGAGCAGCGCCCGCTCGTGCGCGAGCACCGCGTCCCACCGCCCGCCGAGCGTCTCGCACGCCACCGCCAGCGCGTGGGCGCCGACGACGTTCGGCGTGCCTGCCTCGTGCCGCTCCGGACCGGTCGACCAGGACACCGCGAGGTGCGAGCCGCGGTCCGCGACGAGCGAGGTCGCGCCACCGCCCGCCAGGTACGGGTCCGCCGCCCGCAGCCAGTCGGCCCGGCCGACGAGCGCGCCCGCGCCGAAGGGCGCGTACAGCTTGTGCCCGGACAGCACGACATAGTCCACGTCGAGCGCGCGGACGTCGACCGGCCGGTGCGGAGCGAGCTGCGCGGCGTCGAGCACGACGCGGGCGCCGTGGTGGCGGGCGATCGCGGCCACGTCGGCGACCGGCCACACCTCGCCGGTCACGTTCGATGCGCCGGTCACGACGACCAGCCGCGGCCCGGTCGGGCACCCGCGCAGCGCCGCGTCGAGCTCGGCGACCGAGGAGATCCGGCGGACCCGGGGCCCGCGCCAGGGCAGCAGGGCCGCGTGGTGGTCGGTGTCGAACCCGACCACCGAGGTGCCCCGGGGCAGCGCACGGGCCAGCAGGTTCAGCGCATCGGTCGTGTTGCGGGTGAAGATCACCGTGTCCGTGCGGCGGGCGCCGACGAACCGGCGCACCGAGTCACGCGCCCGCTCGTAGACCGCTGTGGACACCCGGGAGGCGAAGCCGGCGCCGCGGTGCACGCTGGCGTACCAGGGCAGCAGCTCGTCGACGGCGTCGCGGACGGCCGTCAGGCACGGCGCGCTGGCCGCGTGGTCGAGGTTCGCGTACGGCACATGCCGGCCGTCCACGAGCGGGACGGTCAGCGCCGCGGAGACGACCGGCGGCAGCGCGGGCGCGGCGGAACCGGCGGAACGGGCATGTGGAATGGCGAGCGTCATCGTGACCTCCCGGGTCGGGACCCCGCCCGGGGCCCGCGCTTGCCCGTTCGCGTGCGCGACGGGCCAGGTCCTCACCCGGGGCACCCCACCGCGGTTGGAGGGTTGCCGGCCAGCAAGCCGGGGCTTGACGCTGGCGCTCATGACCTTCGACACCGACGGTAGCCGATCCGGGAGACGGCTGTCCATCTCGGTGCCGGCTTGCCAGACTGGCCGCATGAGTGACTTCGAGGTGCTCGTCCTGGGCTCGGGACCGGGTGGGCAGAAGGCGGCGATCGCGGCCGCGAAGCTCGGTGCCCGGGTCGGGCTGATCGAGCGACGCAACATGATCGGCGGCGTCTGCATCAACACCGGCACCATCCCGTCCAAGACATTGCGCGAGGCCGTGCTGTACCTGACCGGCATGAGCCAGCGCGAGCTGTACGGGCAGAGCTACCGGGTCAAGGAAGAGATCACCATCGGCGACCTCACCGCCCGGACCAGCCACGTCGTCGGCCGCGAGGTCGACGTGATCCGCAGCCAGCTCACCCGCAACGGCGTGTCGATCCTGCCCGGGATGGGCCGGTTCACCGACCCGCACACGGTCCAGGTCTCCGACGGCAGCGGGCAGGAGCGGTCGGTGACCGCCGACAAGATCGTGATCGCCACCGGCACCACGCCGGCCCGTCCGTCCAGTGTGGACTTCGACGCGCAGACGATCATCGACTCGGACGGGATCCTCGGGCTGAACCGGCTGCCGCGCACGATGATCGTCGTCGGTGCGGGTGTGATCGGGATCGAGTACGCCTCGATGTTCGCCGCCCTCGGCACCAAGGTGACGGTGATCGAGCAGCGCATGCGGATGCTGGATTTCTGCGACACCGAGGTCGTCGAAGCGCTGAAGTACCACCTGCGCGACCTGGCGGTGACGTTCCGGTTCGGTGAGACCGTGTCCGCCGTGGAGAAGCACAAGAACGGCACGGTGACGATCCTCGAGAGCGGCAAGAAGATCCCGGCGGACACGGTGATGTACTCGGCCGGCCGGCAGGGCATGACCGA
>DASYKY010000067.1:0-41343 GCA_035995025.1 Actinophytocola sp.
TCCTGCCCATACGTCGCCAGCAACGCCTGCGCCTCGATCGGATCGCCCAGCGTCGTACCCGTGCCGTGCGCCTCCACCACGTCAACGTCCGAAGTAGACAAACCAGCACTCGCCAGCGCGGCACGAATCACCCGCTGCTGCGACGGCCCGTTCGGCGCCGTCAACCCGTTCGAAGCACCATCCGAGTTCACCGCCGAACCCCGCACCACCGCCAGCACCTCGTGCCCACGACGCACCGCGTCCGACAACCGCTCCACCAGCACCAGGCCGACGCCTTCCGACCAGCCCGTGCCGGCGGCCGAGTCGGCGAACGCCCGGCAGCGCCCGTCCGGCGCCAGCCCGCCCTGCTGGGTGAACTCCGCGAAGATGCCCGGCGTCGACATCACGCACACCCCGCCCGCGACCGCGAGCGAGCACTCGCCGGACCGCAGCGCCTGGGCCGCCCAGTGCAGCGCGACCAGGGACGACGAGCACGCCGTGTCCACCGTGACCGCGGGCCCCTCGAGGCCGAACGTGTACGCGATGCGGCCGGACATGACGCTCGCCGCCACGCCGGTGATGCCGTGCCCGATGACCTCGAGCGGCGGCGCGTAGCCGAGACCGGTCGCGCCGACGAACACGCCCGTGTCGGTGCCGCGCAGCGTGCCCGCGTCGATCCCGGACCGCTCGAAAAGCTCCCACGACGTCTCCAGCAGCAGCCGCTGCTGCGGGTCCATCGCCAGCGCCTCGCGCGGTGAGATCCCGAAGAACGCCGGGTCGAACTCGGCCGCGTCGTGGAGGAAGCCGCCCTCCCTGGCCGACGACGTCCCGGGCCGGCTGCCGTCCGGGTCGTAGCCGCCCTCGAGGTCCCAGCCGCGGTCGGCGGGGAACGCACCGATGGCGTCCACGCCCTCGCTGACGACCCGCCACAGGTCCGCGGGAGACTCGATGCCGCCGGGGTAGCGGCAGCTCATGCCGACGATGACGATCGGGTCGTCCGCGTCGTACACCGCCGCGCCTGCCCGCGGTTCCGGCGCGTCCGCACCGCCGACCAGCTCCGCGAGCAGGTGCCGCGCGAGCACGGCCGGGGTCGGGTAGTCGAACACCAGCGTCGCCGGCAGCCGCAGGCCGGTCACCTCGCCGAGCAGGTTGCGCAGCTCCACGGCGGTGAGCGAGTCGAAGCCCAGCGCACGGAACTCCCGCTCGATGTCCACAGTGGACGCCGCGGCATGGCCGAGCACGGCGGCCGCCTGCTCGCGCACCAGGTTCTCGACCTCGCGCACCCGGTCGGTCTCGGCGAGCCCGCTCAGCCGGCTCACCAGTGTCGAGGCGGTGGCCGAGTTCCGGCCCGCGGCGCGCCGCCGCCCGGTGCCGGCGAAGCCGCGCAGCACCGGTGGCACGTCCCGCTGGGCACGCAGCGCCGGCAGGTTCAGCACGACCGGCACGACGACCGGCTCGCTCGAGGTCAGCGCGGCGTCGAACAGGGCAAGGCCCCGCGCGGTGTCCATCGGCGGCAGGCCCGCCGAGCTCATCCGCTTGATGTCGATGTCGGTCAGGTGACCGGAGATCCCGGTGCGCGCGGCCCACGGGCCCCACACCATCGAGGTCGCCGGCAGCCCGCTCGACGCCCGGTACGCGGCGAGCGCGTCCAGGAACGCGTTCGCGGCCGCGTAGTTGCCCTGGCCCGGACTGCCCGCCGCACCGGAGACGGACGAGAACAGCACGAAAGCGGCCAGGTCGAGGTCGCGGGTCAGCTCGTGCAGGTGCCACGCGCCGCCCGCCTTCGGACCCAGCACGGCGGCCATGCGCTCGGGGGTCAGCTGGGCGACGACGCCGTCGTCGAGGACGGCGGCCGCGTGCACCACGGCGGTCAGCGGATGCTCCGGCGCGACGTCCGCCAGCAGGCCGGCGACCGCGTCCCGGTCGGACACGTCGCACGCCGCGAGCGTCACCTCGGCGCCCTGTGCGGCCAGCTCCGCGCGCAGGTCGGCCGCGCCCGGCGCGTCCGGGCCGCGGCGGCTCGTCAGCACGAGGTGGCGCACGCCGCGCTCGGCGACCAGGTGGCGCGCCAGCTCGGCACCCAGGCCGCCGGTGCCGCCGGTGACGAGCACGGTGCCCGCCGGGTCCCATTCGGACGGTCCGGCCAGGTCCGGCGCCAGCGGGGCGAGCCGGCCCGCCTCGAGCACGCCGTCGCGCACCCGCAGCTGCGGCTCACCGGTGGCGACCGCCGCGCCGAGCGCGTCGGCGCTGCCGGAGCCGTCGGTGCCGTCGGTGTCGACCAGCACGAACCGGCCCGGGTTCTCCAGCTGCGCGCTGCGCACCAGGCCCCACACGGCCGCGGCGGCCGGGTCCGGCGACGCGGTCGCCACGGCATCGCGGGTGACGAACACCAGGCGCGAGCCGTCGAACCGCTCGTCGGCGACCCAGCCCTGCACCAGCTCCAGCGCCCGGCACGTCGCGTCGCGCGCCGCGTCCGGGGCCGGCCGGCCGCGGTCGATGTCGATGTCGAAGCGGACGGCCACGACGTCCGGCACGTCGGTGAGCGACAGCGGATCGGCCGCCGGCATGACGTCGGCCGGGACGCCCGGGTCCGGCAGCGTGATCCAGTCCAGGTGGTACAGCGAGTCCGGCGACGCGTCGAGCCCGCGCGGCTCGGCGTCGAGCGGACGCCACGTCAGCGCGCCGATCGTGGCGACCGGGGCGCCGAGGCTGTCGGCCAGCGCCACCGACGCCGACTCGTCGCCCCGCGGTGTCACGCGGACCCGCAGGACCGACGCGCCCTCCGCGGCCAGCGACACGTCGCGCCACGTGTGCGGCACCCGGGCGCCCTCGGGCCCGGTCAGGCCGGCATGCTGCGCGGCCTCCAGCAACGCGGGGTGGATGCCGTACTCGCCGGGCTCGCCCACCTCCATGGGCAGCACGACCTCCGCGAAGACTTCGGCGCCGCGGCGCCACATCGCACGCAGCCCCTGGAACGCGGGGCCGCAGTCGAGACCGCCCTCAGCCAGCTCTTCGTAAAAGCCGGCCAGGTCGCTCACGACGGCGCCCGCGGGCGGCCACTCGGTGGCGTCGAACCCCGGCGCGCCCGGCCCGGACGCCAGCACGCCCGCCGCGTGCCGCACCCACGGCCGGTCCAGGGCGTCCGCGCGCCGTGCGTACACCTCGACCGTGCGGGACCCGTCGTTCTCCGGCGCGCCGGCCCGCACCTGCACGGCGACCGCGTCGCGTTCGGTCAGCACCAGCGGCACGTCGACGGTCAGCTCGCGGACGAGATCGCAGCCGGCCTGGTCGCCCGCGCGCAGCGCCAGTTCCACGAACCCGGCGCCCGGGAACGTGATCTCCCCGGCGACGACGTGCCCGGCCAGCCACGGGTGGGTGGTCGTGGACAGCCGTCCGGTGCACAGCACACCGTCGCTGCCCGCCAGCTCCACCGCCGCCCCGAGCAGCGGGTGCCCGGCGGCGACCATCCCGAGCCCGCTCGCGTCCCCCGAGCGGCTCGCCTGCTTCGGCCAGTACCACTCGTGCTGGAAGGCATACGTCGGCAGGTCGACGCGGCGCGCACCGGTGCCGGCGAAGTGCTCCCGCCAGTCGACGGGCACGCCGTGAACGTGCAACCGGGCCAGCGCGGCGACGGCGGCGGTCTCCTCGCCGTGGTCGGCGCGGGCCAGCGGCACGAACACCCGCTCGGCGGCGCATTCCTGCCCCATCGCGGTGAGCACGCCGTCCGGGCCGACCTCGGCGAACACCGTGGCGCCCGCGGACTCCAGCGCCGCGACCGCCGCCGCGAACCGCACGGTCTCGCGGACGTTGCGCACCCAGTAGTCCACCGACGTCAGGTCGGCGGACGCGTCGCCGGTCACGGTGGAGACGAACGGGATGCGCGGCGCGCCGAACGTCAGCCCGTCGATCGCGCGGCGGAACTCGTCCAGCACCGGGTCCATCAGCGGCGAGTGGAACGCATGGGACACCGTGAGCCGCTTCGACTTCTCGAACCGGCCGGCGACGGCGAGCACCGCCGCCTCGTCTCCGGAGATCACGACCGAGCGCGGCCCGTTGACCGCGGCGATGGCCACCCGCTCGTCGAGCAGCGGCGCGACCTCGTCCTCCGTGGCACGCAACGACACCATGGCGCCGCCCTCGGGCAGCGCCTCCATCAGCCGGCCCCGCGCCGACACCAGCGTGCAGGCGTCGGCCAGCGACAGCACTCCGGCCACGTGTGCCGCGGCGACCTCGCCCACGGAGTGGCCCGCGACGACGTCCGGGCGCACGCCCCAGGACTCCAGCAGCCGCGCCGCGGCCACCTCGAACGCGAACAGCGCGGGCTGCGCGGTGCCGGTCCGGGCCAGCGCGTCCGCGTCGTCTCCCCACGTGACGTCCCGCAGCGCCGGGTCCAGCTGCGCCAGCACCGCGTCGAACGCCGCCGCGAAAACCGGGTACCGCGCGTGCAGCTCCCGGCCCATGCCGAGCCGCTGCGCGCCCTGACCGGAGAACAGAAACGCCGTGCGGCCGCCCGGCCCGGTCACCACGCCCCGCAGCGCGCCCGGGGCGCCGTCGGCCAGCGCCGCCAGCCCGTCGAGCGCGTCGTCGCGGCCGGTGGCCAGGACCGCCGCGCGGTGCTCGAACGACGCGCGCGCGGTCGCGAGGGAGAAGGCCACGTCCCGGACGTCGGCGCCGCCCTCCACAGTGGACCGCAGCCGCGCCGCCTGGGCCCGCAGCGCCTCGGGCGTGCGGCCAGACACCACCAGCGGCAGCGCGGCCGGGGTGACCTCCGGCTCAGCGGGTTTCGAGGGCTCCGGTGCCTGCTCCAGGATCGTGTGCGCGTTGGTGCCGCTGATGCCGAACGACGACACGGCGGCACGACGCGGCCGGTTCGTCCGCGGCCACTCGGTGGTGCCGGTGAGCAGCTCGACCGCGCCCGACGCCCAGTCCACCTGCGACGACGGCGCGTCCACGTGCAGGGTCTTCGGCAGCATGCCGTGCCGCAGGGCCTGCACCATCTTGATCACGCCGCCCACCCCCGCGGCGGCCTGCGCGTGCCCGATGTTCGACTTGACCGACCCCAGCAGCAGCGGGTGCTCGCGGTCCTGCCCGTACGTGGCGAGCAGGGCCTGCGCCTCGATCGGGTCGCCCAGCCTGGTGCCCGTGCCGTGTGCCTCCACCGCATCGATGTCCGATGTGGACAGACGGGCGCCGGCGAGTGCCTGGCGGATCACCCGTTGCTGCGCCGGGCCGTTCGGCGCGGTGATGCCGTTGGACGCGCCGTCGGAGTTGACCGCCGAACCGCGCAGCACCGCGAGGATCTCGTGCCCGTTGCGGATCGCGTCGGACCGGCGCTCCAGCAGCACCATGCCGACGCCCTCGGACCAGGTCGTCCCGTCGGCGGCGTCGGCGAACGCCTTGCAGCGGCCGTCCGGGGCGAGCCCGGCCTGGGCGTCCCAGGACGCGAACGCGCCAGGGGTCGCCATGACCGTGACGCCGCCCGCCAGCGCGAGCGAGCACTCGCCGGTCCGCAGCGCCTGCCAGGCCCAGTGCAGCGCGACGAGCGAGGAGGAGCACGCCGTGTCCACGGTGACCGCCGGGCCCTCCAGCCCGAGCGTGTAGGCGACCCGGCCGGACACGGCCGAGGCGGACGTGCCGGTACCGATGAACCCGAGCGACTCCGGCGGGAACTCGACCCCGGCGGCGTAGTCGTGGTAGCCGACGCCGGCGAACACACCGGTACGGCTGCCGCGCAGGGTCGCCGGGTCGATGCCGGCGGCCTCCACCGTCTCCCACGAGGTTTCCAGCAGGATCCGCTGCTGCGCGTCCATGGCGAGCGCCTCGCGCGGGGAGATGCCGAAGAAGCCGGCGTCGAACTCGCCCGCGTCGTGGAGGAACCCGCTTTCCCGCGGCGGCAGGGCGTCGAGGTCCCAGCCGCGGTTCGCGGGGAACGCCGACAGGGCCTCGCGGCCCTCGGTGACCAGGTCCCAGAGCCCGGCCGGGGAGGTGACGCCGCCCGGGAACCGGCAGCCCATGCCGACGATGACGATCGGGTCGTCGGTCGCGGCGCCGGCCGGCGCGACCGGCACCTGTGCCGGGGCGACCGTCTCGTTCGCGAGCAGCTCGTCGAGCAGGTGGCCGGCCAAGCCGACCGGTGTCGGGTAGTCGAACACGAGCGTGGACGACAGGCGCAGGCCGGTCGCGCCCGACAGCCGCCTGCCCAGGTCGACCGAGGTCATCGAGTCGAAGCCGAGCTCGCGGAACCCGCGGCCCGGGTCGGGTGCGGTGCTCGCCGCGTGCCCGAGGACGGCGGCGACGTTCTCGCACACCAGGTCCACGAGGATCCGGATGCGGTCGCCCTCGTGCGCGGCGGTGAGCCGCTGAACGAGCGATGCGGTGGCCAGCGCCGCGGCGCCCGCGGCAGACCGGCGGCGCCGGCGCACGAAGCCGCGCAGCGGGCCGGGGACGTCGCGCCGGGCCCGCAGCCACGGCAGGTCCGGCTCGGCCGCGACGAGCACGGGGTCCCCGCTCGCGGTGGCGGCGTCGAACGGCGCGGGACTGCCGGACGGAATGAGCCCGGCGGCGGTGTCCTCGGGCCCCCAGGCCAGCGCGGTCGCCGGTCGCCCGCCGGCCCGGCGTCGCACGGCCAAGGCCGCGAGGTGAGCGTGCGCGGCGGCAGACGCCGCGTCGCCGGCCACCGGGGTGACCACGACGAAGGCGGCGAGGTCGAGTTCGCGGGTGGCGACGTCCAGGGCCGTCGCCGCGCGCACCGGACGAAGCGCGGCGTCCAGGTCGTCGGCGGACAGCCCGGCGACCGGCCCGGCGGCGGGCACGCTCGCGGCGTGGACGACGGCGGTCAGCGCATGCCCGGCCGGGATGCCCACGAGCAGGTCGGCCACCGTGTCGGGGTCTGTGGCGAGGAGAGTGCGCACGCCACGGTTCTCCAGGTGGCGGGCGAGCGCCCCACCCGAGTCCCCGACGATCAGGACGGTGCCGTCCGGGTCGCCCCACCCTGGAGTCTCGGTGCCGTCGGCTGTGTTGTCGGCCGTTTCGGTGGCGGCTAGGCGGTGGGCATACAACTCGCCCTCGCGCACCCGGATCTCGGGCTCGTCGCCGGACACGACCGTCGCAAGGTCCACCGAGTCGTCGGTGTGCACCAGGACGAACCGGCCCGGGTGTTCGGTCTGTGCGGCGCGGATCAGGCCCCACACCACCGCGACCGCCGGGTCGGCCGGGTCACCCACGAATGCGAGACGCGACCGCGCGTACCGCTCGTCGCCGGCCCAGCGCTGCAGCAGGTCGAGCACGCGCGCGGTCTCGTCCGGCCCGATCCGGACCGCGCCGGTCTCGGGCGCGACCGCTGGCTCACCATCCAGCCAGGTGACCTCGGCACCGCCCGCGGGCGTCGGGATCGGTGTCCATTCCGGACGCAGCAAGGTGTTCCGCGCCCGCGGCCTGCCCGTCGCGAGCGCGGCGACCGGCCGCAGCGTCAGCGTCTCGACCGCGGCCACGGGCGCGCCAACGGCGTCGGCGACCGTCAGCGCCACCGACTCCTGGTCCAGGGCGGTCAGCCGCACGCGGAGCGTGGTGGCGCCCGACGCGTGCAGCGACACCCCGCTCCAGGAGAACGAGACACGGCCGAACCCGGGCTCGCCGAAGTCCACGAACGACACCGCGTGCAGCGCCGACTCCAGCAGCGCCGGGTGCAGCCCGAACCGTTCGGCGTCGGCGGCGGCGGCGTCGGCGGCGGCGGCGGCGTCGGTGGGCAGCGCGACCTCCGCGTACACGTCGGCGCCCGCGCGCCAGACCGCGCGCAGGCCCTGGAACACCGGGCCGTAGCCGAAGCCCTCGGCCGCCAGGCTCGCGTAGAAGTCCGCCATGTCCACTTCGGACGCTCCGGGCGGCGGCCACTGCTCGAGGCCGGCGCCAGGGCCGGGCTCGCTCGCGGCGAGCACACCACCGGCGTGCCGCGTCCACGGCTGGTCGACCGCGTCGGCAGGCCGGGAGTGGATGTCCAGCGAGCGGCGGCCGTCCGCGCCCGGCGCGCCGACGCGCACCTGCAGCGCTACCGCGTCGCCCTCGCCCAGCACCAGGGGCACGGCGAGCGTCAGGTCCGCCACCCGGTCGGCGCCTACCTGCTCACCGGCGCGCAGCGCGAGCTCGACGAACCCCGCGCCCGGGAACATGGCCGTGCCGCCGACCGCGTGGTCGGCGAGCCACGGGTGGGTCGCGAGCGACAACCGCCCGGTGAACAGCACGCCGTCGGAGTCCGCGAGCTCGACGGCCGCGCCGAGCAGCGGGTGCTCGGCGGCGGTCAGGCCGAGCCCGGTGGCGTCACCGGGCCGGTGCGCGACCTTGGGCCAGAACCGCTCGTGCTGGAAGGGGTAGGTCGGCAGGCCGACCCGGCGGGTACCGGTGCCGGCGAAGAAGTCGGTCCACGCCACGGTGACGCCGTGGGTGAACAGGTCGGCGACGGCGGTGACGACCGAGGTCTGCTCGTCGCGGTCCTTGCGCAGCAAGGGAACCGACACCGCGCGAAGGTCCTCCTCGAGGCACTCCGGTGCCATCACCGACAGCGTCGCGTCCGGGCCGAGCTCGACGTACGCGGTCACGCCCGCGGCCGCGAGCGCGGCGACGCCGTCGCCGAACCGCACGGTCTCCCGGACGTTGCGTACCCAGTACTCCGGCGAGGCCACCAGCGCCGTCTCCGGCGCGCCGGTCACCGTGGAGACGAACGGGATCTCCGGCTCGCGGTAGGACAGTCCCGCCGCCACCTGGCGGAAGTCGTCCAGCATCGGGTCCATCATCGGCGAGTGCGAGGCGTGCGAGACCCGCACCCGCTTGGCCTTCTCGAACCGGCCGGCGATCTCCAGCGTGGCGGTCTCCTCGCCGGAGAGCACTACCGAGCGCGGCCCGTTCACCGCGGCGATCCACACCCCGTCGACGAGCAGCGGCGCGACCTCGTCCTCGCTCGCGCGCACCGAGATCATCGCGCCGCCGGGGGGCAGCGCCTCCATCAGCCGGCCGCGCGCCGCGACCAGGACGCACGCGTCGGCCAGCGACAGGACCCCGGCCACGTGTGCCGCGGTGATCTCCCCGACCGAGTGCCCGATCACCCGGTCGGGCCGCACCCCCCACGACTCCACGAGCCGGAACAGCGCGAGCTGGACCGCGAACAGCGCAGGCGTCGCGAAACCCATGCGGTTCAACTGATCCTGGTCCTCGCCCCACACGACGTCGCGCAGGGCCGGGTCGAACTCGGCGAGCGCGGCGTCGAACGCCCCGGCGAACACGGGGAAGCGTGCGTGCAGGTCCTTGCCCATGCCGACGTACTGCGCGCCCTGCCCGGAGAACATGAACGCGACGGCGGGATCGGCGACCGCCCGGTCCGCCGCGAGGGAGTCGGCGGCGAGCGCGGCGAGAGCGGCCACCGCCTGCTCGGTGCCCGCGGCGACGATGCCCGCGCGGTACTCGAAGGCCGACCGGGTCGTGGCGAGCGAGTAGGCGACGTCGCCGAGGTACGCGCCGTCCTCCACAGTGGACCTGAGCTGCGCGGCCTGTGCACGCAGTGCCGCCGGTGTCCGGCCCGCCACCAGCAGCGGGACCGCGGCGAGCGGCGCGCGGTCGGCCAGGTCGGCCTGTTCGGGTTCGGGCGCCTGCTCGACGATGACGTGCGCGTTGGTGCCGCTGATGCCGAACGAGGACACGCCCGCGCGCCGCACGGCGCTGTCCGGCCAGCCGGTGTGGTCGGTCGCCAGCGCGACCGCGCCGGCCTCCCAGTCCACATGGGACGAGGGCTCGTCCACGTGCAGGGTCTTCGGGAGCAGGCCGCGCTCCATCGCCAGGACCATCTTGATCACGCCGGCGACGCCCGCGGCGGCCTGCGTGTGGCCGATGTTGGACTTGATCGACCCGAGCAGCAGCGGATGTTCCCGTTCCTGTCCGTAGGTCGCGAGCAGGGCCTGCGCCTCGATCGGGTCGCCGAGCGCCGTACCGGTGCCGTGCGCCTCCACCACATCGACGTCCGTTGTGGACAGTCCGGCGCCGGCGAGCGCGGCGCGGATGACCCGCCGCTGCGACGGGCCGTTGGGCGCGGTGAGCCCGTTGGACGCCCCGTCCTGGTTGATCGCCGAGCCCCGGAGCACGGCGAGCACGTCGTGGCCGTTGCGCCGGGCGTCGGACAGCTTCTCCAGCATCAGCACGCCGATGCCCTCGGACCAGGCCGTGCCGTCCGCCGCGTCGGCGAACGCCTTGCACCGCCCGTCGGCGGACAGCCCGCCCTGCCGGTCGAACTCGGCGAACACGTCCGGCCCGCCGATCACGGACACCCCGGCGGCGAGGGCCAGCGTGCACTCCCCCGCCCGCAGCGCCTGCGCGGCGAGGTGGATGGCCACGAGCGACGACGAGCACGCGGTGTCGATCGTGAGCGCGGGACCGACCAGGCCCATCGTGTAGGAGAGGCGGCCGGACAGCACGCTCGACGCGGACCCGGTCAGCAGGTGGCCGTCGAGCGGTTCGGCGGACGCCTCGGCGAGCTTGAAGTAGGTGGCCTGCGACGCGCCGACGAACACGCCGGTCGGGCTGCCCGACAGCGACAACGGGTCGATCCCGCCGCGCTCGACGGCCTCCCAGGCGACCTCGAGCAGCATCCGCTGCTGCGGGTCCATCGCCAGCGCCTCGCGTGGCGAGATGCCGAAGAACGCGGCGTCGAAACCGCCCGCGTCGTCCAGGAACCCACCGGAGAACCCGTCGTACACCGGCCAGCCGCGGTCGGCGGGCAGCGAGGTGATCGCGTCGGTGCCGTCGACCAGCAGCTCCCACAGGTCCTCCGGCGAGCGCACCCCGCCGGGGTAGCGGCAGGCCATCGCGACCACGGCCACGGGCTCGTGCTGGCCGGACTCGACCTCGAGCAACCGCTGGCGCGTCTGATGCAGGTCGGCGGTGACCCACTTCAGGTAGTCGACGAGCTTGCTGTCTTCCGCCATAGGATCTCAGCCTCCGTGCTCGGCTATGAGGAGCCGGACGTCCTCGCACAGAACTGAACCGCCGAACGCACACGCAGATCTGCTAGTGTTCCGCGCCCCCCAGCCGGGCCACCCGATCGGCGTACCGACCGGCATGGCCGATCGGGCACCCCCGCGCTGTTGCGGCGCCTGCAACGAAGGGCGAAGCCAAGCCAACGCGCCAGCTCGGGTGAGAAGGGTCGGGGCCGTCGGCGGGCCATTCGCGGGCAGGGCTGGCGCCCTGCCCGCAATTCCTGCCCGCAGGAGGCGTGAGTCGGAGCCCGTAAAATCCGCCGGCGGCCCCGATCCCCTCCGGCCTGTCGCCGGACAGGCAATCCTCGTTCCGGCACAACGAATGGGGCCACCCGGCATGCCGGGTGGCCCCATTCGAAAGCGGCGGTTACGAGCCGGTTCGCCTGCCCAGCCGGCCGTCGATGAAGTCGAAGATGTCATCGGCGCTTGCCGACTCCAACAGCTCACCGACCTCACCGTCGCCGTTGCCGTCCGCGGCGGTCACCGTGGTCAGCAGCTTGCGCAGCCGGGCCGCGACCGAGTTGCGGGTGACGCCGTCCAGCGGCTCGCCCGCGGTGCCGGTCAGCGCCGCCTCCAGCCGGTCGAGGTCGCCGAACAGCGACGGCCCCGCCTCGGACTCGCTCGGCACCAGGTCCTCGGCCAGCTGCCCGGCCAGCAGCGCGGGCGTCGGATAGTCGAAGATCAACGTCGGCGAGAGCCGCAGCCCGGTCGCGGCGTCGAGGCCGTTGCGCAGCTCGACGGCGGTCAGCGAGTCGAAGCCGAGGTCGCTGAACCGGTCGCGCACGCCGACCACGGCGGCCGAGGGGTGGCCCAGCACGGTCGCGACGCCCTCGCGCACCACCCGCAGCACGTGGTCGAGCCGCTCGTCCGGCGACATGTCACGCAGCCGGGCGCGCAGCTGCGCACCGGTGTCGACGGTGGCCCGGGTGGTACGCCGCGAGCCGGCCAGATTGGCCAGCAGCGGTGGCACCTCGCCTCGCGCGCCCAGCACGGCCGCGTTCAGCCGGATCGGGACGACCACCGGGTCACCCGAGCCGACCGCCGCGTCGAACATCGCGACGCCCTGCTCGGCGGTGATCGGCGGCAGGCCCGACGCCCGCATGCGCCGCGTGTCGGTCTCCGTGAGGCCGGCGGTCATGCCGTCCCCGGTGTGCCACGGCCCCCAGACCAACGACGTGGCCGGCCGGCCGAGCGCGGTCCGCTGCAGCGCGAGCGCGTCGAGGAACGCGTTCGCCGCCGAGTAGTTCGCCTGCCCGGGACTGCCCATCGCCCCGGCGACCGAGGAGAACAGCACGAACGCGTCGAGGTCGCCGGCGAGCTCGTGCAGGTGCCAGGCGGCGTCCGCTTTCGGCCGCAGCACGGTCGCGAGCCGCTCGGGGGTGAGCGATCCGACGACGCCGTCGTCGAGGACACCCGCCGTGTGCACGACCGCGCGCAGCGGGTGCCCGGCCGGCACGGTCGCGAGCAGGTCCGCGACGGCAGCGCGGTCGGCGACGTCGCACGCCGCGATCGCGACTTCGGCGCCGCACCCGGTCAGCTCCGCGCGCAGCTCCGCGGCGCCCGGGGCGTCCGGGCCGCGGCGGCTGGTCAGCAGCAGGTGCCGCACGCCGCGCTCGGTCACGAGGTGGCGGGCGATGCGTGCACCGAGCCCGCCCGTGCCGCCGGTGATCAGGACCGTCGCGTCCGGGTCCCAGGACCGCTCGCCGGAGCCCGGTGTCAGCACCGCGAGCCGGGCGGCCCGCACCTCGCCGTCCCGCACGAGAACCTGGTCCTCGCCCGCGGCCAGCGCGGCGCTCACGTCGGTGAGGTCGTCCGCGTCCACGAGCATGAACCGGCCGGGATGCTCGGCCTGCGCCGAGCGCACCAGGCCCCAGACGGCGGCCGCGGCGAGATCGCCACCGTCGACCGCGCCCCGCGCCAGGAACACCAGCCGCGACGCGAGGAACCGTTCGTCGCCCAGCCATTCCCGGACCAGTCCCAGTGCCCGGGTGGTCTGCTCGTGCACCGACGACAGGCCCGCCCAACCACCCACCCGGACCACGACCGCGTCCGGCACGGACTCGAGCGCCGCGAGGTCGGTGTCCAGCTCCACGACGTCGGCCTCGGCGCTCGACGGACGGTCCGGCAGCGGCACCCAGTCCAGCCGGTACAGCGGATCCGCGCCGCCGGTCGTGTCGGCCGCGCTCAGCACGAGCGACTCGATCGTCGCGATCCGCGCCCCGGACTCGTCGGCCACCGCCAGCGTCACCGCGTCGTCGCCGGCCCGGGAGATGCGGATCCGCACCACGCCGGCCCCGGCGGCGTGCAGGGCGGCCGCGCCGATCGAGACGGCCCGCCGCGCCGGCTCCCCGTGGTCCACAAAGGACGTCACGGGCAGGGCGGCGGCGAGCAGCGCCGGGTGCAGGCCGTAGGCCGCGGCGTCGTCGTACCGCTCCGGCAGCGCGATCTCCGCGTACACCTCGCCGGCCCCTTGCCACACGGCACGCACGCCGTCCACGGCCCGGCCGAGCCCGGTGAGGTCGGTGAGGTCGGTGAGGTCGAGGGGCTCGGCGCCCGCGGGCGGCCAGACGGTGTCCGTGGCGGGTTCGGCGGGGCCGGCCGTGGTGAGCACGGCCGTGGCATGCCGGGTCCAGCCCGGCGCGCCCGAGGTGCGGGCGTGCACGGTGAGAGTGCGCCGCCCGGCCTCGTCGGGGCCGACCGCGAGCTGCAGTGCCGCGGCCTCCCGTGCGTCGAACGCCAGCGGCTGGTCGATCGTCAGCGACTCGACGCGGTCGCACCCGGCCTGGTCACCCGCGCGGATCGCGAGCTCCAGGAACACGGTGCCGGGGACTCGCACGACGTCGCCGGTGACGTGGTCGGCGAGCCACGGCTGTGCGGCCGGGGTCAGCCGGCCGGTGAGCACGAGACCGTCGGTCTCGGCGAACTCGACGGCCGCGCCGAGCAGCGGGTGCTCGGGCGAGGTGAGGCCGAGCCCGGCGGCGTCCCCCGCGGCAGCGGCCAGCTTGGGCCAGTACCACTCGTGCTGGAACGGGTAGGCCGGCAGGACCACCCGGCGCGCGCCGGTGCCCGCGAAGAACGCGGGCCAGTCGACCGAAGACCCGTGCACGTGGACACCGGCGAGGGCCGCGACGACGGTGCTCTCCTCGTCGTGGTCACGCCGCAGCGTGGGCAGGAATGCTCCCTCCGCCCACTCGCCCGCCATCCCGGACAGCACGGCGTCCGGACCCAGCTCCACGAACGTCGTGACACCGGCCTCGGTGAGCGCGCGTACGTCGTCGGCGAAGCGGACGGCGTCGCGCACGTGCCGGACCCAGTACTCCGCGCTGTCCATCGGGTGCGCCAGCGGAATCCTCGGAGCCTGGAAGTCCAGTTCGGACACCACCGAGGCGAAGTCCACCAGCATCGGCTCCATCAGTGGCGAGTGGAACGCGTGCGAGGTCCGCAACCGCTTCGCGTGCTCGAACCGCCGGGCGACCGCCACAACCTCGTCCTCGGCCCCGGCGATCACGACCGACCTGGGCCCGTTGACCGCGGCGACCGACACGCCCGCCGTCAGCAACGGCGTGACCTCCTCCTCGGCGGCACGCAGCGACATCATCGCGCCCCCCGCGGGCAACGCCTGCATCAACCGGGCCCGCGCCGACACCAGCGTGCAGGCGTCCGGCAGCGACAACACACCCGCCACGTGGGCCGCGGCGATCTCGCCGATCGAGTGCCCCGCAAGGAAGTCCGGGCGCACACCCCACGACTCGAACAACCGGAACAACGCCACCTCGACCGCGAACAACGCAGGCTGCGCGACCCCGGTCCGCGCCAGCGCACCCGCGTCCGCACCCCACATCACCGCGCGCACATCGGCGTCCAGCGACCCGAGCACCTCGTCGAACGCGGCGGCGAACACCGGGAACCTCTCGTACAGGTCCCGGCCCATAGCGAGCCGCTGCGAACCCTGACCCGTGAACAGGAACGCCAGCTTCCCGCCGGCCACCTCACCACGGAGCACGGCCGCGTGGTCCCGGCCCTCGGCCAGCGCCGACAGCCCGGCCAGCGCGGTGTCGCGGTCCGCGGCGACGACCGCCGCGCGGTGGTCGTGCACCGACCGCCCGACGGCCAGCGAGTACGCCACGTCCAGCGGCGCACCGTCCAGAATGGACACCAGGTTGGCGGCCTGGTCCAGCATCGCGCCGGGCGTGCGGCCGGACACCAGCAGCGGCACCGCGCCCGCGACCACCTCCGGCTCGTCCGCCGGCACGGACGGCGGCGCCTGCTCCAGGATCGTGTGCGCGTTGGTGCCGCTGATCCCGAACGAGGACACCGCCGCGCGGCGCGGGCGGTCCGTCCGCGGCCAGCCGGTCCGCTCGGTCACCAGCTCCACCGCCCCGGCCGACCACTCCACGTGCGACGAAGGGGCGTCGACGTGCAGCGTCCTGGGCACTGTCTCCTCGCGCAGCGCCAGCACCATCTTGATCACGCCGGCGACGCCGGCCGCGGCCTGGGTGTGGCCGATGTTGGACTTGATCGAGCCCAGCAGCAGCGGCCGCTCCCGGTCCCGGCCGTAGGTCTCCAGCAACGCCTGCGCCTCGATCGGGTCGCCAAGCTTCGTGCCGGTCCCGTGCCCCTCCACGACGTCGACGTCCGATGTGGACAGTCCGGCGTTCGCGAGCGCCTGGCGGATCACCCGCTGCTGCGAGGGACCGTTCGGCGCGGTGAGGCCGTTGGACGCACCGTCGGAGTTCACCGCGGAGCCACGCACCACGGCCAGGATCTCGTGCCCGTTGCGGACCGCGTCGGACCGGCGCTCCAGCACCAGCATGCCGACGCCCTCGGACCACGTCGTGCCGTCCGCCGCTTCGGCATACGACTTGCACCGCCCGTCGGCGGACAGCCCGCCCTGGGCGCTGAAGCCGGCGAACGGCGCGGCCGTCGAGATGACCGTGACGCCACCGGCCAGCGCGAGCGAGCACTCCCCCGACCGCAGCGCCTGCGCCGCGAGGTGCAGCGTCACCAGCGAGGACGAGCACGCCGTGTCCAGCGTGACCGCCGGCCCCTCCAGGCCCAGCGTGTAGGCGACCCGGCCGGACAGCACGCTGCCGGCCGTGCCGGTCCCGATGAAGCCCATCGCTTCCTGCGGGAACTCCAGCGTGCCCGGCGAGTAGTCGTGGTACATCAGCCCGGCGAACACGCCGGTCCGGCTGCCGCGCAGGGCCGCCGGATCGATCCCGGCGCGCTCGACGGCCTCCCAGCTGACCTCGAGCAGCAGCCGCTGCTGCGGGTCCATCGCGAGCGCCTCCCGCGGCGAGATCCCGAAGAACCCGGCGTCGAAGCCGCCCGCGTCGTGCAGGAAGCCGCCCTCGGCGGTCGAGCTCGTCCCGCCGCGCGTCCTGGCCGGGTCGAACAGCTCGTCGAGGTCCCAGCCGCGGTCGGTCGGGAACGGCGTGATGCCTTCCTCCTCGGCCAGCACGAGCCGCCACAGGTCCTCGGGCGAGCGCACCCCGCCCGGGTAGCGGCAGCCCATGCCGACGATCACGATCGGGTCGTCGCCGAGCGGCGCGGCGGGCGCCGCCGCCGGCCTGTCCGGCCGGGTGCCGGCGAGCTTGGCCAGCAGGTGCTCGGCGAGCACCCGCGGGGTCGGGTAGTCGAACGCCAGCGTGGACGGCAGCCGCAGCCCCGTCGCGGTGGCCAGCCGGTTGCGCAGCTCCACCGCGGTCAGCGAGTCGACGCCGAGCACGCGGAACTCCCGGCCGGGGTCGACGGCGTCGGCCGACGGGTGGTCGAGCACGGTCGCGGTCTGCGTCCGGACCACCTCCACCAGCACCCCGGCACGCTCGCCGGCCGGGGTGGCGGCCAGCCGCTCGGCCAGCTCGCCGGCGGCCTGGCCGCCCGCCGCGCCCGACCGGGGCCGCCTGCCCGCCCGGACCAGGCCACGCAGCATCGGCGGCAGCTCGCCCCGCGCCCGCAGGGCGCGCGCGTCCACCCGGACCGGGACGAGCACGTCGCGGTCCAGCGAGGTCGCCGTGTCGAACAGCGCCATGCCCTGCCCGACCGGCAGCGGCAGCATCCCGGACCGGGCCATCCGCCGCATGTCCGCCGCGTCGAGCGTCCCGGTCATGCCCGTCGCCTGCTCCCAGGCACCCCAGGCCAGCGACGTCGCGGGCAGCCCGTGCGCGTGCCGGTGCCGGGCGAGGCCGTCGAGGAAGGCATTGGCGGCCGAGTAGCCGGCCTGCGCGGTGCCCCCGAGCACACCGGCGACCGACGAGAACAACACGAACGCGGCCAGGTCGAGGTCGCGAGTCAGCTCGTGCAGGTGCCACGCCCCGCCCGCCTTCGGGGCGAGCACGCCGGCGAGGCGCTCGGGCGTCTGCGCGGTGAGCACGCCGTCGTCCAGCACACCGGCCGCGTGGACGACCGCGGTCAGCGGGTGGTCCGCCGACACCCCGGCGACCAGCCGGGCCACCGCGTCGCGGTCGGACACGTCGCAGGCCGCGAAGGTCACGTCGGCACCGTGCGCGGCGAGATCCTCGCGCAGCTGCGCGACACCGGGTGCGTCCGCGCCGCGGCGGCCCGCCAGCAGCAGGTGCCGGACGCCGCGGTCGGCGACGAGGTGGCGGGCCAGCGCCGCACCCAGGCCGCCGGTGCCGCCGGTGATCAGCACGGTGCCGCCGGGGTTCCAGCGAGGGGGCATGCGCAGCACGATCTTGCCGACATGACCGGCCTGGCGCATAAACCGGAACGCGTCCCGCGCGCGGCGGACGTCCCACGGCTGCACCGGCAGCGGAGTGAGCGCGCCGCCGGCGAACAGGTCGAGCAGCTCGTCCAGCAGCTCGCGCACCCGCTCGACGCCGGCCTCCCGGAGGTCGAACGCCCGGTAGGAGACGCCGTCGAGGTCGTCGCGGACGTCGGTCTTGCCCATCTCGGCGAACCGGCCGCCGGGCGCCACGAGCCGCAGCGAAGCGTCGACGTACTCGCCCGCGAGCGAGTTGAGCACGACGTCGACCCCGCGGCCGCCGGTGACCCCGCGGAACTTCTCCTCGAACGCGGTCGAGCGCGACGAGGCGATGTGGTCGTCGGCGACGCCCAGGGAGCGCAGCACGTCCCGCTTGGCCTCGCTCGCGGTGGCGAACACCTCGGCACCGAGGTGCCGGGCCACCTGGATCGCGGCCATGCCGACGCCGCCCGCACCGGCGTGGATCAGCACCGACTCGCCCGGCCGCACCGCGGTCAGGTCGCGCAGCGCGTAGTAGGCGGTCAGGAACGCCATCGGGACCGAGGCGGCCGTGTCCCACGACCAGTCCGCCGGCATCGGGGCGAGCGCGCGCTCGTCGGCCACCCCGACCGGGCCGAACGCGCCGGGGACCAGTCCGAAGACCCGGTCGCCGGGGCGCAGGTCCACCGCGTCGGGGCCGACGGCGGTCACCACACCGGCGGCCTCGATGCCCAGGGCGCCCGCCTCCCCCGGGTACATGTCCAGCACGTTGAGCACGTCGCGGAAGTTCAGCCCCGCCGCGCGCACGTCGACCCGCACGTCCCGGCCGGTCAGCGGCTCGGCGACCGCCGGGCACGGCTCGACGCACAGCTCGTCCACGGTGCCCTTGGCGCCGACGCCCAGTCGCCACGGCACATCCAAAGGTGGCGTCAACGCGGCGTCCGAGCCGAGCGTGACCAGCCGCGCGACGGACACGACGCCATCGCGGACTAGGACCTGGTCCTCGTCGGCGGCCAGCGCGGCGGACAGGTCGTCCGGGTGGTCGGTGTCGATGAGGACGAACCGGCCCGGATGCTCGGTCTGCGCCGCGCGCACGAGACCCCATACGGCCGCCGCCGCCGGGTCGGCGCCATCCACGGCGCCGTGCGTCACGATCGCCAGCCGGGACAGCTCGCGCCGCTCGTCGGCGAGCCAGTCCCGCAGCGCGCCCAGCACCCGCGCGGTCTCCTCGTGCGCCGACGCCAGCGCGTCCGGCGCGCCGGATCCGGCCCGCACGGTCTCGACGTCCTGCACCGTGTCCACAGTGGAGGTGTCGGCGGTGATCCAGTCGACGCGGAAGAGCGAGCCGAGACCGGGCCCGCCGGCCGAGAGGTTCGCCGCGGACACGGGCCGCAGCGCGAGCGACTCGACGGTGGCGACCGGCGCGCCGGTGGCATCGGCGACGGCCAGCGACACGGACTCGGGCCCGCTGCCCGTCAGCCGCACGCGCAGCGCGGACGCGCCCGTTGCGTGCAGCGACACCCCGTTCCACGAGAACGGCACCCGGCCCGTGGCGGGCTCGCCGAGGTCCACATAGGACACGGCATGCAGGGCGGCGTCCAGCAGCGCGGGGTGGATGCCGAACGCCTCGGCGTCGTGCGCGGCGTCGGGCAGCGCGACCTCGGCGAAGACCTCACCGTCACGACGCCACACCGCACGCAGGCCACGGAACGCGGGGCCGTAGCCGAGACCGTCGTCGGCGAGTCGCTCGTAGAAACCGTCGAGGTCGACGGGCGTCGCGCCGGTCGGCGGCCACGCCGTGATGCCGTCGGCGGCGCCGGGCTCGCGGACGGCGAGCACGCCGCTGGCGTGCCGCACCCAGCTCTGCTCGACGCCGTCGGCCGGCTGGGCGTACACCTCGACCGCACGCCGCCCGGTCTCGTCGGGCGGGCCGGCCCGCAGCTGCAGCTCCACGGCGTCGCGCCCGGCGAACACCAGCGGCACGCCCAGGGTGAGCTCCTCCACCACGTCGCAGCCGGTCTCGTCGCCCGCACGGATCGCGAGCTCCAGGAAACCCGTGCCGGGGAACAGGACCGCGCCGCCGACCGTGTGGTCGGCGAGCCACGGGTGCGTGGCGAGCGAGAGCCGGGCGGTGAACAGCACCGAGTCCGAGTCGGCGAGCCGTGCCGCCGCGCCGAGCAGCGGGTGCCCGGCCGGGGTCAGCCCCAGCCCCACCGCGTCGCTCGGCGGCGCCGACATCCGCGGCCAGTACCACTCGTGCTGGAACGGGTAGGTCGGCAGGTCCACCCGGCGCGCGCCGGTGCCGGCGAAGAACGTGGGCCAGTCCACGGCGACGCCGGTGGCGTACAGCGACGCCGCCGCGGTCAGCGCGGTCGTCTCCTCGTCGCGGTCCCGGCGCAGCAACGGGAAGAGCACCGCGTCCCCGGCGTCGCCGACGGTCTCGCCCGCGACGGCGCAGAGCACGCCGTCCGGGCCCAGCTCCAGGTACCTCGTCACCCCGGCGTCGGCCAGGGTGACGACGGCGTCGGCGAAACGCACCGTGTCGCGGACGTGGCGCACCCAGTACTCCGGCGTGCACAGCTCCTCCCCGGCTACGCGCCCGGTCACCGTCGACACCACGTCCAGGTGCGGCTCGTCGAACGACAGCTCCTCGACCACCTGGCGGAACTCGTCGAGGATCGGGTCCATCAGCGGCGAGTGGAACGCGTGCGAGACCCGCAGCCGCTTCGAGTCCGGGAACCGCGCGGCGAGCTCGGCGACCGCGTCCTCGCGGCCGGCGATCACCACCGACCGCGGCCCGTTGACCGCGGCGATGCCCACGCCGTCGGTCAGCTCCGGGGCGACCTCGGCCTCGCTCGCCCGCAGCGAGGCCATCGCGCCGCCCGCGGGCAGGGTCTCCATCAGCCGGCCGCGCTCGGCGACCAGCGTGCACGCGTCCGGCAGCGACAGCACGCCCGCCACGTGGGCGGCGGCGATCTCGCCGATCGAGTGCCCGGCCACCGCGTCGGGGCGCAACCCCCACGACTCCACGAGCCGGAACGCCGCGACCTCGACCGCGAACAACGCGGGCTGGGCGTACACCGTCCGGTTGAGCGCCCGTTCGTCGCTGCCCCACAGCACGTCGCGCAGCGTCGGGTCGAACTCCATCATGATCGCGTCGAACGCCTCGGCGAACACCGGGAAGCGCGCGTGCAGCTCCCGGCCCATGCCCAGCCGCTGCGCGCCCTGGCCGGTGAACAGGAACGCGAGCCTGCCGCCGGCCGCCACGCCGCGCGCCACCTCGGTCGTCCCGCCGTTCGCGGCCAGCAGCACGGCGCGGTGCTCCAGCTCGCTGCGGCCGGTGGCGAGCGAGTAGCCGGCGTCCAGCGGGTCGCGCCCGGCCGCGCGGATCCGGTCCACCTGCGCGTCGAGGGCGGCGGCGGAGCGGGCCGACAGCACCCAGGGCACGACGGCGGGACCATCCACCCCGCGAGTCCAACGCTCAGCCTCCGCGAGTCCAACGCTCATCCCCTGCTCGGTGTCCGGCGCCTGCTCGACGATGACGTGCGCGTTGGTGCCGCTGATCCCGAACGCCGACACCCCCGCCCGGCGCGGGCGCCCTGTCGACGGCCAGTCCACATGCGCCGTGACCAGCTCCACGGCCCCGGCCGACCAGTCCACATGCGACGAAGGGGCGTCCACGTGCAGGCTCCTGGGCACCTCCCCGTGCCGCATGGCCATGACCATCTTGATCACGCCGGCGACCCCGGCCGCGGACTGCGCGTGGCCGATGTTCGACTTGATCGAGCCGAGCAGCAGCGGCCGCTCGCGGTCCTGGCCGTACGTCGCGAGCAGGGCCTGCGCCTCGATGGGGTCGCCGAGGGTGGTGCCGGTGCCGTGTGCCTCGACGACGTCGACGTCCGTTGTGGACAGACCGGCGTTGGCGAGCGCCTGGCGGATGACCCGCTGCTGCGACGGCCCGTTCGGTGCGGTGAGGCCGTTGGACGCGCCGTCGGAGTTCACCGCGGAGCCACGGACCACCGCGAGGACCGGGTGCCCGTTGCGGATCGCGTCGGACTGGCGCTCCAGCACCAGGACGCCGGCACCCTCCGCCCAGCCGGTGCCGTCGGCCGCCTCCGCGAACGACTTGCACCGCCCGTCGGCGGCCAGCCCGCCCTGCCGGTCGAACTCGCCGAAGCCGTCCGGGGAGGCCATCACCGTGACACCGGCGGCCAGCGCGAGCGTGCACTCCCCCGACCGCAGCGCCTGCGCGGCCCAGTGCAGGGCCACGAGCGAGGACGAGCACGCCGTGTCGATCGTGACCGCCGGGCCCTCCAGGCCGAGGGTGTAGGCGAGCCGTCCGGACAGGACGCTCGCGGCGACCCCGGTCAGCAGGTGGCCGCGCAGGTCGGCGCCCGAGCGCACCACGACGTCCAGGTAGGCGCCCTCGGTCGCGCCGACGAACACGCCCGACCGGCTGCCCCGCAACGAGGACGGCGCGATCCCGGCCCCTTCGACCGCCTCCCAGGCGGTCTCCAGCAGCAGCCGCTGCTGGGGGTCCATCGCGACCGCCTCGCGCGGCGAGATGCCGAAGAAGCCGGCGTCGAACTCGCCCGCCTCGTGCAGGAAGCCACCGCTGCGCACGGTGCTCTCGCCCCGCCCGCCGGTCGCGAGCGCGTCCCAGCCTCGGTTGTCCGGGAAGCCGGTCACGCCGTCGCGGCCCTCGGCCACCAGCCGCCACAGCTCCTCCGGCGAGCCGGCGCCACCCGGGTAGCGGCAGCCCATGCCGACGATCACCACCGGGTCGTCGGCCACGCCCACCCCGGTCGGCACCGGGCGGAGCTCGTCGGACTGGCCGCCGAGCAGCTCGTCGAGCAGGTGGCCGGCCAGCACGGTCGCGGTCGGGTAGTCGAACACGACGGTCGCCGGCAGGCTCAGCCCGGTCGCGCCGTTCAGCCGGTTGCGCAGTTCCACGGCGGTCAGCGAGTCGAAGCCCAGGTCGCGGAACGCGCGGTTGATCTCGACGCTCTCCGCGGACGTGTGCCCGAGCACGGTGGCCACCTCGGCCCGGACGAGGTCGACGAGCATCGCGCGCCGCTCGGACTCCCGGACCCCGGCCAGCCGCCGGGTGAACGCGGCCACGCCCGGCGGGTCGGCGACCTTGGTCTGCCCGACGAGGCCGCGCAGCAGCGCCGGCACCTGGTTCTGGATCAGCAGCGCCGACTCGTCCACGCGGATCGGGATGACCACCGACTCGCCGCCGGCCGTGGCGACGTTGAACAGCGCGAGGCCCTGCTCGGCCGACAGCGGGGACATGCCGGACCGCTTCATCCGCTGGATGTCCGCCGACGTGAGCCGCGCGGTCATGCCGGTGTCCCGGGCCCACGCGCCCCACGCGAGCGAGGTCGCCGGCATGCCCCGGGCCGCCCGGTGCTGCGCGAGTGCGTCGAGGAACGCGTTGGCGGCCGCGTAGTTCGCCTGGCCCGGGCTGCCCATCACGCCGGCCACCGAGGAGAACATCACGAACGCCTGCAGGTCCATGTCCTCGGTCAGCTCGTGCAGGTGCCAGGCACCGTCGGCCTTCGGCCCGAACACCGTGCCGACGTTGTCCGCGGTCAGCGACCCGAGCACGCCGTCGTCGAGCACGCCCGCGGTGTGGATGACGGCGGTCAGCGGGTGCTCGGCCGGGATGTCCGCCAGCAGCCGCACGACGGCGTCCCGGTCGGACACGTCGCAGCTGACGATGGTCACGTCCGCGCCGTGCGCGATCAGCTCCACCTGCAGCTCAAGCGCGGACGGCCCGTCCAGGCCGCGGCGGCTGACGAGCAGCAGCCGCTTCATGCCGTGCTCGCCGACGAGGTGGCGGGCCATCAGGCCGCCGAGCCCGCCCGTGCCGCCGGTGATCAGCACCGTGCCCTCGGGGTCCCAGCGCATGGGCGCGCCCGGCGAGGCCACCAGCTGGGCGATCCGGGCCACCCTGGCCACGCCCGCGCGCACGACGAACTGCGGCTCGTCGGTGGTGAGCACGGCGGGCAGCGCCGCGGCCGACTCGGCCGTGCCGTCGATGTCGAGCAGCACGAACGCCGACGGGTTCTCCACCTGCGCCGAGCGCACCAGCCCCCACACCGCCGCGGCGGCGACGTCGGTGACCGTCTCGGCGTCGTCCACGGCGACCGCGCCGTACGTGGCGAACGCCAGCCGGGCGTGGTCGAACCGGTCGTCGGCCAGCCACTCCTGCATCATCGCGAGCACGCGGTTGGTCACCTCGCGCGCCGCGACCGACAGCGACCGTCCACTGTGGTCACCGTGGCCGTCGAGGCGCACGAGCACCACGTCGGGCACCTCGGCCAGGTCCGCGAGCTCGCCGTCGAGGTCGACGACCGTGAGCCGGTCCGGGCCGGCGGTCACCGGCGCGGGCACCCAGTTGATCCGGAACATCGAGTCGAGGTCGTCGCGCTGGTCGGGCGGTGCCTGGTCCGGCCAGAACCACTCGCGCTGGAACGCGTAGGTCGGCAGCTCGACCCGGTGCGCGCCGGTACCGGCGAAGAACCCGCTCCAGTCCAGGTCCACCGCGTGGACGTGCAGGCTCGCGAGCGCGGTCACCACGGCGGTGACCTCGTCGCGCCCGGTGCGCTGGGCCGCGATCGTCGCGGTCTGCTCGGCCACGCACTCCTGGGCCATCGCGGTCAGCACGCCGTCCGGCCCCACCTCCAGCAGCGTGGTGACGCCGGCATCCTCGAGCCCGGCGAGCGCGTCGGCGAACCGCACGGTCTCCCGGACGTGGCGCACCCAGTACTCGGGGTCGGTGACCGGTTCGCCGGTGTCCGCGCACCCGGTCATGCCGATCACCGGCGGCCGGAAGTCCAGGCCGCGCACGACCTCGCGGAACTCGTCGAGCACCGGATCCATGAGCGGCGAGTGGAACGCGTGCGACACGGTCAGGCGGCGGGTCTTGTCGAACCGCTCGGCGACCGCGGCCACCTCGTCCTCGACGCCGGCGATCACGACCGACGACGGCCCGTTGACCGCGGCGATCGAGACGCCGCCGGTGAGCAGCGGCAGCACCTTCTCCTCGGTGGCCCGCAGCGAGACCATCGCGCCGCCGCGCGGCAGGGCCTGCATGAGCCGGCCGCGCGCGGACACGAGCGTGCAGGCGTCGGAGAGCGAGAGCACGCCGGCGACGTGTGCGGCGGCGATCTCGCCGATGGAGTGCCCGCCGACCTGCTCGGGGCGCATCCCCCACGACTCCAGCAGCCGGAACAGCGCGACCTCGAACGCGAACAGCGCGGGCTGCGCGTTGCCGGTCTGGTTGAGCGCCTCCTCGTCGGCGCCCCACATCACGTCGCGCAGCGCCGGGTCCAGCCCGGCGAGCACGGCGTCGAACGCCTCCGCGAAGGCCGGGAACCGCTCGTAGAGGTCCCGGCCCATGCCGAGCCGCTGCGAGCCCTGGCCGGCGAACACGACGCCCAGGCCCGCCGGCCCGGACGTGGTCTGCTCGACGGTGCCCGGCGCGGACACGCCCGAGAGCCACGACGCGAGGGTGTCGCGCAGCGTGGCCCGCTCGGTGCCGACCACGGCGAGGCGGTACTCGAAGCTCGCGCGGCCGGTGGCGAGCGACAGCGCGACGTCCCCGGCGTCCAGCGCGGGCCGTTCGTCCACATGCGACAGCAGGCGGGCGGCCTGGTCGCGCAGCGCCGTCCGCGTCCGCCCGGAGAGCACCCAGGGCAGCACGCCCGGCTCGAGCGGGGTGGCCGCGGGGTCCCCGGTCCGGTCCTCGGGACCGGCCTGCTGCAGGATCACGTGCGCGTTCGTGCCGGTGACGCCGAACGCGGACACGGCCGCACCACGTGGTTTTCCCGTCTCCGGCCAGCGGAGCTTCTCGGTCAGCAGCTCCACCGCACCGGCCGTCCAGTCCACATGGGACGACGGTTCGCCGACGTGCAGGGTCTGCGGCACCACGCCGTGGCGGATGGCCATGACCATCTTGATGACGCCGGCGAGCCCGGCCGCGGCCTGGGTGTGGCCGATGTTGGACTTGACCGAGCCGAGCAGCAGCGGCCGCTCGCGGCCGCGCCCGTAGGTCTCCAGCAGCGCCTGGGCCTCGATCGGGTCGCCGAGCTTCGTGCCGGTGCCGTGCGCCTCCACGACGTCGACGTCCGATGTGGACATCCCGGTCGCGGCGAGGGCCTGGCGGATCACGCGTTGCTGCGCCGGGCCGTTGGGGGCGGTCAGGCCGTTGGAGGCGCCGTCGGAGTTCACCGCGGAGCCGCGCACCACCGCCAGCACCTGGTGGCCGTTGCGGCGCGCGTCGGAGAGCCGTTCCACGACGACGACCGCGACGCCCTCGCCCCAGCCGGTACCGTCCGCGGCCTCGGCGAACGCCTTGCACCGGCCGTCGGCGGCGAGCCCGCCCTGCCGGCTGAACTCGACGAACGCGCCCGGTGTGGACATCACCGTCGCGCCCCCGACCAGCGCGAGGTCACACTCCCCCGAGCGCAGCGCCTGGCCCGCGAGGTGCAGGGCCACCAACGACGACGAGCACGCCGTGTCGACCGTCAGCGTCGGCCCCTCGAGGCCGAGCGTGTAGGCGATCCGGCCCGATGCCGCGCCCGCGCCCATGCCGGTCCCGACGCCGCCGTCCACGTCGTCGAGCGAGTTCACCGTGAGGTAGGAGTAGTCCTGGCCGGACAGGCCGACGAACACGCCCGTCCGGCTGCCGCGCAGCCGGTGCGCGTCGAGGCCGGCCCGTTCGGTCGCCTCCCAGGCGACCTCGAGCAGGAGCCGCTGCTGGGGGTCCATCGACAGCGCCTCGCGGGGCGAGATCCCGAAGAACCCGGGGTCGAACTCCGCGGGCCGGTCGAGGAACCCGCCGGCCCGGGTGATGCCGGCGCCGCTCTCGTCGACGCCGCCGAGGTCCCAGCCGCGGTCGGGCGGGAACCCGGTGATGGCGTCCCGGCCGGAGACCACCAGGTCCCACAGCGCTTCGGGGGACCGGATCCCACCGGGGAACTGGCAGCTCATCGCCACGATCGCGAGCGGCTCGGTGGCCGAGGCGACGAGCCTCGCGTTCTCTCTGCGGAGTCGCTCGGTCTCCTTCACCGAGGCACGGAGCGCGGCCACGACCTTCTCGTTGGGCATCGGGTCCATGCACGGAGTAGAAACCAGACCGGCCCGGGGGAATGCCTAGAATCCGGGCTTCACGGCGACCGCGCAGACGTAGTCCAGCAGATCCACCTCACGCCGGATCCGCGCATGGTCGCGCCAGTCCTTGGCGAGGGTGCCGGCGGCCTCGGCGGGGAGGTCGCGCCGGGCGTCCGGCTCGGTCGCGACCCGGCTCCAGTGGCGGTACCACGGCTCCCAGGAACGCTCCCGGATGGACGTGACCCGCTCGTCGACGAAGCCGGTCGCGGCGAGCTGCGTGGCGTACTCGTCGCGGTCGTACCAGTTGCGGTCCGGGACGGTGACCCGGTACAGGCTGAACCGCGGCGTGCGGAACTCGCGGCGCGGCGTGTCGCCGTCGACCGGGATCGTGTCGACCGTCCCGAGCACGCCGCCGGGCCGCAGCACCCGGTAGGCCTCCTGGAAGAACTCGGCCCGGGTGTGGAAGTGCATCGCCGCGTCGAGGGTCACCACGCGGTCGAACGTGCCGTTCGCGAACGGCAGCTCGGTCGCCGTGCCCACCCGGAAGTCGAGCCGGTCGTCGACGCCTTCAGCCGCCGCGCGCTCACGCGCGGGCTCGATCTGGTGTGGCGCGACGTCGATGGCGCTGATCGTGCGCGGGCGCCGGTCCCGCAGCCAGAGGAAGTCCTGGTCGCCGTAACCGCACCCGACGTCGAGGACGTCCTGCCCGGCGGCGAGCCCCGCCTCGTCGGCGAGCAGCGCCGCGACGGCCTCGCACGCCTGGTCGACGGTCGTCTCGTCGGTCGCCCAGTAGCCGATGTTGGTGTAGCGGGTGTCCCGGTCGGCGAACTGGACCTCCGGATCGGCCAGCTGGTAGAGCAGGCGCACGCGATCGTCGGGGTCGCGCGCGGTGACTGCACGAACCATCCGGCCGAACTTCCTCACACTGCCCCACATCGCCGCACAGCACCTTTCGGTCGGGAACGGACCACTGGTTCTCCGGAGCGTAGGAGCGCGTGTTCCAGGCGATCCCCCAGAACCCGGCCGCCGGGCCCGCACCAGTAGATTCCCCAGTGTCGCGGCGGGCACGATCCGACCATGACCCCGACCCCGACCGCGCGCCCGATCCTGTTCGTCAGCTCCGCCGGCAGCGGTGTGCTCAACCCCATGCTGGTGCTGGCCGGCGAGTTCGCGCGGCGCGGCATCGAGAACCTCTGGTTCGCCGCCGACGAGGACTGCCGCGACCGCGTCGAGGCGCTCGCGGACCGCGGCAAGGTCGCGTTCGCGTCCCTCGGCGAGGCGGTCCCCGAGCTGGTGCCGACCGGGTGGGACGACGAGACCTACCGGGCGATCACGCAGCCGTCGACGTGGAAGGCGTTGCGGGCGACCGCCCTGCACACCTTCGAACCGAGCCTGCGGACGGACAAGTACGAGCGGCTCGAGGAGATCGTGCGGCAGGTCGAGCCGGGCCTGGTCGTGGCCGACAAGGTCAGCCCGTTCGCCGCGCGGCTCGCGATCGCCCACGGGATCCGCTATGTCGTCGCGGGCCCGTTCCTGCCGAGCAACGTGCTGTTCCCCAAGGTGCCCAAGGGTTTCCCGGTGCCGAACACCGGCTTCGGCCGGCACATGACGCGGTCGCAGCGCCTGGCGAACCGGTTCTTCGGCCTGCGCCAGCTCAGCCTGCTGCGCCACCCGCGCATCGTGCGGGCGCTGGCGCGGTTCGTGCGGGCACGCAGGCGGCTCGGCATCCCGGCCAGCACGGGCAGACCGGCGGCGGCGGCCCGGCACGCCGAGCTGATCCTGTGCCACACCGTGCCCGGCGTCGACTACGCCATGCCGCTGCCCGGCAAGCTGCACATGTTCGGCGCGATGATCCCGCCGCTGCCGGAGGCACCGGGCGCGGACGCCGAGCTGGACGCATGGCTGGACGCGCACGACTCGATCGTCTACATCGGACTCGGCACGATCACCCGGCTCACCAGGGAGCAGGTCGACACCCTCGTGGGAGTCGCGCGCGCGCTCGGTGACCACCACGTGCTGTGGAAGCTGCCACGCGAGCAGCACGCGCTGCTGCCGGCCGACCTGCCGCCCAACCTGCGGATCGAGAGCTGGCTGCCGTCCCAGCTGGACGTGCTGGCCAAGCCGAACGTGCGGGTCTTCGTCAACCACGCCGGCGGCGGCGGGTTCCACGAGGGGCTCTACTTCGGCAAGCCCATGGTGCTCTGCCCGCTGTGGGTGGACTGCCACGACCAGGCCGTCCGCGGCGAGGACGCCGGCGTCAGCCTCACGCTCGCCCGCGGCCGCATCGACCTCGACGAGGCGGTGCACAAGATCCGCCGCGTGCTCACCGAGCCGTCGTTCCGGGAGCGGGCCGCGCACTTCCGGCGGCTGCAGCTCGAGGCGGGCGGCCGGGTGGCCGCGGCGGAGAAGATCCTCGCCCTGCCCGCACTGCGCTAGCACCCCAGGAAGGCGCGCACGACATGTCGGTCACGATCGAGTTCCCCCGCAGGCGGCGCGGCCAGCTGAGCCCGCCGGACGAGTACGCCGAGATCCGGTCCCGCGCGGGGCTGGTCCGCTCCAGCCTGCCGGGCGGCAGCACCGTGTGGCTCGTCACCCGGCACGCGGACGTCCGGGAGGTGCTCACCTGCCCGGCGATCAGCTCCAACCCCGAGCACGCGGGGTTCCCGACCCTCGGCGAGGTGCAGACCGTTCCGCTGCACGACGAGATCCCGGGCTGGTTCGTGGGCTACGACCCGCCCGAGCACGGCCGGTTCCGCAAGGCACTGATCCCGGAGTTCACCGTGCGCAGGACCAGGGAGCTGCGCCCGGCGATCCAGCGGGTCGTAGACGGCCGGCTCGACGCGATGCTCGCGGCCGGTCCGCCCGCCGACCTGGTGGGCGCGTTCGCCCTGCCGGTGCCCTCGCTGGTGATCTGCGCGATGCTCGGGGTGCCCTACTCCGACCACGAGTTCTTCGAGTCCCGTACCCGGACCCTCGTCACGTTCACGACGTCGAAGTCGGAGCGGGAGAACGCCGGCGGCGAGCTGCTCGCCTACCTGGAGCGGCTCGTCACGATCAAGCGGCGCTTCCCCGGCGACGACCTGGTCAGCAAGCTGCTGGCGCGCGGCGAGCTGAACGCGAAGGAGATCTCCGGCGTCGGCCTGCTCCTGCTGATCGCCGGACACGAGACCACGGCGAACAACATCGCCATCGGCACCGTGATGCTGCTGCTGAACCGCGAGTGGATCGGCGACCCGCGCGCGGTCGAGGAGGTGCTGCGCTACGCGTCGGTGGCCGACCTCGTGTCGTTGCGGGTGGCCGTCGAGGACGTGGAGATCGCGGGCCAGCTGATCCGCGCGGGCGAGGGCATCGTGCCGCTCGTCGCCGCGGCCAACCACGACGTGGACGCCTTCGACCGGGCGCACGAGTTCGACCCCGGCCGCCCGGCGCGCCATCACGTGGCCTTCGGCTACGGGGTGCACCAGTGCCTCGGCCAGAACCTGGTGCGCACCGAGATCGACGTCGCGTTCCAGACCCTGTTCGACCGCATCCCGGACCTGCGGCTCGCCACGAGCGTCGAGGACCTGGCGTTCAAGTTCGACGGCATCCTGTTCGGCGTGCACGACCTCCCGGTCACCTGGGACCCCGAGCAGTGAGCTAACCCTTCGAGAGCCGCCATTGCCACTGGTGCCGGTGCCCGCCTCGGCGGACACCGGCACAGTCGTGTCAGCTGGTTGCCGAGCTGCCGGGCCCGGCATGACGGTGCCGGTGCCCGCCGTCGCGGGCACCGGCACCGGGCTTGTCAGCGCAGTTCGCCGTCCATGGCGGTGCGGACCAGGTCGTCCAGTGCCATCTCGTCGATCGCGTCGTCCGTGGCGGCGTCCTGCTGGGTGGCGCGCACCCGGCCGGCCAGCTGCAGCAGCGGCTCCAGCACCCCGACCTCGCGCAGGTCGGCGAGCGAGACCGTGGCGAGCAGCGAACGGATCGCCGCCTGGTCGACATCGGACGCCGCGCCGTCCGCGGCGGGCGGGAGCAGCCGGGACCGCACGTGCTCGGCCAGGACCGACGGGGTCGGGTGGTCGAACACGAGCGTGGACGGCAGGCCCAGCCCCGTCTCCACGTTCAGCGCGTTGCGCAGCTCGATCGCCGCCAGCGAGTCGAAGCCGATGTCCTTGAACGCCTGGGTGGGCCGCACGACGCCCGGCCCCGGCAGCCCGAGCACGGTGGCCGTCGTCGTCCGGATCATGTCCAGCACGCGCGCGAGCTGCGCGGCCGCAGGCAGCTCGGCCAGCGTCGCCCGCAGCGCGTCGGTCACCGACGAGTCGTCCCGCTCCGCGGCCACCAGCTCCGCGTACCGGGGCAGGTCGCTCAGCAGCGGGCTCGGCCGCGCCGCCGCGAAGGACCGGACGAACCGCGCGTGGTCGATGTCGGCGATCACCGCGGTGGGGGCGTCGCCGCACACCACGCGACGCAGCGCGGCGATCGCGAGGTCCGGGTCCAGCGCGCCGACGCCGGCCTCGCGGGAGTCCGCACCGGCGGCCATGCCCTCGCCCGCCCAGGCTCCCCACGCGACGGACGTCGCGGGCAGGCCGAGCGCGCGGCGGTGTTCGGCGAGCGCGTCGAGCACGGCGTTCGCCGCCGCGTAGTTCGCCTGGCCCGCGTTGCCCACGGCGCCGGACGCCGACGAGAACAGCACGAACGCCGACAGGTCCAGCTCGCGGGTCAGCTCGTCGAGCACGAGCGCGGCGGCGACCTTCGACCGGTAGACGGCCTCGAACCGCTCCGGCGTCAGGGCGGCCAGCAGCCCGTCGTCGAGCACGCCCGCGGTGTGCACCACCGCGGTCAGCGGCCGCTCGGGCGCCATCGCGGCCAGCAGTGCCGCCACGGCGTCCCGGTCGGCGACGTCGCACGAGGTGATCGTGACGTCCGCGCCGAGCGCGGTCAGCTCGTCGCGCAGCCGCGCGGCACGCGGCGCGCCCGGACCGCTGCGGCTGGCCAGCACCAGGTGCTCGGCACCGGCCGCGGCGAGCGCCCTGGCCACCTGCGCGCCCAGCGCGCCCGTGCCGCCGGTGATCAGCACCGTGCCCGACGGCTCCCACTCGGTGGCGGGCAGCGCGCCCGGCTGGGTCAGCCGCCGGCCGTGCACGCCGGAGGGCCGCACGGCGACCTGGTCCTCGGGTCCGCCCAGTACACCGGCGAAGTGGGCGACGACGGTGTCGTCCACCGTCTCCGGCAGGTCGACGAGGCCACCCCAGCGCCGCGGCTGCTCGAGCGCGGCGACGCGGCCGAGTCCCCAGATCCCCGCCTGGCGCGGGTTGCGCACCCGGTCGCCGGGCTCGACGGCGACGGCGTCGCGCGTGACGCACCACAGTGGAGCGTCGACCTCCGCCTCGCCGAGTGCCCGCAGCAGCGTGGCGACGTCCGCGGGCTCGGTGAGCAGCGACACGACCCCGACGGCATCCTGATGCGCACGCAGCCGTGCCGCCAGGCCGTCCCCGGCGAACTCGATCCGGGTCATGCCGTCGAGCGGGGCGCCCGGCTCCGCGCCGGCCGGCGTGACGGCGAGCCATGTCCCGTCGGGGCGGGTCGCGCCGGCGCCGACCGGCCGCCATCCGATCCGGTAGTGCCAGGAGTCCACAGTGGACTTAGTCGTGTCCGGCCAGAAGCGCTCGTGCTGGAACGGATAGGTCGGCAGGTCCACCGCTCGCGCGCCGGTCCCGGCGTGGAAGGCCCGCCAGTCGACGTCGACGCCGCGCAGGTGCGCGCGGGCGAGCGCGGTGACGAGGGTGGTCTCCTCGTCGTGGTCGCGGCGCTGCGCGGGCACGAACGTCCCGCTCGCCCACTCCCCCGCCATCCCGGACAGCACGGCGTCCGGGCCGAGCTCCACGAACGTCGTCACCCCGGCCTCGGTCAGCGCGTGAACGTCATCGGCGAACCGCACCGCGTCCCGCACGTGCCGCACCCAGTACTCCGCGCTGTCCATCGCGTGCGCCAACGGAACCACCGGCGCCCGGAACTCCAGTTCGGACACGACCGAGGCGAACTCCTCGAGCATCGGTTCCATCAACGGCGAATGGAAGGCATGCGAGGTCCGCAACCGCTTCGCATGCTCGAACCCCGCGGCCACCGACAGAACCTCGTTCTCGGCACCCGCGATCACCACCGACGACGGCCCGTTCACCGCTGCGATCGACACGCCCGGCGTCAACAACGGCGCCACCTCGTCCTCCGAGGCACGCAACGACACCATCGCCCCACCGGAGGGCAGCGCCTGCATCAGCCGAGCCCGCGCCGACACCAACGTGCACGCATCCGCGAGCGACAACACCCCGGCGACGTGCGCGGCCGCGATCTCGCCGACCGAGTGCCCCGCAAGGAAGTCCGGGCACACACCCCACGACTCGAACAACCGGAACAACGCCACCTCGACCGCGAACAACGCGGGCTGCGCGACCCCGGTCCGCGCCAGCGCACCCGCGTCGGAACCCCACATCACCGCGCGCACCTCCGGGTCCAACCCGGCGAGCACGGCGTCGAACGCCGAGGCGAACACCCCGAACCGCTCGTACAGATCACGACCCATACCCGGCAGCTGCGAACCCTGACCCGTGAACAGGAACGCCAGCTTCCCGCCGGCCACCTCGTCACGGAGCACGGACCGCGACTCGAGCGCGTCGGGCAGCGCGTCGCGGTCGCCGGCCACGACGGCCGCCCGGTGCTCGAACGCGGCCCGGGTGCCGGCCGTCGAGAAGGCCACGTCGCGCAGCGAGACCCCGGGATTCGACCGCAGGTACGCGGCCAGGTCCCGCAGCCGCGCCTCGACCGCCGCGGGCGTCCGGCCCGACACGACGACCGGCAGGACCGCCGTGCCGCCCGGGGCGTCCACCGCCGGCTCGGCGGGCGGCTGCTCGACGATCAGGTGCGCGTTCGTCCCGCTGGCGCCGAACGAGGAGATGGCGGCCCGCCGCGGGCGCCCGGTCTCCGGCCACGTCACGCGCTCCGTGAGCAGCTCGGCCGCGCCCGCCGACCAGTCCACATGCGACGACGGGGTACCGGCGTGCAGCGTCTTCGGCAGCTCGCCGTGGCGCATCGCCAGCACCATCTTGATGATGCCCGCGACGCCCGCGGCGGACTGCGTGTGGCCGATGTTCGACTTCAGCGACCCGAGCAGCAGCGGCTGTTCCCGGTCCTGCCCGTACGTCGCGAGCAGGGCCTGCGCCTCGATCGGGTCGCCGAGCGGCGTCCCGGTGCCGTGCGCCTCGACCGCGTCGACGTCCGATGTGGACAGTCCGGCGGCGGTGAGGGCGCGGCGGATCACCCGCCGCTGCGACGGCCCGTTGGGCGCGGTCAGCCCGTTCGAGGCGCCGTCGGAGTTGACGGCCGAGCCGCGGACGATGCCGAGGATCCGGTGCCCGTTGCGGGTGGCGTCGGACAGCCGCTCCAGCACGAGCATGCCGACGCCCTCCGACCAGCCGGTGCCGTTCGCGTCGTCGGAGAACGCCCGGCAGCGGCCGTCGGGCGACAGCGCGCCCATCTGGCCGAACTCGACGAAGCCGACCGGGCTCGACATCACCGTCACGCCGCCGGCCAGCGCCAGCGAGCACTCCCCCGTGCGCATGGCCTGCGTCGCGAGGTGCACCGCGACGAGCGACGACGAGCACGCGGTGTCCACCGTGACGGCCGGCCCTTCCAGGCCGAAGGAGTACGCGACGCGGCCGGACAGCAGGTTCCCCGCCTGGGCGGTCACCGCGTGCCCGCGGGTCTCGGCGGGTGGCCGGTAGTCGCCGCTGGCACCGCCGACGAACACGCCCGTGTCGCTGCCGCGCAGCGTGCCGGGGTCGATGCCGGCGCGTTCCAGGCTCTCCCACGCGACCTCGAGCACGAGCCGCTGCTGGGGGTCCATCACGATCGCCTCACGCGGGGAGATCCCGAAGAAGCCCGGGTCGAAGTCCGCGGCACCGTCGAGGAAACCGCCCGCGAGGTTCGGGTCGTGGCCGTCCCAGCCACGGTCGGTGGGCAGGGCGCCGATGGCGTCGCGCTCGTCGACCACGAGCTGCCACAGGTCCTCCGGCGAGCGCACCCCGCCCGGGTAGCGGCAGCTCATGCCGACGATCGCGATCGGATCACCGGCCACCACGGCGGGCCCGCCGGTCTCCGCCTGCCGCGCCGACGTGCCGAGCAGCTCGCCGAGCAGGAAGGCTGCCAGCGCGGCCGGGTTCGGCTCGTCGAACGCCAGGGTCGCCGGCAGCGTCAGCCCGGTGAGCGCGCCGAGCCGGTCCCGCAGCTCGACCGCGGTGAGCGAGTCGAACCCGAGGTCGGCGAACGCCCGCCCGGCGGGCACGTCGGCGGCGCCGGAATGGCCGAGCGCCGCGGCGACCTCGGCGCGCACCAGGTCGGTGAGCTTGTCCGCCCGGCGTACCTCGGGCAGGCCGAGCAGCTCCTCCCGCAGCTGCGTGGTCGAGGGCGCCGAGTGGCCGGCGGCCCATGGCAGGTCGGCGATCAGCGGGCTCGGCCGCGTCGCGGTGAACGCGGGCCCGAAGCGGTCCCAGCGCACGTCCGCGACGAGCACCACGGGCTCGGGACCGGCGACCACGGCGGCGAGCGCGGCGAGCGCCCGCTCGGGCGCCAGCGGCGGCAGGCCGCTGGCGCGCAGGTGCGTCACCTCGTCGGCGGCCAGGCCGGAACCGGCCCAGGCGCCGAAGGCCACCAGCCGGGCGGGCCGGCCGGCCGCGTGGCGGCGGCGCACCACGTCCTCGAGGCCCGCCTCGCCGGCCGCCTCGGCGCCGCGGCCGCGTACGCCAAGGGTGCCCGCGATCGACGTGCAGACCACGAGCGGCTGGTCGTCGAGCAGGTCGGCGAGGTTCGTGGCCCCGGCGAGGGAGCCGTCGCAGTGCAGTACGGCGGCCACCTCGTGCTCGGCGAGCAGCGCGGCGAGCGCGTCCCGGTCGGCGGGGTCGCAGGCGACGACGTGGTCCGCACCGGACTCGGCCGCCCACTCGGCCACCCGGGCGCCGATCGGGTCGGCCGTGCCGGTCACCAGCACGGTCCCGTGCGGCTGCCACGGCTCGCCGGCCCCGGTCGGCGACGCGACGAGCCTGCGGGCGAACACCTCTTCGCCGCGCAGCTCCACCTGGTCCTCGGTGCCCGACGCGAGCACGCCCGCGAGGGCCCGCTCGTCGGTCGCGACGGACGGGTCGCCGGACAGCTCGACCACGCCACCCCATCGCGTGGGGTGCTCGAGCGCGGCCACCCGGCCCCAGCCCTGGACGGCCGGGGTGTTCCGGGTGAGGCACCACAACGGGATCCCGTCCGCGAGCTGGTCGAGCAGCGCCGCGTTGGCCTCGACGGTCGCCAGCAGCGACACGACCCCGGCGATGCCGTCCAGGTCGCCGAGTGCGGGGCCGGTCTCGTCCACCTCGACGCGGACCGGGCCGTCCCACTCGTCGCCCACGTGTCCGGCCGGGACGACCTGCAGCCAGGTGGTGTCCAGCGCCGCGCCGGGCACCGTGACCGGCAGCCATTCGGGCCGGTGGCACAGTTCGTCCACAGTGGACTTGCTGGTGCGCAGGTGCGGCCAGAACCGGCGGCGCTGGAACGGGTAGGTCGGCAGGGTGACCCGGCGCCCGCCGCTGCCCGCGAAGAACGCCTCCCAGTCGACCGGCACCCCGGTGGTGAACAGTTCGGCCAGCGCGGCGACGGCCGCGATCTCCTCGCCGCGGTTGCCACGCAGCATCGGCACGACCGCCGCGTCGGTGACGTTCTCGCGCGCCATGGCCGACAGCACGCCGTGCGGTCCGAGCTCGAAGAGGACGGCGCCGTCGGTGTCCATAGTGGACAGTGCATTGGCGAACAGAACGGTGCCGCGAACGTTGTCCACCCAGTACTCGGCGCTGTTCACCGGCTCGTCGGTGGCGACCGTCGAGACGAACGGGATGGCCGGCTCGGCGAAGACCAGCTCCTCGACCGCCGCCCGGAACTCGTCCAGTATCGGATCCATCAGGGGCGAGTGGAAGGCGTGCGAGACCGGGAGCCGCTTCGCCCTGTCGAACCGCTCCGCGATGGCCAGGACCTCGTCCTCGACCCCGGAGACGACCACCGAGCGGGGACCGTTGATCGCGGCGATCGCGGTTCCCGGCGTGAGCAGCGGCTCCACATCCTCCTCGCCGGCCACCACCGAGACCATCGCGCCGCCGGGCGGCAGGGCCTGCATCAGCCGGGCCCGGACGGACACCAGCCGGCACGCGTCGTCGAGCGAGTAGACACCGGCCACGTGCGCGGCGGCGATCTCGCCGAGCGAGTGCCCGGTCACCGCGGCCGGCCGCACGCCCCACGACTCGAGCAGCCGGAACAGGGCGACCTCGACGGCGAACAGGGCGGGCTGGGCGTGTTCGGTCCGGTTCAGGGCCTCCTCGTCTTCGCCCCACAACACGTCCCGCAGGCCCAGGGTGAGCCGGTCGAGCGCGGCGTCGAGCGCGTCGGCGAACGCCGGGAAACGGCCGTGCAGCTCGCGTCCCATGCCGAGCCGCTGGGAGCCCTGGCCGGTGAACAGGAGCACCGGCTTGGCCTGCCGCGCCTCGGTCCCGCCGAGCTCGACCAGTCCGTCCGGTGTGGACAGCAACGCGGTGCGGTGGGCGAACGCGGCGCGCGCGGTGGCCAGCGTGTAACCGACGTCGACCGGGTCGGCGCCGGTCTCGCGGAGCCGGGCCACCTGTGCCCGCAACGCGTCCTCGCTCTTCGCCGAGAGCACCCACGGCACGATCCCCAGCTCCGGCTGCCGCCGCTCCGCGACCGGCTCCGGCCGCTCGAGGATCACGTGCGCGTTGGTGCCGCCGATGCCGAACGCGGACACGCCCGCGCGGCGCGGCCGCCCCGTCGACGGCCAGTCCGCCTGCTCGGTGAGCAGCCGCACCGAGCCGGCCGACCAGTCCACATGCGACGACGGGGTGGCCGTGTGCGGGGTGCTGGGCAGCACGCCGTGGCGCATCGCCAGGACCGTCTTCACGATGCCGGCCACGCCCGCGGCGGCCTGGGTGTGGCCCAGGTTCGCCTTGACCGCGCCGACGAGCAGCGGCGTCTCGCGATCGCGGCCGTACGTAGCGAGCAGTGCCTGCGCCTCGATCGGGTCACCGAGCTCGGTGCCGGTGCCGTGCGCCTCGACCACGTCGACGTCCGAAGTGGACAGTCCGGCGTCGGCGAGGGCGGCGCGGATGACCCGCTGCTGGGACGGCCCGTTCGGCGCGGTCAGGCCGTTGGACGCGCCGTCGGAGTTGACCGCCGAGCCGCGCACCACGGCGAGGACGTCGTGGTGCATTCGGCGCGCGTCGGAGAGCCGTTCCAGGACGAGCACGCCGGCTCCCTCGGACCAGGCCGTGCCGTTGGCGTCGGCGGAGAACGGCCGGCAGCGGCCGTCGGCGGCCAGCCCGCCCTGGGCGCTGAACTCCACGAACGCGGCCGGGCTCGCCATCACCGACACGCCGCCGGCCAGCGCCAGCGAGCACTCGCCGCCCCGGAGCGCCTGCGCGGCGAGGTGCAGGCTCACCAGCGACGCCGAGCACGCGGTGTCGACGGTGAGCGCGGGCCCCTCGAGGCCGAGCGTGTAGGCGAGCCGGCCGGACATGATGCTCGCCGTGTTGCCGGTGGCCACGTGGCCGAGCACGTCCGCACCCGATGCCAGCAGTACCCCGGTGTAATCCTGGCCGTTGGTGCCGACGAACACGCCAGAGTCGCTGCCGCGCAGGCCGGACGGGTCGATGCCCGCCCGCTCCAGGGCCTCCCAGCTGGTCTCCAGCAGCAGCCGCTGCTGCGGGTCCATGGCCAGCGCCTCGCGCGGTGAGATGCCGAAGAACTCGGCGTCGAACTCGGTCGCGTCCCGCAGGAACCCACCGGACCCGGTCGCCAGGTCGGCGCCGCCGTAGGCCGCGAGGTCCCAGCCCCGGTCGGCCGGGAACGGCGTGATCCCGTCGCGGCCGTCCAGGAGCATCGACCACAGTTCCTCCGGCGTGGTCACGTCGCCGGGGAACCGGCAGCTCATCCCCACGATGACAACGGGGTCGTCGTCACGCGGGCGGTTGCGTGCCACCGCCGCCGGGTGGTCCGCGGCACCGGCCAGCTCGGCGAGCAGGAACGCGGCGAGCGCGCGGGGCGTCGGGTGGTCGAAGATCAGCGTGGCCGGCAGCGTGCGGCCCGTGGCGGCGGCCAGCCCGTTGCGCAGCTCGACACTGGTGAGCGAGTCGAAGCCGAGGTCGGCGAACGCCTTGTCCGGGTCCGGCGCGATGCCGTCCGGGTAGCCGAGCACGACGCCGATCTGCGTGCCGAGCAGGTCGAGCAGCAGGTCCGCACGGTCCGCCTCGGGCACGCCGGGCAACCGGTCCGCCAGCCCGCCCGCGGGTGCCGCCGGACGTGCCTGCCGCGCCTGCGGCAGGTCGCGCAGGAACGGGTTGGTCTCGGCGGTGCCGAACACGGTGACGAACCGGTCGAAGTCGATGTCGGCGACCGTCCGCAGTGGATCGCCGTGCTCGATCGCCAGCCGCAGCGCGGCGATCGCCCGCTCTGGCGCCATCGGCCGGTAGCCGCCGCGCCGGACGCGGTCGGCGACCGACTCGTCGTCGGCGGCCATGCCCGCCCCGGCCCATGGGCCCCAGGCCACGGAGGTCGCGGGCAGCCCGAGCGCGTGCCGGTGCTCGGCCAGCGCGTCCAGCCACGCGTTCGCCGCCGCGTAGTTCGCCTGCCCGGCCGCACCGAACGTGGCGGCCGTGGACGAGAACAGCACGAACGCGTCCAGGTCGAGGTGGCGGGTCAGGTCGTGCAGGTGTGCCGCGGACTCCGCCTTGGCCGCGAGCACCGCCGTGACCTGCTCGGGCGTCAGCCCGTCCACCGTGGCGTCCCGCACGATCCCCGCCGCGTGGAACACGGCGGTGAGCGGGTGTGCCGCGGGGACGACGTCGAGCACGGCGGCCAGCGCGTCCCGGTCGGCGACGTCGCAGGCCACGATCGTGACCTCGGTGCCGAGACCGGCCAGCTCGGCCCGCAGCTCGGCCGCGCCCGGCGCGTCGCTCCCGCGGCGGCTGCACAGCAGGACGTGCGCGGCGCCCGCGGCCGCGACGAAGCGGGCCACGTGCGCGCCGACGCCGCCGGTGCCGCCGGTGATCAGAACCGTGCCGGACGGCTCGAACGCCACCGGGGCCCCGTCCGGGGTGGCGCGCTCCAGGCGTCGGGCGAACGCGCCGGACGCGCGGATCGCCACCTGGTTCTCGGCACCGGCGAGCACGGCCGCGAGCCGGCGCACCGCGGTCTCGTCGACGGTGTCGGGCAGGTCGGCCAGGCCACCCCACCGGTGCGGCTGCTCCAGTGCGACGGCGCGGCCGAGCCCCCACACGGCCGCCTGCGCCGGATCGGTGACGTCGTACGCACCGCCCCGGGTGACGCACCACAGCGGCGCGTCGATCCCGGCGTCGCCGAGTGCCGCGACCAGCGCCGTGGTCGCCACGGCCGCGTCCCCGGCGCCGGGGAGCCACAGCACCCCAGCCGGTTCACCATCCACAGTGGACAGCTGGTCGGTGAGCGTCCCGCGGTCGGCGGCGCACGCGACGTGAACGAGCTCGACGCCCAGCCCGTCCGCCCAGTCCGGCGGCGGCGTGTCCGCCGGGGTGGCCAGCAGCCAGGTCCCGGTCGGCGCACCGGCCGGGGTCACCGGCCGCCACACGGGGCGGTAGCTCCACGCGTCGGCGGTGGCCACGCCGGTCTCCGGCCAGAAGCGCTGCCGCTGGAACGCGTAGGTCGGCAGGTCCACCCGCCGCGCGCCGGTTCCAGTGAAAAACGCCGCCCAGTCCACGGTGGCGCCCCGCGCGTGCACGGTTGCGAGCGCGGTGACGACGGTGGACTCCTCGTCCCGGTCGCGCCGCAGCGCCGGCACGGCCTCGGCGTCGTTCTCGCGCGCCATCGCGGTGAGCACCCCATCGGGGCCGAGCTCCAGGAGGTTCGTGACGCCGGCCGCGCGCAGTGCGGTGACCGCGTCGGCGAACCGGACGCCGTCGCGCACGTGCCGGACCCAGTGGTCCGGGTCGCCGAGCCGTGCCGCGGTCGCGATCTCGCCGGTCAGCGTCGACACGACGGTGATCTCGGGCGCCTGGAAGGAAAGCCCGGCGACGACGGCGCGGAAGCCGTCGAGCATCGGGTCCATCAGCGGCGAGTGGAACGCGTGCGACACCCCGAGCCGCTTCGACTTCTCGAACCGCGACGCGATCGCCAGCACCTCGTCCTCGTCACCCGCGACCACCACCGACGACGGGCCGTTCACCGCCGCGATCCCGGTCCGCCCGGTCAGCAACGGCGCCACCTCGTCCTCCGCGGCCCGCAACGACACCATCACCCCACCCTCAGGCAAGGCCTCCATCAACCGCGCCCGCACCCACACCAGCACACACGCGTCCGCAAGGGACAGCACACCCGCCACGTGCGCGGCCGCGACCTCGCCGACGGAGTGCCCGGCCACCACGTCCGGCCGCAGCCCCCAGGACTCGACCAGCCGGTACAGCGCCACCTCGAGCG
>DASYKY010000068.1:0-18552 GCA_035995025.1 Actinophytocola sp.
CGCGATGATGCTGCAGAACAAGCTCGCCGAGCGCACGAAGCTGCTGAGCCAGCTCGAGCAGGCGAAGATGCAGGAGCAGGTCTCCAAGAGCCTCAACCAGATGAGCGAGCTGGCCGCGCCGGGCAACACGCCGTCGCTGGAAGAGGTGCGGGACAAGATCGAGAAGCGGTACACCACCGCCCTCGGCTCCGCGGAGCTGGCGTCGAACTCGGTGCAGGGCCGCATGATGGAGGTCCAGGCGTCGACCACGGAGATGGCCGGCCAGTCGCGGCTGGAGCAGATCCGCGCGTCGATGGGCGGCGGTTCGGTCGCACCTCAGGTCACGAGCGGCTCGTCGGCCAAGGCGACGCCGGCCGCGAACGTCGAGGCGGAGATCGCGCAGCGGGTCGCCCAGGAGCAGAAGGCGAACGGGCAGACCAACTGATCGGCTGCTCGTAGCGGCGGGGAGGGCCGGCACGATGCGTGGGCGTGAGCTGTACCAGCTGACCCAGCTGGCGAACCGGTACCTCAACAACCAGGTCGTGCAGCAGGTCCAGGAGGCGTGGACCAGGCGCGGCGACGAGCAGGTCCGGATCGAGAAGCAGCGGCGGCGCCTGGCCCGCAAGCGGGTGTGGGCGTCGCGCTGGCTGACGGCGTGGTTGCTGATCACCATGCTGTGCGGGCTGCTGATCGTCGGCGTGCTCACCGGCGCGGTCGCCGAGGGCGGCACGTCGGCGCTCTTCGGCGCCATCGCCGCGACGCTCGTGACGGGCGTGATCACGATCCGCTCGACGCTGAAGCTGGCGATGGCGAAGAACGCCCAGCGGGAGTTCGACCTCACCCACCCGAGGCCCGGCATCCCGGCCGCCGCGGCGGCCGCTCCCGCCGCCCTCCCCCCGAAGAACTCCGCGGCCCGCGAGCCGATGCAACGGCTGGCGGAGGCGGAGAAGGCGCTGGCGCAGGTTCTGGCCCAGCTCTCCGGCAACTCGGGCATGCCGGCCTCGGTCCCGATCGAGTCGGTCGCCCAGGCGCAGGCCACCGGTGTCGAGGCGGCCACCGCGTTGCGTGCCGTGTCCGCGCAGCTGGTCGCCGTAGAGGTGGCCCGTGACCACGCACCGCCCCTGGAGCGGGGCCCGCTGGTGGAGGGCGTGTCCCGCCTGCGCGAGCAGCTGGACGAGGGCCTGGACGGCTACCGCAGCCTGGTGGCCGCAGCGGGCCGAGTAGTGGCGGCAAGCTCCGCGCCAGGCCCGAAGCAGGAGCTGACGGACGCCACGGACCATCTGGCGGGCCTGGCGGTCGCTCTGCGGGAGCTCTCGGACGCGGCAGGCGGCTGACAGCACCCCGGCCCCCGATGTGCGGCGGTCATCCCCGTACGCGAGCCACCCGATTGATCCGCCGCACCAACCCTGGCCCGCGGTAGATGAACCCCGTATAGACCTGTACCAGCGAGGCCCCGGCGTCGAACATCCGCGCCGCATCGTCGGCCGAGTGAATGCCCCCGACCCCCACCACGGGCAACGAGCTCCGCTGCCCGACGAACGAGACGACCTCCAGCGCCCGAGCCGCCAGAGGCCGCCCCGACAACCCCCCGCCCTGCGCGCTCACCGGATCCCCGGCCACCCCGTCACGCGACAGCGTCGTGTTGGTGGCGATCACCCCCGCGACCCCACGCGCGTGACACACCTCCAGCACGTCCTCGACGGCCGAGAACGAAAGATCCGGCGCGATCTTCACCAGCACCGGCCGCCCCGACGCGGCCGGGACGACCGCGGTCATCAGCGCGTCGAGCGCCGCGCGGTCCTGCAAACCCCGCAACCCCGGCGTGTTGGGCGAGCTGACGTTCACCGCGAAGTAGTCCGCGTAGGGCCACAACACGGACACCGACGCGACGTAGTCGGCGACGGCATCCTCGGCGATCTTCGACTTCCCGACGCTCACGCCGACCGGCACCGGCGCGGGCCCGAGCAACCGCAAGCGCTCGGCCAAGGCCGCCGCACCGTGGTTGTTGAAGCCCATCCGGTTGATCACGGCCTCCGCCGCCGGCAGGCGGTACAGGCGCGGCCGCGGGTTGCCCGGCTGCGCGTGCCAGGTCACCGTCCCGACCTCGACGAAGCCGAAGCCGAACGCCGGCCACCCGCGCAGCGCCACGCCGTCCTTGTCCATCCCCGCCGCCAGGCCGACCGGGCCGGGAAACCGGATCCCGAACACCGTGCGCGGCGCCGCCGGGCCGTGGCACCGCCGCAGGCCCGCCACGAGCGGCCGCACCCTGCCGAGCCGGGACAGCGCCGCGACCGTGCGCTCGTGCGCGACCTCGGGGTCGCCGCCGCCGAGGGAGAAGAGCGCGCGGCGCAGAACGTGCTGGTAGACCACCCGCCCATCGTTTCATCGCCGCCGACAGGCCAAGATGGAGGTGTGCCCGACACCGTCGACCTCTCCTCCGCCGCCGACGAGCTCTACGCCGGCTCGCGGGAGGACTTCACGCTCCGGCGCAAGGAACTGGCCAAGGCCGCGAAGGCCGCGGGCGAGCCGAAGGTCGCCGCGGCGATCGACAAGCTGGCCAAGCCGACCACGTCCGCCTGGCTCGCGAACCAGCTCGCCCGCGACGCCGACTCCGACGTCGACCAGGTCGGCGAGCTGGGCGACGCGCTGCGCGAGGCGCATGCCAACCTCGCCGGCGCGGACCTGAAGTCCTTGTCCCAGAAGCGGACCCAGCTCGTCAACACGCTCGTCAAGCAGGCGGGCCGCCTCAACGGCGCCACGCTGACCGAGTCGGTGACCCGCGAGCTGGAGGAGATCTTCACGACCGCCGTCGCCGACGCCGACGTCGCGCGCGTGCTGCTCGCCGGGCGCCTGACGTCGGCCAAGGAGCTGGCCGCCACGGTCGCCGCGTGGCCGGAGGTGTCCGGCGACCGCACCCCGGTCGCCCGCCCGGCCAAGCCGAAGCGGGCGCGCAAGGAGCTGTCCGGCGAGGAGAAGGCCGCGCAGGACGCGAGGCTCGAGAAGGCCCGCGCCGAGCTGGTGGACGCCCGTTCCGCGGTCAAGGAGGCCGAGGCCGACCGCGCGGAGGAGGAGCGGATCCTCGCCGAGGCACAACGGGTCGCGGACAAGGCGACCGAGGAGGTCCGGCGGGTCTACGAGGAGCTCGACGCGGCCGAGAACCGGGAGAAGGAGGCCCGGCGGCGGATCGGCTCGGCGACCCGGTCGGTCAAGGACGCCGAGCGGCGGGCGAGCCAGGCGTGGCGGCTCGTGCAGCAGGCCGAGCGGGCGCTCGAGGAACTGGGCGGTAAATGACAGCGACCCCCGGGCTGCTCCGGCGATCGACGATCGCCGGCTCAGGGTCGGACTAAGTCCCTGAGAGCTCCGGGGGCCGGGTGACTGCCTGGAATTCGCCGACCACACCGCGCGTCTACGGCATCAGGGGCGAGCCCGATGTCAGCCGTGTTGCGCAGCCGGGAAAAACCAACGTCCGGTTTCGGGTGGTCCTTAGCGGACAGCCACCTCACGAGTCCGTTTGGATATCACCGTTGGACCACCTCCTCTCTCGTGTACCGCGAGATTACGTGCTTCGGCGGCAAGACGACAAAGATTTTTACGGCGATTCAGCTCACCGAAGAACTACTCGGCAGGTCAGCCTGACGAGTGACAGTCGCTAGATCGAGTGGTGGTAACCTCGCGTCTCCACTACCGGCTGTCGTCAGACGAACTCGAAGGGCCATCCTTTCCGTGGCGACCCCCATGCAAAGTGCTCACGGTCGGGTGGCGGTCGGTGCCGTCATCGGCGCCGTGACCGCCGCGGTGTTCGCCGTCGGCGTGCTCAACGGGGGCCAGGGCTACCGCCCGACACCGGAGGAGCGAGCCGCCGTCGAGCCGGTGCCGCCGGACGGGCGCCCGGCCAAGGCCGACGCCCCGCTCCCGACCACGTCCCGCACGTCGTCGTCACGCACCACGACCACGACCACGACCACGACGACGACCACCACGACGACGACCACCAAGCCACCGGACGACCCGGCCGACCCGGTGACGACGACCACCGAACAGGCGCCGCCACCTCCGCCGCCCCCGCCCACGAACGACCCGCCGACCACCACGACGACCCGCTGCCACACGTTGATCTGCGTGGGCTGACGGCCGTCAGTTGTCGGCGACCACGTTCACGTCGTTGTCGCCGTCGCGCTCGTCGGTGTCGGTGCCGTCCGTGTCGCCATCCGTGTCGCCATCCGTGTCGGCGTCCGCGTCGGTGTCCGGCCAGGCGTCGGTCTGGTAGCGGTGCCTGCCGCGGCCGCTGGTGCGCAGCACCCGGGCCAGCAACAGGTTCAGCGCCAGCGACACCTCGCGCGCGCCCGGCGTGCCCCACTGGTGGATCGGCACGCAGGCGCCCTGTGCCTGCTGCACCGCGAGCCGGTCCGGCAGCGCCACCGGCATCACGAGCGTCCCGAAGTGCTCGCGCAGCTCGGCGATCCGGTACTGGTGCTCGTAGGACTGCGGCCGCACCCGGTTGACCACCACGCCGAGCGGCGAGAGGTCCGGGTTGTTCTCCTCACGCGCCCGCTCGACCGCCTCGAACGCCCGCTGCGCGCCGGACACCGCGAACAACGTCGGCTCCGTGACCAGCAGCGCGCCGTGCGCGGCCATCAGCGCCGAGCGGGTCAGCCTGCCCAGCGATGGCGGGCAGTCCAGCAGCACGAGCTGGTAGGGGAGCTGCCCGTCCTCGAGCAGCGGGCCGAGCTCGGTCAGCGCGCGGCTGAGCTTCTCCAGCCGCCGCGGGTCGGGGTCCTGATCGTTGAGCAGCTCGAGGTTCTCCGAACCCACGAGCACGTCGACCTCCTCGCCCCAGCCGCTGCGTGCGATCGCGTCCCGCAGCACCGCGGGTCTCGGCGTCTCCAGCACGTCCGCGAGCGTGGCCTTGGTGTCGTGGGGGTCGAGCGTCGCGGTGGCGTTGCACTGTGGGTCGAGGTCGACCACGAGTGTGCGTGCACCGCGGCGCAGCGCCGCCGAGGCAAGGCCGAGCACGATGGTTGTCTTACCGACACCACCTTTGAGGCTGAGCACTGCCACCGTTTGCACGACGTGCACCCTACGGGGCTTACCCTCTGCGTCCATGCGACCGGATGCAGTTCGCCTCGCGCTCGACGCCGAGCTGGCCGCCGCGCGGGAGCGGCGGGGCGGCGCGGCACCCCGGGTGCTCGACGTCGGGGGAGGTAGCGGCGTGCTGGCCGTGCCGCTGGCCGCCGTCGGCTGCGTCGTGACGGTCGTGGAGCCCAACCCGAACGCGCTCGCGACCCTGCACCGCCGTGCCGCGGACGCGGGTGTCGCCGACCGGATCACGGCCGTGCAGGCCGACAGCGACGCGCTCGGTCAGGTCGCCGAGGCCGGCAGCGCGGACCTCGTCGTCGCGCACGGGGTGCTCGAGGTCGTCGACGACCCGGAGAAGACCGTCGCCGCGATCGTCGGCACTCTCGCCGAGGGCGGCGCGGTGTCCGTCGTGGTCGCCAACCGCACGGCCGCGCTGCTGCACCGCGCGGTCGCCGGCCGGCTGGCCGAGGCCCGCGTGCTCGCCGAGGACCCGGCCGGGCGGCTGCCCACCGAGCAGCTGCTGCGCCGCTACGACACCGGCTCCATCACCCGGCTGCTGACCGGCGCGGGCCTGACGGTCGAGCTGCTGCAGGGCCAGGGCGTGCTGACCGACCTGGTGCCCGGCGCGGTGCTGCAGCAGGACCCGGGCGCCGAGCAGGCCCTCGCGGAGCTGGAGCGCCGCCTCGCCGGCGCCGCGCCGCTGCGGGACATCGCGAGCAGGCTGCACGCGATGGCGCGCCGCACGCGGTAGTTGTCGGTCCCCTCTGGGAGGCTTTCCGCATGGGGCGCAGTGGGGATCTGCCGCGCGGTCTGGTCGACCGGTACAAGGCGCGCGACGGCGCGTGGCCGGACGACACCGGCTGCTCCATGCTGCACGTCGACATGGACGCCTTCTACGCGTCGGTGGAGATCCGCGAGCGCCCGGAGCTGGTGGACCAGCCGGTGGTCGTCGGCGGCACCGGCGGGCGGGGCGTGGTCAGCTCGGCCAACTACATCGCCCGCACGTTCGGCGTCCGCTCGGCCATGCCCACCGCGCACGCCCGGCGGCTGTGCCCGAAGGCGGTGTTCCTGCCGCCGACGTTCGGGCTGTACCAGGAGGTCTCGGCGGGCATGATGGCGATCTTCCGGGACGTCACGCCGCTGGTCGAGCCGCTGAGCCTCGACGAGGCGTTCCTCGACGTGGCGGGCGCGCTGCGGCGGCTGCGGCAGACGCCGGGCGAGGTCGCCGAGCAGATCCGCGCGCGGGTGGTGGCCGAGCACGGGATCACCTGCTCGGTCGGGGTGGCGGCCACCAAGTTCGTCGCCAAGCTCGCGTCCGGGCTGTGCAAGCCCGACGGCATGCTGGTCGTGCCGCGCGAGGAGATCCTCGCTTTCCTGCACCCGCTGCCGGTGTCCGCGCTGTGGGGTGTCGGCAAGCGGACCGCCGAGCGGCTGAGCGGGGTCGGCCTGAACCGGGTCGGCGACGTGGCGGCCACGCCGCTGCCGCGGTTGCGCCGCGCGGTCGGCAACGCGGCCGCGGAGCACCTGCACGCGCTGGCCAACGGGCGCGACGACCGGGTGGTGGAGCCGGAGTCGGTGGAGAAGTCCGTCGGTGCGGAGGAGACGTTCGAGGTCGACCACACCGACCGCGAGGTGCTGCGGCAGGAGCTGCTGCGGCTGTCGGAGAAGACGGCGGCCGCGCTGCGCGGGCGGGGCCTGCGCGGCCGGACGGTGTCGATCAAGGTGCGGTTCGCCGACTTCACGACGATCACCCGCTCTCGCACGCTGCCGGTGGCCACGGACGTCACGCAGGAGATCTACCGGACCGCGTGCCGGCTGCTCGACGAGCAGACCCCGCCGGGCCCGGTGCGGCTGGTCGGCGTGCGCATGGAGCAGCTGGGGGAGCAGGGCAGCGAGCAGCTGCTCCTCGACGCCCCCGAACGCGGCTGGCGCGACGCCGACCAGGCCGCCGACCAGGCGCGGGCCCGCTTCGGCCGCGCGGCCATCCGCCCGGCGACGCTCCTGGACCGCCACGACCCCTCGGCCACCACCTAGGTGGATCGTCGTGCAGGGTCTCGTACCGACCAATGTGACCTAAGGGGACCGTGACGGCACTCAGCCACTAACAACCGGACCAACCGCCGCCGTTCGCTGGATCGCAGCCGGCACTTTTGATCCCGGGGAGGCGGCTAACAGTCGTAGAGGTTGCTCGGGTGCACCTTCTCGCAGTAGCGGACGTGCAGGTGGTTGTCGTGGTTGGGGTACTGGGTGGTCAGGCCCTCGGCGATCAGCTGCGGGTCGTTGAAGAAGATCAGCTTCACGTGGCCGGGCGCGGCGGCGCGGACCGCCTGGGCCAGGGCGCGCGTCGCGGCGCGGTCGTACTCCGGTGACTGCCAGGTGATCCGGCCTGCCGTGCACTGGCCGTTGTCCGTGCGGATCGGCCAGATGTCGATGTCCATGCCCATGTCGTGGCTGTCGTGCCCGGGAATGTCGCCGCCGTGCTCGAAGCCCGCGTCGCCCAGCGGGACCTGGCCGTGGCCGGTGAACGAGCGCACCGCGGCCTCCAGCTGACCCCACGGGGCCGCGGCCGCCCAGTTCGCCGCGGCGCCGTTGCCGTCTGGGTCCTGGTCGCAGATCCCGGCGCCGAAGTCCGGATAGTCGAAGTGCCACACCAGGTTCTGCCACGTCGCCGGCCCGACCACGCCGTCGACTCCGATGCCGGCGTGCTGCTGGAAGTCGCGCACCGCGTCGGTCACCGGCTGGTCGAACACGCCGTCGACGGCCAGCGACAGGCGCCGCTTCGCGTTCAGCTCCACCTGCAGCGCGCGCACGGCCGGTCCGGACGCGCCCGCCTTGATCTGCGGCACCAGCTTCCCCCACGTTGCCGGGCCGACGATCCCGTCGACGCCGAGCCCGTTGGCGGACTGGAACGACCGCACAGCCGTGTCGGTCGACGCGGCGAACACGCCGTCGGCCGGCGCCGAGATGCCGTGGTGGGCCAGCAGGTACTGGATCGTCAGCACGTCGGCGCCCCGGTTGCCGGTGCTCTGGGTGTGGAAGAACGCGCTGGGGAAAGCGTTCGCGGGCGAGCTCAGCAGCAGCGAGGCGGCCACGGCGGCGGCCGCGGCGAGCGCGAGGATGGCGCGGCGGAGGGTGACCATGGGACCACATTATGGTGAACATTCACCGCGAACGTAAGCGTCTCCGTTAGGTATTCACAGATGCTCATCGTGCTGGTCGAGCACTAGAATTCCCGGCATGGCGGACTCCCCGATGGCGAACGTCCTGCTGTTCGCGATCGCCGTGCTCGCGCCGACCCTGTTCTTCTGGGCCCTGGTGCGGCTGCCCCGTCTCGTGGACCGGATCGGCGAGCGCATCCGCAGTCACCGCGTCGTGCCGAAGAACCTGCCGATCGAGCAGCTCGCCGCCGACCTGCGCCGCGTGCACCGCCTGCTCGTGCAGACCCCGGACGGCACGCCGATGGTCCGCCGGGTCGCTACCCGCGACGCCTACGACGAGCTGCTGCGCCAGGCGTGCCAGGCCGTGGAGGTCCGCCACGACCTCGACGCGCTTCCCGAGGGCATGGAACGGAACATGGAGCGCCTGCGGGTGGAGGAGGCGCTGCGCTCCGCCGGGCTCACGATCCCCTGACCAGCTCCGGCAGCACCGACCCGAGCCGGTCGCGCAGCACGAACGCGGCCAGCCGGTCGTAAGGGGTCTCCGAGCCGTTGCAGATCACGACCGTGGCACCGGCCCGCGCCGCGAGCCCGACGAGCCCGGCGGCCGGCTGCACCGCGAGCGAGCTGCCGGCCGCGAGCATCAGGTCGCACGTCACCGCCGCCTCTCGCGCCCGCGCCAGCACGCCCGCGTCCAGCGGCTGGCCGAACGAGATCGTCGCCGACTTGAGGATCCCGCCGCACGCCAGGCACGGCGGGTCCGCCTCGCCCGCCCCGACCCGGTTCAGCGCGGCACGCATGGGCCCGCGGTCGCCGCAGGACAGGCAGACCGTGTCGAACATCGTGCCGTGCAGCTCCAGCACGAGGTCCGGGCTCGAGCCGGCGCGCTGGTGCAGCCCGTCGATGTTCTGCGTGAGGATCGCGTGCAGCCGCCCGGCCTCCTCGAGCGTCACGAGCGCCCGGTGCGCCTCGTTCGGCCGCGCGTCCCACACCGGGTGCGTGCGCCGGGTCCGCCAGGACCGCAGCCGCACCTCCGGGTCGTCGCGGTAGGCGCGCAGGCTCGACAGCCGCTCGCTCGCCGGGTCCTTGGTCCACAGCCCGTCCGGGCCGCGGAAGTCCGGGATCCCGGACTCGGTGGAGATGCCGGCCCCGGACAGCACGGCGATCCGCGAGGCCGCCGCCACCGTGGCGACGGCGTCGGCGACCTCGTCGGCGGGCCTCATCCGATCCACTCGAGCAGCTCGTCGGCGGTCTTCGTGTTGATCACCCGGTCGGCCGGCACCCCGCACTCCTCGGCGCGCTCGCAGCCGTAGGGCAGCCAGTCCAGCTGGCCGGGCGCGTGCGCGTCGCTGTCGATCGAGAACACGCAGCCGATCTCCAGCGCCTGCTCGAGGAGCCGGCGCGGCGGGTCCAGCCGGTCGGGCCGGCAGTTGATCTCCACGGCCACGCCGCCGTCCCGGCACGCCGCGAACACGTCGGCGGCCTCGAACTCCGACTCCGGCCGCTGCCGGCCCTTCACCCGGCGGCCGGTGCAGTGGCCGAGGACGTCGGTGTGCGGGTTGCCGGCCGCGGCGATCATCCGCGCGGTCATCTCGTCCTTCGCCATCCGCAGCTTCGAGTGCACGCTCGCGACCACGAGGTCCAGCCGGGCCAGCAGCTCCGGGGTCTGGTCGAGCCCGCCGTCGTCCAGGATGTCGACCTCGATCCCGGTGAGGACGCGGAACGGGGCCAGCTCGCGGTTGAGCTCCTCGACGACGTCCAGCTGGCGCCACAGCCGCTCGGCGGTCAGGCCGTTGGCCACGGTCAGCCGGGGGGAGTGGTCGGTGAGCACCATCCAGTCGTGGCCGAGCAGCTTCGCGGTCTCGGCCATCTCCCGGATCGGGCTGCCGCCGTCGGACCAGTCGGAGTGGGTGTGGCAGTCGCCGCGCAGCTGCGTGCGCAGCTCCTCGCCGCCCGCGACGGGCTCGATGCCCGCGTCGAGCATCCGGGCGAGGTAGGAGGGCGTCTCGCCGCGCGCGGCCTCGGTGATCACCCCCGCGGTGGAGCGGCCGATGCCGGGCAGGGCCGTCAATGTGCCGGCGCTCAGGCGAGCCGCCAGCTCGCCGTCGTCGAGCCCCGCGACGACGCCGGCGGCACGCCGGAATGCCTGTACCTTGTGGGTGGGCTCACCCGCTCGTTCCAGCAGGAACGCGATCTGGCGCAACGCGCGGTCGGGATCCATTCAGCCCACCTGAACGGGCTCGAGCGGGCTAGTGGCACACTCGCAAGCGGCCGGGTTTTGCGGATGCATACGACCATGATTCCGGATCGGGTAGTCGCGGAGGCTCGCGGCTCGTATCCTGGGGGGTGACGCCCCCTGGGGGGCGCCCGCCGGGACCGGCGGCCAATGACCGTGAGAGCCCGGCGCTCGCGACCGCTGTGCCGGAGGAGGAACGAATGCCACTCTCCGAGCACGAGCAGCGACTGCTCGACCAGATTGAGCGTGCGCTATACGCCGAGGATCCCAAGTTCGCATCCACGGTGCGCGGCGCGCGCCTGCGCCGTCCATCCCGGCGCCGACGCCTTCAGGGCATCGCGCTGTTCGTGTTGGGTGTCGCGCTTCTGGTGCTGGGAGTAATCCTGCCGCTGAAGCCTGGTGGCGTCCCGGTAGTCAGTTTGCTCGGCTTCCTGGTCATGTTCTTCGGTGCGCTGCTCACGCTCTCCGCCCTGCGACATGGCGGCGAGAGCGAGGAGGGCGCCGGGGAGTCAGAAGGCGGCGGGTCGCCCAAGGCGCGCCGCAGCTCGTTCTCCCAGCGTATGGAGGACCGCTTCCGCAAGCGGTTCGACGAGGAGCCGTAGCCGCGGTTCCGCACTGAGATCGCCGGGCGCCATTGGTGGCACCCGGCGATCACTCATGCGTGACGTCGAACGCATCCCGAGTGTTTTCCGAGGACCCGTGCGGCACCATCAGAACGGCACCCGACACCTTTCGATGGGGAGGACTGCCGTGGGTCTGCGGATTCCCGAACACGCACAGTGGACGAGACTGGCCGAGCGGGTCGCCAAGGTGGCCCCGGCCGGATTTGCCGGCGACCGGCTGCGCAACCTGTACGAAGGGCGCTGGCAGGACGCGGGCGAGCGATCCCCGATGATCACCCCGGTCGACCAGACCGGCCTCGGTCAGCTGTCCAAAGTGGACGAGCCGACCGCGTTGAAGGCCGTCGCCGCCGCCCAGCAGCAGCACCGCGAATGGGCGACCGTCCCGCTGGCCGAGCGCAGGGCCCGGGTGACCGCCGCGGTCGAGGCGATGACCGAGGTCCGCGACGACCTGGCCCTGCTGCTCGGCTGGGAGATCGGCAAGCCGTGGAAGCTCGCGTGCGCCGACGTCGACCGGGCGCTGGACGGCGTGCGGTGGTACCTCGAGCACATCGACGACATGCTCGCCACCGACGCGCACGGCAGGCCCTTCGAGCGGACGCCGCTGTCCGGCCCGGTCAGCAACATCGCGAGCTGGAACTACCCGATGTCGGTGCTGGTGCACGCGGAGCTGGTGCAGCTGCTGGCCGGCAACGCGGTGATCGCCAAGACGCCGACGCAGGGCGGCGCGGTCTGCCTGACCGTCGCGCACGCGCTGATGAACGACGCCGGCCTGCCGGTCACGCTGCTGTCCGGCGACGGCTCCAAGCTTTCCGGCGCGCTGGTCCGCTCCATGGAGCTCGGCGCGCTCGCGTTCGTCGGCGGCCGGGACAACGGCGGCAAGGTCGCGACACAGCTCGTCGACACCGGCAAGCGGCACATGCTCGAGCAGGAGGGCCTGAACTGCTGGGGCATCTGGGAGTTCTCCGACTGGGCGGGCCTGTCCGCGCACCTGAAGAAGGGCTTCGAGTACGCGAAGCAGCGCTGCACGGCCTATCCGCGGTTCGTGGTGCAGCGCGGGCTCGTCGACGCGTTCCTGGCCACCTACCTGCCGGTCGTGCAGTCGATCCGGTTCGGCCACCCGCTCGCGGTCGACACCGACGATGCGACCGGCGAGTCCGATCCCGCGCTGCCGGTGCTGGACTTCGGCCCGATGATCTCCGCGACCAAGGCGACCGACCTGCGCAAGCGGGTGGACGAGGCACTGCACCACGGCGCCGTGCCGCTCTACCGCGGCTCGCTCGACCAGGGCCGGTTCATGCCGGGCCAGGACACGTCGGCCTACGTCGCGCCGACCGCGCTGCTCGCCCCGCCCGGCGCCTCGCGGCTCATGCACGAGGAGCCGTTCGGCCCGGTGGACACGATCGTCGTGGTGGACACGAAGTCGGAGCTGCTGGCGCAGATGAACGCGTCCAACGGCGCGCTCGTCGCGAGCATCGCCTGCGACGACCCGGAGCTGGCCGACGACCTCGCCCAGCACGTGCAGGCGTTCAAGGTCGGCGTGAACAAGCCCCGCTCCCGCGGTGACCGGGAGGAGCCGTTCGGCGGCCGGGGCGGCTCGTGGAAGGGCGCGTTCGTCGGCGGCGTGCACCTGGTGCACGCGGTGACCCAGGGCCCGGAGGACGAGCTCCTGTACGGCAACTTCCCGGACTACAACCGCTACCCGGCGGTCTGACCCGACGGCACCGGCCGCCCGCGGGCGGCCGGTGCCCCGTGGCTACCGGCGACGGCGCAGGATCGAGCGCGGCAGCAGCCTTTCCTTCCAGCCCAGCGGGTCCGTGCGGCGCAGGCCGCGGATCAGCGCGTCGAACGCGGTGCCCAGCTTCGGGTCCGTCTCGTCGGTGCCGCCGTACCAGGAACGCTCCACCTCGCCGACGACCGTGCGCAGCGCCTGCTTGCCCTCGTCGTCCAGCTCGTGCTCGGTGGCCAGCCGCCGGGCGGCCACCCGGACCGTCTCGGTGTCGTTGATCTCCGCGCCCCGGTCGGTCGACTCCGCGAGCAGCTCCGCCCACGCGGACGTCGCCGCCGCCGGGCCGTTCCTGAGCACCTCGTGGCGCCTGCGCATCCGCTGCCGTTCCCGGACCACGCCGGGCGCGCCCGCGATGACCAGCACCACCACCAGCGCGGCCAGCCACCACGACACGATGCCCGCGAGGAACACGAGCGTCAGTACCCAGCCCGCCCCGGCGATCGGCACGGTGAGCTCGCGCCGCCGCCCCGCGAGCGCGAGGGCGGTCGCCCCGATCGACACCACGCCCAGCGCCATGATCGTGACCCAGGCCCAGCTCGGCGAGCTGTCCGCCTGCTGGCCCGCGCCCGCGGCACCGGCCTGCTGGTTCAGCTGGTCCTCCTTGTTGCCCGGCGTACCGGCCGGAGTGGACGGCGTCGACGAGTTGCGCTCGGCCCGGTTCGGGTCGTCCTGCGGACCCTGCGAGCCGCTCTCCGACAGGTACGGCGGCGTGTACGTCGTGCCGTCGCTCAGCGGGGTCGGGTCGAACAGCTGCCAGCCGAGGCCGGGGAAGAACACCTCGACCCACGCGTGCGCGTTCTGCGTCGTGATCGACCGGTAGTCGCCCGACTCGAACCCGGCGGTGTAGCCCATCGCCACCCGTGACGGGATGCCGGCCGCACGCAGCAGGATCGCCATCGACGACGCGTACTGCTCGCAGAACCCGGACTTGCTGCGGAACAGGAAGTCGGTCAGCGCGTCCTCGTCGCTGCCCGTCGCGGTCTCCGTCTCGTAGACGAAGCCGTTGCTCGGGGCGAAGTAGTCCTGGATCGCCTTGACCTTGTCGAACGTCGGGCCGAGGCCCGAGGTCAGCCGCTCCGCCAGCTGCCGGACCTGCCGGTCGATGCCGTTCTGCGCGAAGTAGCGCGGGTCGATGTCGCGTGGTGAGGCCGGCAGCGCGTCCCGCATCTGCCGGGCGGTCGGCGCGCTGAGGTCGGCCTCCTCCACGTAGGTCGGCAGCGTCTGCGACCGCTCGCTGAACACCATGCCGCCGGTCGGGTCGTAGCGCATGCCGACCGGCAGGTCGCGCAGCCGCCGCGGGGAGCCGAACACCGGCGCCCACTTGTCCTTGGAGTTCACCGGCTCGATCTCGATGTCGACGGTGTCCGCCGACGGCCCGAAGGTCTCGGTGCCGGGTGGCGGCGGCAGCGGGCGGTCGGCGGAGACGCCGTCCTGCAGGCGGTTCGCGCCGCCCCAGCCGCCGTTGCTGTTGAAGTCGCCGAGCGTCAGCGCCCGCAGGTAGCGCCCGTCGTCGCCGAGCCCGCGGACGCGGAACAGCTCGACGTTGCCGTCCTGGTCGAGCATGCCGCGCAGCTGCGTGAACGGGTTGAGGCCGAGGCCGCCCTGGCCGCCGTTGCCCTGCCCGCCCGGCAGCTGGCCGACCGTGCCGATGAACGTCACCGTGGCGCCGGCGAACAGCGCGATCGCCACCGCGCCGGACACGAGCGCGGCCGGCGAGCCGACGCCGGCGCTGGTGCCCTGCACGACCGGCCGGTTGCGCCACTGCTGGTGGCGGTGCGCGCCGTCCACGGCGAGCAGCGCGGCGAACGAGACCGCGCCGAGCACGAACGCCCACCACGGCAGCATCTCGTCGGCGAGGGACGCAGGCACCGCGTACACGCACAGCAGCACCAGCCCGCACGCGGCGGGCGTGCCGGCGGAGACCGCCAGCGTGTCCACGAGCACGGCCACGAGGCCGATCGCGATCACCACGAGGCACAGCACGGCCGGGGTCGCGTCTACGGGTGGCACGCCGGTGCGCACCACCTCGATGGACGTGCGCAGCACGTCGCCCAGCTCGCCGAGCGCGGCCGGGCCGGGTAACAGCCCGAGGACGCCCTTGTCGGTGAACAGCGCGACGAGCAGGCACAGCAGCGCGAACATCTGCGCGAGGCCGACGAGCAGGATCGGCGTGCGCACGGCGCGCAGCCCGAGCCCGGCCGCGGTCACCACGGTGACCGCCACGCCCGCGTAGCCCCACCAGCGCAGCCCGTCGATCACCCCGGCGAGCGCGAGGGACGCGCACAGCGTGGTCACCGCGGCGACCACCGGCGTCACGGTCATCGACCACTGCTGGGAGGTCAGCTCGTTACCGGTCGTCGGCGCGGGCGGCGGCCCTGTCTGCGTCGACCGGGGCGTCACCGGCGGCGGAGTCATCGGGGGAGCACTCACGACGCCCCCTCGCAGGCTCCGTGGCGCCGCTCGCGGTCGCCCTGTATCTGATGGTTCGCTCCGCAAGCTCCGCTCATTGTTGAACGGTTCGCTCCGCAAGCTCCGCTCACTGTTGAACGGTTCGCTCCGCAAGCTCCGCTCACTGGCCAACTCCCATGATCATCGAGTCGTTGCGGTTGCCATGCGTGCGGCAGAGGGTGGCCCAGGTGGCGGTCATCGGGACGTTCGGGCGGGCGACCGTCACGCCCCAGCCCGCGCCGCGCAGCAGCGCGGTCGCCCCGTCGATGTCGGTGGGGTCGTCGGCCGAGCCGGTGCCGTCGGCGCCGTTCGCGCCCCAGGCCGTCGTGTCCAGCAGGACGGCGAGGCTGCGGGTGCCGCGGGAGCGCTGCCCGATCAGGTTGCTCAGCGACTCAGGAGTCGTCGCGCCGAGGATCGCGATCAGCTCCTGGCCGTGCGCGGGGTCGTTCAGCGCGCCGATCTCGTGCTGCGGCGTGGCCTGCAGCGCGGCGAGCGCGTCGAGCACCGCGTTGTCGTTGTGCGTGCCGTCGCCGGTGTCGCTGACGATCAGCCGCCCGCTCTCGGTCACCAGCCGGATCCGCTGGCCGTAGCGGTGCAGGTGCAGGCAGATGCTCGCGACGAAGGACACCGCCCACTCCAGCGAGGCCGCCGTGCCGGTGCCGCGGTGCGCGCCCGCGCGGTGGTCGAGCAGCACGGTCGTGCCGCCGCGCCACGGGCGCTCCTCGACGCGCACCATCATCTCGTCGCGCTTGGCGGTCGAGCGCCAGTGCACCTTGCGCAGGTCGTCGCCCTGCCGGTACGGGCGCACGATCGCGTCGTCCTCACCCTGGCCGGCGGCCAGCCGCACCGAGCCGTCGTCGCCGGAGCCGAGCCCGGACCCGCCGGGCACGCCGGCGAGCTTCACGATCCTCGGCACCACGATCAGCCGCGACGTGTGCGCGAGCTCCCGCTCGAACTCGGCCAGCCCGAACGGGTCGGTGATCGTCGCCTTGAGCGGGCCGAGCTGCTGGATGCCGCGCAGCATCGGCTGCACCGAGTACCGCAGCCGGGTCCCGGTGTGGCGCGGCAGGTGCTCGATGACGAACCGCGGCTTGCCGCCAAGCGAGTACGGCACACCGTCGGCGACCAGCAGGCCGCCCGTTGGCAGCCGGCCGGTGCTGCGGACGTGCAGCGAGACCTCGGCGCGCCCGCCGACCGGCACCCGGATCGGCACGATCTGGCGTTGCGCGTGCAGCCCGACGCGGGCCACGGCGGTGAGGAAGCAGACGAGCAGCGGCAGCGAGACCACGAACACCGACACCCGCAGCAGGTCGCGTTCGTTGAGGATGACCGAGCACAGCGCGGCCGCGAGCCCCGCGGCCAGCAGGCACCGGCCGCGCGTGGTCAACCCGGACAGCGCACCGCGTACCGGCCGCGCCACCGCCTACCTCTTCCTTGACCAGTGCGCGTGCGCGCCCGGGTCCGGGGCCGCCTGCGGCACCGGCACCCGCTGCACGAGCGAGCGGATCAGCTCGGCGGTCGAGCGCCGGCCCGCCTGCGCCTCCGGGGTCAGGACGAGCCGGTGCGCGAGGACCGGCACGGCCACCGCGTGGATGTCGTCGGGCACCACGAAGTCGCGGCCGGACAGGGCCGCCTGCGCGCGGGCCGCGCGGACCAGGTGCAGCGTGGACCGCGGCGAGGCGCCGATGCGGATCTCCGGCAGCCGGCGGGTGGTCGACACGAGCTCGACGGCGTAACGGCGTATGTCGGGGGAGAGCTTGACCCCGCGCACGGTCTCGACCAGCTTGCGCACCTGGTCGGCGTGCGACACCGGCTGCAGGTCGGCGAGCGGGTTGTGCGCGGCGTGCTCGTCGACCATCGCGAGCTCGGCGGCCGGGTCGGGGTAGCCGATCGACACGCGCGCGGTGAACCGGTCGCGCTGCGCCTCGGGCAGCGCGTAGGTGCCCTCCATCTCGATGGGGTTCTGCGTCGCGATGACCATGAACGGCGCGTCGAGCTGGTAGGTGTTCAGATCGACGGTGACCTGCTCCTCCTCCATGCACTCGAGCAGCGCCGACTGCGTCTTGGGGGAGGCGCGGTTGATCTCGTCGCCGACCACGATGTTCGCGAACACCGGGCCGGGCCGGAACTCGAACTCGTTGGTCTGCCGGTTGAAGATCGAGACACCGGTGACGTCGCTGGGTAGCAGGTCCGGCGTGAACTGGATGCGGCTGACCGTGCAGTCGATCGACCGGGCGAGCGCCTTGGCCAGCGAGGTCTTGCCGACCCCCGGCACGTCCTCGACCAGGAGGTGTCCCTCGGCGAGCAGGGTGACCAGCGCGATGCGCACGACTTCCGGCTTGCCCACGAGGACGCGCTCGACGTTGGCCGCGATGCGCTGGGCGGTCTGGTTGAGCTCGTCCAGGGGGGTGACGTTCCGGAAGTGGTTGTTGTTCGTCTCGGACGAATGTCCGGAGTAGGGGTCTCCGCCGGACGCTGCGTAGGGGTTACCGGGCAGCGCCGATGGCGGCGTACTGGACGTCACGCGACCTCCTGGAACTCATTCTTCGGCGCAAGCCTTCTCGGAAGTGTGTCAAACCGCTGAGAAGTCTGGTTGTGCCTCCATTGTCTACGCCTCCCGGCCTGTTCGTGCTGCGGATCTTGGTAATCCCGGCGCACAGTTCGCACAGGCCGTGCACACCCGATCTCGCACGTCTCTCCCCACCACTCCCCACCGTTGCCCCGGCCACGCCTCCGGCGGTCGCCGACCCAAGGACGCATGGGCTCCGCGCGGGGTTTATCGGGCCTTCCGGCCTCCCCGTGAGGGCACCCGGTCGGGGGAGCCCGCCACCGCCCCCCACTTCGCACCCCGGGCGCTCACCTGCGGAAACACCTGTCGCCTGGCGATCTTTCCCGCGGATTCGCCGTTGACTGTGGTGAAAAGTGGGGTACGGTGGCCGCAAGTGGGGCAGACGGGGGCCTCATGACTGGCCCACCCGGGCCGGTGGGGAGGTGGGTCGCCGATGTTTCTCGGTACGCACACCCCCAAGTTGGACGACAAGGGGCGGCTCACGCTGCCTGCCAAGTTCCGAGATGCGCTCGCGGGTGGGCTGATGGTCACCAAGGGCCAGGACCACTGCCTGTACGTGTTCCCGCGCGCGGAGTTCGAGGAGATGGCACGCAAGGTTGCCGCGGCGCCCCTGACGAACGAGGCGGTTCGCGCCTACCAGCGGTACCTGTTCGCCGGAACCGACGAGCAGCGACCCGACG
>DASYKY010000069.1:0-57007 GCA_035995025.1 Actinophytocola sp.
AACCAGCATGGCCGGCCTGACCCAAGACGACCTCGACGCCATCGCCACCAAACTCAACAGCCGACCCCGCAAGACCCTCGACTACGACACCCCGGCCGATAGACTCGCCGCACTGTTGCACTGACCCGTTGAGTTCAAGGCAGCACGTTTGAGGATCTCGTTCTCCACCTCAAGCTGCCGATTCTTCCGCCGCAACTCGGCCAGCTCTTTCTTCTCCGCGCTGGTCAACCGGGTCGCGCTACCGCCGGCGTCGTCGGCGTCGGCCTGGCCATCCAGTTCCGCATACAGGACCGGCTGATGCCCAGATCCTTCGCCAACGCGGCGACCGGTTTGTCGCCCTGACGAGCCAGCTCGACGGCACGCTGCCGGGACTCTGGTGGGTGTGGTGCAGGCACCGGAACATCTTCCCTGGTGACCGAGGCCACCTCAGGTCAGGTGTCCGGATCACAGGGCCAAGCTCAGCACGCCCATTCCCAACCATCCCGATGCGCCACCATCACCGACCGCCCAAGCCACTAACCGCAGCCCCGCTCACCACGGCCGCGCAGGCCAAGCCCAACCACCTCAGCCCCGACTCGGTCCACCCAACCCCAGCCCGGTTCGCCTCAGCCCTCCTCGCCCTCCCCACCTGCGAACTCCACAAGCGCTGTCCCGTTCATCGGGCCGCGACTCAGATCTGCGTGCCACTTGCCGAGCCACCCCAATTCATCCAAGCCCAGCCAGACCCAGCTCGGGTCAACCCAACTCGATCAATTCACTCGCCCGCCTCGTTGGCGAGGCACCGCTCCGCTCGCCTGTCTCAACCCGCTCGGTTCACTCTCGACCCAGCGCCCTTCACCAGGCCCAGTTCCTGCGAGCCCAACTCGCCCATCCCCCATTCAGCCATCGCCAACACCCGCGCTCCGTCCACCCCACGCCAACTCACCAGTCCACCCAAACCGATCAGGCAAATCAGATACGCCCGTCAACGCGCACCGAGCTGCCACCGCCCAAACAGCCGACCACCTCAACAACCGCTCCACGCGACCATCCTCACCGGACTCACCCAAGCCACTCCTCGATGCGACGCCGCCAAACAGCCCGCGAAACGAGCAGCACCACAGCCGCGATCACGCCAGGCAAATCCGCCCAAGATCAATCGACAGCGACCCGTTCCGGCTCCGCCACCTTCCGCGGTGCGCGAGACAGCCGCGCAGGCCACCAGATCTTCGGTCCGATGTCGATGGTCAGCGCGGGCACCAGCAGCGACCGCACCACGATCGTGTCGAGCAGCACGCCGAACGCCACGATGAACGCGATCTGCGCGAGGAACAGCACCGGGATCACGGACAGCGCCGCGAACGTCGCGGCCAGCACCACGCCGGCGGAGGTGATCACGCCGCCCGTCACCTCGAGCCCGCGCAGCGTGCCGGTGCGGGTGTCGGTCGCGATCGACTCCTCGCGCACCCGCGTCATCAGGAAGATGTTGTAGTCGATGCCCAACGCCACCAGGAAGATGAAGCCGAACAACGGGATCGCCGGGTCCGACCCCGGGAAGTCGAGGATGTGGTTGAACACCAGCGCGGACACGCCCATCGTCGCCCCGAACGACAGGACCACGGTCGCGATCAACAGCAGCGGCGCCACCAGCGCACGCAGTAGCAACGCCAGCACCAGGAAGATCACCGCGAGCACGATCGGGATGATCAGTGTGCGGTCGTGCTCGGACGCCTGCCGCGTGTCGAGCAAGATGGCGCTCTGCCCACCGACCTTGGCGTCCGCATCGGGCACGGCGTGCACCGCGGCCCGGATGCGTTCTACAGTGGACAACGCGGCCGCGGAGTCGGCCGGCTCGTCCAGCACCGCCTGGATGAGGACCTTCCCGTTCCGGTTGGCGGCCACCGCCACCGTGAACACACCCGGCACGCGGGTCGCGGCGAGCACGTCCTGCGCCGCGGACTCGTCGGCGATCACCACGGTCGGCGAGCCCGAGCCGCCCGGGAAGTGCTCGTTGAGCACCTGCTGCCCGACCTTCGAGTCCACTTCGGACAGGAACAGGTCCGACTGGGCGGTGCCGCTCGCCCGCAGCTGGGGCAGGAACGCGACCCCGGTGAGCAGCACGAGCGTGGTCACGATCCATATCACCCGCGGCCGGGCGCCGACGAGCCGCGCGACACGCCCCCACAGACCGACGTGGTCGGGGTTCGCCGAGCCGTACTCGGGCCGGAACGGCCAGAACGCGGCCCGCCCGAGCAGCGCGAGCGCGGCCGGCAGGAACGTCAGCGAGGCAAGCAACGCCCCGCCGATCCCGATCGCGCCGACGGGTCCGAGGCCCTGGTTCGAGTTGAGCTCGGAGAACAGCAGGCACAGCAGTCCGAGGATGACCGTCCCGGCGGACGCGGCGATCGGCGCGATCGTCGCCCGCCAGGCCGCCTTGATCGCGGTGTACCGGTCTTCGGTGTCCCGGAGGATTTCGCGGAACCGGGACACCAGCAGCAGCGCGTAGTCGGTGGCCGCACCGAACACGAGGATGAACAGGATGCCCTGGCTCTGCCCGTTCAGCGTCAGCGTGCCGCTGTCGGCCAGGTGGTAGACGACGAAGCTCGCGACCCCGAGAGCGAACACGGCGGTGAGGAGCACGAGCAACGGCAGCACGGGACTGCGGTACACGACGACCAGAATCACCACGACGACGAGCCCGGCGACAACCAGGAGCAGCCCGTCCAGACCGCCGAACGAGGCGATGAGGTCGGCGATCAGCCCGGCGGGCCCGGTCACCAGCACGGTCAGCCCGGCGGGCTTGCCGTCGGCCAGCACCTCGCGGACGTTCTCGACCACCTTGCCGGGATCGCCACCCCCGTGGATCGATACGACGAGCTGCAGCGCCTCACGATCCTTGGACGGCACGGGCCGCGGCACGGGTGCCACGACCCCGTCGACGCGTGCCAGCGCGGTAGCCAGTCCGGCCACGTACCGGGCGTCCGCGGCGGTGACACCGCCGTCCCGCGCGATGACGACGACCGCGGGGAGGACCGCCCGGTCACTGTCGCTGAACTGCCGCTGCAGGTGAGCGACCTCGGTGGCCTCGGCGGAGTCGGGCAGGAACGCGGCGTTGTCGTTCTCCGCGACGTCGGCGAGCTTGCCGGCGAACGGCCCACCGAGCGCCCCGAGCGCCAGCCAGACGATCACGAGCAGGGTGGGCAGCCACCACATTCGACGCATCGAGAAACCCCTAAATCGACATCGTTGCGCCGATCATCGCCGCCGCCCGCGCTGCACGCACAACAGACCGGGCCGAGGCCGCATCGTCGGTGCCCGCCGATAGCGTCGCCGATGTGGAATTCCGGACGTTCGCCGACGTGTTCCTGCTGCTCGTGCTCGACGGAAACGTCCTGCTCGCGTTACGGCAGAACACGGGCTACGCGGATGGGCAGTGGAATCTGCCGAGCGGCAAGGTCGAGCCAGACGAGGACCTCGCCGCCGCGTTGCGGCGTGAAGCTCGCGAAGAGGTCGGGGTGGAGGTCATCGGCACCCGGCTCGCCACGGTCGTCCACCACCGGGCGGCAGGTGAGGAGGCGCGGCTCGGCTTCTTCTTCGAGGCGACCGACTGGGCAGGCGAGCCGCGCAACGCCGAGCCCGGCAAGTGCGGCGGCATCGGCTGGTACCCGCTCGACGCCCTACCTGCCGAGACCGTCCCCTACACCGCGGTCGGCGTCGAGCTGTACCGCCGCGGCGAGCCCTACTCGCGCCATGGCGCCTGGCGATAGGACAAGGAAACCATCGGCGACGCGGACATTTCCGCGTCGCCGATGGTCACTGCTTGGGCCTGAAGCCCTAGCGCTCGGCGTCGTCCCGGTGCGGGTCTATCCCTTCCTCGCGCCCGGGGTACGCCGGGTCGGTCGCGTCGCGGACCTCCGCCTCCTCCGGGAGGCTTCCGTCCGTGCCGACGCCCGCACCCTCCTCGGCGCTGTGGTCGGCGCCGTGGTCGAAGAAGTCTTCCTTCGCGCTCTGCAGGCTGCCGTCGGTTCCGACGCCGGTGCCCTTCTCGATGTTCACGTCGTTGTCGTGAGGCATAAGTCCTCACCTCTCCTGCTCGGTGTTGCGCCCGAGGACTACCCGGCCCGAACGGCCTCACACGTGGTCCGAGGCGTTGTCGGCCGCCCCGCCGCCTCCGGTAGGCTGCCCGGCGGAGGATTCGCATAGTGGCCTAGTGCGCACGATTGGAAATCGTGTTGGGTGTTAAAACCCTCGCGGGTTCAAATCCCGCATCCTCCGCGCTCCGAGCAGGCGAAACGCCGGGCGTCCGTGATCATGGACGCCCGGCGTTCGTTTCTTCGACTAGTCCTCGTCCGGCTTCGCGTGGTCCGCGACTCCCGGATTCGGGTCCCGGTCGAGGTCTATCAACGGGTGGCGGTCCGCACCATCCGGCGCCGAATGGCGGCCTTTCGGCTGTTCCTCCACCCCGTTCCCCCGTTTCTGCTGGTCAGCTTCCATGACGTCCTCCTCGTCTCCCACGTCAGCTGAACGTCAAGGCAGTATTCCCTACCCGAGGACCGTCAACCGGACGACCTGCGGGTCGTGGTCGCTGGCCTGGTCGGCGAACTCCGCGTTCACGTGCACCACGTCGTAGTCCGGCACCATCTGGCCCGACACCAGCGCGTGGTCCAGCGCCTGCGAGTTGCCCTCGAACACGTAGCTGTAGCGCTCGTCGCGCGGCAGCGTGTTCATCAGGTCCGTCAGCCGGTGGTGGCTGGTCAGCTCGCTCAGTGCCGGGGAGAACTGGTAGTCGTTCAGGTCGCCGAGCACCACGATGTTGGCCCGCCGGTCGACGTGCTGCAGCTGCCCGACGAAGTCGTTGACCTCGGTTGCCTGCGCCGTCCGCTGCGTCTCGCTGCTGCGGGTCGGCGGCTGGAAGCGGCCGTACATCGGCTGGTCGCCACCCTTGGAGTTGAAGTGGTTGGCCACCACGAACACCGTCTTGCCGCGGAAGACGAACTCGCCGGCCAGTGGCTTGCGGCTGGCCGTCCACGCCTCGCTGGCCGGGTCGATCCGGCCCGGCGACACCGACAGCGCCGGCTCGTGCTTGCCGGTGACCGCCACCGCGGTCGTCGAGTCGCCGCCCGGGCGATCCACAAAGGACACGCGGGCGGGGTTGAACAGGAACGCCACCCGGATGTTGCCGCCCGGCTCACCGCCGTCCTGGTCGTTCACCGGGTCGATCTCGCGCGACTCGTAGTGCGGGCCGCCGGCGGCGACGATCGCGTCGACGAACCGCTGCAGCGTCACGTCGGCGGCCACCGTGCCGTCGTCGGTCGCGCCGTTGTTGTCCTGGATCTCCTCCAGCGACACGATGTCCGGGTTCGCGAGCGAGGTCGTGATGCCCTGCGCGAGCGTGTCGAACTTCGCCTGATCGTCGTTCGGCGAGAGGTTCTCGACGTTGTACGTGGCGACGGCGAGCTCGCGGTCCTTCTGCGGGCGGGTCGTCTCGGGCTGGAGGCCGCCGGACACGAGGTCACCGAGCGAGGTGGCCTGGATGTTGTAGCCGCCGAACTGGTCGTACTCGACCGGCCCGGACGTCTCGCCGGCGAGCGTGTCGTTCACGTTGGCCTGGGGGAACGGGTGCTGCGCGAACGGGATCAGCGACTCGACCTTGACCCGGCCGGTGTTCGCCTCCCGGTAGCTCGGGTAGATCGTGCCGCCGTTCGCGGACACGTTCTGCCGCGGCTTCGTAGTGATGAAGACCTCGTTGAACTCGCTGGTCGGCCCCACGACCCGCGCGTCGTCGACCCGCACGAGCATGCCCTCGCGCGACTCCCAGTAGTCGATGGCGAACTTCTTCGGACGCAGCTTGAGCGCCTCGACGTTGCCGCCGTCGGCATCCGGCGCCATCGTGTCGGGCACGGTCCGCGACCCGATGACCTCCGCGGTCGGCAACGCGTTCCCGCTGGACTCGACGGTCCAGGTGGCCTTCGTGAGCTCGGTGGTCGCCTGCTGGACGGACTTGTCGGCCGGCGCGTCGGGGTAGAACTCGTCGACGGTGCCACTCACCGTGACAGCGTCACCCACCTTGACGTTCGGCGTGCTCGATCCGGTGAACACGAGGATGCCCTCGCTGGTAGCCGGGTCCTTGTCCGGCGTTGCGTCCTGCATCCAGAACCCCCGAGCGGACCCGAACGCCCGAATGGCCGTCACGACGCCCGGAACGTCCGAAACCTGCTGACCGTCCAGCCCGGACAGCTGCGTGTTCCCCTGGATGTCGTGGATTCGCGTGTCGCCGGCGGCGGCGCTAGCTGGAATCACCACTCCCAGCGCTAACACCGCCATGCCGAGTAACACCAGTCCCTGCCGTTGCCTCTTCCGCACCGTGCTGGCCCTCCCGTTGACCCCTCAACCCCCGTAATGGGGGACACCGCATGATGCCCCGATCGAGTGAACGAGAGAAGACCAACGAGCAACACTCTGCACAGATGCACATGGCCACAGCCGCCCTCCGGCCCCGGAAAACCGGTCCGGTATCGTTCTCGGCGGTAGCGTGTCCGAGCGGCCGAAGGAGCGCGCCTCGAAAGCGCGTGAGGGTTCACGCCCTCCGTGGGTTCAAATCCCACCGCTACCGCGCTGAACCGACGGGATGCCGGGCGTGTTGAACACGACACGTCCGGCGTCCTTTTTTGTCCACTGTGGCCGTTGCGAGGCGGTTCAGCGCACCAGGGCGACGATTGTCATGAATGCCGCGCCTGACAGGAACATCATCGACCGCTTCCTGCTCGCGGCCGGCGGGTTCGAGGCGCGGCTGCGGTCCGTGCGGGACGGCGACTGGGCGCGGCCGACTCCGTGAACCGAGTGGGACGTGTGGATGCGATGCGGGACGCCGACGCGCTCGGAGCCGACCCGTTCGCCGCGTTCCGGGCGTCCACAAGAGCGTGCGCGGACGCGTTCGACGGGGCGCCGGGCCGCCTGCTCGACTATCCGCGCGGCAGGGTCACGGTGGCGCAAGCGCTTGCCATCCCCACCGCCGAAACCGTCGTGCACACCTCGGGCCTAGCCCGCGCGCTCGGCGGGGACGAGGAGCTCGACCACGAACTGGTCAGGTGGATCGACGGCGAGTTCGACGCTATCTACGCGGGGCTGGACGGCGTGCTGCACCGCATGGGCCGGTGATCACGTCAGCGGTGGGCGGCGAAGAACTCGTCCAGCAGGGCCGAGCACTCGTCGGCCAGGACGCCGGGGACGACCTCCGGGCGGTGGGTCAGCCTGCGGTCCCGCACGACGTCCCACAGGGAACCGACCGCGCCCGTCCGCGGCTCCCACGCGCCGAACACCACCCGCGCGATCCGGGCCAGCACCAGCGCGCCGGCGCACATCGTGCACGGCTCGACCGTCACGACGAGCGTGCAGCCGGTCAAGCGCCAGCCGTCGCCGCGGCGGGCGGCCGCCGCGCGCAGGGCCAGCAGCTCCGCGTGTGCGGTCGGGTCGCCCATGGCCTCGCGGGCGTTGCACTCGCTCGCCAGCTCCTCGCCGGACGGGTCCAGCACGACGGCGCCGATCGGCACGTCCTCGGTCGCGGTCGCGCGCCGGGCCGCCGCGACGGCCGCGCGCATGAGGTCCTCGTCGGAGCTCACTGCGGGATGGTGTCGAGGAGCTTGGCGAACTCGTCCGCGAACCCGCAGCGCTGCGCCACCATCTGCAGTTGCTCGTCCGGGTACAGGTCCGTCTCGCCGGCGATGACCTGCAGCTCGGCGGCCGGCAGGCCGATGTCGGCCAGGATGTCCAGCGCGCCCTCCGGCCACACCTCGTCGTCGTCCTCCGACGGCGGCTCCACGCGCAGCAGGTCGAGCGCGTCCGCGGCGATGTCGTAGTCCAGCGCCGCCGCGGCGTCCGACAGCAGCAGCGAGATCCCGCGCGGCGAGGGGCGCAGCAGCACGAAGAACTGGTCGTCGACGCCGAGCAGGCCGATGATCGCGCCGGTCGAGCGGACCTTGCGCAGCTCGGTGATCGCGACGTCGAGCTCCCCCAGGACCGAGGAGTCCATCGCGGTGCACCGCCACCTGCCGTCCTCACGAACGCACGCGATCGCGAAACCGGGCACCGAATCCTCCTCGGCCATGGGTGACACCGTATTCCTGTTGCCCCTCCGCAGGAAGGAGCGGGTGGGCTGGTGTCGGCGCGGCGTCATTACACGCCGTTAGACGGCTTCACACTGGGTCCACGGGTGCCATCATCAACTCATGACTCCCGCCGATACCACCGCGACCGTGACCGACGAGCCGAGGTTCTCCGGACTTGTGGAGGCCGCCCGCGCGCTGCAGCCGCGCACGGTCGCGTTGCGCCGGCAGCTGCACAAGCACCCGGAGCTGGGGCTGCGGCTACCTCGGTCGCAGGCGGCGGTGGTGCACGCGCTCGAGGGTCTGGACCTGTACGTGACCAAGGGCGAGTCGTGCGACTCGGTCGTCGCGGTGCTCAACGGCGCGCAGCCGGGGCCGACCGTGCTGCTGCGCGGGGACATGGACGCGCTGTCGATGCCCGAGGACAGCGGGCTGGCGTTCGCGTCCGAGGAGCCCGGCAAGATGCACGCCTGCGGGCACGACACGCACGCCGCGATGCTCGTCTCGGCCGCGCGGCTGCTGCACTCGCGGCGCGAGGCGCTGGCCGGGCGGGTGGTCTTCATGTTCCAGCCGGGCGAGGAGGGCCACCACGGCGCCCGGCACATGATCGAGGAGGGCGTGCTCGACGCGGGTGGGCGGCCGGTGGCGCGGGCGCTCGCGCTGCACATCACGGCCACCGCCACGTCCGGCGTGATCACCTGCCGGCCGGGGCCGATCATGGCGAGCGCCGACGCGTGGACGGTCACGGTGACCGGCCGCGGCGGGCACGGCGCGATGCCGTTCCACGCGGTCGACCCGGTGCCCGCGGCGGCGGCGATGGTGGGTGCGCTGCAGACGATGGTGACGCGGCGGTTCAACGTGTTCGACCCGGCGGTGCTGACCGTCGGGCGGATCGCGGCGGGCACGACGTCGAACGTGATCCCGGAGACCGCGGAGCTCGAGGGCACCGTGCGGACGATGTCGGACGCGGTGCGCCGGCAGGTGCTCGAGGAGATCCCGAAGGTGTGCGCGAACATCGCGGCGGCGCACGGTTGCACGACGTCGTTCGACGTGGTGGCGGGCTACCCGCCCACCCGCAACGACGACGAGGTGGCGGCGCGGGTGCTCGAGCTGGCCGGCGGGGTGCTCGGCTCGCGCTTCGGGCCGCCGATGGCCGACCCGCTGATGGCGGCCGAGGACTTCTCCTACGTGCTGCAGAAGGTGCCGGGCACGCTGGCGTTCCTGGGTGCGTGCCCGCCGGGGACCGAGCCGGACAAGGCGCCGCCGAACCACTCGAACCGGGTGCACTTCGACGAGTCGGCGTTCGCGCATGGCGTGGCGATGTACGCGGCGTTCGCCCTCGACACGCTGCGCTGAGCCGATCGGGAAGGATGATCGCGTGCGAGCGGTGTGTGTGGTCGGCCTGGGGCTGATCGGTGGTTCGGTGCTGCGGGCGGCGGTCCGGGCGGGACGGACGGCCTGGGGTGCCGCGGCGTCCACTTCGGACGCGGCGGACGCGGCGGCGGACGGGCACGAAGTGTCCACTGTGGACGACGCGGTGGCGCGGGCGGCCGCGCAGGACGCGATCGTCGTGGTGGCGGTGCCGCTGCCGGCGGTGGAGGGCGTGCTGCGGACGGTCGCGGCGCGGGCGCCGGAGTGCTGGCTGACCGACGTGGTGAGCGTGAAGCAGCCGGTGGCCGACCTGGTGACCCGGGTGGTGCCGACCGCGCAGTACGCCGGCGGGCATCCGATGGCGGGGCGGTCGGTGTCCGGGTGGGCCGCGGGCTCGGCGTCGCTGTTCGACGACGCGCCGTGGGTGGCGGTGGCCGACGAGGAGACGGCGCCGGCCGCGTGGCGGGAGGCGGCGGAGCTGGCGCTGGACTGCGGCGCGCAGGTGGTGCCGACGACGGCGAGCGAGCACGACGCGGCGGTGGCACGGGTGTCGCACCTGCCGCACATCCTGGCGGCGGTGCTGGCGGCGACGGGCGGGGGCGGCGGTCCGCTCGCGCTGTCGCTCGCGGCGGGCTCGTTCCGGGACGGCACGCGGGTGGCGGGCACTCCGGTCGACTCGGTGCTGGCGATGTGCGAGGGCAACCGGGGCCCGCTGCTGGACGCGGTGGACGACGCGCTGGGCAGGCTGGGCGCGGCGCGGGGGGCGCTGGCGTCGACGGGCGGGCTGGCGGCGACGATCCGGGCGGGGAACGCGGCGCGGACGGAGCTGGAGGCGCAGCGGGCCGCGGCGGCACGCGAGGAGGTGCGCATCGACCTCACGGACCCCGAGGCGTTCGACGACCTGCGCTCGCTGGGCGCGGGCGGCGGCCGCGTGCTGCGTATCGAGGAGGACACGGCGATCTGCGACCTACCGGGCTGAGAACCTCCCGCGCGCACACACGCGCGTGCAGAACGCAGGAAACGAAAGCCCCCACCCTCTCCGGGGGCACCCCTCGCAGCCATTCTATCGGCGAGGCCTGACGAAAAGGCTGTTCATGGGGCAGCTGTGGACAACTCGGTGGGGTGTGGGCAACTCAGACGCGGGTGGCGATGCCCGGGTAGTCGGTGACCAGGCCGTCGCGGTCGACGGTGAGGTCGGCGGTGAAGTCGGGGACCGTGTAGTTGATGATCGCGCCCTCGTCGGTGACCGACACCGTGCGGTAGGTCTGGTGCACCAGCCGGACCTCGAGGTCGGGCATCGACACGTACAGCACCGGCAGCTCGTGCGTGGACGGCTGGCGGTGCAGGCCTAAGCGGCGGATGGGCAGCGCCGTGAACGTGACCAGGCCGGACACGTCCACGTCCATGGCGCCGTCGTACTCGCCGCGCACGGTGCCCTGCCCCTGGTCGATGAGCCAGACGCCGTCCTCCGTGCGGCCGACGGAGATCTGCCGCTCCTCCTCGGCCGTGGTGGTGCGCAGCAGGCCCTTGCCCACGTCACCGCTGCGGGCGACGGAGAACTCGAACGACGCGCTGTACGCCCCGTGCGCCGGGGACGCCGCGGCGACGACCCGGCCCGCGGCTCGCAGGCGGCCGTCGGACACGAGTAAGCGCACAGACTCGAGACGTGTCGAGGTGACCCCCTGCCACGTCATCATGATCGGTTTGCGGGACGGGCTGCTCACGCGTTGTCTGCGGGCCGGTCCGGGATCGCATCCTGGATCTTGTCCACGACGCCGTCGACCTGGTCGTCGTGGCCGAAGCGCTCCTTGGCGAAGCCGCCGGCCTTCTCCACGCCCTGCTCGATCTTGTCGCCGTGCTTCTCGACGAGATCCTGTGCCTTGTTCTTCAGGTCATCGAAGTCGATGCCCATTGTTGCCTCCTCCGGGAGGATCACCGAACGACCAGCCGGTGGCCGCACCAAACGTACTACGAACGATGGTGGCCCTCGCCCGGCGATTCCGGGCGAGGGCCACCATCGGGTGACCAACCGGTCAGGCGCTGCGGCGGCGGCGCAGGAACAGCAGGGCGCCGACGCCCGCTGCGACCAGCACGACACCGATCACGACCGGCGCGAGGACCGACGCGCCCGTGGACGCGAGGCCACCGGTGTTCTTCGGCTGCGGCGCGGGGGCCGCCTCGCTCGTGGTGGTCGTCGTGGTCGGCGGCGCGGTCTGCGAGGTGCTCGACGGCGGCGCGGTCTGCGCGGGCGCCTCGACCCAGTTGCCGCCACCGGTCACGGTGATCTCGCTCGCCTCGGCCTTCGCCACGATCAGCGACTGCGTCTTGTGGTTCTCGCTGTAGTCCTTGCCGACGAACAGCCGGCCCGTGTCGACCTTCGCGGACGCGGTCAGCTCGAAGCTCGCCTCGCCCTCGGCGGCCTCCGCCGGGACGTCCAGGAACAGCTGCGAACCGTTCTTGATCTTGCTCGCGTCCAGCTCGACGCCGTCCACGTCGGTGATCTTGACGCCCTCGGGCAGGTTCGAGGTGAGCTTGTCGACCGAGCCCGTGGTGTTCACGGTGAACGGGCCGATGCGCTCGCCCGCCTTGCCGGACAGGTCGGTCGGGCTGACGGCCAGCGCCGGGGTCGGCTGGTCGCCGATGCCGATGTTCGCGTCGCCGGTCAGGTAGTCGTACAGCGCCACGACGTCCGCTGCCGCGGCGTCGTCACCGCTGTGCGGCAGCGGCTCGTCGCGGTTGAGATTGGTGTCGTCGCTGAAGTGCCACACGGCGGCCTGCGTGCCGGCGATGGCCTCCTTCTCGTCGAGCCCGTCGTTCAGCGCCGCGCCATCTTCGGTGACCTTCGCGGCCAGGTCGTCGACGCTCTTCACCGGGAAACCGTTGTGCAGCACCCAGTTGATCTTGTCGCGGTTCTGGTTGAACGGCGAGTCCGCGTTCGGGTACTCGTCCCACGGCTGCTCGGCCATCTCGTGGTCGCGGTCGATGTTCGTGTGTATCTCGACGCAGTACATGCCGAGCTGCGTGCCGTCGGTGAGCCGGAAGCCGATCAGGCTGGTCTGGAGGTTCCCCAGCCCGTCACCACCGACGTTGACGTTGTAGCCGCCGGTGCCGCCGTCGACGACCCCGGTCGCCGGGTCGGCCGACGCCGGGATGGCCGCGGCCATCATCAGCAACGCCGCCGCACCCGTGACGCCCGCTCCCGCGCGGGCGAACCTGAACCTGCTGGACATGACCCTCCTTGCCCCAGTTACTGCCCCATGCGCCCTCGTCACCGCTTCTGCCTGTCTGGGTGACAGGCGAGCCGATCGGGCGGAGCGGAAGAATACTCAGAGGAGTCAGAGCGTCACGACTGGGGGTTGTTGTTCGTGCATATCCCACGTAAGCGCGAATTCCGATAGCACACCGTTACTTGTGCGAATCTCCGCGACGGCCGCCGGGGCCGACTATGGTCCAGCGTGTGACCGGTTGGCAGGGCAATGAGGGTGGCCAAGGCGGGTGGAACCAGCCGCCGTGGCATCAACAGGGAAACCAACAGGGCCAACAACAAGGCCAACAGCAGGGCCAACAGCAGGGCGGCGATCCGTACAACCCGGACCCGTACGGCTACAACGCCGGGCCGCAGGGCACCGCCGCGTATCCGCACGACCCGTCCAGCGGCGCGAATCCTTACCAGACGGGCGGATTCCCCGCACAGAGCGGCAACCCGTACCACGCCGACCCGTGGGCACCGCAGGACCAGTCCAGCCAGTACGGCCAGTACAGCCAGTACGACCCGTACAACCCGTATCCGGACTTCAGCCCGCAGCCGCCGAAGCGCTCCAAGCTGCCGATGATCCTCGGCGTGCTAGCGATCGTGATCATCGTCGGCGCGGTCGTGGCGATCGTGCTCGTCAACCGCAAGGGCGACGAGAACAACACGGCGAACCCGCCGGCCACGTCGAGCGAGAAGCAGGCGCCGCCGTCGGAGTCGTCGTCGGAGTCGCCGGAGTCGTCGTCGGCTGAGCCGTCGTCCTCGGGCGAGCCGGGCGGGCGGGACGGCTGGCAGACGATCGACAACACCGCCGATGCCTCGCTGACCTACCAGGTGCCGCCGGACTGGAAGAAGTCCGACGCCAAGCGGGCGAGCGGGCTGGACGTCGACTTCACCGGCTCCGCCGACTACGGCGTCTACGACTGCCAGGGCGCCTCGTACGTGCGCAGCTTCGCGGCCAGCGGCGACGTGGAGAGCAAGGGGGGCGCGGACCTCGACCTGGACAAGACGGTGGCCGACTTCGCGAAGTCGTTCGGCACCGGCTACTTCAAGGACACCGCGAAGGTCGAGGTCGGCACGCCGCAGGAGACCGAGGTCGGCGGCAAGAAGGCGGCCATGGTCACCGCCCCGGTCACCCCGAAGGTCAGCGTGCCCAAGTGCGAGGCCGCGAAGGGCGAGATCGCGATCATCGGCGTGCTGCTCGAGGACGAGGGCAAGCCCGCCGGCGTCGCGATGCTCGTGGTGGTGAGCGACGTCGAGGGCGGCCCGGCCGACCCGAAGCCGCTGCCCGCCGACGTCGTCCAGGACATCCTCGGCTCGGCCCGCGTCGGCTAGCCCTGCCAGGCGCGCGCGACCTGGTCGAGCACCGCCAGCGGCAGCGGGCCGTTGGTGAGGACCACGTCGTGGAACGCGCGGACGTCGAACCGCTCGCCCAGCCGCGCCTCGGCTTCCGCGCGGATGCGCTGGATCTCCAGCCTGCCGACCATGTACGACAGCGCCTGGCCGGGGATCGCGATGTACCGGTCGATCTCGGTACCGATCTCCAGCTCCCCCATCGGCGTGTTGTCCCGCAGGAAAGCGACGGCCTGGTCGCGCGTCCAGCCCTTGGCGTGCATGCCGGTGTCGACCACCAGGCGGCCGGCGCGCATCGAGTCCATCGCGAGCATGCCGAGCCGGTCGACGTCGGAGGAGTAGAGGCCCATCTCGTCGGCCAGCCGCTCGCTGTAGAGGCCCCAGCCCTCCGCGTACGCGTTCGGCGTGACGACCCGGCGGAACAGCGGCAGGTGGGTGAGCTCCTGGGCCAGCGCGATCTGGAAGTGGTGGCCCGGCACGCCCTCGTGGAACGCCATCACCTCCGACACGAACCGGTCACGTTCCTCGGCGCGGTAGGTGTTCGCGAAGTAGATCCCCGGCCGCCGCCCGTCCATCGACGGCCACAGGTAGAACGCCGCGGGCGAGCCCGGCGCGTCGGCCTCGGGCACCGGCTCGACCTTGCACTGTGAGCTGGCGAGACGGCCGAACCAGGCGGGCACCGCGGCCTCCGCGCGGGCGATCGCCGTGCGGGCGGAGGCCAGCAGCTCGCCGGCGTCGCGCCAGCGCATCGCCGGGTCGCCGGACATCTTGTCGAAGATCTCCGCCAGGTCACGGGTGCCGAACACGCGCGAGCCGACCTCCGCGTACTCCTCGGCGAGCCGCGCGATCACCTCGAGGCCGGTGCGGTGCAGCTCGTCGGGCGTGCGGTCGGTGGTGGTGTGGATGCGCGCGAGCCCGGCGTACAGCGCGTCGCCGCCGGGCAGGTGGCACAGGCCGACGTGGTCGGTGTCCCGGCCGTGCGGGAGCAACTCGTCGCGCAGCACGTCCCGGTACCGCGCGAACGCGGGCCGGACGACCTCGGCGAGGACGCTCGCCCGCTCCTCGTCGAACGCGGCGTCGTCGAACGCCGGGCGGGCCAGCACGTCCTCGGGGGCGGCGAAGTAGCGGTCGACGTGGTCGGCGGCCGAGCGGACCAGGTGCGCGACCGGTACGCGGCCCGCCGCGCAGCCGGCGCGGTGGCGCTCGGCCACGGTCTCGAGGAACGCCGGGATCCCGCGCAGCCGCGCGAGGTAGGCGCCGGCTTCGGCCGCGTCGTTCGGCACGATCATCGGCAGCGCCGACAGGAGCTCGGCGGCCGGGCCGGCGAACATGTCGGTGATCGTGTACTCGACGCCGCGCACGTCGACCTCGGTGACCATCTGCTGGGCGTGGTGCACGGCGGCCGCGCGCGTGACGACGTCGTCGGGGGTGAGCCCGGCCGGACCGACGGCCTCGAGGCGGGCGGCGATGTCGAGGGCGGCGGCGCGGACCGCCTGCTGGGCCTGCTCGGACCGGTCGGGGAGCCGGTCGTCGTAGCCGGGCACGCCGAGGATCGTCGGCATCACGGGGTCGGCGGCGAAGTTGAGCCGGAGGAGTTCGTCCGCCAGCTGGTGCACGGGGTTCGGGTCGGTCACGCGGCCAACCTACCCAGCTTCACCCGCCGTGCCACCGTGTTCGCGTTGGTAGGCCCGCCACCGGGCCATGAGGCCGGGCAGCTCCTCGCGCAGGAAGTCGAAGAACTGCTGGCTCTGCTCCAGGCGCGCACCCGCCTTGCTGTGCGGGCCCGCCACGGCCGCCCCCTCGGCCATCAGCGTCGCCCACTGCTCGAGCTGCTTGTCCCGGTTGCCGTACGCCTCGTACCAGAGGTCGTCGAACACCTCGTAGTGGTCGCGGCGCTCCCCCGGGTCGCGAGCCCGCACGGCCAGGCCGACCTGTGCGAGGTAGCGCACCGCGCCCGAGATCGCGGCCGGGCTCACCCGCAGCAGCTCGGCGAGCTCGCCGGCCGTCCGCTTGCCCTCCTCGGCGACCAGCAGCACGCCGAACACCCGCGCGGGCATACGCGGGACCCCGGACTCGACGAGCATCAGGGCGAACCGCTCGACGAATCGGGCCAGCTCGTCGGTGTCCACGGCTTTCGCGCTGTCGGTCACGGCCGCATCATCCCCTCCGTCCAGGTGGTCACGATCAAGTTTATACGGTTTCTTAACTTCACAACTTTGTGAAATCACTGTACGTTCAGCACCATGACTACCGCAATCTCCGTGTCCGGCCTGGTCAAGACATTCGGCCAGACACGTGCGCTGGATGGTCTCGATCTGACGGTGCGCACCGGCGAGGTGCACGGCTTCCTCGGCCCGAACGGCGCGGGCAAGTCGACGACGATCCGCGTCCTGCTCGGCCTGCTGCGCGCCGACGCGGGCGAGGCGACGCTCCTGGGCGGCGACCCGTGGGCGGACGCCACGAACCTGCACCGGCGGCTGGCCTACGTCCCCGGCGACGTGTCGCTGTGGCCGAACCTGTCCGGCGGCGAGGTGATCGACCTGCTCGGCAGGCTGCGCGGCGGGCTGGACCCGCAGCGGCGCAAGGACCTGCTGGAGCGCTTCGACCTCGACCCGACCAAGAAGGGCCGCAGCTACTCCAAGGGCAACCGGCAGAAGGTCGCGCTCGTCGCCGCGCTGGCCTCGGACGTCGAGCTGCTGGTGCTGGACGAGCCGACGTCCGGGCTGGACCCGTTGATGGAGTCCGTGTTCCAGGACTTCGTCAACGAGGATCGCGGCCGCACGGTGCTGCTGTCGAGCCACATCCTCGCCGAGGTCGAGAGCCTCTGCGACCGGGTGAGCATCATCCGGCTGGGCCGCACGGTCGAGACCGGCACGCTCACCGAGCTGCGCCACCTGACCCGCACGTCGATCACCGCGGAGCTCGCCGCGCCGCCGAACGGGCTGGCGAACCACCCGGGCGTGCACGACCTCAAGGTCACCGGCAACCAGGTCAAGTTCGACGTCGACACCAAGGAGCTCGACGGCGTGCTGCGGGCGCTGACCGGCGTCGGTGTGCGCAGCCTGACCAGCCAGCCGCCGACGCTGGAGGAGCTGTTCCTGCGGCACTACGAGTCCGACCTGGCCGGCGAGTCCGCCCGGCACGCGGCGGTGACGCGATGACCACCGCCACCCTGCCCGCCGAGCGGCCCGTCCGCACCGCGACCGTCCGGCGGGACTCCTTCACCGGCACGGGCGCGCTGCTGCGCCTGGCGCTGCGCCGCGACCGGGTCGTCGCGACGGTGTGGATCCTGCTGTTCGTGGTGATGGCGGCGAGCTCGGCGTCGGCGTCGCAGAGCCTGTTCACCACGCTCGACTCGCGGGTGCACGCCGCGGCGGCCGTCAACGGCACGCCCGCGACGCTCGCGCTGTACGGGCGGGTGTTCGACCCGACATCGCTCGGCGCGGTGTCGATGTTCAAGCTCGGCGCGCTGGGGGCCGCGCTCGTGGCGCTGGTCGCGATCTTCACGGTGGTGCGGCACACCCGCTCCGAGGAGGAGTCCGGGCGGCTGGAGATGATCGGCGCCACCGTGGTCGGCCGGTACGCGGCGCTTTCCGCCGCGCTGCTGCTGGCCGTGGGCACCACCGTCGTGCTGGCGGTGCTGACCGCGCTCGCCCTCGTGGGATCGGGCCTGCCGGCGAGCGGCGCGCTCGCGTTCGGCCTGTCGTGGGCGGGCGCCGGCATCGCGTTCGCGGCGGTCGGCGCGGTCACCGCGCAGGTCACCGAGAGCGCGCGCACGGCGAACGGCCTCGGCGCGGCGGTCCTGGCGGCCGCGTACCTGCTGCGCGCGGCGGGCGACGCGACCGGGGTGGACACGTCGACGTGGCTGTCGTGGCTGTCGCCGATCGGCTGGGCCCAGCAGGTCCGCCCGTTCGCCGGCGACCGGTGGTGGGTGCTGACGTACCTGCTGGTGTTCGCGGTGCTGGTGTCGCTCGGCGCGTACGCGCTCGTGGCCCGGCGCGATCTCGGCGCGGGCCTGCTCGCGCAGCGCCCGGGGCGGGCGGTCGCCTCGCCGCGGCTGTCGACGCCGCTGGCGCTGGCCGTGCGGCTGCACCGCGGCGCGCTGTCCGGCTGGCTCGTGGGCGTGGCGCTGGGCGGCCTGGTCCTGGGCAGCATCGCCTCGCAGGTCGGCGACTTCGTGGACACCCCGCAGGCGCGCGACATGATCATGAAGCTGGGCGGCGAGCGGGGCCTGACGGACGCGTTCCTGTCCGCGGAGATGGGCATCCTCGGGCTGGTCGTGGCGGCGTACGGCATCTCGGCGGCGATGCGCCTGCGGTCGGAGGAGACGGCGGGCCGCCTGGAGCCGATCGTGGCGACGCGCACCTCCCGGCTGCGCTGGGCGTGGTCGCACGTGGCGGTCGCGCTGGCCGGCACGACGCTGCTGATGGCCGTCGTCGGCCTGTTCGCGGGCTTCGCCCACGGCGCGGCAACCGGCGACTACGGCCAGATCGGCCGGGTGGTCGTGGCCGCGCTGGCGCAGCTGCCCGCGGTGTGGGTGCTGACCGGCATCACGGTGGCGGTGTTCGGCCTGGCGCCGGGCCTGATCATGGCGGGCTGGGGCGCGCTGGTGGTGTTCCTGGTGCTGGGCCAGCTGGGCTCGGTGCTGGGGCTGCCGCAGTGGCTGATGGACCTCTCGCCGTTCACCCACTCGCCGAAGCTCCCGGGCGGGGAGCTGTCGGCCACGCCGCTGGTGATGCTGGCGGTTGTCGCGGCGGCGCTGCTGACGGCCGGGCTGTGGGGGTTCCGGCGGCGCGACATCGGCTGATTCGACCTTGCGGCGGCGCCTCCCGGTTGGGGGCGCCGCCGTTTGTCCACAACCGCGCGAGTTGTCCACAGCTCGCGGCTGACCAGCCTTTTTGTCAGGGGTGGCCGGTAGACTGGCATCGAGGGACGCCCCCGGGACAGGGTGGGGGTCTGCGTTTCTCGCGTTCTGCACGCGCGTGTGTGCGCGCGACCCGTTGGCCGGGGTCGGGGGGCTTCTGCCTGGGGCCCAGTGGTTTTCCAGGGCGGGGTGCGATCTTCGTCTTTGGAATGCCGGGCGGTGGTGCGGGGTTGTGCCAACCGGACCGGCAACGACGACGGGTGGGGACGGTGAGCGCGGGTGGCCGACGTCAGGGAGGCCACCCGGTTACCGGGCGAGGTCTGGGTTCTCGTCGCCGCCAACTTCGTCATCGCCGCCGGCTTCGGGCTCGTCGCGCCCGCCCTGCCCACCTTCGCGCGGAGCTTTCACGTCAGCGTGACCGCTGCGTCGGTCGTGATCAGTGCGTTCGCGGTGGCACGGCTGGTGTTCGCGCCGGCCAGCGGGCGGTTGATCACCGTGCTCGGCGAGCGGCGGGTCTACCTCGTCGGCATCACGATCGTCGCCGTCACCACCGGATCCTGCGCCTTCGCGGCGAACTACTGGCAGCTGCTGATCTTCCGGTCGGTCGGCGGCATCGGCTCCACGATGTTCACCGTCTCCGCGATCGCCCTGCTCATCCGCGTCACGCCGGTGTCGCTGCGCGGGCGCGCGTCCGGCCTGTGGGGCACCGGCTTCCTGCTCGGCAACGTCACCGGGCCGCTGCTGGGCGGCGGTCTGCTCACGATCTCCCTCCGCGCGCCCTTCCTCGTCTACGCCGGCATGCTCTTCGTCGCCGTCGCGATCGTCTGGTGGTTCCTGCGCAACTCCCCGCTCGCCGCGCCCGCCGACGACTCCCAGGCCCCGCGGATCACGCTGCGCACGGCCCTGCGCCACCGCGCCTACACCGCCGCCCTCGCCTCCAGCTTCGCCAACGGCTGGGCCGTGTTCGGCGTCCGCGTCTCGCTCGTGCCGCTGTTCGTCGAGGAGGTGCTGCGCCGCGACGGCGCGTTCGCCGGCACCGCGCTCGCCGTGTTCGCCGCGGGCAACGTCGCGATGCTGCTGATCTCCGGGCGGCTCGCCGACTCCATCGGCCGCAAGCCCCTGATCGTGCTCGGCCTCCTCATCGCGGGCGGCGGCACGATCTGGGTCGGCTTCACCGGATCCGTCCCGCTGTTCCTCGCCGCCACCGTGGTGAGCGGCATCGGCTCCGGGCTGCTCACCCCGCCCCAGCAGGCCACCGTCGCCGACGTCATCGGCTCGAAGGGCCGCGGCGGGCCGGTGCTCGCCGCGTTCCAGATGTCCGCCGACATCGGCGCCGTGATCGGGCCGGTCACCGCCGGGCTCCTCGCCGACGGGCTGTCCTACACCGCCGCGTTCGCGGTGACCGGCGCGCTCGCGCTCGTCGCCGCGCTCGTCTGGCTGCCCGCGCCGGAGACGCTGCCGCGCCGCGCGGAAGAAACCGAGACCTCCCACCCCACACCGGAAGAGGCGCTCGCGACCGAGGTCAGTCCAGTGACGTCGCGTGAGCCAGCACCAGGAAGTCCACCACGAAACAGGTGAGCTCGCCGGCGGAGTCGCGGCCGACCCACACCGGGTACGCGCCGTCGCCCCAGCCCGCCGACACCGTGATCAGGTTCGCGCCCGACGGCGCCGCCAGCTCGTGCGCCCACCCGGACATCTCCGCGTACGCGTCCTCGATGGTGTCCTCGAACTCCCGCGCCACCGACGCGTCGACGAGCGCGACCCGGCCCGAGTCGACGCCCACGCCGTAGAACTCGCCCTCGCCCAGCAGCAGCGGGTGCTCACCGTCGCGCCACGCGTTGTTCCACGACGCCGTCGGCCGGTCCGACACCCACAGCGCGCACGCCGCGACCCGGCTGTGGTCCGGGGTGTCCACGAACCGGACGACCGACACCTGCAGCGGGTACTCGCCGGGCTCGACGGTCTCCAGGAACGGCTTCTGCTCGTGCATCCACGGGTCCGGGTCGGCCACGATCAGCCGGCCGGTCGGCAGCGCCAGCTGCCCACCGCCGATCAGCTCGACGGTCACCTCGCTGCCGTCGTCCAGCTCGAACCGCGCGCCCTTGGCGAACGTCTCGTCGAGCTGGCGCGGGCGGCACGGCACCGGCGGGCGCCACGGCGGTTCCGCGTCCGCACCGGAGTCGCCGGCCGGGTCGGCGCGGGCGACGAGCGGGCCGGGCTCGCCGGCCACCGTGGCCCACTCGCCGAACTCCGGCACCGGATGGATCGACGGCACCTCCAGGCCCGGGCCCTCCCAGCTGCCGGACGACACGGTCCGCGAGCCGTCCGGCTCGTAGGTCGCCCGCCAGAACGGCACGCGCCACGACGGCTCGCCGCGGTGGAACTCCTGGCTGCCCGGCTGGTAGGCCCACTGCTCGGCCGAGAGCAGCACCAGCCGGTCGCCAGGCCAGCGGCGGAACACCAGCTTCCGGTCGCGGCGGCCCTGCTCGTCGAGGTGCCAGACGGCCGCATGATGCGCCGCCCAGCAGACCTCCACGAGCACCCGCGGCCGCTCCCCGGTGATCACCATGGCGTACTGCTCGCCGGCCGCGTCCCGGTCGCGCGCGGTCACTTCGGGCAGCGGGCGCACGACCGACCTGGACTCCGGGTCCCAGCCCTCGCAGTAGACGATCTCGACGGTCACGAGGGCATCCTGGCAGGCGCACCCCGACCATGGCTCGCGTAGGTTCGCGGACATGGCGACGATGGTGACTTTCCACGCCCACCCCGACGACGAGTGCATCGCCTGCGGCGGTGTGATGCGCAAGGCCTACGAGGACGGTCACCGGGTGGTGCTGGTGGTCGCGACGCGCGGCGAGCGCGGCGAGGTCCCCGACGGCTTCCTCGACGGCGGCGAGGAGCTGTGGGAGCGGCGGGTGAAGGAGACCCACGCGGCGGCCGACATCCTCGGCGCGGCGCGCGTGGAGTTCCTCGGCTACACCGACTCCGGGATGATGGGCGAGCCGGCCAACGACCTGCCCGGCACGTTCTGGACCGCGGACGTCGAGGAGGCGGCCGGCCGGCTCGCGGCGATCCTGCGCGAAGAGAACGCCGACGTGCTGACCGTGTACGACGACAACGGCACATATGGGCACCCCGACCACATCCAGGTGCACCGGGTCGGCGTGCGGGCGGGGGAGCTCGCCGGCACGCCGCGGGTCTACCAGGCGACGATGAACCGCGACCACGTGCGCCGCGGCCGGGCCGAGGCGGCCCGGCAGGCCGGGGCCGAGGCGGAGATGCCGGACCTGGGCGAGAACTTCGGGATGGCCGAGGCGGACCTCACCACCGCGGTCGAGGTGTCGAAGTACACCGGGTACAAGCGGCAGGCCATGCGCGCGCACGCCAGCCAGATCAGCGAGGAGTCGTTCTTCCTGGCGCTGCCCGACGAGCAGTTCGCGCAGGCGTTCGGCGTCGAGCACTTCGCCCGGGTCGGCGCGCCGCCCGGGATCACCGAGCACGACCTGTTCAGCTGAGGAGTACCGGCATGCCTGTCGAGGTGCACCACGAGGTGACGGGCCCGGCCGACGGGCCGGTGGTCGTGCTGGCCGGGTCACTGGGCAGCGACCTGCGGATGTGGGACCCGCAGCTGGAACCGCTGGTGGCGGCCGGTTTCCGGGTGGTGCGCTACGACCAGCGCGGGCACGGCCGCTCGCCCGCGCCGGACGGGCCGTACTCGCTGGCGGAGCTGGGCGGGGACCTCCTGGCGCTGCTGGACCGGCTGGAGCTGGCGCGGGTGTCGCTCGCCGGGCTGTCGCTGGGCGGCATGACCGGCATGTGGCTGGCGGAGCACCACCCGGAGCGGCTGGACCGGATGGTGCTGTGCTGCACGTCCGCGGAGCTCGGCCCGGCGTCGATGTGGACCGAGCGCGCCGCGGCCGTCCGCGAGTCCGGTATGGACGGTCTGGCCGACGCGGGAGTGGGCCGCTGGCTGACCTCGCGTGGCCGGGTGGGCAACCCGGCGCTGGTGGCGTGGCTGCGCGAGATGTTCACCAGCCAGAGCCCGGAGGGCTACGCGTCCTGCTGCACCGCGATCCAGACGATGTCCATAGTGGACTCACTGGCGTCGGTCACGGTGCCGACGCTGGTGGTCGCGGGCGCCGAGGACCAGGCGACACCGCCGGACCACGCCCGCCGCATCGCCGCCGCGATCCCGCACGCCCGCCTGGAGATCGTCGAGGGCGCGGCGCACCTGGGCAACGTGGAGCGGCCGGACGAGTTCACCGGGCTGATCCTGGGCCACCTGCGCCCACGGCACGCGGCCGGCATGGACGTCCGCCGCGACGTGCTGGGCGAGGAGCACGTGGCCGGCGCGGTGGCCGGCACGACGGACCTGACCCGCCCGTTCCAGCACTACATCACCGAGACGGCGTGGGGTTCGGTGTGGACGCGCCCCGGCCTGGACCGCCGCACCCGCAGCGTGATCACGCTGACCGCGCTCGTGGCCCTGAAGTGCCACGACGAGCTCCCGATGCACGTCCGCGCCGCGATCCGCAACGGCCTGACCCCGGCGGAGATCTCGGAGATCCTGCTGCACACGTCGGTGTACGCGGGCGTCCCGGCGGCCAACTCGGCGTTCGCCATCGCCCAGCGCACCCTCGACGAGCTACCCGGCGACCTACCCGGCGAGTGAGGCCGGGTCGGGATCGCCGTCGGCGATGGTGACCGTGTGGCGGTAGGTGCGGGTCTCGCCCGGGGCGACGGTGACCTCGGTGTCGAAGAACGGCGCCGGGCACACCGCGGCGAACGGGGTCGAGCGGACGAACCACTTCGGCTCGTCCTCGGCGGTGAACACCAGCGTCGAGTGGCGGTCGTGCCCGTCGTGCCGGCCGTGGAACGCCAGCCACGGGGCGCGCACGCCCATCAGCTCGTCGCCGCCCGTGCGGCCCGGGACCGTCACCCGGCCGCCGGTGAACGAGCGGGGGCCACGCCAGAACAGGCCGCCGTAGCCCGCGTTCTCACGGCCCTCCGTGGTCGGGCTGCCCAGCACGATCGGCACGTCCGTGACGTTGGTGAACGACGTCGCGAAGCCCAGCGTCCAGGCCTGCGCGCCGACCGTGAACGTCAGCGTGCGCGTCTCGGTGAACCAGCGCTCGCCCTGCTCGGTGTCCCACGCCAGCGACTCGGTCACCGACGACGGGCCGGCCGGGTCGAACGACAGGTGCCGCGTCGTGCCGTTGTTCGCCAGCTGCTCGTAGCCGCGGCCGCGCAAGTAGGTCGGGCCGCCCCAGAAGTTCGCGGAGCCCACGTTCGGCAGCGACCACGCGATCCCCTTGTGCCACACGTGGTCGTGCGGCCGGTACAGCGACACCACGTCGCCCGCGAGTGTCCGAAGTGGATGGAAGTACGGCCGCGGCGACTCCAGCCTGGCGTCCCACGGCGCGAACACGTACCGGGCCAGCTCGACACCGCCCGCCTCGACCCGCAGCCACGACTCCTCGATGGTCAGCTCCACGGTGCCCCCGTCCCGTCCATCCGGTGGTAGAACGGCGAGTCCGGGCCGAGCTCGCCGCGCGCCACGTGCCGGCCGGTGAACGCCGACGCGTAGGTCGCCGCGATCAGCTCGACCGTCCGCCGGGTGTCCGCCAGCGGCACCGGCGGCGGCGTGCCGGCCGCGAGCGCGTCGAGCACGACGGCCAGCTGCGCGTCGTGACCGCTGCGCACCCCGGCCGGGCCCGCGGCCCACGCATCGGCCACCTCCGCATCGTGACCCGGAGCAGCGGAAATGGTCCAATCGTCGTCGCCGTAGCCGTACACATGGTCCAGCTCGATGGTCGCGTGTTCGAAGTCGAATCGAAGGTGGCTCGACTCGCGCGGCGACACGACGCTGTTCACGACGGTCGCGATCGCCCCGTTGGCGAACGTCACGATCGCGCACGAAAGATCCTCCGTGTCCGTCGGCTTCGCCTGCCGGGCGGCCACCGCGACGACCGAGTCCCACTCCCCCAAGATCGACAGCAGCAGGTCGAACTGGTGGATCCCGTGCCCCATCGTCGGCCCGCCGCCCTCGATCTCGAAGCTGCCGCGCCACGGCACGGCGAAGTACGAGTCGGGCCGGAACCACAGCGTGTGACACACCGCGACCATCGGGCGGCCCAGCCGCGGGTCACCGACCAGCGCGCGCAGCCGCCGCGCGCCGCTGCCGAACCGGTGCTGGAACACCGTGGCGAAGTGTGTCCCACCAGCGGATTCGGCCGACTCGACGGCGTCGAGCTCGGCCAGGGTCAGCACCGGCGGTTTCTCGCACAGCACCGGCACACCGCGGCGCAGCGCGGCCGACGCCTGCCGGGCGTGCAGGCCCGGCGGCGTGCACAGGTGCACCAGGTCCGGTGACTCGGCGGCCAGCAGCGCCTCGAGATCGGGGTACAGCCGCGGCACCGACCACCGCTCGCCGAACGCGGCGAGCGCCGTCTCGTTCACGTCCGCGGCCGCGACGACCCGGGCCCGGCCGAGCCGTTCCAGGCTCGCCGCGTGGGCGCCGGCGATGGCGCCGGTGCCGACGATCGCGCACTCGAAGTTCTCGTCCACGACCGCACGGTAGCGGTAAGCGGTACAGGTACGATCGCACACTATGAGTAGTCGGAAGCGCGCTGACAGTGGCGGGTTGCCCCGGTGGGACCGGCCGCATACGCGCAGGGCGACGGTGTCCTCAACCATCCGGTCGGTGCCGGTCGGCAATTGGATGAGACCCCGTGACAGCGAGAAACCCCAGGCTGCACGGTTATGAACATGGTCGGGGACACTCTGGGCGAGTTATCAGGACAGCTGCTGGTGCAGTGCCGGCCGGGCCAGGCCAAGAACGCGGCACGGGTCGCCAGCGCACACGGCACCGGTCTGGTGCTGACTGGCCGCATACCGCGGCCGACCGTCGAGGCGTTGCGGGCGCACGGTTTCACCGGCCCGATCCTGTGCGACGCCAACCGCTACTCGGGGCGCAGACGCACCATGGCCACGATCGGCGTCCGCGAGTCGTGGATCGCCGAGCAGCAGGACCTGGGCCTGGTCGCGCTGACCGACTCGGGCTACCTGGCCGCGCACGACTGGCACGGTCTGCGCCGCATCCTCACCGACACCGCCCGCCAGCCGGGCCAGGTGGTCGCGACGCTGCCGCTGTCCGCGCGCTGGTTCGAGCACTCGGTGGACGGGCTGGTCGAGGAGATCGAGCACCACGGCGTGCCGGTGGCGGTCGCGATCGAGCACGCGAAGGACCCGTTCGGCGTGCGGTACGTGATGCGCGGGTTCCTGGACCTGCTTTCGGTGTCGGTGCCGGTCATGCTGCTGCGGTCGGACGTGTCGGCGCTCGGCGCGCTGGCGCACGGCACCCACGCGGCGGCGGTCGGCACGACGGCCCGGCTGCGCCGCATCCCGCCGCGGACCGGCCGGGGCGCGGTGGGTTTCCCGGCGCTGCGGGCTTTCGTGCCGCCGCTGCTGGGCCACCACCCGCTGGACTCGATGAGCAGGCTCGCGCCGTACTGGCGTTGCGACTGCCGCGAGTGCGACGGACGGACGCTGACCGACCTGGCGAACTCGGCGCGGCCGGAGGTGGCGGTGTTCCGGCACTCGCTGTCCGCGCAGCTGACGCTGTGGTCGGCGCTGCGGGCGGCGGGTTCGGTCGCGGAGGGCTGGCTGGCGCACTGCGGCCAGGCGCTGTCCGTGCACCGCCAGCTGGCGACGACGCTGCCTACCTGGTACCCGCCGGCGAACCTGCACAGCTGGTCGCAGCTGCCGCACCGGGTGCGCAGCGACGAGCGGGCGCACGGCTAGGGGCGGGCCCGGGAGTCCCACCAGGACAGCACTCGCGTCCCGAACAGGGTCAGCCACTTCGACGGCTCGCCGGCCGGCGCGTCGACCTCGAACCACACCCGCCCGGGGTGCCGGTATGCCTGGAGCCAGGTGCCGTCCGGCTGCCTGGCGGCACGGATGAGCTCGATCGCGTCGTGCATGCGCGGATCCGGCGCCGTGCCGTCGAACAGCGCCGCCCGGCGGAAGTACTCGGCGGCGTTGAGAACGTTGAAGTGCCAGCGGAACGGGTAGGCGAAGCGGCCCACCCAGGGCGCGACCGGTTCGCCGGTCGAGAGACGGCGGAACAGGCCGCGCGCCAGGAGGTACTCCTCGCCGGCGCGCCGGGCCGCGCGGGTGGCGCCGGTGCCGCCGGTCGCGACGTCGTGGGCGAGCAGTCCCTTGAGGGAGTTGAGCGTCGAGTGGAACGACGATCGCGTCGAGCCCGCGACCCACTCGCAGTTCCAGCCGCCGTCGGGCTGCCGGTGCTCGAGGAACCAGCCGACGATGCCGGCGACGTCGGCGCCGAGCCACAGTCCGTTCGCGACCGTCCAGGCGTTGACGCAGCAGTCGACCTCGCCGCCCCAGTACGGCAGGTCGTCGTACTCCCAGCGGCTGTTCTCGGCGAGCAGCTCGGCCGTGCGCCGCGCACGCAGGACCGCGGCGTCGAGACCCCACTCCCGCAACGAGTTGAGCGTCCAGGTCGTCGCCGTCCAGGGGTGGCCGCCCTCGTCGGCCGCGTCTGCCGACTCGGGGCCGCGAAAGCCCGCCGGGAAGAACGCGCCGCCCGCCCACTGCCCGTCCGCGTCCTGGCGCGCGAGCAGGCGCGCGCCGAAGCCCTCGGTCGCGACCCGGGCCCGCGTCGCCTCCCACACCTCGGGCGCCTCGCCCACCAGGTCGCGCTCGACCTGCCAGCGCAGCGCCGGATCGGCGTCACGGAGCCATGCGGTCAGGGCGCTGGTCACCATGGCTATTTCCCGCAGGCACCCTTGGCCGCCAGCACCCGGGTGAGCGAGTCGGTCACCCGGGCCTGGGTGAGGGTGCCGTCCGCGAGCGCCTTCTCGAGCGTGTCGAGCACCTCGTCGAGGTACTGCTCGCCGGAGGACCACAGCGCCATGTCGGCGCCGGCGACGAGCGAGGTCAGTACGGCCTTCGGCAGCGGGTAGCGGCCGGAGACGGCCTGCATGCCGCCCAGGTCGTCGGTCATGACGAGGCCGCGGAACGCGAACTCGCCGCGCAGCAGCCGGTACGTGGCCGGGCTGAGCGACGCCGGCAGGCCGTTCGAGAGGCCGGGCACCGCCATGTGCCCGACCATGACCGCGGCCCGGGTGGAACGCAGCAGCTGGTGGTAGGGCACGAGGTCGACCTTGCGCAGCTGCGCGAGTGGCGGGGTGCTCACCGCGGAGGTGTGCGAGTCGCCGGACGCGTGGCCGTGGCCGGGGAAGTGCTTCACGACCGGCAGCACGCCGGACTCCTGCAGCCCCTGGGCGAACGCGCCCGCGTACCGGCCGACGGTGGCCGCGTCGGCGCCGAAGGACCGGTCGCCGATCACGTCGTCGTCGGGCTGGGTGGTGACGTCGACGACGGGGGCGAAGTCGATGGTGACGCCGCGGTCGTGCAGGGCCTTGCCGCGGGCGCGGGCGAGCTTGTGCACCTGGGCGACGGTCATGGACCTCGCCATCACGCGGGCGCTGGGCACGTCGCCGTCGAGCCCGTCGACGCGCTGCACGCGCCCGCCCTCCTCGTCGACGCTGACCGCGAGCGGCACGGGGGCGGCGTCGCGCACGCCGTCGAGCCGGTGGTCGACGAGCAGCGTGGTCTCGTTGCCACCGAGGAAGATCCCGCCGACGCCCTCCTTGCCGGCGACCTTCGTCGCGGAGTCGGCCGAGCTGGGGTCCACCCCGACCATGAGCAGCTGCGCCAGCCGCTTGCGGGGCGGCAGGGACTTGATCACCGCGGCGCAACCCGCTCCGGGCCGCTTGTCGGCCGTCGACGGCGGCGGCTTCGTGGCGGTGGTGGTCGTCGTGGCGGTGGTGGTCGTGACCTCGCCGCGCGCGGCGACCGGCTCACCGGGCTGGTCCTCGACCCCCGCGCCGAGCATGACGATCACGGCGCCGACGATCACGGCGAGCAGCAGCCCGATCAGGCGCATCCGTCCCAGACGCATGCGGGATGTTCCTCCTGGGTCATCTCTTCGGCCAATGCCAGGGCGGCGCGTCGAGGCGGCCCTGGCCCTCTAGTGTCGTCTGGCTGTGTTCCTTGACGAGCGTCAGGGTGCTGGCCCGGCCCTCGGCGATGGCCTCGATCGCGCGGACGAGCGGGCGCGCGTGGGTGACGACGATCAGCTGCGTGCGCTCGGCGGCGGTGACGACCAGCGCGGCGAGCGGCACGAGCAGGTCCGGGTGCAGGCTCGTCTCTGGCTCGTTGAGCACCAGCAGCTCGGGCGGGCGCGGGGTGAGCAGCGCGGCGACCCAGAGCAGGTAGCGCAGCGTGCCGTCGGAGAGCTCGGCGGCGTCGAGGGGGCGCAGCAGGCCGCGCTGGTGCAGGCGCAGCCCGAAGCGGGTGTCGTGGTTGGCGATCTCGACGCGCGCGCCGGGGAACGCGTTGCCGATCGCGTTGTCGAGGGCCTCGGCGTCGCCGGTCTCGCGGATCGTCTGCAGCGCGGCGGCCAGGTCGGCGCCGTCGTGGTCGAGCACCGGGGTGCGGGTACCGATGCGGCTGGCGCGGGCGGGCGCGGCGGCGTCGGTGCGGAACTGGTCGTAGAAACGCCAGGAGCGGATGCGCTCGCGGAGCACGAGCACCTCGGGCGCGGCGGACTCGGTGAGCATGCTGTCGGTGAGCCGGATCTTGCGCGGTTCGACCCAGGCGCCGTCGCCGCCCCGGGTGCGCAGGACGGCGTTGTGCCGGTCGGCGAGCAGCCTCGACGGCTTGAGCACGGGCCCGGTCCAGAGGCTCTCGCGCTTGAACTCGGGGTCGAGGTTGAACGCGGTGTTCGCGGGGACCGGCATGCCGAGGTCGAGCGCGTACCCGAAGTCGTCGCCGGCGAACCCGAGCCGCAACCCGACGGCCTTGGTGCGGACCGTGCCCTGCGTGCCGTTGCCGCTCTCCGGCCCGGCCCACAGGGTCGACTGCAGCCCGCCCTCGCGCGCGAGCGCGGCGACGGCCCCGTTGCGGGCGGCGTCGGCGAGCAGCCGCAGGGCGCGGTAGAGGCTGGACTTCCCGCTCCCGTTGGCCCCCGTCACGAGCGTCATCGGGGCCAGCGGCAGCACGAGGCCGCGCAGGGACCGGTAGTTCTCGACGGCCAGCGTGGTGAGCACGGGCCCGAGGGTAGGTGACCGACCTGTCCACAGGTCGCCCAGTTGTCCACAGGAAGCGCGTGACCAGCCTTTTTGTCGGTGGGTGCCGGTAGACTGGCATCGAGGGACGCCCCCGGGACAGGGTGGGGGTCTGCGTTTCTCGCGTTCTGCACGCGCGTGTGTGCGCGGGGGTTGTTTTCGGGGCTGGGGGCGGGTTATGGCTTGCGGTAGATCGAGATGTGCACCGCCGACTCGGCGGTGAACGGCGATCCCTGCCAGTCGCCCCAGCGGTTCTCCAGTTCCAGGCCCGCCAGCCGCGCCATGAGGTCCATCTCGCCGTGGGGCACGCTGCGGCCGCTGATCGGGTAGAACCGCGTGCCGTCCGGCTCGAAGACCACCCACGTGCCGGTGTAGAAACCCGTCACCGGGTCGGTCTCGCCCGCCGTCACCGTCAGGCGGTCCGTCTCCACCTTCGACACCCGGAAGCTGGTCGTCTCGCCCCGCTTCGGCCCCGAGACCGGCACCGTCTCCAGCACGAACCGCCCGCCCGGACGCAGGTGCGCCGCCGCGTTGCGGAACAGCCGCACCTGGTCCTCCTGCGTCGGCAGCACGAAGATCGAGTTGAACGCGACGAACACCACCGCGAACTCCCGTTCCAGCGCCACGGTCGTCATGTCCCCGACGACCGTCGTCACCGTGGACGACTTCTTCGCGAGCTGCGCCAGCATCTCCTCGCTGACGTCCACCCCGACGACGTCGAGCCCCTTCTCCGCCAGCGGCACCGCCAGCCGCCCGGTGCCGACCGCGAGCTCCAGCAGCGGTCCCCCGGCCGCCAGCTCCGCCAGCGCGGCCACCGCACCGGCGTCGTCCATCATCCCGGCGTGCCACTCGTCGTACAGTTCCGCCCAGCGCGCCCCGTACAGGCGCGGATCGAATTCCGCCATGGCACCAACCAACCGTCCCCGCGGCCGCTCGGCAACAGGTTCGCCGCTGGGCGAAACGTCAGCGCTCCGTCTCCGCCGCCGCGTTCAGGACGTCCATCGTGCGGGCGTAGTCCCGCAGCTCGGCGGCCGTGAGGCGGCGCAGCAGCCTGCGCTTGCCCTCCCGGCCCGCGTCCCGCAGCCCGGTCACCACCGCGCGGCCCGCCTCGGTCAGGTAGACGCGGCGCACCCGGCGGTCGGCGGGATCCTCCGCGCGGCGGACCAGCTCGCGCGCGGCGAGGCGGTCGGCGATGCCGGTGACCGCGGCCAGGCCGACGCCGAGGGCCGCCGCCAGCTCCCGGCCGGCCAGACCGTCCGAAAAGGACAGAATGAGGAGCACGCGCAGCTGCCGCATGGTCAGGTCCACCGACTGCAGCGGCCCGTTCTCCGTGATCGCGGTCAGCCGGAGGAACCGGTCCTCCGCCTGTTCGATGCGCTCGATCAGCCGGTCCTTCTCGCCCACGAAACTACTTTACATGACGCGTACTATTCGCGGCATGGAAAGTGTTGTGGTGGCGGGCGCGGGACCGGTCGGGCTGTTCCTGGCCGCCGAGCTCGCACTGGCCGGGGTGACCCCGCTCGTCCTGGAGCGCGACGTCGAGCCGGACGCCCGCAAGAACGACGACGACCGCGGGCTCACCGCCCGCACCATGCAGACACTCGCCGCGCGCGGCCTGGCCGACGAGACGACCGCGCTGGGCGCCGCGGCGATCCGCCGGCTCGCCGCGTTCGCCCAGCCGGACCACGACGAGCTCCCGGAGGACCTGCCGGGGCTACTGGAGATGGTCGGCATGGCGGGCGCGAAGGGCGACTTCGCGATGCTGCCGTTCATCGACCACGATGGCGCGCTGGCCGATCTGCCGGCGCCCCTGATGGTGCTGCAAGGGGAGTTCGAGGCGATCCTCACGCGTCATGCCGCCGCGCTGGGCGTCACGGTCCGCGGCGGCGCCGAGGTCACCTCGGTCGCCCAGGACACGGACGGCGTCACCGTGGGCCTGGCGGACGGCACCGAGATCCGCACCACCTGGCTGGTCGGCTGCGACGGCGGCCGCAGCACGGTGCGCCGGTGCGCGGGCTTCGACTTCCCCGGCACCGAGCCGTCCATGGTCGCCCGCGTCGCGGTCGCACAGACCACCCTGGAACCGGGCTTCCACCGCGTCCCGGCCGGCATGTACGCGGTCGGCCCGCCGCCGGCGCCGAGCATGACCATCGAGTTCGGGCCCGCGGACCGGACCGGCGAGCTGACCGCGGCGGAGTTCGAGGCGAGCCTGCGCCGGGTCAGCGGCACGGACGTCACCGTCGAGGCGATCGACGCGCCGTTCCGCATCACCGACAACGCCCGCCAGACCACCACCTACCGCCGCGGCCGGGTGCTGCTCGCCGGCGACGCCGCGCACGTGCACTCCCCGATCGGCGGCCAGGGCCTCAACCTCGGCCTGCAGGACGCGGCGAACCTCGGCTGGAAGCTCGCCCTCGTCATCGGCGACCGGGCGCCGGGCGACCTGCTCGACACCTACACCGCCGAGCGCCATCCGGTCGGCGCGGAGGCGCTGCGCAACAGCCGGGCCGAGACCGCGCTGCTGCGCACCGACCCGCACACCGAGGCGCTGCGCGAGCTGCTCGCCGACCTCCTCCCCGTCGCGCAGCGCCACCTGATCGAGCTGATCCACGGCCTGCGCATCCGCTACGACCTCGGCGACCCGCCGGCCGGCACGTTCGCGGCGGGCGCGGTCGAGCACCTGCGCGACGGCCGCGGCGTCCTGCTGGCGGAGCAGGCCCTGCACGCGGTCGCCGGCCCGTGGTCGGATCGCGTCCGGTGCGTCCCGGCCGCGGGCGGCACCCTCGTGCGCCCGGACGGCTACATCGCCTGGACCGGCACGGACCCGGACGGCCTGCGCGCCTCCTTCACGCGATGGTTCGGCGCGGGCAAGCTACCCGCATGACATTCGACGAACTGATGAACAAGATGCGGGACTCGTTGCAGGCCAAGGTGGTCTACGGCGAGCCGTACGAGAAGGACGGCGTGACCGTGATCCCCGCGGCCGTCGTCATCGGCGGCGGGGGCGGCGGCCGCGGCCAAGGCCCCACGGCGGACGAAGGCGAGGGCGGCGGCTTCGGCCTGATCGCGCGCCCGGTCGGCGCGTTCGTCGTCGACAAGGGCACGGTCCGCTGGGAACCGGCGCTCGACGCCACCCGCCTCATCCTGGCCGGCGTCCTCGTGCTGCTCGTCGTGTCCAGGCGGTTCGGCCGCCGCCGAGCGGCCAGGGCTAAGGCGCGGCTTCGGGATTGACGGACGTCGCCGGCGGCGTCGTCTCCGGTGCGCAGTTCTCGATCCCCGGCCGGTCGGGCCGGCACGGTGCTGTGCCGGAATCTCCCGAACCGCCGATGCCGAAGTACAGCCCGACGATGATGCCGAGCGCGAACCCGAGCGCGACCATCCGCACGAGCGTTGCGATGGAAACCAGGACACCCATCATTTACCTCCCCGGGAAATTTGGGACCGTCGAGGCGACCCGGCGAGGGGCATACGAAAAGGCGCGATGCGGCTACCCCCAGCAGCCACATCGCACCGTCCACAAGCGACTGAAGAAATTCACTCCCTGGGCCGGGTACGATTCGCCGGGCTCCCCGACCCGTCCTCAGAATGACCGGTGTCCACATATCCGCGATGCATCAGATCCGTATTTCGGCCGGTCAGTGCCGTCGTCCAGGAATCCGCCTGCGGCCGCCCGCCCGGGTGGGCGGCCCGGGTGGCGAGCGTGGTCAGCTCCGGCCCGAGCACCGCCCGCAGCGACTCCGACTTCGCGACGTCCTCCGGCCGCACCGTGTGGTTCCCGAGCAGCACCCGCAACGTCAGCAGCGCGAGCTTGTACCGGTCCGAGTCCAGCGTCGCGCGCCCCGGCAGCGCCGCCGGGTCCGTCCAGCCGACGGTGTCCGCGGACCGCACCGGCGGCGGCCGGTCCGCGATGCGGAACCCGTCGCAGTCGATCGCGAACACCCCGGGTCCGCCGGTGAGCGTCCACAGCAGGTTGCGCATCGACACGTCCGCCACGATCACCTTGTTGCGGTGCAGCACCTCGAACAGCCGCAGGTAGTGCACGGCGAGCCAGGCACGCTCCGCACCCGACGGCAGCTCGAGCTTGTCCCACATCGCCCGCCGTGGGTAGAGCAGGTACTGGAGCTCCAGCAGGCACGGCCGGCCGGCGAGCCGGGTCGCGAACCGCGCAGGCGCCTCCCGCATGAGCAGCCCGACGCACCGGCCGTCACGGAACACCCGGCCGGTCGGCCACGCGGTCGTGGCCAGGACGAGCTCCCGGTCCGCCGCGCTCATGGCGGCCGGCAGGTCGATGAGCCGGAGCAGCTCGCCGGCCAGCACCTCGACGTCGTCGTGGTAGTGCTTGAAAAGCAGGCCGGCCGGACGCGACAGCCGGAACACGACGCCCTGCCCGCCGTCGGCGAGCCGGTCGGCGATCCCCAGGTCGGCGAGCTCCGCGTCGTCGGTCACGGCTCGCCCCACACGACCACGGCCGTCCGGTCGTCGTCGAAGCTGCGCAGGTCGAACTGCAGCTGGTGCAGGTAGGCCACCGGCCCGGGCGGCTCGGCCCACGCATGCGCCAGGTACGCCCCGGCCTGCGTGTCCTGCACCGGCACCCCGATCCCGTCGGACGCCAGCACGAGCGCCTGCCCGGCCCGCAGTACGCCGCCCGCCCGCTGCGCCGGGTCCCGCGGCGAGGGCAGGCAGTCGGTGCCCGGGTCGGCCAGGTAGGAGTCCCAGCCCGCGAACAGCGGCAGGAACGCGCCGTCGGCCAGCAGGAACGCGGGGCTGTCGCCGACCCGCGCGATCCGGTACCGGCGCGCGGGCCCGGCCTCGACGACGGCGACGGTCAGCGTCGTCGACCGGTCGGCGGGTGCCGGGCCCGCCTCGCGCACCCCGCGGTCGGCCGCGTGCAGCGCGGCGACGAGATCGACGGCGTGCAGGTCGGTGCCCGGCAGGGCCCAGGCCAGGTAGCCCAGCGCGTGGTGGACCGCGAGGTTCGCGCCCCGGTGCGCGTCGGCGGCGGCGCCGACCCCGTCCGCCACCGCGACCAGCACGTACCGCTCGTCCAGCTCGGTCACGCCGACGGCGTCCTGGCGCACCACGCCGTCGAACCGGTGCGAGGTGCCGCGGGTGGACGCCGCCCGCACCTCGAGCGCCCCGACCCGGCCGGCCTCCAGCACGGTGTCCGGCACGGCCACCTCCCCGCCCAGCCGCCACGGCGCCCCGGCCGCCAGCGAGGGCGACCCGAGCTCCCGCGGCCTGAACACGCCCCGGTCGCCCCACGCCTGGACCGGGCCGCCGTTCGTCAGGCCGCCCATCAGACGGGGTCAACCTGTAGCGCGACGAACCCGGCCACCCGGTCCGGGACCTGCAGTACGAGGTCGCCGTCCGCGGTGATGCCGCCGGAGCGCACGACCGACGTGGTCAGCGCGCGGGCGAAGCCGTGCAGGGCGGCGGCGGGGCCGACGCCACCCGTGCTCATGAACGCCTGGAACGTGCCGATCCGGCCGATCGTCGCCGCGTCCGCGTCGCCGATGCCGAAGGAGATGATGTTGGGGCGGGCCGGCCACTCGGGGTCACGCAGCCGTTCGTAGGCGTCCGGCCAGACACCCGGGTCGGTGGGATGGCCGTCGGACAGGAAGAACACCGCCGGCCGGTAGACGCGGTGGGCGTCGGACTTGAGCAGCTCGACGTCGCGTTCGATGGTCTCGCGCAGCAGGGTGAAGGCCGCGCCGAAGTTCGTCCCCGCCTGCGTGGTGAGCCCGACGATCTCCACGACGTCGCTGAGCCGGCACAGCGGTTGCAGAATCTCCGCGGTGCCGGAGAAGCCGACCAGGCAGAACCGGGTCTTGTCCGCGACCACGGGATCCGTCCCGACCGCCCGGTGCAGCTCAGCGAGACCGTCGTTCAACGCGTCGAGGTGGTCGGCCATCGAGTACGACTGGTCACACACCACGTAGAACGGCAATATCTGTTCGGGCATCTCTCCTCCTCGCAGGCGAGAATGGACCGGGCGCCCGCACCAGATCTGGACCAGATATTGACCGGGCCGGCGATACTCCTGAAGCCGGCTAAGCGATGCGTTTCACTGGAGGCCGGAAAGTCTTCCGGCGACCTTGGGGGGACGGCATGTTTCGGATGTTCGGGCCCTTCGAGGTCTGGCACGACGGCACGCAGATCGATCCGGGCGATCTGCAGCAGCGCTATGTCCTGGTGATCCTGCTGCTGAACGCGAATCGCGCGGTGTCGCGGGAATACCTGCAGGAATACGTGTGGCGCAGCCAGGACCAGCCGAAGTCGGACCTGATCACGAGTTATGTGGCGCGGCTGCGGAAGGTGTTCCGGGACGCGGGCATGGACTCCGGCGACGACGCGGTGGTCATCGACAAGACGCCGACCGGATACGTGCTGAAGGCCGACGAGGGGCTGCTCGACACCGTGCGGTTCACGCGGTTGTGCGCCGCCGCGCGGGCCTCGTCGGACCGGGTCGAGGCGACGCGCCTGTTCACCGAGGCGCTCGACCTGTGGCGCGGGCGGTTCCTGTCGGATCTGGACATCGACCGGGTCGGCGGCCCGGCGGTGACGCCCTCGGACGACACCCGGATCGACGCGCTGGTCGACCTGGCCGCGCTGGAGCTGGCGGCCGGGCGGCACCGGGAGATCCGCGAGCGGCTGCGGCCGGTGTGGGAGGAGAACCGCGACCAGCAGCGGCTCGCGGCGATGCTGATGCGCGCGCTGATCGCGAACGGCGACCAGCTGCGGGCGGTCGACGTGTTCCACCAGACGCGGGACGCGCTGGAGGAGTTCGGCATGGAGACGTCCCGCGAGCTGCGGGACATGGCGTGGGTAGCGCAGTACGGCGAGCGGGTGTCCTCGCTGCCGACCCGGCTGGCCCGGTTCACCGGCCGCCGCGACGAGCTGGCCGCGGTCGACGACGCGGCCAGGATGGCGCGCGAGGAGCCGTGGGTGCTGTGGATCTCCGGCATGCCCGGGGTGGGCAAGACCGCGCTCGCGGTGCACGCGGCGCACCTCTTGGCCAAGGAGTTCCCGGGCGGGCGGTTGTTCGTGGAGCTGAACGGGTTCACCCCGAACGTGGCGCCCACGGATCCCGCGGTGGCGTTGGAGCGGCTGCTCGGCGATCTCGGGGTGCCGCCGGAGGCGATCCCGCCCTCGACCCGGGCGCGCGCGGAGCTGTACCGCTCGAAGCTGGAGGACACCCGCACGCTCGTGGTCTTGGACAACGCCGCGAACGAGGCGCAGGTCGAGCCGCTGCTGCCGGGGGTCGCCGGGTGCCTGGCGCTGGTGACCAGCCGCGAGCTGGGCTCGCTGGCGGCGAGTGACCACGTCCATCTGGAACCGTTGCCCGCCGAGGAGGCGGTGGAGCTGTTCCGCAAGCTCGTCACGACCGACCGGGTGCGCGGGCGGGTGGACGAGGCCCGCGAGATCGTCGCGCGGTGCGGGCGGGTGCCGCTGCTGATCCACCTCGTCGCGGCGCAGTTCCGGCGCCACCTGCGCTGGCCGCTGGACCACCTCGTCGGGCTGCTCCGCTCGGCGTCGCCGCTGTCGGCGGACAGCTCGTTCTCCGACGCGGCAACCGTGGCGTGCACGGTGTCCTACCAGCAACTCACGGAGCCGCAGCAGGAGCTGTACAGGCTGTTCGCGCAGGTTCCCGGCCCGGACCTGGCCGCGGCCGGGGCGGCCGCGCTGATCGCCCGGCCCGTGCCGGGGGCGCGGGCGCTGCTGGAGGACCTGCACCGGGTGAGCCTGCTGGAGGAGCCCGCGCCGGAGCGGTTCCACATGCTCGACCCGCTGCGCGACTACGCCACCTCCGCGCTGCCCGCCCCCTCCGGCGGGCCGGTGGCGCGGCTGCTCGACTTCTACCTCGTGTCCACGGCCGCGGCCATGGCCGTGGTGTTCCCGTTCGACCGCGACCGCCAGCCTGTTGTCGACGTCGTGTCGCCCGCCGCGCTGCGGTTCGCCGACCCCGCGGCCGCGCTGAGCTGGCTCGACGACGAGCGGCGCAACCTCGTCGCCGCCATCGACCACGCCGCCAAGCACGAGCTGCCCGACCACGCCTGGAAGCTGGCGATCCTGCTGTGGCGCTACTTCTACACCGGCGGCCACCAGCGTGACTGGACAATCACGCTGCAGCGCGCCCGGACGGTGTTGCGGGGCAGCGAGAACACCCGCGGTCTGGCGGAGGTGCTGTGGCGGCTGTCCAGTGCCCGGTGGCGCTCCGGCGCGTACGCCGAAGCCCGCGCGCTGGCCGAGGAGGCGTTGCCACTGTGGGAAACGATCGGTGACCTGCAAGCACAGGCCGGCACCCTGACCGCCATCGCATCGGCGGCCCTGGACGGCGGCGACCGCCCGGCCGCCGCCCGCCACTTCGCCGCCGCGCTGGACCGCTTCCGCCAGATCGGCGACGAGCGCGGCCAGGCGCACGCGCTGGACAACCTTGGCCTGATCAGCGAGCTGCTGGGCGAGCTCGACGCCGCGGAGCACCAGCACGCCGAAGCCGTGCGGCTGTTACGGAAGGTCGAGCACACCCAGGGCCTGGCCCACGCGCTCGACAACCTCGGCGGCGTGCACCAGCACCTCGACAGGCTCGCCGAGGCGCTGACCGAGCACACCGAGGCCCGCGAGCTGGCAGTGTCCATTGGGGACAGAGGGGTGGAGGCGTACGCGCTGAACAACATCGGCAACACCCACCGCCGAGCGGGCCGGCTCGACGAGGCCGCGCGCTTCCAGCAGCTGGCCCGCCGCGTCGCCGACCTCGTGATCGACCCGAGCCTGCGCACCCAGCTGTACCTCGACCGCGGCGACACCGCCTGGTCCGGCCGCGACGACCGCGCCGCCCTGCACGCCTACCGCGCGGCCCTCGACATGGCGGCGGGCACCGGCCAGAGCGCCCAGGCCGCCCGCGCGAACCACCGCATCGCCGAGGTCCTCCACGAAACCGGCAACCACGACCCGGCGACCCGCCACTGGCGCGAGGCCGTCACCGGTTACACGTCGTTGGGCCTCCCACAGGCGACCGAGGTGCGACAGGAGCTGAGCGAGCTGCGCTGCGTCTGCGCCACCGCGTCTTCATGAGGCCACATGCCGGTTGTCCACAACCGCGCGAGTTGTCCACAGCTCGCGCCTGACCAGCCTTTTTGTCAGGGGTGGCCGGTAGACTGGCATCGAGGGACGCCCCCGGGACAGGGTGGGGGTCTGCGTTTCTCGCGTTCTGCACGCGCGTGCGCGCGCGACCTGTTGGGGCTAGCGGGCGTTCACTGTCATGACGAGGTCCGGGAGCAGCTCGCGGACCGCCGGCGAGGTGTGCCAGCGCCGCAACGTTCTCGTCAGCTCCGCGAGGTCCAGCCGGATCGTCGCCGAGTCCACCTGGACGGCGTCGGCGAGCAGCCCGCGCGTCACCGTGCACGCCTGGTCGACATCGCCCGCCACCGCGTGGGCGAGCGCGCGGCGGGCGTCGAACCGGGTGCGGGCACGCCTTGCCCGCAGCGGGATCGCGGCCACCTGCCGGTCCAGGATCTCCGCCGCCTCCCGCGGGCGGCCCACGTCGTACAGCGCCCAGCCCCGCACGAGGGAGACCTCGTCGTCGACGCTGCTCGAGCCCAGCACGGGGCCGGTGCCCGGGTCGCGGGTGGCGAGCAGGTCCGCGGCACGGTCGAGGGCCCGCTGGTAGGCGGCGACATCGCCGGCGAGCGCGTGGCCCTGCGCCTCGACGCGAGCGGCGAGGCCGAGGATCCGCGGGCCGGCCGCCGGATCGTCCTGCGCCAGCCGGGCCAGCCCGACCGTGCGGACCGGATCGTGCTGGTACAGCGCGATCTCCGCGCGACGGAACTGCGCGAAGCTCGCCAGATGCGGGTCCCGCCCGGCCGCGGCGTACCCCACGGCGCGGTCGGTCCAGCGCAGCGCGGCGGTCTCCTGCCCGGCCTCCTGGCTCATCCACCCCGCGTACTCGGCCACCCGCGACGCGAGCTGCAGCAGCTCGGCACGCATCGGCTCGGGGTTCTCGGCCGCCAGCGCGCGCAGCGTGTGCAGGTGCGCGATCACCGGGGCCAGCACGACCCGCGGGCTGGCCATCGTGCCGAGCGCACGGTGCTGGTCGAACGTGGCGCGCAGGACCTCGAAGGTGCGCTCGTCGATCTCCGGACGGCGGCCGCCGGCGAGCGCGAGCCCGAGCATCGCGCCCGCGCCGGCGAGGATCTGCCGGCGCGGCACCTCGCTGACCCGGACCTCACCCGTCCCGTCGAGCTCCATGATCCACACCCCGTCGTCGCCCGCGACCGGCCCGGCCGGAACGGCAGGCGACGGCGGCGCGGCCAGCGCGGTGGCTAGCGTGCCGCCGGTGCCGAGCTCGCGGTCGCAGAGCTTCGCGAACATCGCGTTCGGCCGCGCCACGTCGTTCTCGATCTTGCTGAGATGGCCTTTGCTGTAGTTGATCCGCTTGGCCAGCTCCCCCAGCGAGATACCCGCCGCGGTACGCGTCTGCCGCAACAATGCGCCGAATGTGTCGGCCATCGGTGCCTCCCCAGTTCGTCCGCCAGGGCGAGTACACCATTTTACAAATGAGATGGCAATGTTTTCCGGACCGGGCTCCGCCCGTGCGGAGCCCGGCCGCGGAATTCCCGGTCAGTCCGCCCAGCCGTGCCCGTCGGTGGTGTTCGTGGGGGGCGGCGGAGGCGGCGTCTGGTCTGCGGATGCCGAGGTGGACGCGAACAGCGGGATCGAAACCGCGATGGCCGCGGCGGCCAGCAGACCGGCGATCTTGCCCGAGAAAATGGCAGCACGGGACAACGACATGATATCTCCTTGGTAGTGGTTCCCGCACGAATTTGTGCGCTACCAAAGACAATCCACGCCGTCGTGAGACGGAACAATGAGGTGCCTGTTGCCCGCTTTTATATGCAACAGGAAACCCTATTAGACCAGCCCTTTTACCTTGGCCGTCAGAACGGCGAATGAGCTCCCCGCGTGGGGCAGCCGCCCGTCGAGCACCATGCCGACGAGCCGCGCGAACGGGACCCAGTGCACCTCGAGGTCGGTCTCGCCGGCCTCCCGCTCGGGCTCGCCGAGGGTGAGCCCGGTGGCGAGGAAGGCGTTGTCCCGGTGGTTGGTCAACGAGTCGGCGCAGTTGATGGTGCCCAGCGGCGTCCACTCGGTGGCGGACACGCCGGTCTCCTCACGCAGCTCCCGCCGCGCGGCGGCGGGGGCGCCCTCGGCGCCGTCGACCCGGCCCGCCGGCAGCCGCCACTGCGTCTCGCCGTGCACGTAGATCCACTGCCGCGTCACGGCGACGTCGCCCCGCTCGTCGACGGCGAGGACGGTCACCGCCTCCGGGGCGAGGACGTGGTCGTAGTCGGTGAACGAGCCGTCCGGCCGCCGCGCGCGGTCGCGCCGCACGGTGAACCAGCCGGAGGAGAACCTCACCTCGGACGACACGCGGGACCAGCCGGGGACACCCACGCACGCCAGTCAACCACAGTTGATCACCGGTCATGCGGGTTCGGTCCAGGCCTGATCCATCCCCGCGAGCCACGATGCACCCATGACGCTGCTGGCCGGCCGCTACGAGCTGCTGCACCCGGTCTGGCGCGACCCCCTGGGCACGACGTTCGTCGCCCGCGACCGCACAGGCTGGCCGATCTCGGTGCGCCTGCTGCCCGCCGCGCTGACCGCGGACCCGGCCGTCCGCTCGCGGTTCCGAAAGGACGGCCCGCTGCTGTTGTCCCTGCGTCACAAGAGCCTGGCGCCCGTCCGCGACCTCGTCGCCACCGAGACACAGCTGGCCATCGCCGCCGACGCGGTCGACGGCGTCACGCTGCGCCGGCGCCTCCGCGAGGGCCGGCTCCCCCGCGCGGAGGCCGAGGAGATCGAGGCGGCCGTGGCCGCGGGCCTGGCCACCCTGCACGAGTCGGGCGTGACGCACGGCTTGATCGGCCCGGCCTCCGTGGTCCTGCCCCGCCGCGGCGGCGCCCGCCTGACCGACGTCGCCGTAGCCCGTCTGGTCGCGGACTCGGCCACCGGCCGAGCACTGCTCCACGCGACGGCCGCCTGCTCCTCCCACGGCGACCGGCCCGCCTACCGCGCGCTGCTACGCGACCTGTACGGCGGGATGGGTGTGCTCCGCGGTCTCGGCCTCCAGAGCCCGGTCCGGCTGCGCGTGGCGGCCCGCGCTGTCTAGCTCCGAGCGTGCTCGATCATGGCGGTCGCGACCTGCTCGGCAACCGGACACGGCTCGACCTCGAGGAAGTAGGTCGTGATGTTGACGACCAGCTCGTCCGTCACGCCGACCCACAGCTGGCAGTTCCCGCGCGACCACTGCTCCAGCATCAGCGCCACGACATGGAGCTGCGAGGTCGCCAGGTGCCAGCGGCATTCGGGGTCGTCGGTGTCGCTGCCGTGCACGCCCGGATCGGTGATCCCGAGCGCACCGAGCTGCTCGGCGCCGACAGCGTCACACGGATCGCCGCGAAGTCCTTCGACGTCAAGGGGTTCCGCCACGGCGGGCGCCTCCCCCTCGGGCTTGGTCGTCGTCTCGACGGCGCGCTCCACCGTGGTGGTGCCGACGCCCTGCCCGACCCAGCCGCGCCCGCCCCCGCCCGAGCACCCACCGACACACAAGGCAGCCAGCGCGAACACCCCAAGCCGAGCGCGAATCCCTACAACTCCCCTACGACGAACGACCGGAGAAGCGTAGCCGATCAACTACCCAGAGTGCGCGCCGCATGTCGTGCGAGCACCCGGACCGTTCGGGCAGATTCCCAGAATTGCGCCGGAAATGAAGAAACCGCCCAGTCGCAGGCGGTCCCTAGGTGCGCGCCCGGAGGTCTCTGAGTTCACGACATAGTTCGCAGGTGTCTCGCGACATCGTTCACACCCTGAGGAGTGGGGTGGTGGGTGATGTCGATGGCCCGGGTAGTGATCACGGCGGTGGTGCTGGAGGGCCGGTCCAAGAGCGAGGTGGCCCGCGATTACGGCGTGTCGCGGCGCTGGGTTCAGGTCCTGGTGGCCCGCTATCTGGCCGAGGGTGAGGCTGCGTTCGAGCCGCGGTCAAGGCGCCCGCACAGTCCCCGCCGGATCGGGGAGGATGTCGAGGATGCGATCGTGGGGCTGCGCAAGCAGTTGGTCGAGGCCGGGCACGACGCGGGCGCGGAGACCATCGCCTTTCACCTGCGCCAGCAACTGGGCCAGCACAGCGGCAGCACGCCGTCGGTCGCCACGATCTGGCGGGTGTTGTCCCGGCGCGGGTTCGTCACCCCGCAACCGCACAAGCGGCCCCGCTCCTCGTGGCGGCGGTTCGAGGCCGAACTGCCCAACGAGTGCTGGCAGGCCGACATCACCCACTGGCAGCTCGTCGACAACCGCGGCATGGAGACCGACGTGCAGACCGATGTGGAGATCCTCGACATCATCGACGACCACTCCCGGCTACTGACCGGCGCCACCGCCCGCGCCGTGTTCAAAGCCGGCGACATCGTCGCTGACCTGCACGCCGCGATGGCCCGCTACGGCCGCCCGGAACGTTTGCTCACCGACAACGGCGCGGTCTTCACCGGTCACTTCCGCGGCCGCGGCTGGGTCGCGCTGGAACGCGAACTCGTCGCCCTGGGCATCGCGCACAGCCGCGCCAAGCCCTACCACCCACAAACCTGCGGCAAAGTCGAACGACTGCACCAAACTCTCAAGAACTGGCTCGCCCACCAACCCGCGGTGGCCACCGTCACCGACCTACAGGCCCAGCTGGACACCTTCGCCGACTACTACAACCACCACCGGCCCCACCGCGGCGTCGGCCGGCGCACCCCGGCCACCGCCTGGCATGCCCGCCCCCGCGTGATTCCCGCCCGCCAGGGCATCCAGATCAGCGAACACTTCCGCGTCCGCAAGGACCGCGTCGACCGCGACGGCAAACTCACCCTCCGCCACGCCAGCCGCCTGCACCACATCGGCATCGGCCGCCGCTGGGCAGGTACCCCGGTCCTCATGCTCATCCGCGACCGCAGCATCCGGATCATCACCGAAGAAACCGGAGAACTCGTCAGACAACTCGTCCTCGACCCCAGCCGCGACTACCAACCACAACCCAAAGGGTGAACGATGACCTGACACAGATGTGAACGATGTCCTGAGACATCACAGGTGCGCGCCCGGAGGGATTCGAACCCCCAACCTTCTGATCCGTAGTCAGATGCTCTATCCGTTGAGCTACGGGCGCATGTTCAGTTGTAGAGCGGAGGCTCCGGGATTTGAACCCGGGAGGGGTTGCCCCCAACCGCATTAGCAGTGCGGCGCCATAGACCAGACTAGGCGAAGCCTCCCGGGGCCCCAGGGCCGCTCGGCGATCAGCCTACAGGGGCGCCCGATCGGGTCGCAAAGGACCTCCCAACCGCGCGCCCGAACGGCGCTGGCCTGCGACTCAGTTCGGCAGGAACGCCTTCAGGGAGTCCGGGTTCGCGAGGGCGTCGCGGCTCACCGCCTTCTCCGGTGGGGTGCCGGCAAGGATCTTCTTCACCGGGACCTCGCACTTCTTGCCGTTCAGGGTCCTCGGGACCTCGGCGACCTGGATGAACCGGTCCGGCACGTGCCTGGGGGACAACGCGCTGCGCAGGGTCGAGCGCAGCGTGGGCTCCAGCGACTCCAGGGACGCGCCGGGCGCAAGTACCAGGAAGCACAGCAGCTCGCCCTCGGTGTCGGACGACGTGTCGATCACCAGGGAGTCCGCGACCTCGTCGAAGGCCTCGACCACGCGGTAGAACTCGCTCGTGCCCATCCGCACGCCGCCGCGGTTCAGGGTCGAGTCGGAGCGGCCGTAGATCACCGCGGAGCCGCGCTCGGTGATGCGGATCCAGTCACCGTGCCGCCAGGTGTTCGGGTACGGCTCGTAGTACGCCTCGTGCAGCCGCGTGCCGGCCGGGTCGTTCCACAGGTGGATCGGCATCGACGGCATCGGGCGGGTGATGACCAGCTCGCCCACCTCGTCGACCAGCTCCTTGCCCTGCTCGTCGTACGACGCCACCGCCGCGCCGAGCGCGCGGCACGACAGCTCACCGAGCCAGACCGGCACGTCCGGCGCCGAGCCGACGAACGCCGTGCACAGGTCGGTCCCGCCGGACACCGAGCAGATCTGCACGCCGGCACCCACCTCGTCGGCGATCCACCGGAAGCCTTCGGGGCTCAGCGGCGCGCCCGTCGAGCCCAGCGCGCGCAACGACGACAGGTCGTGCGAGCCGGCCGGGGTCAGGTGCGCCTTGAGGCACGACTGGATGTACGGCGCGGACGTCCCGAAGTACGTCACGCGGTGGCGCTCCACCAGCCGCCACAGGGTGGACAGGTCCGGGTGCGCCGGGCTGCCGTCGTACATCACGACGGTCGTACCGGCCAGCAGGCCGGAGATGAGGTAGTTCCACATCATCCAGCCGGTCGTGGTGAACCAGAAGAACCGCTCGCCCGGCCCGAAGTCGCTGTGCAGCGCCAGCATCTTCAGGTGCTCCAGCACGATCCCGCCGTGCCCGTGCACGATGCCCTTCGGCAGGCCCGTGGTGCCCGACGAGTACAGCACCCACAGCGGATGGTCGAAGGGCACCGGGTCGAACGCGAGCGGCGCGCTCTCGTGCGCGGCCAGCAGGTTCGACCACGGGATGGCGCCGTCGAGCTCGGCCTCCGCGGACAGGTAGTCGATCAGGACGGTGGCGCGCAGCGACGGGATCTCGTCGCGCAGCTGCTGGACCGTGGACCGCACGTCGAACGGCCTGCCGTTGTACACGTAGCCGTCCACCGCGAACAGGACGACCGGCTCGATCTGGGTGAACCGGTCGGCGATGGCCCGCGCGCCGAAGTCCGGCGAGCACGACGACCACGTCGCGCCAAGGCTCGCGGCCGCGAGGAACGCCACCAGCGTCTGCGGCGTGTTCGGGGCCAGCGCGACCACCCGGTCGCCCTGGCGCACGCCCAGCTCGAGCAACGCCGCCCGCACCGCGGCCACCTGGCGGCGCAGCGATCCGTACGTGACCTCCGCGGACAGGCCGTCCTCGCGCTCGAAGAGCACTGCCAGGTCGTCGTCGCCCTTGCCCGGGCCCTCGGCGAGGGAGTGCTCGGCGTAGTTGAGCGTCGCGCCCGGGAACCACTCCGCGCCGGGCATCGCGTCGGTCCCGAGCACCCGCGACGGCGGCGTGTGGAACCGGACCTCCAGGAACTCCGCCAGCGCGCCCCAGAAGCCCTCGACGTCGCTCGTCGACCACGCCCACAGCGTCGCGTAGTCAGGCACGTCCACGCCGCGGTTCTCGCGCAGCCACGTGCGGAACGCGGCCATCCGGCTGGCCGCCGCGCGCGAGGGGTCGGGACGCCACAACAGCTCTGGAGTGGGGGTCATGACACCAGTTCATATCCCATAACCCGGGACCTGGCCATGGTGGTCGCCCACACACCTCCGACCTGCCGGCATCATGGCGATCCACCACGGGTCGCGCGCACGCACGCGCGTGCAGAACGCGAGAAACGCAAGCCCCCACCCTCTCCGGGGGCACCCCTCACGGCCAGTCTACCGGCGGTGACCGGCGAAACCCTTGGTCGTGCGGGGGTTGTGGATAACTTCGGTCGCGAGTGGAGCGTTTCAGAGCGCGGCGATCAGGTTCGTCAGGCGTTGTTCGATGCGGGCCGTGTCCGCGGGCGCGATCGTCAGCCATTCGGTGCGGTCCGCGGTCACCTCGACGTGCGCCAGGTAGCGGCCGGCCGCCGTGTCGAACCAGTTGACCACCGGGGTGCGGGTGCGGCGGCCCATGGTGTCGACGCTGTTCGCCGCCAGCTGGCCACCGCCGTGGCGGGCCGACTCCACGAGGGTGATCACCGCACGCAGGTCGCGGCCGGTCACGCCGGCGCCGGTCAGCGTGCGCTCCAGGCCGACGTAGCCCGACCGCTGGTACTCGTCGATCGCCTCGTCGAACGCCTCGCGGGGCAGCCGCGCCGCACCGCCGGGGCCCGGCTTCTCGTCCGGCACCAACGCGATCACCGCGGCCACCACCTTGCCGTGGCGGGCCGGGACCACGCGGATCTCCTCGTCCGTCTGCGCCACCAGCACGCCCTCGGTGCCGCGGCTCGCCGCCAGGACCCGCGCGTACTCGCCGATCGACAGCTGCCCGTCGACGGTGAACGGGCCGCGCACCGACAGCGTCAGCAGCTCCTCCAGCCGCGGCGACACCACCTCGCCGTCGTGCAAACCCTTGGCGCGCAACGAGTCCCGCACCTGCTCGCGCAGCACCGCGCGCTCGTCCATCGTCTCGCCGAACGATCGGACCTCGATCGGGTACGGCGTCTCGCCGAGGCCGAGGTGCTCCCAGATGAAGTCGAACTCCAGGTGGGACAGGCTGGTCACGCCGCCAAGCATGCCCTAGCGAACCCGGGCTCAGCGCAGGTGGGCGTCGAACCAGTTGAGCATCCGCGACCACGCCTCGACGGCCCCGTCCAGGTGGATGTCGAACCGGTGGTCCGCGGCCGGGAACACCAGCACGTCGCTCGCCGACTCCGAGCGGTTCGCCGCCTCGCGCAGCTTCACGACCTCGTCGTCGTAGTTGTCGCCGTAGAGCCCGAGCCACGGGCAGCGCAGCTCGGTGGCCACGTCGACCAGCGCCGGCAGCCCGGGCGACAGCGGCTGCAGGATTCCCTTACCACCGGCCACCGACACCGCGGCGCCGATATTGCGGCTCGACGCGACGACCAGCGCCACCGCGCCGCCGAGCTCGAAGCCGACGACCCCGATACGGTCCGCGCCGATCCCGTGCTGCGCGAGCCAGCCGAACGCGATGTCGGTGTCGGCCAGCACCGAGTCGTCGGACAGCGCCTGTACCCGTTCCGCGACAAGGGATTCGTCGATCTCGGTGGATCCCTCGGCACCGTGGTAGATGTGCGGCACGACGACGAGCCAGCCCTCCGCGGCCAGGCCGTCGGCCAGCGCGTGGACCGTCTGGGTGATCCCGCGGGCCTCGTGCAGCACGACCAACCCGCCTCTGATGACGCCGGGAGGCTCGGCGATGGTCATCCGGAGCGCACGACCGTCGACCAGCTGGACGGGTTCGGTACGGGTGCCTGACATCTCGATACCCAACCACGTGAAGGTGAACACGAGTCAACGAATCCGACCCGAATGGAGTAATCAGGAGACCAGCAGCTTGACGACGGCGACCAGTCCGACGAGGACGATCAAACCGCGCAGCCACACCGGTTTGAGGCGCCGGCCGTAGCGGGCGCCGAGCTGACCGCCGATCGCCGCGCCCACTGCGAGCAGCAGGACCGCGAGCCACGCGACGTCCGCGACGAACACGAAGACGAGGCCGGACAGCAGGTAGGCGGTCGCCGTGGTCACGTTCTTGACCGCGTTGAGCCGCTGCAGGTCTTCCGGCAGCGCGATTCCCAGCAGCGCCAGCACGATCACGCCCTGCGCGGCGCCGAAGTAGCCGCCGTACACGCCGGTCACGAACACACCGAGCAGCAGCAGCGGTCCGCCGTGCTCCGGCCGGTCGCGGCGGTCGGCGAGGCGGCGCTGGATCGACGGTTGCAGCACGACGAGCACGATCGCGATCAGGATCAGCACGGGCACGACCGCCTCGAACGAGTCGGCGGGCAGCACGAGCAGCAGTACCGCGCCGACGAGCGCGCCGAGCCCGGTCGACGTGGCGAGGCGCAGCACCCGGGTGCGCTGGCCGACGAGCTCGCGCCGGTAGCCGAACGCGCCCACGACCGAGCCCGGCAGGAGGCCGATCCCGTTGGAGACGTTGGCGACCACGGGCGGGTAGCCGATGGCGAGCAGCACCGGGAACGAGACGAGCGTGCCGGAGCCGACGGCGGCGTTCATTCCCCCGGCGACCAGGCCGGCGCCCACGACGGCGAGACCTTCCAGCGGCGTCACCGCGGTTCGAAGACGCAGAACTCGTTGCCCTCCGGATCGGCGAGCACGTCCCATTCGGTGTCGTCGCCGCGGGCACGCAGCCGCGCGGCGCCGAGGCCGACGAGCTCCTCGGTGCTGCCGAAGACGTCGACGTGCATGCGGTTCTTGACCGTCTTGCGATCGGGCACCGGCTGGACCCAGATGAGCGGGCCGGTGCCCGCCGGGTCGACGATCGGCACCGGCCAGTCGAGCGGCCGCAGCCAGCCGTCGGCGGGTGGTTCGAGCTCGTCCTTGCGCACGTAGCCGATCGCCGTGCACCACCAGTCCGCGAGCTTCTGGTGGTCCTGCGCGTCGAGGACCAGATCCTTGAAGCGTGCTGCCATGTCGGCATCGTTGCACGTGAACGCCAACCCAACGAAAACTTTCCGGCTGTGCGATTTAGCACGTCCACCGGCCCGGCACGTCGCCGCCACGGTGGCACGAATCACGCCGCAAACGCCGATTTCCCCAGCATCAGCCGTAACCCGGTCCGGCCCCGTGGATGGCGGCCCCCACCCTCTCCGGGGGCACCCCTCAGCGCCAGTTTATCGGGGATGGGTGGTGGGGGCTGGGGTTTCTGGTCTGCTGTGGACTACTTGTCGGGTTGTGGACAACTCTTGCGCAGCCACAGGTACGGGCCGTCGGATGGGCGGGGGGACGGCTCGTAGCCGGCGTGGCGGAACAGGGTTCGGGACGCGACGTTGTCCTCGTGCACGTTCGCCACGATCCACGCCGGCGCGTGACGAGCCAGCAGGGCGGCCTCGCCGAGCATGAGGACGTCGGCGGACAGGCCCTTGCCGCGGTCGGCCGGGGCGAGCGTGATGCCGACCTCCCACGTGGCCGGCTCGACGCGGTCGAAGCGGACCGTGCCGATGGGGTGGCCGGTCTCGACCACCAGCAGGACGCGGCCGGAGTTCGCCAGCGAGGAGTCGAGCCACGCCCGGTGCGCGGGCTCCGCGACGGGCTCGTGGCCGCGCGACCACCGCAGCGTGTCCGGGTCGTTGCGCCATGCCAGCAGCCGCCCGGCGTCGGACATGGTGGCCGGGCGGATGGTCAGGGTGCTCGCGGTCAGGATTCGCTCGGCGCCGCGGCCGTCGACCAGCGACGACGCTGTGTGGCTCAGGGTGGCGCGGCGCGACGGATCCTCGAGGAGGGCACGCAGCACGGGCGCGGCCGCGGGGAGATCGGCGACGGTGCCCAGGCCGACGGCCAGGCCCTGGCCGACGGCGGCGCGGTAGCCGGCGGACTGGTTGTCGGCCAGCTGCACGACGGCCGCCGGGACGCCGAGGCAGCACAGCTCCAGCAGGGTCACGCCGGCCGCGCTGATCACGAGGTCGGCCTCGGCGAGCAGCGCCGGCAGGTCGGGGGTCGGGGGCTCGACCGTGAACCGGGCGTCCGGCGCGGCCAGCGGGGACGGCGAGATCGCCCGGACGGTCATCGGAAGGTCCACCTGCCCCAGCGCGGTCAGCGCCGCCGACACCGCGTCGGCCGCCGCGCTGCCGCCCATCACGACCACGACGCGCGGCGAACCGTCGGAACGCGGCGAACCGCCTCGACGGGCAGCCACCACGGCGGACCGCAACGGGGCGAAGCGGGGGCCGGCAAGCACCAGCGGCGAACCGTCGGACGGGCGCAACGCGGGCGCCAGGTTCGCGTCCACGACGACGTCCGCGGCCCGGCGGCCGAAGGGGCCGTCCTCCAGCGACACCAGCCGGGCCGCCGCGCGCACGTCCGGCAGCTCGCCGATGCCGTAGTGGTCGACCACGACCACGTCCGGGTCCCCGGCCGTCAGGTTCGCGGGCGACACCACCGGCACGTCCAGCGTGGACAGGCGGGCCAGCAGCCAGTCGGCACCCAGCACCGACCCGGCCAGCGACACGCGCCAGCCGCGGGCCACCGCCGCCTCCGCCAGCGCCACGCAGCGCGACACGTGGCCGACGCCGATCGACGGGCCGGCGTCCGCGCGCAGCAGCAGCGTGGTCATGCCGTCGGCAGCGGCTTCTGCACGACCTCGGCGTTCAGCGCGGCCAGGTCCGGGCGCGACCGCAGCAGCGCCACCACCTCGCGCCACCGTCCCACGCCGTCGCCCAGCGACCCGACCACGCCGTCGAGCACGGCGGCGTCCTGCTCGGTGTCCAGGGTGACGCGCAGGTCCGAGTCGTCCTGGCCGGAGACCACACCGGCGCACCGGTACACCTCCGGCCGCGTGTAGATCCCGGACGTGACGTGCTCGCGGTGCACGCCGGTCGCCGTCGCGTACTGCTCGGCCAGCACGTCGCGGCGCACCAGCTCCACGTCGAACCCGCGCGGCAGCGTGCGCACCAGCACGTTGCTCACGTAATGCAGCCCGGGGTCGGCCAGCCACACCCCGGCCACCTGCGCGATCAGCGACGGGTCGTGCAGCGGGCAGTCGGCGGTCAGCCGGACCACCGCGTCGCACGGGTGCGAATCGGCTGCCAGTTCGTAACGGGCGAGTACGTCGTCGAGCGGGCCGCGGACCACCTCCGCGCCCGCGCGGGCCGCCTCGTCGGCGACCGCGTCGTCGTCGGGGGCCGAGGATGTCGCCACGATCACGGTGCCGATCTCCGCGGTGTGCGCCGCGGCCCTGATGACCCAGCTCAGGACGCTGCGGCCGGCCAGCGGGCGCAGCACCTTGCCCGGCAGCCGGGTGGACGACAGCCGTGCCTGGATGACCGCGTTGACTCGCACGGGTGCCATGATGGCGCACCGGCGTCCCTGAGATCTCCCGGAGGTAACGATGGCTTTGCTGGATGGGGCCAGCATCCTGATCACCGGCGGGACGGGGTCGTTCGGCAAGGCGTTCATCGCGTACGCACTCGAGCACCTCAACCCGCGGCGGCTGGTCGTCCTGTCGCGCGACGAGCTCAAGCAGTACGAGGCCCGCCAGCTGTTCGGCGACGACCAGCGGCTGCGCTGGTTCATCGGCGACGTGCGCGACCGGCGCCGCCTGGAGCGGGCCATGCACGACGTCGACTACGTGGTGCATGCCGCCGCGCTCAAACAGGTCGACACCGCCGAGTACAACCCGTTCGAGTTCGTGCAAACGAACGTCACCGGCTCGCAAAATGTCATCGAGGCCGCGATCGACTGTGGCGTGCAAAAAGTTGTCGCGCTGTCGACAGACAAGGCGTCCAGCCCGATAAATCTGTACGGCGCCACGAAACTGTGCGCGGACCGGCTGTTCATCAGCGGCAACCACTACGCCGCCGGGCACCCGACCCGGTTCTCGGTGGTCCGCTACGGCAACGTGATGGGCTCGCGCGGCAGCGTCATCCCGTTCTTCCGCTCGCTCGCCGAGCGCGGCGAGGCGCTGCCGATCACCGACCTGCGGATGACCCGGTTCTGGATCACGCTGCCGCAGGCGGTCGCGTTCGTGGTCGGCACGTTCGACCGGATGCACGGCGGCGAGCTGTACGTGCCGCGGATCCCCAGCATGCGGCTGGTCGACCTGGCCAGGGTGATCGCGCCGAACAGCCCGATGAAGGAGGTCGGCGTGCGGCCCGGCGAGAAGCTGCACGAGGAGATGATCGCGCCCGACGACGCGCGGCGGACGCTGCTGCTGGACGACCGGTACGTGGTGATGCCGCACATCGCGGGCTGGGGCTACGAGCCGCCGGAGGACGGCACGCCGGTGCCGGAGGGCTGGGCGTACCGCTCGGACACCAACGACCTGTGGCTCACCGACGACGACCTGCGCACGCTGGTCGAGCAGTATGGCTGACCTGCTCCCCTACGGCCGTCAGTCCATTGTGGAGGACGACGTCGCGGCGGTGGCGGCCGTGCTGCGGGGCGACTGGCTCACCACCGGGCCGGCGGTGGCCCGGTTCGAGGCGGACCTCGCGTCCGTCACGGGCGGGACGCCGGCGGTGGCGGTCACCTCGGGGACGGCCGCGCTGCACGTCGCGTACGCCGCGGCCGGGATCGGACCAGGCGACGAGGTCGTCTGCACGCCGATGACGTTCGTGGCCACCGCCGCCACCGCGGTGCTGCACGGCGCGCACGTCGTGTTCGCCGACGTGTCACCGGAGACCGGGAACCTGCTGCCGGACGCCGCGGCGGCCGCGGTCACGCCACGCACGAAGGTCGTCGCCGCCGTCGACTTCGCCGGTCACCCGGCCGACGTCGACGCGCTGGCCACCGTGGCGCACGACGCGGGCGCGGTGCTGCTGGAGGACGCGGCGCACTCGATCGGCGGGTCGTGGCACGGGCGGCCGGTCGGCTCGCTCGCCGACCTCACGACGTTCTCGTTCTTCCCCACCAAGAACCTGACGACCGCCGAGGGTGGCGCGGTCGTCACGGGCGACGAGGCGATGTCGCGGCGTGCCCGGGAGTTTCGCAACCACGGGCTGGTGCGCGACCGGGACCGGCAACGGTGGCCGGACGAGGGCGGCTGGCACCAGGAGGTGCACGAGTTCGGCCTGAACTACCGGCTGCCGGACGTGCTGTGCGCGCTGGGTTCCAGCCAGCTCGCGCGGCTGCCGTGGTTCGTCTCGCGCCGCGCCGCCCTGCACGCCCGCTACGACGCCGGCCTGTCCGATGTGGACGGCGTGGCGCTGCCGGTGACGCTGCCGGGGGCCGCGCCGGCGTGGCACCTGTACCCGCTGCGGGTACTCGACGGCCGGCGGCGGGCGCTGTACGAGTACCTGCGGGAGAACGGGATCGGGGTACAGGTGAACTACATCCCGGCGTACTGGCACCCGGTGTTCGCCGACCTCGGGTACCGGCGGGGCCTGTGCCCGAACGCGGAGCGCTTCTACGCCGAGGAGCTGTCGCTGCCGCTGTTCCCGGACCTAACGGACGCTGACGTAGACCGGGTGATCGACCTGATCCGCACGTTCTACCGCTGAGCCTGGCTTGGCCTCCGGCCCCCGGAATCCAGCGTACCGGCGACCACCGACCGTTCCGGCCGGCGACCGCGAACCTGTGGACAGTCACCCGAGTTGTGGACAACCGCACGGGGGTCCCCTGATTTCAACGCTACCAGCGGGGTCTGACGGTTCCGGGTGCGTGCGTGCCCGCCTGTGGACAGTTCGCTTGTCCACAGGGGACCGTCGCGGACGCTCGGAAATGTCAGGGGTCGTCACTACGCTGGAGATTGGGGGCCAGAGGCGCGGCCGGCGTCAGACGAGGTCCCAGGTCAGCGGGGTGCCCTTCACCGCGGCCGTTCGAAAGGTCCGGCCCAGCACGGTTTCCAGGGAAGCCGGGAGCAGGCCGCCGGACGGGCGGATCGAGCGGACGTTCTCGCGGGTGACCTCGTCGCCCGCCTCGACGTCCGCCACCACGTACAGGGAACGGCGCAGGCGTAGGACCTCGCGCTCGCTGTCCCGTGGGCCGATGCGCGGCGCGCCCAGCGCCTGCCACGCACGTTCGGTCTCAGTCACCAGTGCCGCGAGCTCGGCCGGCTCCAGCGAGAACTCGCTGTCCACACCGCCGTCCGCGCGCGACAGCGTCACGTGCTTCTCGACCGCGCACGCGCCCATCGCCACCGCCGCCACCGGGACGCCGATGCCCATCGTGTGGTCGGACAGGCCCGGGACCACGTCGAAGGTGTCCGCGATCAGCGGGATGCCACGCAGGTTGCTTTCCTGCGGCGGCGCGGGATAGGACGCGGTACACCCCAGCACGATCAGCTGGTCGTTCCCGGCCGCCCGGGCCGCCGACACCGCGGCGTGGATCTCCGCGACGTTCGCCATGCCCGTCGAGATCACCAGCGGTTTGCCGGTGCGGGCACACAACTCGATGAGCGGCAGGTCGACGATCTCGGCCGACGCGATCTTGTACGCGGGGGCGTCGAGGGACTCCAGGAGGTCTACGGCTGTCGGGTCGAACGGGCTCGAGAAGACGGTCAGGCCGAGCGAGTGCGCCCGCTCGAAGATCGGGCCGTGCCACTCCCACGGGGTGTGTGCCTTCTCGTACAGGCGATAGAGGTTCTCGCCGCCCCACAGGGCGTGGTCGTCCGAGATCCGGAACGCGGGGAGGTCCACGTCTATGGTGATGGTGTCCGCGCGGTACGTCTGCAGCTTCAGCGCCTGCGCCCCGGACGCGGCGACCGCGTCGACGATGGCGAGTGCCCGGTCGAGCGAGCCGTTGTGGTTGCCGGACATCTCGGCGATGACGAACGGCCGGTGATCCGGGCCGATCGTGTGCTTGCCGATCCTGACCTCACGCATGGAGGCCACCGTAGTACGGGCTAGGAGGCGCGCCAGTTCGCGTCGCCGTAGGTGTCGGCGAGCATGTCGCCGAAGATCAGCAGGCAGGCGAGGCAGCGCTCGCCCTCGTCGGTACAGGTGATCTTGGTGTTGGGGACGCTGTGCTCGCAGAGGGCCTCGCCGAAGTCACGCCCGGCCTCGTCCGCCCCGAAGGCGTGCACCCGATTGTCGTAACCCGATAACCACCACTGGACGTCTACCATGGCCCCGACCTCCGCAACCTGTGTCTCCGTAGCGTGCGGCATCCACAGGGCACCTGAAGTGTTGAGTCGATGACTATTCCAGTCAACAATTAACAGTTGCGGCTACAACTGTGAATAACGGTAACGGAGGGTTGTATACAGCGGGATTCAGTTACTCCGTGTGTGATCTTCGAGCTTGCGCAACCGATCCTCGTACTGGGCGACGGCCGTGAGGCGCACCCGGATCTGGCTGTGCTCCCGCCGGATCTCGTCGATGAGCGACCGGGACTCGTCGATCTGCGGCTGGTCCCCGGCCGGCACGGCACCGAGCTTCTCGCGCAGCGACTCCAGCTGGGACTCCTGCGCGGCGATCTGGGGGATGATCCGCTCGAGCTCGTTCGCCGACCAGCGCTGGATCCGCTCGACCTCGCCGAACCGCCGCTCCATGTCGGCGAGCCGCCGGCCGAAGTCGCGCCGCGCCCGCTCGTGCTCGGGGACGAGCCTGCGGTGCTCGTCGAGCGTGCGGTAGGCCTCCTCCAGCCGGTTGCCGACGAGCGGGTGGTTGATCCGCCAGTCGACGAGCTGCCCGATGCGATCGGAGACCTGCTTGCGCAACCAGGCGAGACGGCCTTCTGACATGGTCAACTTCTCATCCTCGGGGACTCAGCGGAGCAGGGTGGTTCGGCTGGTCTGCAGCCACGACTCGAGCAGCCGCCCCTCGGCGGCGATCTGGTGCTCCGGACCGACGATGCAGGAGTCGCCCGCGGCATGCATCCAGGATGTCTGGTTCGGGTCGTCGACGAAGGAGAACCCGGTGAGCACCAGCTCCGCGTCCGGATAGCTGGTCCGCGCGATCCACGCGGCCATCGTGCCGGTCGTCGACCACGTCGCCACCTCGCCGGTGGGCAGGCCGAGCGCGTCGGACAGCGGCAGCGTCACCTCGCGGTTGGACACCGGGACGAACCCCAGATCCGCCGGCCACCAGCCCGGGATGAGGTCGGGCTCCCAGTGCAGCCTGCCCGGCTCGACCATCAGGTACAGGCGCCGCCGGTAGTTCTCGAACACCCACTTCGTCGCGCGCAGCGCCCGGTTGAACACCACCACGTGGCACTTGGTCCCCAGCGCGGGCGGGTCCCCCGGGTCGTCGATCTTGAACCCGTTGACCCGGATCACCAGGTCGGCGTCGTCGATCGCCTTGGCGCGCTCCGCGTCGGGCTGCAGCGGCTGGTTGCCCACGACCGCGACCCGGCGCGGTTCCGGATGCTCGGCGTAGACGTCGAGTAAGGAGCGCAGCACGCTCTGCCCCGGGACGACGTCGACCATGAGCGCAGAAGTTACCAGGGCTATACGTATCGATTGGGTGGCTCCCCCAGGTCGGGGCCGCATTCCGGCCCATGCGGAGCGGCGAACTGGCGCCGGTAGGCTCGACAGCCGTGCCAGTAACAGCCACGGCCGAGCAGGAGCAGGCCCCACCGACTCACCGGGAGTCCCGAAGCTTCGGGCGGGCCTGGGAGGACATCCGCGAGGGATTCCGGCAGCGCGAGCTGTGGGGTCACCTCGGATGGCAGGACATCAAGCAGCGCTACCGGCGGTCGGTCATCGGCCCGCTGTGGATCACG
>DASYKY010000070.1:0-32953 GCA_035995025.1 Actinophytocola sp.
GAGGATCGTCGGCGCCGGGCCGTTGATCGTCATCGACACCGACGTGGTCGGCGCGGTGAGGTCGAAGCCCTCGTAGAGCGCCTTCATGTCGTCGAGCGTGGCGATCGAGACGCCGGAGGTGCCGATCTTGCCGTAGATGTCCGGCGGGGTGTCCGGGTCGTGGCCGTACAGCGTCACCGAGTCGAACGCGGTCGACAGGCGGGTGGCCTCGGAGCCCTCGGACAGGTAGCGGAAGCGACGGTTGGTGCGGAACGCGTCGCCCTCGCCGGCGAACATCCGCGCCGGGTCCTCGCCGTCGCGCTTGAACTCGAACACGCCCGCGGTGTACGGGAAGTGGCCGGGCAGGTTCTCCTTGCGCAGGAAGCGGAGCAGCGACCCGTCGTCGTCGTACCGCGGCAGCGCCACGCGCGGCACCCGGGTGCCGGACAGCGTCTCGCGCCACAGCTGGGTGTGCAGCTCCTTGTCCCGGACCTTCACCACCAGCTCGTCGCCGGTGTAGTCGTCCTTGACCGACTCCCAGTGCTCCAGCAGCTCCGCGGTGTCCCGCTCGACGCGGCGCCGCGCGTCCGTCAGCAGCGTGTCGATGTCCGATGTGGACGATCCGGCGCCCGCGAGCGCGTCGCGGGCGTGGGCCAGGGCGGACTGCTCGCGCACGGCGGCCACCTGCGCGTCGGTCAGGTCGTGGTAGCCGCGCACGGCGGCGGCGATGTCGGCGAGGTAGCGCGCCCGCTGGGCCGGCACGACCGTCGCGGCCCGGGTGGACACGCGGCCGTCGACCGGGGCGAGGATGGGCTCGCTGACCGCCAGCCCGCTCTCGGCGAGCAGGTCGCGGGTGTGGTGGTAGAGCGCGGTCACGCCGTCGTCGTTGAAGGTGGCGGCGCTGGTGCCGAAGACCGGCATGTCCTCCCACGAGGTGCCGAACGCCTCGCGGTTGCGCACCATCTGGCGGGACACGTCGCGGCGGGCGTCCTCCGCGCCGCGGCGCTCGAACTTGTTGATGGCCACGACGTCCGCGAAGTCGAGCATGTCGATCTTCTCGAGCTGCGAGGCGGCGCCGAACTCGGGCGTCATCACGTACAGCGAGGTGTCGACGAACGGCACGATGGCCGCGTCGCCCTGGCCGATGCCGGGTGTCTCGACGATCACCAGGTCGTTGCCCGCCGCCTTGGCCGCGGCGATCGCGTCGGTGAGCCCCCCGGGGACCTCGGTCGCGGCGCCGCGGGTGGCCATGGAGCGGAAGTAGACCTGGTCGCCGTCCCCGCCGGGCAGCCCGGCGATGCCGCCGAGGGTGTTCATCCGGATCCGGTCGCCGAGCAGCGCCCCGCCGCCGCGCCGCCGCGTCGGGTCGACCGCGAGCACCGCGATGCGCAGCTTGTCCTGCTGGTCGAGGCGGAAGCGGCGGACGAGCTCGTCGGTCAGCGACGACTTGCCGGAGCCGCCGGTGCCGGTGATGCCGAGGACCGGGACGTGCCGGGTGCCGGCGGTCTCGCGGATCTGGTTCAGCGTGTTCTCGTCGAGCCTGCCGGCCTCGATCTTCGTGATGACCTGGGCGAGCGCGTCGTGCTGGCCCGCGTAGAGCGCGTCGAGCGCCGGCGCCGGCCGGTCCGCGAGGTCGGTGTCGCACGCCTCGATCATCGAGTTGATCATGCGGGCGAGCCCCATCGTCTGGCCGTCTTCCGGCGAGAAGATGTGCGCGACGCCGCGGTCGTGCAGCAGCCGGATCTCCTCGGGCACGATGACGCCGCCGCCGCCGCCGAACACCTTGATGTGCCCGGCGCCGAGCTCGTTCAGCAGCTCCACGAGGTAGCTGAAGTACTCGACGTGCCCGCCCTGGTAGGCGCTGATCGCGACGCCCTGCACGTCCTCCTGGACGGCGGCGCGGACGACCTCGCGGACGGAGCGGTTGTGCCCGAGGTGGATGACCTCGGCACCCTGCGTCTGCAGGATGCGACGCATGATGTTGATGGCCGCGTCGTGCCCGTCGAACAGGCTCGCGGCGGTGACGAACCGGACGGGGTGCACGGGGCGGTGCAGCGGTGGTGAGTTGGCCATATAAATAGTTTGATGTCCTACATTCCGACGTGCAACCAATGTGGCCCAGGTCTCCCCGGTCGGGCATGTCCGGACCGGGCCTACCTGGGATGATGTCGCGATGGTCCCGGAGTCCGTTCAACGCATGCTCGACGACGACCTCGCGTCCCGCTCGCTCGGCATGGAGCTGGTCGACGCGGGCGCCGGCTTCGCGGTCGTGCGGATGACGATCACCGACGCCATGGTCAACGGCCACGACCTCGCCCACGGCGGCTACGTGTTCCTGCTCGCCGACACCGCGTTCGCGTGCGCGTGCAACAGCCACGGCCCGGTCACCGTCGCCGCGGGCGCCGACATCACGTTCGTGACCTCCGCCCGCCGCGGCGACGTCCTGGAGGCACGCGCCGCGGAGCGGGTCGTCTACGGCCGCAGCGGCATCTGCGACGTGACCGTCCGGCGGGGCGAGGACGTGGTCGCCGAGTTCCGCGGCCGCAGCCGCGCTCTTCCGCCTCCCCGGGATTGAAAGTGTTCGTTGCGTCCCAGCGGACGGTGAGGACGTCCTGTTGATGGTGGCTGGGTGGCGTCACGGTCCCCTGAGGTCACCTTGGTCGGCGCCAGGCCCTCCAGGAGCCCGTTCGCGAGGGCGTGCGGGCCGGCCTTCGCCGGGTGGTGTCGCCGCATCGAGGAGCCGGAGGATCGGTTCGGCCTGCAGGCCGGCGAGCAGCAGGTCGGCCAGCAGCGGTGCGTCCAGGTCGGGTCGTTCGGCCGCGATCAGCGTGCCGATGTGGCCGTGCCAGAACGAGTACACCACGTCGACCACCGCGGACAGGAACGCGAGCAGGCGCTCGCGCGGCGGCGCGCCCGGGCCGAGCGGCGGGGGTCCGTCCTCCACCGCCTGACGCAGGCCCAGCCACCTCGCGACCCAGCTGCCCCGGCTACGCGGCGCGGGCACCGTGATCGGCACGGTGGGTTCACCCGCCAAGCTGGACTTCGTCCGCGAGCACGGAGCGGACGTCGCCGTCGACTACTCCGCCGAGGACTGGCCCGACCGTGTCCGCGCCGCCTGCGCTCACCGTCCACACGCGACTCCCGCTCACCGAGGCGGCCGAGGCCCACCGGGTGCTCGACGCACGCGCTCAGCTGGGGCGGGTTCTCCTGGTGCCGTAGGAAATGTGGAGCCTCAGGCCAGCGCGAGGAACACCGCGCCGCCCACGACCGGCCCCACGAGCGCGCCGGCCACGACCTGCGCCACGGTGTGGTCGGTCAGCGCCACACGGGCCCAGCAGACGAGCGCCACCAGCACGGTGAGCAGCAACAGCCAGGGGCCGAACAGCAGCGTCACCATCGCGACCGCCCCGCCGGCCACCGCCGCGTGCACGGACACCTTCCACCACCGGGTGATCACCAGGCACGCCACGAGTGTCACGATCATCGCCCAGGACAGGGCGACCAGCTGCCGCGGTGCGCCGCCGGCGAGCATGACGGCCATGCCCGCGAGCGCCGAGAGCAGGCAGACCAGCAGCGGCACCATCCGGTGCGCGCGGTCGCGCACCCAGTGCCCGTCCCACTTGCCGCTGCGCGCGCCGCGGACGAGGAACACCATGGGCAGCACGGAGAAGAAGACCGCGACCACCACTCCCCAGGCGGCGGTGGCGAGCACGTCGTGTCCGGTCGCGTGCCACGCGACCACCAGCGGCAGCACCACCGCGATCACCGCGGGCGAGAGCACCTCGGTCACGACGCGGGCCGCGAGCGGACGGGTAGTGTCCATGGCACAACATGATCCACGTATGGAGGAGCGTCGATGAAGGCAGGCGACACCGCCCCGGACTTCGAGCTGCCCGACGAAACCGGCACGCCGCGACGGCTCAGCGGTTTCCTCGAGACCGGGCCGGTCGTTCTGTTCTTCTACCCCGCGGCCATGACCAAGGGCTGCACGGCCGAGAGCTGCCACTTCCGCGACCTGGCGGCCGAGTTCGCCGAGGCGAAGGCGCAGCGCATCGGGATCAGCCCGGACGACGTCGCGAAGCAGCAGGCGTTCAGCGAGAAGCACTCGTTCGACTTCCCGCTGCTTTCCGACCCGGACGGCACCGTCGCCACCCAGTTCGGCGTGCGGCGCGGCTTCGGCCCGCTGCTCACCCGCCGCCAGACGTTCGTCATCGACACCGACCGCACGGTCCTGGAAGTCGTCAAGAGCGAGCTCCGCATGGCCGTGCACGCCGACCGCGCCCTCGAGGTCCTCCGCGCCCGCTAAGTCCTCACGCTGAAGGCCCGGACTCTCGCGAGCCCGGGCCTTCCACGCGTGTGCGCTACTTCGAGATCGCGTCCTTCGGGATCTGGGCGTCGGTCTTCAGGGCGTCGAAGAGCTGCTCCGACTTCGTGTCGTCCCACTGGGTGGCCGAGCCGTCGGTGACGGGCACCGTCGTGGTGATCGTGTCGCCGTCGGAGATGCCGCCCATCGCGAAGCCGAGGCCCGCCAGGTTGAACAGGTGGTCGCCCTCGTCGACGGTCAGCGCGTCCGGGACCTCGGACAGCAGCGGGAACAGGGCGAACGGGTTCAGGAACGTCCCCGGGCTCGCGATCTCCGACGCGAGCGCGCCGATGAACTTCCGCTGGTTCGCGATCCGGTCGAGGTCCGACCGCGGGGTGGCCGCGCTGTGCCGCATGCGGACGAACGCCAGCGCCTGCGCACCGTCGAGCGTCTGGTGCCCTGCCTTGATCGTCGCGCCGGTCACCGTGTCGTGCATCTTCGTCGGGATGTCCATCTCGACGCCGCCCACGGCGTCGACCATGTTGGCGAACCCGCCGAAGTTGATCTCCGCGTAGTGGTCCATGCGCAGGCCGGTCGCCTTCTCGACGGTCTGCACGAGCAGCTTCGGCCCGCCGAGCGCGAACGCGGCGTTGATCTTGCTGACGCCATGGCCGGGGATCTCCACGTTGGAGTCGCGCGGCAGGCTCAGCAGCGTGGCCGCCGTGTCGTTGTCGGGCAGGTGGGCGATGAGCATCGTGTCGGTGCGCTGGCCGGCGGCGTCACCGGTCGCGAGCTTCTTCTTCTGCTCCGGCGTCAGGCCCTCGCGGCTGTCCGAGCCGACGATCAGCCAGTTGGTGCCGGCGGCTTCCGCGGGCCGGCCCGGGTAGTCCGTGAGCGCCTCGACACGGGTCAGCGACGTGTCGAGCCAGAAGTACGTGCCACCGAGGATGACCAGCAGGATCAGCACGATGATGCCGATCGTGCGGCCCGGGCGGCGACGCTTGCGCCGCCGAGGTGGCGGAGGGTAACCGTCGCCCTGGGGCGGGCCGTACCCGTCCGGCGGCGGCGGGCCGTCGAAGCGGCCGGGCGGCCTGCGGTACCGCGGCGCCTCGTTCGGCGGCACCGGCAGCGCCCTGGTCTCGTGATACTCCGGCCGCCGGCCCGGCGCCTGCGGACGCCCGTATCCCGGCGCACCGCCGTGCCCGGGTCGTCGCGGCGCTCCCTGCTGGTGGCCGTAGCTCATTTCCCCACCTTCCGTCGATACCCAAGACGTGCTGACCAGCGCCCAGGTTGCGTAGTGGTACAGGACACACCGTAGGGGACGACGCCTAGAGCGGAACGCCCAACCCGCCGGGCAACGGCTTGGCCAGCGCACTCGCGATGACATGGTCCATGTCCGTAATACCCAGAACGCCGAGCGTGAACCGCCGGACCAGCAGGTGCCATTCGCGGGCCCGCCGCAGCATCGCATGGGCCTCGTCGCGCACCTCGAAGCGGCACACCGCGTCGGTGACGGCCTTCGCGCGCACCGCGTAGGCGTACGAGAGAGCCGGCTCGGTCATCGTGTCGTGGTCACCGTGCGCGATCAGCACCGTCCGCCCGGCCAGCTGGTCGACCGGGTCGGCCTCGGGCGTCCACGGTGCGAGCGCGCACACGGCGCTGACCGCGGGGTCGTCCGCGACGCGCAGTGCCACCCGGCCGCCCATGGAGTGGCCGACGAGCACGACCGGCGCGTCCGGGTGCACCCGGCGGACCTCGCCGAGCGCCCAGCGGGCGTCGGCCACCGGGTCGAGGTCCGGGGCGTTCCACCCGCGATACCGGTTGCGCAGCGACCAGACCGCGAGCCCGCCCGCGCGGCCGGCCCGGCGCAGGTCGCGCGCGAACGGCAGCATCCGCAGGTACGCCGGGCGCAGCGAACTGGTGCGCGCCCTGCTCGTCTCCTGTCCGCCGTGCAGCACGAGCGCCACCGCGCGGGCGTCACGCGATCCGCGGACGCGCAGGTGCGGGGCGGTCACGAGCCGGCCCGATGCGCGTCGACCAGCGTCTCGACGCCGTCGAGGACGCGGCGCAGCCCGAAGTCGAACGGGTCGAGGTGGGCGTCGAGCAGCGGGGCGAAGCCGGTACAGAACTGCTCGTCGCTGACGCCGGTCCGCTGCTCGGCACACGTGGCCTCGACGAGCTGCCGCGCAACGCCCCGCGCGTAGCCGGCCACCAGCCCGACGACGGCCGTCCGCTCGCCGCCGGGCAGGCCGGTCTCGTCGAGGGCCCGCAGCACGGAGTCGACCGCCGCGGCCTGGTTGGGCCCCATCGCGCCGCGGGTCGGGGAGGCACGCAGCAGCCACGGGTAGCGGCGGTAGCCGTCGAGGCTCGCCCGGGCGAACCGCTCGAGGCCGGCGCGCCAGCCGCCCCCTTCGTGGACCGGCGGGGCGCCACCCATGACGGTGTCGAGCATCAGGTCCTGCAGCGACATCGTGCCGACGCCGAGCCGGTCCGCGACCCGCCGCGTGGACACGCCGTCCATGCGCTCGGCATCGGCGAGCTCGACGGCGGCGGCGATCACGTAGACGGTCATGCCCGGCTTTCGTCCCCGGCCGGGCGGCGGCTTGGTGCCCCACAGCAACTCCATGCTGCGCGCCGTCGCGGAGCCACCGAAGCTCGCCGCGGCCGTGTCGTCCTTGGTCATCTCGCGCTCATCGTATTGTGCTAGACCCGTCGCCCGGACGCGCTCACCCCGTGCGACCGGGTCGAGGTCGTGCGGGGTGACCTTCTCTCGAGCCCGCTTCCCTGCCGCTGACCGGAGTTCGCGCGCTCTTCCTCCTTCCCGAGCCGCGGACCGCGCGGGCGGTCGTGGCGGTGGCAGCCGAGGCCGGGGTGCGCCAGAACGTCGCGTTCCGTCGGTCCGCGCGGAGCGGGTGGTGCGCTGGCACGACCCGGACTGGCGCGGCCTGCCCATCCACGAGGCTGACATCGCCGCCGCCGCGGTGGCGGCGCTGCTCTCGGACGGGCACCACGGGCGTGCCTACGACCTACTCCCCGGTGAGATCCCGGAGTTCTCGGCCGAGGAGTGGGACGCGGCGCTCATCCCGCTGCCGACCGTCGAGGAGGTCACCGGCCGGCCCGCCCGCAGGTACGCCTCGTGGGCCGTCGACCACGCCGCCGACTTCCGCTGACTACGCTCACGACGTGACCGTTGCGGGAGTGCTCCTCGCGGCCGGGGGCGGCCGCCGGTACGGGATGCCGAAGGCGCTGGTACGCCACCGGGGCAGGCTGTTCGTCGAGCACGCCGCGCAGGTGCTGCACGACGCGGGTTGCGCGCCCGTCGTCGTCGTGCTCGGCGCGGCCGCCGCCGAGGTGCGCGCCGCCGCCGACCTCCCCGGATCGTCCCTTGTGGACAATCCACAGTGGACGAGCGGGATGGGTTCGTCGCTGCGCGCCGGGCTCGCGGCCGTCGAGCCGTCGGACGCCGAGGCCGCCGTGATCCTGCCCGTCGACACGCCGGGCGTCACGGCCGCGGCGGTGCGCAGGCTGGCGGCGCTGGCCGGCCCCGACGCGCTGGCCCGCGCCACGTACGACGGCGCGCCCGGCCACCCGGTGCTGATCGGCCGCGCCCGGTGGGCCGACGTCGCGGCGACGGCCACCGGGGACGCGGGCGCGCGCGACTACCTCGCCGCCCACCGGCCGCTCGCCGTGCCGTGCGAGGACATTGCCGGGGGCGCGGACGTGGACCGCCCCGAGGACCTGCCCCGCTAGCCGGTCAGGCCGCGGCGGCCTGGGTGGCGAACTGCGTCCGGTACAGGACGGCGTAGCGGCCATCGGCGGCGAGCAGCGTGTCGTGGTCGCCGCGTTCCACGATCCGGCCGCCCTCCACGACGAGGATCTGGTCGGCCGCCCGCACGGTGGACAGCCGGTGCGCGATCACGATCGCCGTGCGGCCGGCCAGCGCCGTCGTCAGCGCCGCCTGCACGGCCACCTCCGACTCCGAGTCCAGGTGCGCCGTCGCCTCGTCGAGGATCACCACGCGCGGCTGGGCGATCAGCAGGCGGGCGATCGTCAGCCGCTGCCGCTCACCGCCGGACAACCGGTAGCCGCGCTCCCCCACGACCGTCTCCAGGCCGTCGGGCAGCGAGTGCACCAGGTCGGCCAGGCGCGCCTGCTCGATCGCGGCCCACAGCTCCTCGTCCGTCGCCTCCGGCCGCGGGTACGCCACGTTCGCCCGGATCGTGTCGTGGAACAGGTGGCCGTCCTGGGTCACCACGCCGACGGTGTCCCGCAGCGCGTCGAACGACAGCTCCCGAACGTCCACATCGGACAGCTCGACCGAGCCCGACTCCACGTCGTAGAGCCGCGGCACCAGCGACGCGATCGTCGACTTGCCCGCGCCGGACGACCCGACCAGCGCGACCATCTGGCCCGGCTCGGCGCGGAACGACACGTCGTGCAGCACCTCCTGGCCACCCCGCTGGTCGAGAACCGCGACCTCCTCCAGCGACGCCAGCGACACCTTGTCCGCCGCCGGGTACCCGAACCGCACGCCGGCGAACGACACCGACACCCCGCCCTCGGGCACCGCCCGCGGTTCGTCCGCCTCCTGGATCATCGGATCCAGGTCCAGCACCTCGAAGACCCGCTCGAACGACACCAGCGCGGTCATCACGTCCACCCGCACGTTCGCGAGCGCGGTCAGCGGCGTGTACAGGCGGGTCAGCAGCAGTGCCAGCGCCACGACAGTGCCCGCCTCGAGCTGGCCCGTGATCGCCAGGTAACCGCCGAGCCCGTACACGAGGGCCTGCGCCAGCGCCGACACCAGCTGCAGGCTCGTCATGAACCACCGGGTCAGCATCGCGCTGCGGATGCCGATGTCGCGCACCCGCAGCGCCCGCCCGCCGAACTCGTCCGCCTCGGCCCGCGGGTGCCCGAACAGCTTCACGAGCGTGGCACCCGGCGCGGAGAACCGCTCCGCCATCTGGGTCGTCATCGACGCGTTCAGCCCGGCCGACTCACGCTGCAGGTCGGCCATCCGCTTGCCCATCCGCCGCACCGGCAGCACGAAGATCGGCAGCAGCACCAGCGCCAGCACGGTCACCTGCCACGACAACGTCAGCATCACGGCGACCGACAGCACCAGCTGGATGACGTTCGTCACCAGCCCCGCGAGGGTCGACGTGAACGCCCGCTGCGCGCCCATCACGTCGTTGTTCAGCCGCGACACCAGCGCGCCGGTCCGCGTCCGGGTGAAGAACGCTACCGGCATGCGCTGCACGTGCTCGAACACCGCGCGGCGCAGGTCGTAGATCAGCCCCTCCCCGATCCGCGACGACTGCCACCGCTCGACCAGCCCCAGCCCCGAGTCGATGATCGCGAGCCCGGCGATCGCCACGGCCAGCCACAGCACGAGCGCCACGTCGTGCCCGCCGACGATCGCGTCCACGACCTGGCCGGCCAGCAGCGGCGTCGTCACCGCGAGCACCGCCGACACCACCGTCAGCAGCAGGAAGACGATCAGCTTCCGGCGGTGCGGCCGCGCGAACCGGAACACCCGCCGGACGGTCCCCTTGTGCAGGCCCTTCGGCGCGTCCGCGGCACGCATCGCGCCGTGCATCAGCATCCAGGCGTTCTCGACCACGGTGCCCTCTTTCTCCCCTGTTTGCCCGGACCAACACCGCCGAGCGCGCCGGGCTTCCCGGTTATCCGGAGAGCGAACGCGCTGGGTAGCCTGCCCGCGTGGAGCAGACCGGGCAGCGCGCACGCCGCTACGACCTGCTCTTCTACCTGGTGAGCCTGGCCTTCGCGGCGGCGAACGCGGTGTTCGCCGAGTTCTACGGCTACCGAGTGTGGGGCAACTTCGCCACGGTCGGCTACCTGCTCGCCGCCGCGCTCACCGGGCTCGCCTCATTGTCGCGGACAGGTCCGACAGTTTCCTCGAAGGTTTCCTCGAAGGTGCTGGGTTCCCGCTGGACGCCGGTCGCGACCGCGGGTGTGGTCGCGGGCGTCGTGCCGATGCTCGTGCTGGCCTTCCGCCGCTCGCCGTCGTTCGTGTGGGGCCCGTGGCCGTGGTCGTTCCCCGCGCAGCCGGAAGTCTGGGTCGTCGAGCGGTCCGCGAAGCTGCTGCTGGCGAACGGCACGCCCTACCCCGACCTGAACCTGCTGGGCCGCCCGCCCAAGCCGGACGACTACACGCCCTACGGCCCCTCGATGACGGTGTTCGGCCTGCCGCGCGCGCTGTTCGGCGACCACCCGCTCACCGACGCCCGGGTGGCCTTCGCGGTCGCGACCGTGCTGATCATCGTGCTGGCGTTCGCGGTCATGGGATGGCCGCGGGTGCCCGTGCTCGCCGCGCAGCTGGCCGTGGTCAGCCCGCTCACGCTGCTGACGATCGCCGTGGCCGGCGACGACCTGCCGGTGGTCGCGCTGATCGTGCTCGCGACCGCACTCGCCTACCGCGCGAACCCCGCGTGGGCGGGCGTCGTCTGCGCGCTGGTGGCGACGATGAAGCTGACGGCCCTGCCGGCCCTCGGCGTGCTGGCCGTGGCCGTGCTGATCCACCGCGGCGGCCGCGGCGTGGCGATCTTCCTGAGCACGACAGTCGCGGCGGGCGCGGTGATCGTGGTGCCGGTGCTCCTCGTCGATCCCGCTTCGTTCGTGGAGCACGTGATCCTGTACCCGGCCGGGCTCGGCCGGGCCGCGTCACCGGCGGAGAGTCCGCTGCCGGGACACCTGATCGCACAGCTGGGCACCGCCGGTCACGCCGCGGCCCTGGCCCTCCTCGCCGCGGCGGCGTGCGCGATCGTCGCGTGGCTCGTCCTGCGCCCGCCGCGGGATCCCGCGGGGGCGACCGTGCGGATCGCCGCCGGTCTCGGGGCGGCGATCGTCCTCGCGCCGGCGACGCGCTGGGGCTACCTCGTGTACCCGCTGGCCCTGCTCGGCGCGATGATCGGGTTCAGGTCCGCCGGTACGGCGCGCGAGCGCCGCCGGAGGGACCGGACAACCGCGGGACCGACCGATGATCTGGTCGTGAACCCCGACCCCCGCGGCAGCCAACCCTGAGACGGAAACCTACTTCTTCTTGGTGCGGGTGGCACCACCACGGCCTCGCAGCGCCACTCCCGACTCCGAGAGAACCCGGTGCACGAACCCGTAGGAGCGGCCCGTAGACTCTGCGAGAGCACGGATACTGGCGCCCTTTTCGTACTTCTTCTTGAGGTCAGCGGCCAGCTTCTCGCGCGTATTGCCCGTGATACGCGCGCCCTTCTTGAGATCAGCCACGTCGTCCGCCTTCCTAGCGTTTGACGGAGGTCTGCTACTACCTGCCGTCGCAATGATCGAACACGACCGCGCGGAATGCCAGACGAGATCGAAAATAGCTATGAAGTCCTTTGCTCCCCGGACGAGGGACTTAGGCCAGTTGAACGAGTTCCAGGTAGTCAACGGACCAGTGATCTTCGGTACCGTCGGGTAGCAAGATCACCCGTTCGGGCGCAAGTGCCTCGACCGCACCAGGGTCGTGAGTTACCAGCACCACGGCTCCCGCGTAGTTGTGCAGGGCCTCGAGCACGCGCTCGCGGCTGGCCGGGTCGAGGTTGTTCGTCGGCTCGTCGAGCAGCAGCACGTTGGCCGCGCTGGACACCAGGCCGGCGAGCGCGAGACGGGTCTTCTCGCCGCCGGAGAGCGTGCCGGCCGGCTGGTCGAGCTGCTCGCCGGTGAACAGGAACGTGCCGAGCAGGGAGCGCAGCCGCTGCTCGGGCGTGTCCGGCGCGGCGTGCCGGACGTTGGCCCACACCGTCGCCTGATGGTCGAGCGTCTCGTGCTCCTGCGCGTAGTACCCGATCCGCAACCCGTGTCCCGGCACGACTTTCCCGGAGTCCGCGCGTTCCATGCCACCCAGCAACCGCAGCAGCGTCGTCTTCCCGGCGCCGTTGAGGCCGAGCACGACGACCCGGCTGCCGCGGTCGATCGCGAGATCGACTCCCGTGAAGATCTCGAGGGAGCCGTAGCTCTTCGACAGTCCCTCGGCGGTGAGCGGCGTCTTGCCGCACGGCGCGGGTTCCGGGAAACGGATCTTGGCGACCTTGTCGGCCTGGCGGACGTCGTCGAGCCCGGCCAGCATCCGCTCGGCGCGGCGCATCATGTTCTGCGCGGCGACCGCTTTCGTCGCCTTGGCGCGCATCTTGTCCGCCTGGGCCTGCAGCGCGGACGCCTTCTTCTCGGTGTTGGCCCGCTCGCGGCGGCGGCGCTTCTCGTCCGCCGCGCGCGCGTCGAGGTAGCGCTGCCAGCCCATGTTGTACAGGTCGACCTCGCTGCGCATCGCGTCGAGGAACCACACCTTGTTGACCACGTCGGCGAGCAGCTCGACGTCGTGGCTGATCACGACGAGGCCGCCGCCGTAGGACTTGAGGAAGCCGCGCAGCCAGTTGACCGAGTCGGCGTCGAGGTGGTTGGTCGGCTCGTCGAGCAGCAGCGTGGTACCGGACGTGCTGCCACCGCCGGACTCCGCGGCGGCGAACAGGATGCGGGCCAGCTCGACGCGGCGGCGCTGCCCGCCGGAGAGGGTGGCGAGCTGCTGGGCCAGCACGCGGTCGGCGAGGCCGAGGTTGGCGCAGATCCGCGCGGCCTCGCTCTCCGCCGCATAGCCGCCGAGCGCGGCGAAGCGCTCCTCGAGCCGGCCGTAGCGGCGCACCTCGCGGTCGCGGCGGTCGTCGTCGGCGTGCTCGGACATCGCCGACTGCGCCTTCTCCATCTCGCGCAGCAGCTGGTCGAGCCCGCGTGCGGAGAGCACCCGGTCCTTGGCGGTGACCGAGAGGTTGCCCTCACGCGGGTCCTGGGGCAGGTAGCCGACCTCGCCCGCGCGGCGCAGGTCGCCCCCGTAGGGGTCGCCCTCGCCCGCGAGCACGCGCAGCGTGGTGGTCTTGCCGGCGCCGTTGCGGCCGACGAGGCCGATCCGGTCGCCCGGCTGGACGCGCAAGGTGGTCTCGGAGAGCAGGATGCGCGTGCCGGCGCGCAGTTCCAGATCGGTGGCGGTGATCATGCGGAGACTCCGTAAAGGATGGTGTCGGGCAGGCCTCGTCCGCTCACCGGTCGTGACCGGCGAGCCCTCCTGCGGCCTAGTCCGTACGAACCACCACGTGGACGAGTCTACGGGTAGCGGGCAAACGCGATTCAGCGCACGGTGTGCGCTAAGCACCCGCTTAGCTAGAGTCTGCGGCTATGACGTCTGACTTGACCTCTGACTTCCACGGCAAGGTCGCGCTGGTCACGGGAGCCAGCCGCGGCATCGGACTCGCGATCGCGGCGGAGCTGGCCCGCGGCGGCGCGGCGGTGACGGTCTCGTCGCGCAAGCCGGACCAGATCGAGGCGGCGGCCGGGCAGCTGCGCGCGGACGTGCCGGGCGCGAAGGTGCTCGCGGTGCCGGCGAACACCGGGAGCGACGAGGACCGCGAGGAGGTCGTGCGGCGCACGGTGGAGGAGTTCGGCCGGCTGGACGTGCTGATCAACAACACCGGGATCAACCCGACCTACGGGCCGCTCGCCGAGGCCGACCTGGCCGCCGTACGCAAGATCTTCGACGTGAACGTGGTCGGCGCGCTCGGCTTCGTGCAGCTGGCGCTGAAGGCGTGGATGGCCGAGCACGGCGGCTCGATCGTCAACATCGCCTCGGTGGCGGGGCTGCGCTCGTCCGGCCTGCTCGCCGCGTACGGCGCCAGCAAGGCGGCGCTGATCCGGCTGACCGAGGAGCTGGCCTGGCAGCTCGGCCCCGGCGTGCGGGTCAACGCGGTGGCCCCCGCGGTGGTGAAGACCAAGTTCGCTGAGATGCTCTACTCCGACCGCGAGGAGCAGGCCGCGAGTGCGTACCCGATGAAGCGCCTCGGGGACCCGCAGGACGTCGCCCAGCTCGTCGCGTTCCTCGCGTCCGACAAGGCGAGCTGGATCACAGGCGAAACCGTGCGCGTCGACGGCGGGATACTGGCCACCGGTTCACTGGGCTGAACACGTCACCCGAATGGCCCTGCTTCATGATCTAGCACACCAGACATATCCGGCATATCGACAGCCCCTCCCCCGATCGGGTAGCCGCCACTCGTGTGATTGTTACCCAAATGGGGCTTTGCCGTAACCACTCCCCGTGGCTAGATTGCGGTTCGTTATCTGCTGACCAAGCCCTGATCGGTCCGCCAAGTCCCCGCCACCGCGCAGGGCTGTTCAGCCTGCCCGCATCAGGCTTCGACAGAACGGGACCAACGGAATGAGCAGATCCGACTTATCGGCGATCTACGACGACAAGCCGGGCGCGAACCTCGTGTGGACCGCAATGGCGCGGTGGGCCACCGAAACACCCACAGCGACTGCCGCATCAGCGGCGGACGGCACGCTCGACTTCGCCGAGCTCCTCCGAACGACCCGGGCCCTCGCGGGCGTGCTGGCCGAGCGTGGCGTGGGCCCCGGCACGCCGGTCGGTGTCGGCAGCGGCCGCTCCCGGCTGACCGTCCCCGGCCTGCTCGCGATCTGGTGGCTGGGCGCGACCGCCGTACCGGTCGACGACGGCTACCCGGCCGACCGGGTCAACTTCATCCTCCGCGACGCGGGCGTGAAGCTGCTCCTCGCGGACCGCGTCGCGGCCGGCGTCCTGCCGGCGGGCGTGCGCCGCGTCGGTTTCGACGGCATCGAAGACATCGGCGACATTGGCGACATCGAAGACGGGCCGGACCCGGCCGTCGCGGACGCGAACGAGTGCGCGTACGTCATCTACACCTCCGGCACGACCGGCTGGCCCAAGGGTGTCGAGGTCACCTACGGCAACCTGGCCACGTTCCTCGCCGCGATCTCCGACCTCGGCCTCACGCCCGGCGGCGTCGGCGCGAACCCGCTCTCGCCCGCCTTCGACGGCTGGCTGTGGAACGTGCTGCTGCACCTGATGCACGGGCAGGGCACCGCGATGATCGACCTGGCCGACGGCGAGACCGGCGACCTGGCCGAGCGGATGGCGGCCGTCGCGCCGCGCACGATCAGCATGCCGCCGACCCTGGTCGCCGCATGCATCGACCGGCTGCCCACGGTGGAGACCGTGGTGATCGCCGGCGAGCGCTGCCCGCGCGGGCTCGCCGAGCGCCTGGCCGGGCGGCAGCGCGTGCTCAACGTGTACGGCCCGACCGAGGCGACGATGGCGGCGACGTGGGCGGACAGCGCGCGCGGTGACGACATCCGCTCGATCGGCCGCCCGCTGCCCGGCTACGACGCCCACGTGCTCGACGAGGAGGGCTCGCCGGTGCCCGTTGGCGGGACCGGCGAGCTGTACATCGGCGGGCCGGCGGTCGCCCGCGGATACCGCAACCGCCCCGAGCTCACGGCCGAGCGGTTCCCGACGCTGCCGTCGGGCGAGCGGGTGTACCGGTCCGGCGACCTGGTGACCGTGCGGCCGGACGGGCTGCTGGACTTCGCCGGCCGGGTCGACGACCAGGTGAAGGTGCGCGGGTTCCGGGTGGAGCTGCGCGAGGTGGAGCAGGTGGCCGAGCAGCAGCCGGGTGTCACGACGGCGGCCGCGTTCGTGCTGGAGTCCGGCGACGCGCTGGGCTTGGCCGTGGTCCCGGCGGCCGGCTTGGCGGTGGACACCGGAGAGCTGCGCGTGCGCTGCAAGGAGCGGTTGCCGGAGTTCATGGTGCCGGGCGTGATCGAGCTGGTCACCACGCTGCCGGCCACCGCGAACGGCAAGGTCGACCGCGAGGTGCTGGCCCGCGACGCGGCGGTGAGCGCGCCGGTCCTGGACGGCCGCGGGCCCTCGACGCCGCAGGAGGTCGCCGTGTGCGAGGCGTGGAGCACCGTGCTCAAGCGCACGGTGGCCGACGTCGACGCGAACTTCTTCGAGCTGGGCGGGCACTCCCTGCTCGCCGCCCGCGCGGTGGCCGAGCTGCGCGAGCACACCGGCGTGAAGCTCTCCATGCGCGACCTGCTGACCCACCCGACGCCCGCCTCGCTCGCCGGCGAGCTGGACCTGCGGCTGGCCGGGGACGTCGCGCGGACCGCGGCCACGACCAAGGGCACGTGGCTCGTGCCGTGGTCCGGCCGGCCGGCCGGGCGGCCGACCCTGCTGTGCCTGCCGCCCGCCGGCTCGGGCTGCGGGCGGTTCCGCCGGTGGCAGGCCCAGCTCGGCGACTCGATCGCGGTCGTCGGCGTCCAGCCGCCCGGCCGCGAGGAGCGGCTCGGCGAGGCGCACCCGTCCTCGTGGGAGGACGTGGTGGCCACGGTGACCCGCGAGGTCCTCGCGTTCGCGGACCCGGACCAGCCGCTGGTGGTGCTCGGCGAGAGCATGGGCGGGCTGATCGGCTACGAGGTGACCCGCCGGCTCGGCGTGCACGGCCGGTGGCCTGCCGCGCTGGTGCTCGCCGCGTGCGAGCCGCCGCAGCTGCGCGAGCGGACCGAGATCGTCGTGGAGTCCTCCCGCACCGCGCTCGGTCTGGCCGACGTGGACGAGGACTCGCGCGAGCAGGTCGTCGAGCTGATGCACCGCGACCTCGCGCTGGTCGCCGACTACACGCTGCCCGCCGACGCGCGGGTGCCCGTGCCGGTCCACGTGTGGGGCGGCGATCTCGACGACCTCGTGCCGGTGGACAAGCTCGACGTGTGGCGCGAGATCCTCGGCCAGGACATCGAGCGCCGGCAGTTCCCCGGCACCCACACGTTCGCGATGAACGTGCCGGAGGTGGTGCGGCTGCTCGGTGAGCTGGTCGCGCTGCAGGGTGCCCCGTGCTGATCGACCTCACGGACGACGCTCGGTTCGGGGACAACACGTTCTGGCCGATGTTCACATGGCTGCGCGAGCACGACCCGGTGCACTGGCACGAGAAGGACGGCTTCTGGGCGGTCACCCGCTACGCGGACGCGATGGAGGTCTACCGCGACGCGGACGTCTTCTCGTCGCGGTACGGCATGCAGCTGGGCACGAACCCGGAGGCGGTCGCGGCCGTGTCGCAGCGCATGCTGATCGTGTCGGACCCGCCGGAGCACACCCAGCTCAAGCGCGTGCTGAACAAGGGAATCGCGCTGGACGAGTTCGGCGGCATGATCCGCGAGGTCGTCCGGGAGCTGCTCACCGACGCGCTGGCGGCGGGCGAGTTCGACTTCGTCGACATGATCCAGCGGCTGCCGACGCGGGTGGTGTGCGCGCTGCTCGGCGTCCCGCAGCCGGACTGGGACTGGCTCGGCCGCACGATGACCGACGCGTTCGAGGACCCGGACGACCTGGTGCGCGCGGTCAACCACGCCGAGGTGTTCCAGTACTTCACGGATCTGCTGAAGGAGCGGCGGCGCAACCCGGGCGACGACTTCATCAGCCGGGTCGCGAGCGAGCGGCGCGGTACGGCCGACGGCGAGCTCGAGCTCACCGACGAGGAGATCATCGTCAACTGCAACGGCGTGATGGCGGGCGGGAACGAGACGACCCGCTACTCCACGGCGGGCGGGATGCTCGCGTTCACCGAGGAACCCGCGCAGTGGGAGCTGTTCCGCGAGCGCGGCGCGGAGGTCGTGCCGACGGCCGTCGAGGAGATCCTGCGCTGGACCACGCCGGGCGTGCACGTCATGCGCACCACGATGAAGCCGGCGACGATCGGCGGCCGGGAGATCGCGGTCGGCGACCGGGTGACGGTGTGGAACGTGTCGGCGAACCGGGACGAGCGCGTCTTCGACGAGGCGGACCGGTTCCGCATCGACCGCACGCCCAACCGTCACGTCGCGTTCGGCGGCGGCCGGCACATGTGCCTCGGCGCGCGGTTCGCACGGCTGGAGCTGTCGATCTTCCTGGAGGAGCTGGCCGGCCGGGTGTCGTCGATCGAGCTGATCGGCGAGCCGGTGTTCATGGCGTCCAACTTCACCTGGGGCTGCCGGGCGCTGCCGGTGCGCCTGAAGGCCGCCTAGACCAAGGTCGCCAGCGCGGCGACCGACTTGTTCAGGTCCGCCCGGACGGCGCGGCCGATGACCATGCCGACCGGTCCGAACACGGGCCGGCCGGTCACCTCGGCGTCGACGGTGACCGTCGAGGCGCGGGCGCCGTCCGCGCGGATGCGGAGCTCCAGGGCGATCCGCACCCCGCCGACGCCGCGGCCGGAGATCGTCAGCCCGGTCGGCGGCGCGTACCGCTCGACGTGCCACCGCACCCGGTTGCGCAGTCCCTTCACCGCCACCACCGACGTGAGGTCGGTGCCCTCGGTGATCTCGGCAGGCATCTCGCCGCGCCAGCCGTCGTGCAGCGTCAGCCACTCGCCGAAGCGGGACAGGTCGGCGGCCGTCGCCCAGGCCCGGGCGGGCGATGCGGGCACCGACACGGACGCGTGCACCCTGGCCACGGCTCCACCTCCTAGTTGTCCCGCACGACCAGCTCGACGCCGCGGACCCGCCGGGCGGCGTCCTCGAGCACGGTACGGCGCGGCTCTGGCACGTCGAGCACCCGCGGCTCCGCGAGCGCGAACAGCTTGTCCAGCCGCGAGTCGGCGCGCAACTCGTCCAGCGCGTGCCGGTCGCCGCCGAGCACCACGGCGTCCAGTTCGGACAGCCGCGGCACCAGCACGGCCGCCGCGTCGTCGGCCGCCGACCGCAGCGCGTCTCGCGCCTGCCCCGCCCGGCGGCGGGCGAAGCGGGCTTGCGACCAGCCGCCCGCGGCACTGCGGCCCTGGACGAGCCGCCGGTCCGTGCGCGACGCGAGCACGACCCCGGCACGGGCGATGCCGACACTGTGCCCGCCGAGCCGCACGAGGAGCAGGCCGACGAGGCGGGGCACGCGCAGGTGCGCCACCAGCGGGCCGACCGCGAGCCCGGTCGCGGATCCGGTCGGCACCAGTGGCCCGAACGGGACCGCGCACGACACGGTCGCGCCGTCCGCGGCGGTGGCGAGGACCGACCACGGTTCGCGGACGGTGCGGACCACTCCCCCGTGCCGCGCGCCGAACCGCTCGTACCAGCCGGCGAGCCGCTCCGGCGCGACCTCGACCGCGCGCCCGCCGCCGGCCACCGCCCTGGCTCTGCTGCTCACCCCTCGACGGTAGCGCGCCGGCACCGGTACCCGCCGGAAGTCCACATGGGACGGCCGCCGCCGGCAGAGTGCCGGCGGCGGCCGCTCCGTCTACTCAGGACGTCAAGGGGTGACGAACCCGTTGATGTGCAGCGAAACCGAGCGGATCGAACCGGTGTCCGCGCCCGCGAGGTCGAAGGCGCCGAACGTCCAGTTGCCGTCCGCCGGGCCACGCAGGCCGCCGAACGCGTCGTCCGGCCGCCAGCTGCCGGTGAACGGCGCCTGGCCGCTGGTCGCCGACGAGAACGCCGTCGTGGCGTCGTCGGTGAAGACGACCTGGCACATGTTCGTGCCGCTGCCGCCGGTCCGGCTGAACACGGTCGCGCTGGCACCCGACGGCGAGGTGAGGATGCCGACGAGGTCACCGACGAACGTGTGGTCCAGGCCGACCGTGGTGGAGCCGTCGGTCGTGTCGCAGGTCGCGCCGTCGATCGAGAGCGCCACCTTCGACGCCGGGCCGATGCCGCTGACCGGGATGGTCACGCTGGCACCCACCGTGCTGTTGTCCGGGATCGCCACCGCGGCCCCCGTGTACGCGAAGTCCACAGTGGTCGGTGACGGCTCGCCGACGTCCATCGAGAAGCTCGCGTTGGACGGCGAGTAGGCCCCGGCGAACGTGACCCGGCTGTTCAGCACGACCGGCACGCCCACCTGGTGCGAGGACGGCACGGTGACCGCGAACGACTGGTTCGCCGTCGCGCCCTTGTCGATCGCGCCGTACGAGCGCGAGCGCGGCGTGATCGTCACACCCGCGGTCGGGCTGGTCAGCACGACGCTGGTCGACACCGCGGTGGCGTCGCCGACGTTGGTCACCGGCAGGTCGACGGTGGCCGTGTCACCCGGGTTGACGAACTGGCTGCCGTCGGTGTTGGTCACCGTCGGGGACTGGGCCTGGGCCAGCGGCTGCGGGCTCGCGCCGGTGAACTCCAGCACCCGGTCGGCGAGCAGCACGCCGTGCCCGCTGCGCCCGTCCACGCCCGGCTCACCGATGTCGATGGCCGTGCTGGTCAGCGCCTCGCGCACCTCGGCGGGGTCGATGCCGGGGTTGCCGGACAGGACCAGGCCGGCGAGCGCCGCAGCGTGCGGGGCGGCCGCGGAGGTACCGAAGAACGGGTCGAAGCCGGACACGCTGGTGAGCACGCCGTCCGCGGCGGTGACGTCCGGCTTCTGCCGCACCTCGCCACCGGTGGAGCTGACGTTGCCCGGCGTGATCGGCGTGCCGTCGGCCTCGAAGAACACCTTGCGCGGGCCGTCGGAGGTGAACCGCTCGAGCTGCGAGGACGAGCTGAACGCGTCCGGGAACGGACCGCTCGGGTTCGGCGGGTCGCCCGGCTCCAGGTCGAACGGCAGCGGGTCGTGCGCCGGTGCCGCGCCGACGCTGAACGCGCCGCGCGCGGCCGAGTGGCCGAACGTGACGCCCGGGGTGTTGAACGCGTGCAGGCCGTCGGCCGAGTCGGAGAAACGGCCGCGCAGCGCCGAGAGCGACAGGTACCGGTCGGCGCCGGCGAACTTCACGACCGCCAGCCGCAGGCCGCTGCCACCGAACGGCGGGGTGTCCACCCGCTCGAAGGCGTCCTGGGTACCGGTCTGGAAGTCCTGGCTCAACGCGACCACGTTGCCCGCCGCGTCGAGCAGGTACAGGTCGTAGTCGTTGTTCGATGCGCCGAGCGGGTCCGACCAGTTCAGCAGCACCGGCACGCCGGCCGACGAGGCGTCGGAGATCGGCTCGAACACCTGGGTGTTGGCGGACGGGTCGAAGTCGTGCGCGTAGCCGGCGAACTTGCCGACCACCTGGCCGGAGTTGACGAAGTCACCCTCCCAGTGCCCGGCGGTGCCGTCGACGGTGTTGCCCTCGTTGCCGGCGGAGGAGAAGTACAGCCCGCCGTCGGCGATCACGTCGTTCACGGCCTGGGCGATGATCCAGTCCTGGAACGGCGCCTCCTTGAAGTAGACGACGTCGTCCACGATGACGTCGCAGCCCAGGTCGAAGCGCAGCGCGCGGATGTTGTCCGCGAAGCTGGCGTCGCTGTTGAACGCGCTCGCGAAACCGAGCGCGGCGTTGGGCGCCACGTCGTGGATGATCTCGAGCATCGCCGTGCCCTCGTCGCCCGAGCCCTCCTGGGTCGGCACGATGTCGACGTCCGGCAGCTCGCCCGCGGCCTGCGACGCGCCGAGCGAGTCGACACCGTCGGACAGGGCGCAGATCTTCACACCGACGCCGGTGACGCCGACCTGGTCGCGGGCGGTGTCCGCGTTGTGCGTGCGGTCGCCCTCGCTGTCGATCGCGCCGGACCGGGTGCCGAGTGCCGCACGGGTCTCGGCCGCGATCCGGGCGGCCTTGGCCTCTTTGGACTCCGGCTTGGCGGGCGCGGCGTTGCGGTCGAGCTCGCGGGCGGTCATGGCGCCGCCGGCGACCTCGATCCGCTTGACGTCCTTGCGCGCGGCGATCGTGTTGATCGCCGAGACGGGCACGTCGGCGCGGATGGAGCCGTACCGGGTGGACACCGCCTTGAGCACGGCGCCCGCCTTGGTGAGCGCCTTCTCCAGGTCGGCGGAGACCGTGCCGCGGATGTCGACGGGCGTCTTGTCGCCGGTGACCTTCACGCCGCTCTGCAGGCGTGGCAGTGCGTTGCCCAGCGCGGTCCGGTTGGCGCGCGCCTTCATCTCGACGATCAGCTTGCTGTCCACTTTGGACTCAGCCTTGGCGGCGACCTTGATGTCCTGCAGCGCGCCGATCTGGCGGGCGGCGTTCTCGGCGGCGGCCGACGCCTTCTGGTCCTCTGACGGTGGAGCTGCGGCAGCGGGGCTCGCCAGGCCGATGACGGCGAGCAGGCAGGCCGCTGAGGTCAACAGAAGTCGGGATCTTCGTGATGCGTGTGCAGGTTTACGCACGGATGTTCCTCCGCGAATCCACGGCCGTGCCCCGACACACGGTCAGCCCAGCCGGGTAATCCGGTCGCCCAAACCTATGGTTCGGTGGTTTCACACACAGCGGCCATTCGGCTCAACCACACCAGGAGTGCGTTACCAATTGCCGCCTGTTAACGACTCACAGAACGAAGGCGTCTGACCACGGTTGTGCACTGCGTCCGGAGAGCGCGTCGAGCAGAGTCGCCGCCTGACTGTCCGTGAGCGATGCGACGAAATCGATTACCGCGCGTCCGCGGGCGAGCTCGCGGATTCCGGCCGCGCCCTCAGGTGGCTCGCCGACCGCACCGACCAAAGTGGACATATCAGTCGCGGCGAGCGAGCCGTACTCGTACTCGGCGAGCGCGACGAGGTCCTGCAGCCGCCGGGGCAGCCGGTTCGACTCGTACCGGTCGGTGAGCCACTGCTCGAGGGCCTGCACGAGCGAGGCGAGCAGCCGGGCCTGGCCGCGCTGGTGCAGCGCGAAGTCCGGGCGCAGCAGCACGAACCGGCGGTGCACGAACTTGAGCACCTGGACCTCGTGCCACTGCGCGGGCGCGAGCTGCACGTGCCCGGAGCGCGTCGGCGGGTCGAGCACGACGCCCATGTCGGTGACGAGCCGGACCGTCCAGCCCGCGGAGAACCGGCCGACCGCCTGCTCGGCCTCGACCGAGCCATCGAACGGGGTGGCGAGCAGGTTGTCGACGAGCTCGGTGCGCACCCGGGACACGGCGGCCACGAACGCGTCGTCGTCGACGATCCACGAGTCGCGGCGGTGCAACCGGCGGCGCAGCAGCTCGAGCGAGTAGCCCGGCCGGCGCGCGTGGGTGGCGAGCAGGTCGTCGGCCAGCTCCGCGAGCTCGAGCGCGCCGGTGAGCCAGCGACCGAGCTCGGCGGCGACCGGTGCGTGCTGCAGGACGCCGATGCGGTGGAAGTCCTCGAGATCGTGGATGGCGTAGGCGATGTCGTCGGCGGTGTCCATCACGGACGCCTCGACCGTCTGCTGCCACGGTGCGAGCCGGCCGGCGAAGGGCTCGCGCGCCTGGACCAGATCGTCCAGTTCGGTCACGTAGACGGAGAACTTGCTCGACCCGGTGCCGGGCTCGTCGGCGGGTTCGGAGGCGCCGCGCGGCGGGTCGGGCATGTGTCGCGGGTGCGGGTCCGGGTGGGCGCGGCGGGTCCACGGGTACTTCAGCATCGCCGCGCGGGTGGCGGCGGTGAGGTCGAGCCCGACGGCGGCCGGCCCGCCGGTGTCGGTGGTGGTGACGATGCGCAGGCTCTGCGCGTTGCCCTCGAAGCCGTCGGGCAGCCCGAACCGGTGCCGGGCGAGCCGGTCGAGCTCCTGCTCGCCGAGATGCCCGAACGGCGGGTGGCCGAGGTCGTGGGCGAGCGCGGCGGCCTCCACGACGTCGAGGTCGCAGCCGCCGAGCTTGTCGAGCAACGCGCGCTGGTTGTCCTCGGCGGTCATCCGCTCGACGATGGCGCGGGCGACCTGGGCGACCTTGAGGCTGTGGGTGAGCCGGTTGTGCAGCAGCCCGGAGCCGCTGGCGCTGACGACCTGGGTGACTCCCCCGAGCCGCGCGAAGAACGGCGAGGCGACGATCCGGTCCCGGTCCGCGCGGAACGGGCTCGCGGCGAGATCGCCGTACGTGCTCGCCGACCGCCGTGCCTCGCGCCCCTCACCCATGCCAGCTGACCCTACTGTGCTGGGCGTGGCGGACGTGGCGGACGTGGTGGTGGCGGGTGCGGGTCCGGCCGGGTGGGCGGTGGCGCGTGCCTGCGCGGAACGCGGCCTGCGGACGGTGCTCGTGGCGCCGCACCCGGACGCTTCCTGGCCCGCGACGTACGGGCTGTGGCTGGACGAGGCTCGGCTGCTGCCCGCCGGCGCGGGGTACGTGGTGGCCCGCGCCCGGGTGGTGGCGGGTTCGGCGCGTTGGCTGGCGCGGGAGTACGCGGTGCTGGACAACGCGTCGGCCCGGTCCGCGTTGGCGCATCCCGGGGTGGCGGTGCGCGCCGGGCGCATGGAGGAGGTGCTGGACCTGGCCCCGGTGGTGATCGACGCGACGGGTGCCGGGGCCGGGCCTGGTCGCACGGAGCAGACCGCGTTCGGGCTGAAGGTGGCCGCGTCGGTGGCCCGGCCGGTCGTCGGCGCCGGGGACGCGGTGTTCATGGACTGGCGCCAGCCGCTGCCCGGCCCGGCCACGTTCCTCTACGCGGTCCCGCTGCCCGACGGCCGGGTGCTCCTCGAGGAGACCTCGCTGGCCCGCCGACCCGGCCTGCCCTTCGCGCAGCTGCGGGAACGCCTGCTGGCGCGCCTGGCCGGCCACGGCATCGACCCGGGCGACGCCGAGGTGGAACGCGTCCGCTTCACGATGGACGCTCCCCCGCCCGGCTCGCGCGCGCACGCGCGATGCCCAGCCCCCACCCGTTCCCGGGGGGCGCCCCTGACGCCATTCTATCGGCGGGGGGTGACGGTAGGCGGGGGCTCGGGTGGGCTGTGGACAACTTCAGGGTGCGAGTGGCGGGTTGTGCCGTTCGGGGCGGCGGCCGGGATGGTGCATCCGGCCACCGGGTACGGGGTGGGCGACGCGCTCCGGCTGGCGCCGCGGGTCGCGGACGCCATCACGCGCGGCGGCGCCGCGGCCGCGCGGCGGGTCGTGTGGCCGGCACGGGCGCGGGCGGTGCACCGGCTGCGGCGGGCGGGGCTGGGTACCGTGCTGGCGCTCGCACCCGGGGAACACGCCCGGTTCTTCGAGCTGTTCTTCGCCCTACCCGAGCACCGGCAGCGCGCCTACCTCTCCGGCCGCGAGGACCTCGCCGGGAACGCCGCGGCGATGGCCGCCATGTTCCGCGCGGCACCCTGGTCGCTGCGGCGGCGGATGGCGCTGCGGCAGTAATCCGTCACCGCTCGTGATCTTCCGTCCGGGCCTGACCTGCCTGGTAATCCCCGTTTCCCTGGGCCGAACCGGTGATTGACGCACCAGCTCCGTGAACACTCGGTGACATCTGCTGCCGGCTCTCCCAGCTCTGGGCAGGATGGCCCGGTGGCCAGCGCGCCGGAGATCTCCTATGCGTTCCAGCCCTTGCTGAGTACTCGCACGGGCCGGATGCTCGCACTCGAGGTTCTCGCGCGGCCCGGCAACGGCTCCGTGCACGACCTGCTCCGCCACGCCGCGCGCCAGGGGCGGCTCGTCGAGGCCGACATCGATCTCGCGTCCGGCGCGGTACTCGCGGCCGCCACACAGGAGCGCCGGCTGCCGCTGCACGTCAACGTCCTCGCAATCACCGCGGCCCACGCGACCGACCTGCTCGACGCGCTCCTGCCCGCCCTGCGCGAGACCGGCCGCGACCCTGGCGACGTCACCGTCGAGGTCACCCCGCCCTTCAGCGGCATCTCCCGCGACGGCCTGCTCGACGGGCTGGGCACCTTGCGCCGCAACGGGTTCCACCTCGCCTTCGACGGCGTGGGCGACGGCGACCTGCCGCTGTCGATCGTCGCCGACGTCGTGCCGGACATGCTCAAGCTCGACGGCTACCTGCTGCACGGCGTGCCGCACGACGCCGCCGTCGTCGCGATCGTGGAGGCGTTCATCCACCTCTCCGGCCGCACCGGGATCAAGATCGCCGCGGTCGGTGTCGAGTCCGAGGAGCAGCTGGTCGCGCTGAGCCGGCTCGGCGTCCCGATCGCGCAGGGCAACCTGCTGGCCGCCGCCCACTCCGGCACGCCGCTGCTGACCCCGCCCCACGTCACCACGCTCACCCGGCTCGACTCCACGCCCGGCGCCACCGTCGTCCCGCTGATCGCCGACCTGCTCCGCCCTGCGGTCACCATGCCCGAGGCCGCCACCTCGGAGGAGGTCCGGCAGGCGTTCGTCGAGGCGCCGGAGATCACCGGCGTGGTGCTCGTCGACGAGGACGACCGGCCCCGCTGGTCGGTCGACCGCAGCCGCTTCCTGCTCGCGGTCACCGGTCCCTACGGCCACGCGCTGCACGCCGGCCGCCCCGCCGCGCGGCACGCCGACCCGCCCCGCACCATCCACGCCGACGCGACCAGCCAGGCGCTGCTCGAGTCCGTCGGCGACGCCGACGGCAGCCGCGCGGCCGACGACGTGGTCGTGGTCGACGCCGGTGGCCGGTGCGCCGGCGTGGTGCGGCTGACCGAGGTCGTGCGCGGCGTCGCCGACGCCAAGGTCGAGCAGGCCGCGGCGCTCAACCCGCTCACCCGGCTGCCCGGCACCGGCACGGTCGCCCGGGAGATCGACCGGCGCATCGAGCGCGGCGAGATGTTCGTCGTCAGCTGGCTCGACGTCGACGCGTTCAAGGCCGTCAACGACGGCAAGGGGTTCGCGGCGGGCGACGACCTCATCCGCGCCATCGGACTCGCCCTGTCCGACGCCGAGTCCACGCTGCCCGGCACCCGCGTCGCGCACGTCGGCGGGGACGATTTCCTCGTCGTCACCGACCTCGACGAGGTCACGACCGTCGCGGGCGAGACCGTGGACCGCAGCTGGACCGTCGACGGCCTGACCGTGAGCGTGTCGCTCGCGTCGCTCGTCTGCGCCGTGGAGTCGGTCGAGTCCTACCGCGAGGCCTCACGGCTGCTCGCGCCGATCAAACGGCAGGCGAAGGGCGTGCCGGGCTCCAGCTGGGTGCTGGGCAGGCCGCGCTCGGACCGGGTCGAGGTGCTGCGCGGGCGCGTGCCGCACACGAACCGCGCCATGGGCACCCCGGCCTAGACTCACCAGATGCGGCGCTACTCACCCGGCCAGGTCGCCGAGCAGACCGGTTTCTCGATCGACACCCTCCGCTACTACGAGCGGATCGGCCTCCTCGACGACATCGAACGCAACTCCGGCGGGCAGCGGGTGTTCAGCGAGGACGACGTGTCCTGGCTGATGATCCTGCGTTGCCTGCGCGAGACCGGCATGCCCATCCAGCGCATGGTCCGCTTCGCGGAGCTGGCCCGCGGCGGCGAGGCGACCATCCCCGAGCGGGTCACCGTGCTCGAGGAGCACGACCGCGACATCGACGAGAAGATCACGCAGCTGCGCGCCGAGCAGGAGCACATCCGCGGCAAGATCGAGTACTACCAGGGCGTGCTGCGCGACAGGGAGGCGAGCGCGAGCCGGACCTGACGAACCACCGGCCGGGTTACGCTCCGTGCGGCGCGGACGATGGGGGTTGAGTGGGACAGCACTCGACGGACGACCCGGAGCGACCGCCGTTCACCGGAGTGGACGGCGGCCCGACGATGGCGCTGCCGCCGGACCCGCCCACAGTCGCCGAACCGGTCGCCGAACCGGAGACCGGCCCGCCGACCGGTCCCATTCTCGCGTCCTGGTCGCTCGAAGATCTCATGCAGTCCGCCCCCGCGGTGTGGCCGGAACCCCCGCCACCGCCACCCTCGCGCAACCCGGGCTTCTACGTGTCGGTGACCGTCGCCGTGATGCTCACCGTCGGCCTGGTCGCCGCGCTCGTGGTGCTGACGGTCAACCGCCCGGTCACGCCGGTGGCTGGCGAGGCGACCGGCGTGCACATCCCGAAGCTGCCGCCGCCGACCCACTCCACGCCGCCGGACACCTCGGTGCGGTCGTCGACCGTGCCGCCGTCGGGCGACCCGCTGGCCGGCCTCGCCGACCACCCGCTGTCGACGTCGACGGCCACCATGGCGCCGTTCGCCTGTTCGCTGCCGCGGTTCGACCCGGCCGACGCGGCGCAGACGCGCTTCTACCAGGCGGCGAAGGTGTGCGCGGACACCGGGTTCGGCGGCCTGCTCCCGGCGTCCGGACTGCCGGCCCAGAACATCCCGGTCATGATCGTCCAAAATGGACCGACAGACACACCGTGCGGTGCGGTGACACCGACCGATCCGGCGACCCAGTGCCAGGGCACCGTCTACATGACACCCGCACGGCTCCGCGACGTCGAGAAGCTCGATCGCTACCCGGGCAAGTACTTCGGCGTGTTCCTCCGCGAGTACGCGGAAGCCGTCCAGTACGCCACCGGCCTGACCGGCCTGTACGAGACGGCGAAGAAGTCACCTGACGCGCCGGGCGACCTGGCCGACCGGCTGACCCGGCAGGCCACCTGTCTGGCCGGCATCGCATCCGGCGCGATGGCCGGCCTGGGCGCCGTGGACACCAACATCACGAACGAGATCCGCGAACGCCTGACCACCACCGATGCCCCGCCGGACGCGGACACCTGGCTGCAGAAGGGTTTCACCACCCGCGAGCCGGCGTCCTGTGACGACTGGACCTAGGACGACTGGACCTAGATCGTGAAGCCGAGGGCGCGCAGCTGCTCGCGGCCGTCCTCGGTGATCTTCTCCGGACCCCAGGGGGGCATCCACACCCAGTTGATCCGGAAGTCGCCCACGAGGCCGCCGCCCGGGCCGGCCGTCAGCGCCGCGCGCGTCTGGTCCTCGATCACGTCGGTCAGCGGGCAGGCCGCCGACGTCAGCGTCATGTCCAGGGTCGCGGTGTTGTCCTCCTCGACCCGGATGTCGTACACCAGGCCGAGATCCACGACGTTGATGCCCAGCTCGGGGTCGACCACGTCGCGCATGGCCTCCTCGAGGTCCTCGATCGCGGCCACATCCGCCTTCGGGGCGGGGGGCTCGGGCAACGACTCGACGCCACGCTCCACATCGGTCATCACGCAGCTCCTTCCACTCGGGACACCGCGTCCTTGAACGCCATCCAGCCAAGCAGCGCGCACTTCACGCGCGCCGGGTACTTCGCCACGCCGGCGAACGCGACGCCGTCCTCCAGCACATCCTCGTCCGGCTCGACCCTGCCGCGACCCTGCACCATCGTCACGAATGCGTCCATCGTGGACAGTGCGTCACCGACCGTGCGGCCGGTGACCAGGTCCGTGAGCACCGACGTCGAGGCCTGGCTGATCGAGCAGCCCTGCCCCTCGTAGGACACGTCGGTGACCTTCTCGTCCACGACCGCGACGCGCAGCGTCACCTCGTCCCCGCAGGTCGGGTTGACCTGGAAGGACTCGGCGTCGAACGGCTCGCGCAGGCCGCGCCCGTGCGGGTTCTTGTAGTGATCCAGGATGATCTCCTGGTACATGGACTCGAGATTCACCTGGTCCGCCTCATCCGAACACCTTTTTCACCTGCGCCAGACCGGCTACCAGCGCGTCCGCCTCGGCCGCCGTGTTGTACAGGTAGAACGACGCCCTGGTGGTCGCCGGAATTCCGTAGTGCACGACGGCGGGCCGCGCGCAGTGGTGGCCGACCCGCACCGCGATGCCCAGCTCGTCCAGCACCTGGCCCACGTCGTGCGGGTGGACGCCCTCGAGGGAGAACGACACCTCAGCGACCCGGGCCTCGGCGGTTGCCGGCCCGATGATCCGCACGCCGTCCACCTCGGCCAGCAGCCCCAGCACGTACTCGGTCAGCTCGTGCTCGTGTGCGGCGATCGCCGGCATGCCCACCGCGGTCAGGTAGTCGATCGCGGCGCCGAGCCCGACCGCCTCCGCGATCGGCGGCGTGCCGGCCTCGAACTTGTGCGGCGGGGCGGCGAACGTCGACTGCTCCATCGTGACCAGCTCGATCATCTCGCCCCCGCCGAGGAACGGCGGCAGCTCGTCGAGCAGCTCGTGGCGGCCCCACAGCACACCGACGCCGGTCGGGCCGAGCATCTTGTGACCGGTGAACGCCACGAAGTCGGCGCCGAGCTCGCGGACGTTCAGCGGAAGGTGCGGCGCGGACTGCGACGCGTCGACCAGCACCAGCGCGCCGACCTCGCGGGCGCGGGCGACGACCTTCTCGACCGGGTTGATCGTGCCGAGCAGGTTGGACACGTGCACCATCGACACGATCTTCGTGCGCTCGGTGATCACCGAGTCCAGAGTGGACAGATCGAGCCTGCCCTCGTCGGTGAGGCCGAACCACTTCACCGTCGCGCCGGTCCGCTGCGCGAGCTGGTGCCACGGCACGATGTTGGAGTGGTGCTCCATCTCGGTGATGACGATCTCGTCACCGGGGCCGACGCGGTAGCCGGGACCGGCGTCGCCGAGCACCCGGGCGACGAGGTTCATCGCCTCGGACGAGTTCTTGGTGAACACGACCTCGTCGCGGCTCGGCGCGCCGATGAACGCGGCGACCTTGTCGCGCGCGCCCTCGTACAGCGCGGTGGCCTCCTCGGCGAGCGTGTGGATGCCGCGGTGCACGTTGGCGTTGTGCTTCTCGTAGTACTCGACCATCGCGTCGAGCACCTGGCGCGGCTTCTGCGAGGTCGCCGCGTTGTCCAGGTACACCAGCGGCTTGTCACCGTGCACGAGCCGGGACAGGATCGGGAAGTCCTTGCGGACGGTCTCGACATCCAGCGCTGCGGTGGTGGTGGTCATCCGGGAACCCTCTCTCAGCCGATGCTGGCCGGCTCCTGATTGCCGGTGAACCGCACGTAGCCGTGCTCCTCGAGCGCGTCGGCGAGCTCGGAGCCGCCGGACTCGACGATCCGGCCGCCGGCGAACACGTGCACGAAGTCCGGCTTGATGTGGCGCAGGATCCGGGTGTAGTGGGTGATCAGCATGATGCCGACCTCGCCGCCCGCCCGGACGGTGTTGATGCCCTCGCTGACCACGCGCAGCGCGTCCACGTCGAGGCCGGAGTCGGTCTCGTCGAGGATCGCGATCTTGGGCTTGAGCAGGGCCAGCTGCAGGATCTCGTGGCGCTTCTTCTCGCCGCCCGAGAAGCCCTCGTTCACGCTGCGGTCGGCGAAGGCCGGGTCGATGTCCAGCTCGGCCATCGCCTCCTTGACCTCCTTGACCCAGTGCCGCAGCTTCGGCGCCTCGCCGCGGACCGCGGTGACGGCCGTGCGCAGGAAGTTCGACATGGACACCCCGGGCACCTCGACCGGGTACTGCATGGCGAGGAACAGGCCCGCACGGGCGCGCTCGTCGACGGTCATCGACAGCACGTCGTCGCCGTCCAGCAGCACCTGGCCGGACGTCACCTGGTACTTGGGGTGTCCGGCGATCGCGTAGGACAGCGTGGACTTGCCGGACCCGTTCGGGCCCATGATGGCGTGCGTCTCGCCAGCCTTGATGGTCAGGTTGACCCCGGACAGGATCTCCTTCGCGCCGTCCTCGGTGTTCACCGAGACGTGCAGATCCTTGATCTCCAGCGTGGCCATCTCGTGCATTGCTCCTATGGGTCAGTTCGTGGTGGCGGTGACGTCCACGTGGACGTCACCGTCGCGGATCTCGACGGCGTACACGTCGACCGGCTCGGTGGCGGGCGGGGACGACGGGGCGCCGGTGCGCAGGTCGAAGCAGGAACCGTGCAGCCAGCACTCGATGCCCTTGGGCGTCAGCTCGCCCTCGGACAGCGCCAGCTCGGCGTGCGAGCACTCGTCGCGCAGCGCGTGCACCGTGTCGCCATGGCGCACCAGCACCACTTCGACGTCGCCGACCTCGACGGCGAACGGCTTGCCGTCGTCCAGATCGGACAGTGCACACGTGCGGATCATGCGCCGACCGCCTCGAGCTCTTCCTCGATGGCCGCCTCGAGGCGCTCCCGGATCTCCGGCACGTCGATCTTCATCAGCAGCTCGTGGAAGAAGCCGCGCACGACCAGCCGGCGTGCCGCGTCCTCCGGGATGCCCCGCGCCTGCAGGTAGAACAGCTGCTCGTCGTCGAACCGGCCGGTGGCGCTGGCGTGCCCGGCGCCGGCGATCTCGCCGGTCTCGATCTCCAGGTTCGGCACCGAGTCGGCGCGCGCGCCCTCGGTGAGCACCAGGTTCCGGTTCAGCTCGAACGTCTCGGTGCCCTCGGCGGCGGCGCGGATCAGCACGTCGCCGATCCACACCGTGCGGGCGCCCTCGCCCTGCAGCGCGCCCTTGTAGACCACGTCGGACTTGCAGTTCGGCTGTGCGTGGTCGGCGAACGTACGCAGCTCGATGTGCTGGCCCGCGTCGGCGAAGTACAGCCCGGTGAGCTGCGCGTCGCCGCCCGGGCCGGCGTAGACCACGGTGGGGCTGACCCGCACGAGGTCGCCGCCCAGCGCCACGAGGTGGTGCCGCAGGGTCGCGTCGCGGCCCAGCTTCGCGTGGTGCGCGGAGACCTGGACCGCGTCGTCGGCCCAGTCGTGGACGCTGACGACGGTGAGCTTCGCGCCGTCGCCGACGAGGATCTCGACGTTGTCGGCGACCGTGCCGCTGCCGCGGTGGTCGAGGACGACGACGCCCTCGGCGAACTGCTCGGCGCGGACCTGCACGTGCCCGTAGGCGACCTTGCCCTCGCCCGGGCCGGTGATCGTCACCGTCGTGACGCCGGCCTGGGTCTCCTTGGGGATGGTCACGACCGTGGCCGTGGTGAACGAGGTGTAGGCCTGCGCGGCGATCCGGTCGCCCGGGGTGCCCGCCGCGCCGAGCCGCTCGTCGTCGCGGCCGACGGTCTCGACGACCACGTCCGGGCCGTCCACCTCGACTGCCAGGTCGCCGGCGGCGTGTGCGGTCCCGTCGTGCAGGCCACGAAGGCGCTTCATGGGCGTGAAGCGCCAGATCTCCTCGCGGCCACCGGGAACCTCGAACGCCTCGACGTCGAAGGAGGCGAAGTGCTCGGCCCTGGACGCCTTCGGAACCACCGCGCCATGCGAGTGCGGTGTCTGTGCAACGGACGTCATTTAGCCGACGGCCCCTTCCATCTGCAGCTCGATGAGCCGGTTCAGTTCCAGCGCGTACTCCATGGGCAGC
>DASYKY010000071.1:0-27067 GCA_035995025.1 Actinophytocola sp.
CTGGTGGGCGATACTGGGATTGAACCAGTGACCCCTACCGTGTCAAGGTAGTGCTCTCCCACTGAGCTAATCGCCCGAGGCGCAGGCGGGAATCGAACCCGCGTACAGGGCTTTGCAGGCCCTTGCCTAAGCCACTCGGCCACTGCGCCGGCTGGCCAAGCTTAGGGGCTCGGCCTGAGAGGCGTCGGCTGGTTTCGGCCTATGGGATGGCCGACCCCTCTTCGAGCGGACGACGGGACTCGAACCCGCGACCCTCACCTTGGCAAGGTGATGCGCTACCAACTGCGCTACGTCCGCAGAACCCACGCTGTTCCAGGAAGTTCCCGGCCCCCCGTGGTGCGAGCGGAACTCTATCCGACCCCTCTGCGCGGTTTCAAACCGGGGGTTGCCGTTCGGCGAACGCTCAGGTCAGGTCGGTGGAGATCAAGTGCGTCAGGGCCTCGTCGACGTCCACCCACAGGTGCTCGTTGCCCGGGACCACCACGTCGTACGTCCGGTCCAGGAAGTCCGCCAACTCCTGCGCCGACGCCTCGAACACCGCATGGCCGGAAGGGGAGCTCAGCTCGATGACGACAACCTCGGGGTCGTCCACCGCGGGCCGGATGCGCACATCACCGTTGCCGGCCTCGGCGATGAGGCCGTCGGCCAGCAGGTCGCGGGCGAACACCCACTCGACCCAGCCCGCCCGGCCGGTGCGGAAGGCTGCGACGACCGCGTACGGGTCGCGCGTGTCGTACCGCAGTTCGACCTTCACCGGGACCGCGGGCGTCCGCGGGGCCAGGAGGTCGAACACCGCCGTAGAGCGGAGCGTGACGTGGTCGTTGCGCATCGTCGCTACCCTTCTCCCCTTTCCCAGCCTTTGAACGACTGAGTCCCTACTGTGTGACGGCTGGATCGCCTCTTTAGGTCGCGTGTTGGGCGTACTTCACCCGTCTGGGGCATGAAGTACAGCACTATGACCGATCGCCGCCACACTCCGTATAGAAAGTCGCTCTTCGCCTCACCCATATTGACAAGGGTTGGTTGCAACTTGGTAGCAGCTTGGCGTGACCGGTAGTCGTGCCATCAGGGAACTTACCCCAGGGAAGGGGATTGGGTACGCCCAAAAGTAGGGACACGCGAAAAGCCCCCGCGGTGCGCGAGCACCACGGGGGCTTTCGAACAAGTGGGCGATACTGGGATCGAACCAGTGACCTTTCCGGTGTGAGCGGAACGCTCTCCCGCTGAGCTAATCGCCCCTCAGCGACGAGTGAGAACAGTACCGGATCCTTTTCGCCCCCGCGAAAGCGGGCTCACCAGTACGATCGCGCGGTGCTTCGACCTGCTCTGATGATCACCATCGCCGCGGCGATGCTCTGCGCGGGCTGCTCGGGCGACGACGGCGACGGCAGTGACGGTGGCGACGGCAGTGGTGGCGGCGCCGGCGACACCGGCCTGAAGGCCGCCCTGGAGCGGGTCGCCGCCACCGACACGACCCGGCAGTACGTCGAGTACGGCGACGTCGCCACGCTCACCACGCTCGCCCACGACGGCAAGCGGTTCCTCAGCCTCGTCGGCTACGGGTTCAGCCCCATCGCCCCGGTCGCGCAGCTCATGGCCGAGGAGCTCCACTTCGACCCCGCGAAGATGGACGGCGCCCTGCTCGCCGGCGAGCCGCCGAACTGGTCCGGCCTGCTCTGGGGCGACTACGACGTCGACGCCCTGGACGGCGCGCTCCGCGGCCGCGACATCCCCGCCGAGGACGACGCGGGCGGCACCCGCTGGACGAGCGGCAAGGACAAGGAGATCAACCTCAACGGCCCGCTCGCCGGCATCGAGCGCACCAGCGAGCTCAACGACATCCACACCGGGTCCGGGAAGTTCGGCTACGCCGCCACGCGCGCCGGGCTGGCGGCGGTCACCACGCCCGGTGACGACACGCTCGCCGACGACCCGACGCTCGGGCGCCTCGCCGGCTGCCTCGGCGACGTCGCGGCCGCGGTCCTCGCCGCGAAGGTGGACGGCGAGACCACGGCCTACGCCGTCGGCGTGCGAACCACCTCCGATGGTGCGGCGACCGAGGTGGCCTGCTTCGCGCCGGACCGCGACCCCAAGGGCATGCGCGACCACGTCGCCGGCGAGCTGAAGAACGGCACCGCGCCGTCCATCCGCCAGCCGTGGCGCGAGCTGCTGCCGGACGCCTCGGTCGACCTCGCCGCGCTCGGGTCCGTCGTGCGGATCACGGCCAAGACCGGCGACGACGCGGCGGTCGGGCGGGTCATGCAGCTGCTGCAGACCCGCGACCTGGCCGCCCTCGCCGGCGGCTGAGCACGGGCCTGGGCACGGAGCCCCGGACATGACGGCGGGCCCCGCTCCCCGGAGCGAGGCCCGCCGTTCTGGTGCGTGGCTCAGTGGCCGAAGCGGCCCTGCGTCTGCACGTTCAGCTCGTCCATCCGCACACCCTTGGCCGGGTCGGTCCGCGGGTCGCTGATCGCGAGCACGTCCAGCCCCTTGCCGAGGTCGGACGAGTAGATGTAGCCGTTGTAGTAGTAGGCCGACCACGTGCCGCCCGAGGTCTCCGGGTCCGCGGCCGGGCCGCGCTCCCAGTAGCCGATCTTCTTCGGCCGCGCCGAGTTGGTGAAGTCCCACACCTGCACGCCGCCCATGTACCAGGACTGGACCATGATGTCCTTGCCCTTGACCGGGATCAGCGAGCCGTTGTGCGCGACGCAGTTCTCCTCGTCGGTCTGCGTGCGGTCGATCTTGAAGTAGCTCTTGAACACGAGCGTGCGGTCGTCGCCGCGGCCCTGGACGTCGTAGATGCCGTCGGCGCCGCGCTCCTGGCCGATCTGCGGGTTGCACGTGGCCGCGCCGCCGCCGCCGAGCTCGTCGGTGAAGATCACCTTCGTGCCGGCGTTGTTGAACGTGGCCGAGTGCCAGAACGCGAAGTGCGTGTCGTCCTCCACCCGGTGGATCACCCGCGGGTTGACCCGGTCGGAGATGTCGAACAGCACGCCGTCACCCATGCACGCGCCGGCCGCGAGGTCCTTCTCCGGGTACACGGTCATGTCGTGGCAGCCCGAAGTCGCGGTGACGTAGCCGTTCTCGACGTCACCGGGGATGCCCGGGTTGCCGCCGTCCGGGAACAGCACCGGCGTGGCCGCGATCCTCGCCGCCGTCGGGTTGCCCAGCGGCACCTCGACGATCGAGATCTTGTCGTGCGGCGGCTGGCAGCCGGAGATCGTCTCGGAGGGGCCGTACGACGAGATGTACAGGTACGCGTTCCTGCCCGCCTTGTCCGGCACCAGCGTGTGGGTGTGCGAGCCGCACGCCGTCGCCACCGACTTGATGTAGCGCGGTGCCCTCTTGTCGCTGATGTCGAAGATCTTGATGCCCTCCCAGTACGGCTGGGTGCCGTCGTTCTGGGCGGTGGAGGCGCACGAGTCGTCGCTGCGCCGCGAGTCGGTGGACAGGAACAGCAGGTTGCCGGTCACCGACACGTCGTTCTGCGAGCCGGGACAGAGCACCTGGCTGGTGATCCTGGTCTTGCGGGGGCTCTTGATGTCGTAGATCGTGAAGCCGAGGTAGTTCCCGACGAACGCGTACCTGCCCTGGAACGCCATATCGGTGCCGGTGCCACCGACCAGCGGCGCCGTCGGCGGAAGGTAGGCGACCTCTTTCATGTTGGGGCTCGAGACGATCTCGTCCGAGCCCGGGAAGTCCTGTGCCGCGACCGATGGCACTCCGGCGACCATCACCGCACCGACGGCGGCCGCGCCGAGTGCTGCGGTTGACGCACGCCTGCGCCAACCGTGCAGGGTCGATCTCACCACGTGTACCCCTCTCGTCACCCGAAGAGAAACATCATTATGTGCAGGTAAGTAAGGAATAAACTAGCCGCAAAGTCGGCCGTGTCGGCAGATGGGAACACGATTACCCATGAAGTGGACAAGCCGGACAATCGGCATGCTGCTCGCGGTCGCCGTGCTCGCGGCGTGCTCGGCCGGGCCGCCGCCCCCGCCGGCCAACTCCGCGCCGGTGATCGTGCCGGGGAAGCCGGGGGAGACGGCGAAGACGATTCCGCCGGGTGAGGCGACCCCGGTCGAGGAGGAGGGCCCGAACGACGCGGACGTCGCGTTCGTGCGGGACATGATCGTCCACCACGGCCAGGCCGTGGAGATGGCCGATCTGGCCGCCGGCCGCGCGGACCGCGACGACGTCAAGGGGCTCGCCGACCGCATCGCCGACACCCAGCGGCCGGAGATCGACATGCTGAACCGCTGGCTGGAGCTGAACGACCTGCCGAAGGTCGACCCAGCCGGGCACGGCGCGTCGCACGCCGGCATGCCGGGCATGGCCACGCCCGAGCAGGTGGACGATCTGCGCGCGGCCCGGGCCGCGGACTTCGACCGGCTCTTCCTCACGCTGATGGTCGCCCACCACTCGGGCGCGCTGACCATGGTCGAGACGGTCCGCCGCGGCGGCGTCAGCGTCCGGGTGCAGGAGATCGCCGACGACGTGGCGGTCACGCAGTCCGACGAGATCCACCGGATGCGGGGGATGCTCGACGGCTGAGGGGGCGGCTCGGGGCGGGCGAAACCCGCAGGCCACGCGACGGGGTGGCTCGATAGCATCGACGCCTGCACTGTCCGAGCCATCGAGGAGTAGCCGTGTCCGAGTCGCGCCCGCCCGCCGCCGAACCCACCCCACGCGTGGTGGTACCGGCCGGCGCCACGGCGGGCACCGCGGTCCGGGAGGCTGGCCTGCCGGGCAAGGGCCCGGACGCCGTCATCGTGGTCCGCGACGTCGACGGAAGGCTGCGTGACCTGTCGTGGGTCCCGGACGCCGACGCGCAGGTCGAGCCCGTCGCGGCGAACACCGACGACGGCCGGGCGGTCATCCGGCACTCCGCCGCGCACGTGCTGGCGCAGGCCGTGCAGCAGCAGTTCCCCGAGGCGAGGCTCGGCATCGGCCCGCCGGTGCGCGACGGCTTCTACTACGACTTCGACGTCGAGCGCCCGTTCACCCCGGAGGATCTGCAGGCGCTCGAGAAGCGGATGAAGCAGATCGTCAAGTCTTCCCAGCGCTTCTCCCGCCGGGTCGTCGAGTCGGTCGACGCCGCGAAGCAGGAGCTGGCCGCCGAGCCGTACAAGCTCGAGCTGGTGGATCTCAAGTCCTCCGACAACTCCACTGTGGACACCGAAGAGGTCATGGAGGTCGGCGGCGGCGAGCTGACCATCTACGACAACGTCGACCCGCGCAGCGGCGACCAGGTCTGGGGCGACCTGTGCCGCGGCCCGCACGTGCCGACCACCAAGCACATCCCGGCGTTCAAGCTGACCCGCGTCGCCGCCGCGTACTGGCGGGGGAGCGAGAAGAACCCACAGCTGCAACGGATCTACGGCACCGCGTGGGAGTCGCCGGAGGCGCTGGACGCCTACCTCGAGCGGGTCGCCGAGGCCGAGCGGCGCGACCACCGGCGGATCGGCTCGGAGCTGGACCTGTTCTCGTTCCCGGAGGAGGTCGGCTCGGGCCTGCCGCTGTTCCACCCCAGGGGCGGCATCATCCGCCGCGAGCTGGAGAACTACTCGCGGCAGCGGCACGAGGAGTCCGGCTACGAGTTCGTGAACACCCCGCACATCACCAAGAGCGGCCTGTTCTACACCTCGGGCCACCTGCCGTACTACGCGGACACCATGTTCCCGCCGCTGTCGCTCGAGGGCGAGGACTACTACCTCAAGGCCATGAACTGCCCGATGCACCACCTCATCTTCCGGTCGCGCGGGCGGTCCTACCGGGAGCTGCCGCTGCGGCTGTTCGAGTTCGGCACCGTGTACCGGTACGAGAAGTCGGGCGTCGTGCACGGGCTCACCCGCGTCCGCGGGCTGACCATGGACGACTCGCACATCTACTGCACCCCCGAGCAGATGCCCGGCGAGCTGCGGTCGCTGCTGAGGTTCGTGCTGGACCTGCTGGCCGACTACGGCCTGTCGGACTTCTACCTCGAGCTGTCCACCCGGGGCGACACCGACAAGTTCATCGGCTCGGACGACGAGTGGGCGGAGGCGACCGAGATCCTGCGCCAGGCGGCCGTCGACTCGGGCCTCGAGCTGGTGCCGGACCCGGGCGGCGCGGCGTACTACGGCCCGAAGATCTCCGTGCAGGCGAAGGACGCCATCGGCCGGTCGTGGCAGATGTCGACCATCCAGCTGGACTTCAACCACCCCAAGCGGTTCGAGCTGACCTACACCGCGCCGGACGGGTCGCGCCAGCAGCCGGTCGTCATCCACCGCGCGCTGTTCGGCTCGATCGAGCGGTTCTTCGGCGTGCTGACCGAGCACTACGCGGGCGCGTTCCCGGCCTGGCTGGCGCCGGTGCAGGTGGTGGGCATCCCGATCGCGGACGAGCACGTCGACCACTTGTCGAAGGTCGCGGCGCAGCTGCGGGCGCGCGGCGTGCGGGTCGAGGTCGACACCTCGGACGACCGCATGCAGAAGAAGATCCGCAACCACACCACCCAGAAGGTGCCGTTCATGCTGCTGGCCGGCGGCAAGGACGTGGAGGCGGGCGCGGTGTCGTTCCGCTTCCGCGACGGTAGCCAGGTGAACGGGGTGCCGGTCGAGCGCGCGGTCGCGGTGATCAGCGACTGGATCGCGGCCCGGTCCAACGAGTCGCCGTCGGCCGCCAACGTCGAGGTCGACCGGTGAGGCCGCCGGCCTCACTAGGATCGGGTTCATGACGGAGCGGGTGGAGCAGGAGGGTGTCGGCGTGCCCGACGCCCTCCAGCGGTTGTGGACCCCGCACCGGATGGCCTACATCAAGGGCCAGGGCGGCGACGAGGACCGCTGCCCGTTCTGCGCGCTGGTCGAGCTGCCGGACGCGGAGGCGTTGGTCATCGCGCGCGGCACGCAGGTGTACGGGGTGCTGAACCTGTACCCGTACAACCCCGGCCACCTGATGGTGGTGCCGTACCGGCACGTCGCGGACTACACGTCGCTCACGGCCGAGGAGACGGTCGAGCTGGCGGAGTTCACCCAGCGCGCGATGACGGTCGCCCGTTCGGTGTCGGCCCCGCACGGTTTCAACATCGGCATGAACCAGGGCGTGATCGCGGGCGCGGGTATCGCGGCGCACCTGCACCAGCACGTGGTCCCGAGGTGGGGCGGCGACTCGAACTTCATGCCGGTGATCGGCCATACGAAGGTGCTGCCGCAGCTGTTGAGCGAGACGCGGGAACTGCTGGCCAAGGCCTGGGACGAGAGCTAGCGCGAAGCCTGAGAGCCGGGCACGAAATCGGCGCGCCCCAAGAGGAGCGCGCCGACAGGAAGAAAGAGATCAGGCCTTCTCGGGCTGCCGAAGAACAGCCTCGACCTCGATGTGGATGTCGATCTTGTCCGCCACCACGGCGACGCCGTTCTGGACGCCCTCGAAGTTGACGTTGAAGTCCTTGCGGTTGATCTGCGTGGTGGCAGAGAAACCGGCGCGGGTGCCGCCCCACGGGTCGGTCGTGAAGCCGTTGAGCTCGACGGACAGCGGGACGGTCTTCGTGACCCCCTTGAGGGTCAGCTCGCCGTCCAGCACGAACTGGTCGCCGTCCTTGCGGGCGCCGCTCGCGCGGTAGGTCATCTCGGGGTGGGTCTCCACCTCGAAGAAGTCCGGGGAGCGCAGGTGGTCGTCACGCTGCTTGTTGTTCGTGCTCACCGAGGTCAGGTCGATCGAGATGTCGATGGACGACTCGAGCGGGTTCTCTGCCGTGACGATCTCGCCCTTGACCTGGTCGAACCGCCCGCGAACCTTGGTCACCACCATGTGTCGGACGACGAAGGCCACGTCGGTGTGCGCCGGGTCGATGTCCCAGGTGCCGGCCAGGTAGCCGGGAATTTCGAGCGCGGTTCCGCTGCTCATGAAGCGTGTCCTCCCGTGGAGAATGTTCAACGCTCAGTTATTGAGCGATCAACAGTCACTGTACTCCCGGCTTATTGAGAGTTCAACAAGTACACTGGGGGCATGTCAGATACCCGTTGGCTGACCGAGCGCGAGCAGGACATCTGGCGCTCGTTCATGGCCGCGTTCCACGGGCTGACCGACCAGCTCGCGCGCCAGCTGCAGCGGGACTCCGGCATGCCCCACACCTACTACGAGATCCTGGTCTCGCTCTCCGAGGCCCCTGACCGCACCTTACGCATGAGCGAGCTCGCCGGCCTGCGTGGCTCGTCGCGCAGCAGGCTCTCGCACGCCGTCGCCCGGCTCGAGGACACCGGCTGGGTGCGCCGCCGCGAGTGCCCCACCGACAAGCGCGGCTCGTTCGCCGAGCTCACCGACGAGGGCTTCGCCGCGCTGGCCGCGGCCGCGCCGGGCCATGTCACCGAGGTGCGCGAGAAGCTGTTCGACAAGCTCACCCCCGAGCAGGTCGAGCAGCTCGGTGAGATCAGCAAGGCCATCCTGAGCGGTGTCGACCCGCCGCCCCTGCCGCTCTGCGACCTCACCGGCGACCGTTAGGCTGCTCGGGCACCTGTTGCCGCCCCCTCGACGAGGCCGCCCGACCCATGTTGAACATCTTCGCCCGAGCTTCGGTCTCGCGCGTCACCGATCCGATCGGCGCATGGCTCGTCCGTCTCGGGCTCACGCCGAACGCGATGACGCTCGTCGGCACCGCGGGCGCGGTCGGCTTCGCGCTGTGGCTCTTCCCGACCGGGCACCTGCTCGCCGGCACGTTCACGGTGTGGGGCTGCGTCATGCTCGACCTGCTCGACGGCGCGATGGCCCGCGCCAAGGGCGGCGGCACGAAGTTCGGCGCTGTCCTCGACTCCACGTGCGACCGGATCGCCGACGGCGCGCTGATGGCCGCGATCGCCTGGTACGCGTTCGCGGTCGCCGGGTCCCGCCCGCTCGCCGCGGCCGCGCTCATCTGCCTGGTGCTCGGCCAGGTCATCTCCTACATCAAGGCACGGGCCGAGGCGTCCGGGCTCACCGCGAACGTCGGCCTGGTCGAGCGCGCCGAGCGGTTGATCATCGCGCTCGTGGGCACCGGGCTGCACGGGCTGGGCGTGCCGTACGCGGTCGACGTCGGGCTGTGGCTGCTCGTGGCGGGATCGGTGATCACGGTTGTGCAGCGGCTCGTCGCGGTGCAAAGGTCGGCAGCCGCGCAAGCGGCCCCCAGCCCGGAGGCAGGCGAATGACCGGAATCGGAGAACGGCTGCAGGGCGCGGCGTACGCGGCGGGCTGGGGCGCGGTGCGCGCGCTGCCGGACTCGCTCGCCCGGTCCGGCTTCCGGTCTGGCGCCGACCTCTCCTTCCGCCGCAACGGCCCGGGAGTGCGCCAGCTCCGCCGCAACTACGCACGCGTCGTGCCGCAGGCCGGGCCCGAGGAGCTGGACGAGCTGGTCCGAGCGGGCGTCCGGTCGTACTCGCGGTTCTGGATGGAGACCTTCCGGCTGTCCGGCATGGACCACCAGGCCATCTACCGCCACGTGCAGGACGGGGTCGTCGGCGTGCCGCTGATCGAGGCCGCCCTGGAGCGGGGCAAGGGAGCCATCCTCGCACTGCCGCACACCGGCAACTTCGACGTCTCCGGCATCTGGCTCGTCGGCTACCAGGGACGGTTCACGACCGTCAACGAGCGGCTGCGGCCGGAGTCGCTGTACCAGCGGTTCGTCGGCTACCGGGAGGCGCTCGGCTTCGAGATCCTGCCGACCGGCGGGACCGCGTACCGGGTGCTGCTCGAACGCCTGCGCGCGAACAAGGTCGTCTGCCTGCTCGCCGACCGGGACCTCTCGCAGCGCGGCATTCCGGTGACGTTCTTCGGCGAGCAGACCCGTATGCCCGCGGGCCCCGCGCGGCTCGCGGCGGCGACCGGCGCACAGATCATCGTCACGGACAACACGTTCACCGACGGACCGGACGGGGCCGGGTGGGGCCTGCGCTTCCACTCGCCGATCGTCGTGCCGGGCCGCGAGGAAGCGGCTTCCGCGACCCAGCGGATGGCCGACGGGTTCGCCGCCGACATCGCCGCGCGCCCGGCCGACTGGCACATGATGCAGAAGCTCTGGCTCGCCGATCTGCCGGCGGAACGCCGCGCGGCGCTGCGCGGGGAGCCGGAGGAGGCGTCGGGGTCCCGGTGAGGATCGGGGTCGTCTGCCCGTACTCCTTCGCCGTCCCCGGCGGAGTACAGGGACACGTCGTCGACCTCGCGAAGGCGCTGGGCCGGCTCGGCCACCACGTCGACGTGCTCGCACCGGCCGCCGAGGACACGCCGCTGCCCGATTTCGTCCGGCCCGCCGGGCGCGCGGTCGGCATCCCGTACAACGGCTCGGTCGCCCGGCTCTCGTTCGGGCCGGTGTCCTACGCGCGCGTCCGCAGGTGGATCCGCTCGCACGACTTCGACGTGCTGCACCTGCACGAGCCGACCGCGCCCAGCCTGTCGATGCTGGCGCTGATGATCGCCGACGGCCCGATCGTCGCCACCTTCCACACGTCCACCCACCGGTCCCGCACGCTGTCGGCGTTCCAGGTCGTGCTGCAGCCGTTCCTGGAGAAGATCACCGCCCGGATCGCGGTGTCCGCGCTCGCCCGGCGGGTGCAGGTCGAGCACCTCGGGGGCGACGCGGTGGAGATCCCCAACGGCGTGGACGTCGAGTTCTTCGCGGGCGCCGAGCCGTTGCCCGGCTACCCGCGCGAGGGCGGCACGATCGGGTTCGTCGGCCGGTTCACCGAGCCGCGCAAGGGGATGCCGGTCCTGCTCGACGCGCTGCGCCTGCTGGTGCCGGACTTCCCGGGGCTGCGGCTCGTGGTCGTCGGCGGCGGCGACCAGGACGAGCTGCGCCGCCAGGCGGGCCCGGAGCTCGCCGGCCGGCTCGAGCTGCTCGGGCAGGCCGACGACGAGGTCAAGGCGCGCATGCTGTCCGGCGTCGACGTGTACTGCGCGCCGAATACCGGCGGCGAGAGCTTCGGCATGATCCTCACCGAGGCGATGGCCGCCGGGACCGCCGTCGTCGGCAGCGACCTGGACGCGTTCCGCCGAGTGCTCGACGACGGACGGGCGGGTGCACTGTTCCGAATGGGGGACCCGGCTGGGCTGGCCGCCAGCCTTCGCGGCATGCTGACCGAGCCGCAACGTCGGGGAGAGTTGGCCGCGAACGCCCGGCGCCGGGTGGCGGCCTACGACTGGACGGTGGTCGCCGGCCAGGTGTTGCGGGTGTACGAGCAGGCGATCGCCGCGGATCCGCGGCAGGTGGTCGAGTCTGGGTGAGAGGTGTCACGTGAGCGAGAGCGAAGGAGCGCACGCCGTCTGGACGGAGGAGCAGCGCGGGCGCGAGGCACGAGCGCCGAGCAGCGCACGGAGGAAGACGGCGTTCTAGCGACTGAGCGAAGCGAACTGGAGGCACTGTGGGCACGGGTCTTCTGATCACGTTGCTGGCCGTCGCGCTCGTGGTGGCCGTGGTGCTGGGCTTGTGGCTCGCGGCGACGGCGAACCGGCTGGACCGGCTGCACGTGCGTACCGACGCGGCGTGGGCGGCATTGGACGCGGCGCTCGCGCGGCGGGCCGTGGTCGGCCGGGCGACGGCCGCGGCGTTGCGGCTGGACAACGTGGGCGACGGCGGGGTCGCCGCGGACAAGCTGCGCGCGGCCGCCGAGCGGGCCGAGCACATGGAGCGTTCCGAGCGCGAGGAGGCGGAGAACGCGCTGTCGCTGCAGCTGGCCGGTGTCGACCGGGGCAAGCTGCCGCTGGCGCTGACCGCGGAGCTGCTCGACGCGGAGCAGCGAGTGGTGATCGCGCGGCGGGTGCACAACGACGCCGTGCGCGACACGCTGACGCAGCGGAGGCGGCGGCTGGTGCGGTGGCTCAAGCTCGCCGGAACCGCGCCGCAGCCGGAGTACTTCGAGATCGTCGAGCCGTCGATGGCCGACGAGTCCGGCGCCGCGCCGCTGCCGCGGCCGTCGGCCCGGGTGCTGCTGCTCGACGGCGCGCGGCGGCTGCTGCTGTTCAACGGCCACGACCCGGGCCAGCCCGGCACCCGGTGGTGGTTCACCGTCGGCGGCGGGGTCGAGCAGGGCGAGGACCTGCGGACGGCCGCGCTGCGCGAGCTGGCCGAGGAGACCGGCATCAGGCTGGTGGACCAGGACCTGGTCGGCCCGATGTGGCGGCGCCGCGTGGTGTTCAGCTTCGACGGCCGCGCCTACGACGGCGAGGAGTGGTTCTTCCTCGCGGACCTGTCGGGCAGCCACGGCAAGGTCGAGATCCCCGTCGACACCTCCGGGTTCAACGAGCTGGAGGACAACACCGTGGACGGGCACCGCTGGTGGAGCGTGGAGGAGCTGCGGAGCACCGACGAGACGGTGTACCCGGTGCAGCTCCCCACGCTCCTGCCCGATCTGCTGTCGTCCACTTGGGACGGAACGGTCCGCGCGGTCAGGTGAGCTGGGCGGCCAGGGACTCCGGTAGCGGGTCGTAGCGGATGAACTGGCGGCTGAACGTCGCCGAGCCGGAGGTCATCGAGCGGAGGTCGATGGCGTACCGGAGCAGCGACGTGGCCGGGACCTCGGCGCGCACCAGGGTGTAGCCGGGCACCTCGTCCGCCTCCGTGCCGAGTACCCGGCCGCGGCGGCTGGACAGGTCGCCCAGCACCGTGCCGAGGTGGTCGTCCGGCAGCCGGACCGCCACCGCGTCGACCGGCTCCAGCAAGGAGATCCGGCCGTTCGCCGCCGCGTCCTTGAGGCCGAGCGAGCCGGCCATCTGGAACGCCGCGTCGGAGGAGTCGACGCTGTGTGCCTTGCCGTCGAACAGGGTCACCCGGATGTCGACCACCGGGTGACCGGAGTGCAGGCCCTTCTCCAGCTGCGCGCGCACGCCCTTCTCCACCGACCCGATGAACTGGTGCGGCACCGACCCGCCGACGACCTTGTCGACGAACTCGAACCCGCCGCCGACCGGCAGTGGCTCGACGTCGATGTCGCACACCGCGTACTGGCCGTGCCCGCCGGACTGCTTGACGTGCCGGCCCTTTCCGCGTGCCTTGGCGGCGAACGTCTCCCGTAGCGAGACCTTCACCTGCTCGGTGTCCACGTCGGCGCCGCCTGCCCGCAGCCGCGCCAGCACGACGTCGGCGTGCGCCTCGCCCATGCACCACAGCACGAGCTGGTGGGTTTCGGCGTTGCGCTCGAGCCGCAGCGTCGGGTCGCCGGCGACCAGACGGGCGAGGTTGCGCGACAGCGCGTCCTCGTCGCTGCGGGTCTTCGCCACGACAGCCACCGGCAGCAGCGGTTCCGGCATCCGCCACGGGCGCATCAGCAGCGGCTTGTCCGGGCTGGACACCGTGTCACCGGTCTCCGCCGAGCCGAGCTTGGTCAGCGCGCAGATGTCGCCTGCCACGCAGTGGCCGACCTCGCGCAGGTTCGCGCCGAGTGGTGAGTAGATGTGCGCCACCCGCTCGTCCACGTCGTGGTCCTCGTGCCCGCGGTGGGCCATGCCGTGCCCGGAGATGTGCACCGGCCGCTCCGGGCGCAGCGTCCCGGAGAACACGCGGACGAGCGAGACGCGCCCGACGTAGGAGTCGATCGCGGTGTGCACGACCTCGGCCACGAGCGGGCCGTCGGGGTCGGCGGACAGCGAGCTCTTGGCGGCGCCGTGGACGTCGGCGACGTCGGGGACGGGGTGCTCGAGCGGGGACGGGAACGCGCCGGTGAGTGCCTCCAGCAGCTCGGCGAGGCCGACACCGATGGTCGCGGAAACGGGGATCACCGGGTGGAACGACCCGCGCGCCACCGCGGTCTCGAGGTCGGCGATCAGCGTCTCGGTCTCGATCTCCTCGCCCTCGAGGTAGCGCTCCATGAGGGTCTCGTCCTCGCTCTCGGCGATGATCCCCTCGATGAGCTCGTTGCGGGCGGTGTCGATGACCTCGAGGTCCGCCGCGTCGGCCTCGGTCGCGTTCGGCGGGTAGCCGGTCGAGTAGTCGAAGTACCGGCGGGTGATCAGGCCGAGCAGCCCCTGCTTGCCCCCGGAGGCGGGCAGGTACAGCGGCAGCACGCCGGCGCCGAACGCCTCCTGGCAGGCGGCGAGCTCGGCCGCGACGTCCGCGCGCTGGTGGTCGAGCCGCGCGATCACGACGGCTCGCGGCATCTTGACCGCCGCGCACTCCTCCCAGAGCGCGATGGTGGCGGGGTCGACGCCTTCGGCCGCGCAGACCACGAACAACGCGGCGTCGGCCGCGCGCAGGCCCGCCCGGACCTCGCCCACGAAGTCGGCGTACCCGGGCGTGTCGATCAGGTTGATCTTGATGTCGTCGTGCACGAGCGGCGCGACGGACAGCCCGACCGAGCGCTGCTGGCGCTGCGCGGCCGGGTCGTGGTCGCTGACCGTGGTGCCGTCGGTGACCGACCCCGCCCGGGTGATCACGCTCGCTGCCGCGAGCAGAGCCTCGGTGAGGGTGGTCTTCCCGGAGCCGGACGGCCCGACGAGAACGATGTTCCGAACTTTGGCGGGGTCGTCTACAGCGACCGCGGCTCCGCCGTCACCGTTTTCCGTGTGCTTGCTGGCCATGGCACTCACCCTTTCCGTGCGGACCGCACTGTCTGCCGGAACCCTTGTGTTCGATCTCACACCTGTTTACCAGCCCGGACAACCCCACGGTGGCCGCGAAGTGACGCGGAGGTGGCCACCGGGGAAGTGGCCTGACGAGATACCTCGGAATTGGCCCGGAGGAGAGGGCCACGTCGCTCCTACACTCGAGATGGGAAAGCCACGAGGAAGGAACGAACGGGTGTCTGACGCAACCACCTCCACCACGCCGGCGACCGGCACCGCGCGGGTCAAGCGCGGGATGGCGGAGATGCTCAAGGGCGGCGTGATCATGGACGTGGTCACCGCCGACCAGGCCAAGATCGCCGAGGACGCCGGCGCGGTCGCGGTGATGGCGCTGGAGCGCGTCCCCGCCGACATCCGCGCGCAGGGCGGCGTCGCGCGCATGAGCGACCCGGACCTGATCGACGGGATCATCGACGCGGTGTCCATCCCGGTGATGGCCAAGGCGCGCATCGGCCACTTCGTCGAGGCGCAGCTGCTGCAGGCGCTCGGCGTGGACTACGTGGACGAGTCGGAGGTGCTGACCCCGGCCGACTACGCGAACCACATCGACAAGTGGCAGTTCACCGTGCCGTTCGTGTGCGGCGCGACGAACCTCGGCGAGGCGCTGCGGCGGATCACCGAGGGCGCGGCCATGATCCGCTCCAAGGGCGAGGCGGGCACCGGCGACGTGTCGAACGCGACCACGCACATGCGCAAGATCCGCGGGGAGATCAGGAAGCTGACGTCGCTGCCGGAGGACGAGCTCTACGTCGCGGCCAAGGAGCTGCAGGCGCCCTACGAGCTGGTGAAGGAGGTCGCGACCGCGGGCAAGCTGCCGGTCGTGCTGTTCACCGCGGGCGGCATCGCCACCCCGGCGGACGCGGCGATGATGATGCAGCTGGGCGCCGAGGGCGTGTTCGTCGGCTCGGGCATCTTCAAGTCGGGCGACCCGGCCAGGCGGGCGGACGCGATCGTCAAGGCGACCACGTTCCACGACGACCCGGACATGCTGGCGAAGGTATCCCGCGGCCTCGGCGAGGCGATGGTCGGCATCAACGTCGACGACATCCCCGAGCCGCACCGCCTGGCCCAGCGCGGCTGGTAGTCGGGGTGGCGGGTGCCCGCCTCTCAGTGTTGGGACACCATCACTGAGGTGGTGCCGGGTTCGAGCGCCTCGAAGACGTGCGGGAGGTCGCCCGGGTAGGCCACGTAGTCGCCCGGCGCGATCTCCACCGGCTCGTCGGTGAGCCCGACGCGCGCCCGCCCGGCGCAGAGCACGACGTGCTCCACGACGCCGGGCATGTGCGGGTCGGACTCGCGGGCCGAGCCGGGCTCGGCGGTGATCAGGTAGATGTCGCGGCGGGCGTTCGGCGGGCAGGACGCCAGCAGCGTGGCGACGTAGTCGGCCCGCTCGGAGAACACGGCCGGGCCCTCGCCGGCGCGGATGATCTGCACGGTGGGCCGGGCGGGCTCGACCAGCCTGCTGAACGGCACGTCGAGGGCCACGCCGAGCGCCCACAGCGTCTCCACGCTCGGGTTGCCGCTGCCGGCCTCGAGCTGGGAGAGCGTCGACTTGGCGATTCCGGCGCGCTTCGCCACCTCGGACAGCGACAGGCCGGTGCGCGTGCGCTCCCGACGCAGGGACTGCGCGATGACCTCGAGCGGGGCTCCTCGCTGTTGCGTCATCGACACTCCCTGTGTTCGATAGATCGGTCACATCGTTCGCCTTGACGAACGATGCTGATCTGTTCATCATAGGAGACTATGCGTTCGATATGGCGAACCCTGGATGTGGCGCTGCGCCGCGACCTGCTCGCGGTCGTCCTCGCGATCGGGGTCGTCGGCGTGTCCTTCGGCGCGATCGCGGTGGCCGGCGGGCTGCCGTGGTGGATGCCGTCCCTGCTGTCGCTTCTCGTGTTCGCGGGCGGCTCGCAGTTCATGGTGGTCGGCGTGGTGGCCGCGGGCGGCGGGCCGGTGGCGGCCGTGCTGGGCGCGCTGCTGCTGAACGCCCGGCACCTGCCGTTCGGCCTGGCGGTCGGCGGCGTCATGGGCCGCGGCTTCGCGCCGCGGCTGTTCGGCAGCCACCTGCTCATCGACGAGTCGGTCGCCTTCGCCATGGCGCAGAAGGACCCGGTCCGCTCGCGCGCGGTGTTCTGGGCCCTCGGTTCGGCGGCCTACGTCGTCTGGAACGTGGGCACGCTGGCCGGGGTGCTGGCGGGCCGGGGCATCGCCGACACCGACGCGTTCGGCCTGGACGCGGCGTTCCCCGCGGCCCTGCTCGCGCTGGTGCTGCCGACGTTGCGCGGCGACGCGCGCACCCGCAACGCTGCCCTCGCCGGGGCGGCCGTCGCGCTCGTGGCCACGCCGTTCCTGCCGCCCGGGGTGCCGGTGCTGCTGGCGCTGGCCGGGCTGGCCGTGCTTATCCCGGCGCCGCGGACCACGTCCGAGGGAGCGCCCGCATGAGCCGCGCGGCGCCCGACCGCGCCCAAGGGGAACGGGACGCGACCCAGCCACCGGCACGTGCCGAGCCGGACGGTGTCGATCCACGTGACCACACGGCCGAGTTCCGGGGCGGCGGACGCGCATGACGGTCGTGGCGATCCTCGTGCTGGCGGTCGGGACCTACGCGTTCCGGGTGGCCGGGCCGCTGCTGCGGGAGCGGATGGTCCGCGCCAGGGGCGGCGGCGAGGCGGCGCTGCCGCCGCGGCTCGGCGAGCTGATGTCGGTCGCCGCGACCACGCTGCTGGTCGCGCTGATCGCCACCGTGGCGCTCACCGACGGCGGCTCGTTCGCCGGTGTCGCGCTGCCGGCCGGCGTGCTCACCGGGGGCGTGCTGGCGTGGCGCCGGGCGCCGTTCGTGGTCGTCGTGCTCGCCGCCGCGGCCGTGGCGGCCGGGCTGCGGGCGCTCGGCGTCCCGTAAGTAGACTGGCGAAAACAGGAGGTCATCCACGGTGTCACCGCTCATCGGCGTGCTCGCCCTGCAGGGCGACGTCCGCGAGCACCTCGCCGCGCTGCGGGCGTCCGGGGCGCGTGCCACGACCGTCCGCCGCGCGACCGAACTGTCCGAAGTGGACGGTCTGGTGATTCCGGGTGGCGAGTCGACCACGATCTCCCGGCTGCTGGAGTCCTTCGAGCTGCTCGAGCCGCTGCGCGCGCGAATCGCGGAGGGCATGCCGGCATACGGCTCGTGCGCCGGCATGATCCTGCTGGCGAGCAAGGTGCTGGACGGCCGGGAGGACCAGCACCAGCTCGGCGGGCTGGACGTGATCGTGCGGCGCAACGCGTTCGGCCGGCAGGTCGACTCGTTCGAGGAGGACCTCGAGTTCACCGGGGTGCAGGGTCCGCCGGTGCACGCCGTGTTCATCCGCGCGCCGTGGGTCGAGTCGGCGTCTCCGCAGGTGGAGGTGCTCGCACGGGTGAGCGATGACCCGGACGTGCCGGGCGGTGAGGTGGCCGCCGGTAGGATCGTCGCCGTCCGGCAGGGTCCCGTGCTCGCTACCGCGTTCCATCCGGAGCTGACCGGGGACTCCCGCGTACACAGACTGTTCGTGCAGATGGTGGAGGGTAAGTCGTGAGCGGAGCGAATCAGATAACACAGTGCGACCGCGAGCGGCTCGACGGAGCCTGTGAGCGAGCCTGCGAGGGGGAGCTGTGAGCGGCCACTCAAAATGGGCTACGACCAAGCACAAGAAGGCCGCGCTGGATGCCAAGCGTGGCAAGCTGTTCGCCAAGCTGATCAAGAACATCGAGGTCGCCGCCCGCACCGGTGGGGGTGACCCCGACGGCAACCCGACGCTGTTCGACGCGATCCAGAAGGCCAAGCGGAACTCGGTCCCGCAGGACAACATCGAGCGCGCCCGCAAGCGTGGCGGCGGCGAGGAGGCCGGCGGCGCGGACTGGCAGACGATCATGTACGAGGGCTACGGCCCGAGCGGCGTCGCGGTGCTGATCGAGTGCCTCACCGACAACCGCAACCGCGCCGCAAGCGAGGTCCGCACGGCGATGACCCGCAACGGCGGCAACATGGCCGACCCGGGCTCGGTGTCGTACCTGTTCAACCGCAAGGGCGTCGTCATCCTGCCGAAGAGCGGCCTGTCCGAGGACGACGTGCTGATGGCCGTGCTCGAGGTGGGCGCCGAGGAGGTCAACGACCTCGGCGAGAGCTTCGAGGTCGTGTCGGAGGCGACGGACCTGGTCGACGTGCGCAAGGCGCTCCAGGAGGCCGGCTACGACTACGAGTCGGCGGAGGCCAGCTTCCTGCCGTCGGTCAGCGTGCCGCTGGACGCCGACGGCGCGCGCAAGGTGTTCCGCCTGATCGACGCGCTCGAGGACAGCGACGACGTGCAGAACGTGTACGCCAACTTCGACGTCTCGGACGACATCATGGCCGAGGTCGATGCCTAGCATCCGCCGGGACCGGGTCGGCCGATGACCGACAACCTGCGAACGGTGTGTCACATGTGCCGGCAGGTCACCCAGTACCGCGACGACGCCGGCAACGTCTCGCCCATGGTCCTGCCCGGCAACGGCACGGTGTGGATCGACCGGTCCCCGGGCGGGCTGGTGGAGGAACCGTGCCCGGAGTGCGGCAACGAGGACGATCCCGGCTGGCTGCCCGGATTCGAGCCTCCCGTCTGAGCACGCGCCGATGACTCATCCAGCTTCGACGTCGCAGAGGTGGCTGCTCACCGCCTGGCGGTTGCTCGTCGCCGCCAGCGCACTGGTCGGCTTCGGCTACGCCGTGACCACCTTCGTCGAGCCCTGGCACGCGCTGAGCCAGCAGGCGTCGTTGCTCACCGGCGTGGTCTACCTCGGGCTGGCGGTGTTCGCCGGCCGTTCCGAGGAGGTCGCGACCTGGCTGCGCGGCGGGATGGCCGTGCTGCTGGTGCTCGTCTGCGTCACCTACCTGACGCTCATCTCCGGGGACCTGCACACCACCGCCTCGCTGTTCGAGCACCTCGTGACGCCCCTGGTGGTGCTCGCGGACTGGGCGGTCGTCGGCCGGACGGTCGGCCTGCGCTGGTGGTTCCCGCTCAGCTGGGTCGTGTTCCCGCTCGCGTACCTGATCTACTTCGTGCTCGCGGACGTGCAGCTGTACCGCAACTTCCTGGACCCGACGTCCGCGAGCTTCGGGCTGACCGTCCTGGAGTTCATGCTGGCCCTGGTCGTCGCGGGCTACGTGCTGTACGGCGCCGCGAGGCTGCGCAGCAGCGCCGCCGTACGGCTCGCCCTCACCCCCGAGGAGGCGGCATGACCGCGGAGGAGCTGACCGAGCAGGAGGTGGCGCTGCGCGAGAAGCTGATCGCGGACGCCGACGAGCACGGCAACGCGATCGTCGAGGTGGGCGGCGACGAGCGCAGCGGGCCGTACACGTTCTCGGTCGGCGCGTGGCGGCGGTTCGGCGTGCCGGAGGCGGTGGTCATCGGGCTGCCGCAGGGTGTTGGCGCGCAGCTCGTCAACCTCTACGTCAAGCGCGCGGCAGCGGGGGAGCGGTTCGTCACCGGCGTGCGGTACAAGGACTTCTTCGAGGGCCTGCCCGTGGTGTTCGAGCGCGTGTTCAAGGGCTGGTACCCGGAGTTCTTCGGCAGCGCGTTTCTCCTGTACCCGAACGGCGACTTCCCGGCCGTGCAGATCATCGTGCCGACCGCCGACGCGATCTGGCCGTGGCACCCGCACGCGCCGGAGGGCTTCGCCCGCTGGCAGCCGATCCTCACCGACAGCCTCAAGCCGGAGAGCTGGACACCGGGCGTCAACGGTCCGTGACCGTCCACATCGGACCACTCGGCCCGGCGTACGCGGGCGAGGCGCTGACCGTGCAGCTCGCCGCGTACGCCGACGTGGCGCGGCGGTACGGCGCGCCGGAACTGCCGCCGCTGACCGAGACCCTCGACGCGCTGTGTGCCGACCTCGAGTCGGGCATTCCCGCGTTCGGGGCCTGGCTCGGCCCGCGGCTCGTCGGCAGCGTCCGCGGCCGCCCGGACCGGGCCCGCATGGAGGTCAGCCGCCTGTCGGTGGCGCCGGACGTGCGGCGCCGCGGCGTCGGGCGCCTGCTGCTCGCCGCGGTCGAGGCCGCCGCGCCACCCGCGGTCCGGGTGCTGTGGCTGGTCACCGGCGCGGCGAGCGACGACAGCCTGACGCTGTACCGGCGGGCCGGCTACGCCGTCGTCGGCGACTCGGTGGACGCCGCCGGAGTCGCGCTCGCGGTGCTCGAGAAACCGGTGCACGCCGGCTGAGCCGCCGGGCGTACCCTCACGCGCGTCAAAGCTTGGCCACCGAGGGGGGAGAGCCGGTTGATCATTTACGGGTGGAAGCAGTACGTGCTGGTTCTGGCCGTGCTGCGGCTGGTGTGCAGCCGGTGCGGCAACGCGAGCGAGCACGTGCTGCGCAGGCTGACCACGAAGGTCACGTTGTTCTGGATCCCGCTGTTCCCGGTCGGCCGCAAGTACTCGCTGTTCTGCACGGCGTGCGAGTGCGAGCAGAAGGTGTCGAAGGAGCAGGCGGTGCGGATGGCGGCGGACGGCCAGCCGGCACCGCAGCCTGGGCAGCCGGCACCGCAGGCGGCGTTCGGCCCGGCCGGGCAGCCCGCGTTCCCGCCGCAGCCCGGCTACGGCCCGCCGGCCGGAGCCCAGCCCGCCTTCGCCCCGCCGGCCGCCCCGCAGCCCGGGTTCGCGCCGCCATCGGGCCCGCAGCCCGCGTTCGCCCCGGCGTCGGGACACCAGCCCGCATTCGGCCCGCCGCCGGGATACCAGCCCGCGTACGGTCCGCCGGCCGGTCCGCAGCCCGGGTTCCCGCCCGCCGGTCCGCCGCAGCCCGCGGCCGGCTACGGTCCGCCACATCCTCAGCAGCCCGGCTACGGACCGCAGCAGCCGTACCCGCCACAGGGGTTCCCGCCGCCCGGCTATCCGCAGCGCTGACGTCTCGGCTTTTCCTCACGCACCCCGGCTTCCCGTAGCGAAGCCGGGGTGCGAACCGACGTGATCTCGTGTGACGCACGACGAGGAGGGACCATGGATTCCGAATCGGCGCCCAGGGTGGAGCGCCCCCGGCCCACCGACCTTTCCGAGGAGCAGCTGGGGTTCCGGCGGCAGAAACCGGTGGGCTGGCTGCAGCCGGGTGTGCTGATCAGTACAGGCGCGCAGTCGGTGATGGCGGAGATCTTCGGGTCCTTCGCGGACAAGCGCGAGCTGCAGGGCACGCTGCCGACCAAGGTCTACGCCCACGACGGCGGCGACGAGCTGTGGTTCGACTTCGTCGCCGACCTCGGCGATGGGTTCGACGCCACCTTCTCCGTCGCCTCGCTGCTCGCCGCGTCCGAGCTGCAACCCGAAGGCGCGGCGAAACCCTTGCCGCGCGGGCAGATCCTCGTCATGGGCGGCGACGAGGTCTACCCGGTCGGCTCCACCGAGGGCTACGAGGACCGCAGCAAGGGCGTCTACCGCGCCGCGCTGCCGATCGCCACGCCCGACGCGCCCCGGCTGTTCGCCCTGCCCGGCAACCACGACTGGTACGACGGGCTCACCTCGTTCCTGCGCGTCTTCGCCCAGCAGCGGCCCTTCGGCGGCTGGACCACCGAACAGACCCGTAGCTACTTCGCCGTTTCCCTGCCGCACCGCTGGTGGCTGTACGCCATCGACACCCAGTTCGACGACTACGTCGACGCGCCGCAGCTCGAGTACTTCCACACCGCCGCGAAGAGCCTCGAGCCCGGCGACGCGGTCATCCTCTGCACGTCCACGCCCGCGTGGGTGCCGGCCGGCTCGGGCGGGAAGACCAAGGGCTACGACACCATCGAGTTCTTCCGGCGTGAGGTCATCCGCCCGCACGGCGCGACCGTCCCGCTGATGCTGACCGGCGACAAGCACCACTACGCCCGCTACGCCGAGCGGGACGGTACCGCGCAGCGGATCACCTGCGGACTCGGCGGCGCGTACCTGCTCGGCACCCACAAGCTGCCCGAGAAGCTGTCGCTGCCGCCGGCGAAGTCACGGGTGCGCGCGCCCGCGACGCCGGCCGAGTACGACCTGAAGGCGCGCTACCCGGGCAAGGCGCTCTCCGAGCTGCTTGCCGCAGGCGTGTTCCGGCTGCCGTGGCGCAACCCCGGCTTCTGGGCGCTCACCGGCGTCACGCAGACCGTCATGTCGCTGGCCGTCCTCTTCGGAATCGCGGAGACGGCCGACCCGACCCGGCGCGGGGTGTTCGGCCAGCTGGCCGCGTGGGGGCCGTCGGCCATCGTGGCGGCCGTGCTGATCTTCGGGGGCATCGCGTTCGCCCGGCTCGACGTGCCGAAGACGTCCGCCGCCAATACGCTCGCCGGGATCGCCCACGCCATCGGCCACTTCGTGCTGAGCGTGGGGTGGGCGTTCGTCGTCCGGTGGCTCTACCGCGACGCGCTGCCGGACGGGAACGCCGCGGACTGGCTGATCTTCGTGATCGTCGTGGTGGCCACGCCGGTGCTGATCGGGTTCCTGGACGCGGAGATCGTCGCGCTGTACCTGCTGCTCGTGAGCCGGGCCGGGATCAACTTCAACGAGGTGTTCGCCGCGCAGAGCCTGGAGGACCACAAGGGTTTCCTGCGCCTGCACATCGACGGGGACGGGACGCTCACGATCTACCCGATCAAGCTGGCGCGGGTCTGCCGCCGCTGGCGGCCCGACCCGGACGGCCCGGCGAACGGGCCGTGGCTGCTTCCCGAGCAGCCGCTCGAACCGGAGCTGATCGAGAACGAGCCGATCCGGATCCCGCACCCTTGACGCTTCTGTCAGCGATGGCTAACGTTAGTCATCACTGACAGATTGGAGTGTCGACATGGCAAAGCCGGTGGCGTTCTTCGAGGTGATCAGCGCGGAACCCGAGCGGGCGCAGAAGTTCTACCGCGAGCTGTTCGACTGGCAGGTCTCGGCCGAGCCGGCGATGGGCGGCTACGCGCTGGTGGACACCGGCGCCGGCGAGGACGCGGTCGGCGGCGGCATCGGCGCGTCGTCCGAGCCGGGCGACACCGGGATGAAGATCTACGTCAGGGTCGACGACCTGGAGACCTACCTCGCGCGCGCCGAGTCCCTCGGCGGCAAGCGGCTGCTGCCGCCGACGCCGCTGCCGGGCGACTTCGGCACGATCGCGGTCTTCACCGACCCGGACGGCAACCAAGTAGGGCTCTGGGCATGAATCCTGACCCGACCGACGAGGCGCTGCGTGCTCTGGCCGAGCCTCGGCGTCGGGACATCCTGCGCCTGGTCGCGCGGGACGAGCTGGCCGCGGGCGAGATCGCCGCGGCGTTCGACGTCAGCCGGACCGCGATCAGCCAGCACGTGACCGTGCTGAAGAACGCGGGCCTGCTCGTCGAGCGCCGCGACGGGACCCGCCGGCTCTACCGGGCCCGGCCCGAGGGGCTGGCCGGCCTGCGCGAGTTCCTCGACGAGATGTGGGCCGGTGCCCTGGACACCGCCCGCCGCCTGGTCGAGGCCGAGCGCGGGGTCGTCGACGAACCGGGCCGGTCGGACCGCCGCCGAGGAACAAACCGAGACTCCAGCCGAGGACGAACATGACCAAACCTGACCACGCCGTCGTCAAGCTGCGCCGGCCGCCGGTCCACCAGGACACGCTGGTGCGCAGCGACATCGAGCACACCTTCGACGTCTTCGTCCGCACGATCGGGCTGTGGTGGCCGCGGCGGATCTCGGCGGGCCAGGAGGAGATGGCCGACGTGGCGCTCGAGCCGCGCATCGGCGGCCGCGTCTACGAGACATGGCACGACGGCACCGAGGTCGGCTGGGGCACGATCATCGCGTGGTCGCCGCCCTCGGGGTTCACGATGAACTGGACCGCGACACCGGAGCCCACCGACGTGGAGCTGACGTTCACCGCACTCGGCCCGGCGCTGACCCGCGTGGCGATCGACCACCGCGGCTGGGACGCGCTGTCCGAGGAGCAGGCGGGCAAGGACTGCGCGCTGCCCGGCGGCTACAACGGCGGTGCCTACGCCCAGGGCTGGGCGATGATCCTGGGCGGCCTGGCCGCTGCGGCCGCTGCCGAGCGGGCGCTGGGACGGATCCGGTCGTGAGGTTCTTCGTGTTCCGGTTCGTGCCGTACAAGCCGGACCTGCCGACATCGATGACGGCGGCCGAGGCGGCGACGATGGCCGAGCACGGCGCCTACTGGCAGGCGCTGGCCGACCGGGGGACCGCGGTCGTGTTCGGCCCGGTGGCCGACCCGGCGGGTGCCTGGGGTGTGGCGATCGTGGAGGTGGCCACGGAGGCCGCGGCGCAGGCGATCCGCGCGGCCGACCCCGTGGTCCGCGCGGACCTCGGTCCCGTCGAGATCCACCCGATGCCGGTGGCGATCACCCGGCAGGCGCCCGCGGCGGCCGGGTCCTGAACGGAGCCCTCGGAACGAGGCAACAAACGCGGGGCAGGCGTGCCGGAGGCGGGCGAGGGGGGTGTCCCGCCTCCGGCACGGGCTTTCCTACTGGTGGGCCGGGAGGTTGAACTCCTCCATGGCCATGAGCGGGCGCAGGTTGTGCTCCGCGCCGCCCTTGGTGAACGCGTTGCGGATCAGGTCGTGGCCGAGCAGGTTGCCCAGCGAGCCCATGATCATGCCCTGGTCGAGCGCCAGGTACCGCTTCGCGACCTTGCCGCTGCGCACGGCGACCGAGTCGTAGAAGCCGCCCGGACCGTAGCTGTCGAAGTCCTTGCGCAGCTTCGCAAGCTCGGTCAGTGCCGCCTTCGGCTGGTACGGCAGCGCCAGCACGACCGCGTGCGGGGTCACCACGCCGTCACCGAAGGAGGCCGGCGGCGGCTGCGCGTCCCGGCAGCCGTCGAAACCGACGTCGACGGACGTGCGCTCCTGGTCGCTCGTGTAACCGGGCGTGTCCAGGCCCATGATGTCCACGCCGTACTCGCGGTACCCACCGTCCGGGTTGGACGCGGGCGAGAAGCCCCAGTGGCCGTACTTCGCGTCGTTCAGGCCGTGTTCGATCTGGCCGCGCACGTACACCGAGTGCTGCCGCGCCCAGGAGTTCTTGCCCCACTTGGTCTCCGGCACGAACATGTCCGGCATGAGCTCCTCGAACATGTCCCCACCCCAGGTCGGGATGAACTTCAGCCCGCGGTAGGTGTACTGGCCCTCGAACACCGGGATGCCCATGTAGTCGGTGAAGCCGCCGGCCGGCTTCTGCTCCTGCCAGCCCCAGTCGCACGTGTCCGGGAACGTCCGCCACGGCACGAAGTAGTGCTCCGGCGGCACCTGGCCCAGCGAGATCGCCACGTAGGTGATCATGCGGGTCTCGCTCGCGAAGTTGCCGTAGGTGTGGCAAGTGTACCAGACGTCCGGGCCGTGTCCCGGGTAGTTGCCGACGACCGAGCAGCCCGGCGGCTGCTCGTCCCAGAAGCCGCCGCGCATCAGGCCGGCCTTCACGTCCGGCGAGCGCCCGGCCGGGTCGTAGTAGAAGTTGAAGTCCATCGGGTCGAGCAGCTTCTGCGCCTGCGCGTGCACCTCCGGCACGGCGTTGCGCACGACCATCAGCGCGGACGCCATCCATGCGTTGTCCACACTGGACAGGAACGGGTACACGACGGACCCGTCCTCCGGCCACACGCGCAGCTTCTCCAGCGTCGCCGGGCTGTACCAGTTGTAGAACTGGCCGGACGCGGGGTGCCGCTCGAGCTTGCCGAGCGAGTCGAGCGTCTTCTTCGTGCGGGACACCAGCTCCCGGCGGCTGATGATGCCGACGTCCTCGGCGACGATCGCCGACCACAGGTACGCGCCGATGTTCGTCGGCGACGTGTACCCCGACCGGGAGGCCGGGTCGAGGTCGCCGTTGATGTTGTCCGACGGCAGGCCGGTCTCCGGCGCGACCATCGCCGTGAACGACTTCCACGTGTCGCTCAGCAGTGAGAACTGCTTGGCCTGCTCGGCGGATACGAGCTCGCGGTCGTCCGGCGCGGCGCTCGCCGCGGGGGACAGCGGCACGACCACCGCGACGGCGAGCGCCGCGGCGAGTGCCGCCCTACGTACCGGGACTAATCGGGCCATTCTGGAAAGCCTCCTATTTCAGGCCGGTGGTGGCGATGCCACGGACGAAGTGCCGTTGCAGCACGAGGAACACGATCAGCACGGGCAGCACGATCACCACCGAACCCGCGAGCAGCAGGTCGTAGCGGGTCTGGTTCTGCCCGATGGAGTACAGGGCGAGCGCGACCGGCAGCGTGTACTTGTCCTCCGTGGTCGCCGCGACCAGCGGCCACAGGAAGTTGTTCCACGACGCCAGGAACGTGAGGATGCCGAGCGTCGCGAGCGCGGGCCGGCACAGCGGCAGGATGATCTGCCAGTAGATCCGCAGCTCACTCGCCCCGTCGATGCGGGCCGCCTCGATCAGGTCGTTCGGAATGGACACGATGAACTGGCGCATCAGGAACACGCCGAACGCCTGCGCGAGGAACGGCAGGATCAGCCCGGCCAGCGAGTTGACCAGGCCGAGGTTGCTGGACAGCACGAACAGCGGAACCATCGTCACGACGCTCGGCACCATGATCGT
>DASYKY010000072.1:0-35659 GCA_035995025.1 Actinophytocola sp.
GGACAGCTCCATCAGCGCGTACATGATCTCGTCGGTGATCGACCGTTCCACGAAGCGGTCGCCGGCGAGGCCCTCGTAGCGCGAGAAGTCCATCGGCTTGCCGATCTTGATGCGGATCTTGTGCGGGCGCCACATCTTCGACCCGATCGGGTTGGCCTTGTCCGTGTCGAACATGGCCACCGGGACGACCGGGACGCGGGACTCGAGCACCATGCGGGCGAGGCCGGTCTTGCCCTTGTAGAGACGGCCGTCCGGGGAGCGGGTGCCCTCGGGGTAGATGCCGAGCAGGTGGCCCTCGCGCAGCAGCCGGATGCCCGTGTCGAGCGCGGCCTGCGCGGCGGCGCCGCCGGAGCGGTCGATCGGGATCTGGCCCATGCCGGTGAAGAACCACTTCTTGAACCGGCCCTTCAAACCGGGCTGGGTGAAGTACTCCAGCTTCGCCGGGAACGTGACCCGGCGCTTGAGCATCAGCGGGAGGAAGAAGGAGTCGGCGACGGCGAGGTGGTTGCTCGCCAGGATGGCGCCGTCTTTGTCCGGAATGTTCTCGTCGCCCTCGACCGCCGGGCGGAAGAACAGGCGGAGCAGCGGTCCGAGGAACACATGCTTCATCAACAAGTACAGCACCGCTACCCGCGCCTCCCGCTTTGCCGGCCGGTCACCCGTTTGTCGAGGGTACGAAGGGTGTGTGGCGCGCACAATGCTCCGCCACCCAAATGCCGGAACATGTAACAGTGGACACCACTCGGCAGACTCTCTTTCCTGCCACGGTACCCAACGAGTAAACAAGGCGATGAGATCCCGCCATCGCGGCACGAGTTCGTGCGACGATGACCACACCTGCTTCGCGAGCTCGCCCGCGTTCGAAGGAGGCCCAGGTGCCAGACCGGCCGGAGGACGTCGACGCCGCGTTCGCGGCCATCGTGGCCGACCTCGAACGTGAGGGCGTCGGCAGCCACCTGCCCGACCTCGACGACGCCCCGTCCGGCCCCGCCGGCTCGTCCGGTTCGGCCGGCTCGGCCGGCTCGGCCGCTGCCGAGGACGACGCCGAGCCCGCTCCCCAGGCCAGCCCGCCGCCGGCCGCGTGGCGGGGCCAGGAGGCCGAGTGGGACTGGTCGTGGGGCACGGAGGAGGACCACTACGTCCCGCCGGAGCCGCCGCCCCTGCCGAAGCTGCGCCCGCTGACGATCGTGGCGCTGGTGCTCGTCCTGGCGGCGGTGACGCTGCTGGTGCTGCCGGGCGTGATCGGCCTGGACGCCCGCATCGGCACCCCGATCGCCCTGGTAGCCCTCACCTGCGGCGGCGCGATGCTCCTGCTGCGCGTCCGCCAGTCCCCGAAGTCACCGGACGACGACCGCGACGACGGCGCCCAGATCTGAGCGCTACCGGGCAGCTCTAGCTGGCAGCCTTACCGGGCGGCTCTACCGGGCAGCCTTACCGGCACTGTCCGCGGCCAGGGATGCCGCGCCCACCATGGCGGCGTCGTCGCCCAGCTGCGCGGTCCGGATGCGGGCCAGGGGGCGGTAGCCGGCGCCCGTGATCATCTTCTTGTAGTGCTCCCGCGCGTCGTCCAGGAACAGCGGGGCCGACTCCGAGACGCCGCCCGCGATGACCACGATCTCCGGGTCGTAGATGTCCGCCACCAGTGCCAGGCCCTTGCCCAGCCACATCGCCAGCTCGGCCATCGCGCGCTGGGCCAGGGGGTCGCCGTCCCGCGCGGCCGCGGCCACCTTGCGGCCCGTCAGCGCGCGCTTGTCCACCAGCACCTCGCGGCCCAGCACCGTCGACCGGCCGGGGTAGCGGGCCAGCAGCTCGACCGCCGTCGCCGACAGGGCCGTGCCGCTGCAGTACCGCTCCCAGCAGCCCGACTTCCCGCACGGGCACGGCCGCCCGTCCGGCACCAGCGACAGGTGCCCCAGCTCCGGCGCCACCCCGTACGCCCCGCGGAACACCTCGCCGTCCAGCAGCAGGCCGCCGCCGATGCCCGTGCCGATCGCCACCAGCAGTGCCACCCGCGCGCCCCGCGCGGCACCGAACCGGTGCTCGGCCAGCACGGCCGCGTTCGCGTCGTGTTCGAGGACCACCGGCAGGCTCAGCCGCTCCGAGATGCGGTCCGCGACGGCGGCGTTGCGCCACGCCAGGTGCGGCGCGAACATCACCGACCGCCGGTCCGTGGCGACGAACCCGGCGACCGCGAGGCCGACGGCGCTCACCCGGTGCCGGGCCGCCAGCCCGCCGACCGCGGACACGATCGCGTCCTCCAGCGCGCCCTCGCTCGTCGGCGTCGGGGCGCGCGCCGTGTCGAGCACGTTGCCGTACCGGTCCACCACGCCCGCCCGCACGCTGGTGCCCCCGATGTCCACCCCGATGGTCGTCTTGGCCCTCAAGCTCGCTCCGGATCTCCCTTGCGCCGCACCGGGATCCGCTGCACCCGCGGCCGCTCGCCCGACCGCGGCGGCGGCGTGAACCCCGGCATGTGCGGTGGGCCCGGCTGCCACCGGTCGGCCAGCACGGCGCGCAGCAGCGCCACCAGGTCGGCCGCCCGGTCGAGGCTGCTCGCGGCCAGCTCGTTGGGCTCTCCCCGCACGAGCGCCACCACCGCGCACGCCGGGCACCGGCACGCCGACCCCTCGGGCGCGGTCGCGGACACCCGGTCGAGCCACGGACCCGCGCGGTCGGCCACCGCGTCCAGCAGCAAACGCAGCTCCTGCACCAGGCGGGTACCCGGCTCGGCGCCGGTCATCCGGGGCCCTCGACGCCGGGCCCCGCGGGACCGGGCGCCTGGAAGCGCAGCACCAGCCCGCGGTCGTCGACGAACGCGTCGGCCACCGCGTGGTTGCGCAGCAGCACCGGCAGCGCCACCAGCCTGCGCACGCCGTCGACGGTCACCACCAGGTCGTCGGCGATCCGCGCCAGGTCCAGCTCGGCCGAGTCGCTCAGCGGCACCGCGATCGTCAGCTCGTACGCGCCGCCCTCGAGCGGCCGCAGGTCCAACAGCGGCCGCAGGTCCGCGTTGCCCCCGAACGGCGCGGCCAGCGGGTCGGCATCGCCGTACAGGCCACCGGCCACCTCCAGCAGCGGCGCGACGCCCACGGGCTCGGCGGGCCGGTGCTCCACGACGTGGACGTCCAGCGTCGTGGACGCGGACAGCTCGGCCAGCACCGCGTCCTGCTCCGCGCGCCGGGTCCGCAGCCACGCCGCGGCCGGCCCCTGCCACATCCGCGCCCGCGGCACGAGCCGGTTCGCCACCAGGCTGTCCACCCGGATCCCGCGCAACGCCAGCGCGGCGAGCGTGCGCCGGGTCTCCGCGACCACCAGCCGCTCCGGGGTGAGCACCAGCCGCACGCTCGTCACCGCCGGGTCGACGAGCAGCGCGCGCAGGTCGCCCAGGTGCTCGGCGAGCCTGCCGAGCGCGGATGCCTTGGTACGCATGGACGGCACGAACAGCCGGTCCAGGTACCCCGCGAGCGCTTCGGGCAACGCCAGCAGCCGCAACGTCTCCGCGGTCGGTCCACAGTCGACGACCACGACCTCCCACATGCCCTGCCGGGCGAGCCGGGCCACCTCGGTCAGCGCGAGCAGCTCGTCCACGCCGGGCAGCACGGTCAGCTCCTCGGCGTCCAGCTCGTCGAGCCCGGCGCCGGCGAGCCACGCCCGCAGCTGGCCCCGGATGTCCTGCCAGGACTTGTCGACGAGGCCGCGGGCGTCCACGTGCGCCGCGAACAGACAGGTGTCCACTTCGGACGGCTCGCCGGTCAGCGGCAGACCGAACACGTCGCCGAGCGAGTGCGCCGGGTCTGCCGAGGCCACCAGCACCTTGCGCCCGCCGACCGCGAGCCGGGCAGCCGTCGCCGCGGCAAGGGTGGTCTTACCGACCCCGCCCTTGCCGGTGAACAGCAGAATGCGTGCGCTGGCCATGTAGCTCCGCGGTCAGCGGTCCTCGACCCGGCGCTTCAGCTCCTTCAGCGCGATGTCCATGATCATCTTTTCTGCCTTGCGGCGGAACAGGCCGATCATCGGCACGGCCAGCTGGACCGACAGCGTGTAGGTGACACGGGTCTTGTCGCCCTCCGGGGTCAGCAGGTAACGGCCGTTCTGCGCGCGCTGCATCTGGCCCTTGACCAGGTCCCAGGTGACCGACAGCCCGTCGGGCGCCCAGTCGTAGGCGAGCGTGTAGACGTCCTTGAACGGGCCAGCGTCGAGGGTGAACCGCACCTGCTTCGCGTGCCCGTCGACACCCTCCTCCAGGACCTCGGTCTGCTTCACCGCGTTGGCCCACTCCGGGTACGCGGGGAAGTCCGCGATCACCGGCATGATGTCCTCGGGCGGCGCGTCGACCACGATCGACTGGGTGGACTCATCGGCCATGCGGGGAGGCTACCCGGTCGGTGCTCGACGGCTCGCTCCGCTCACTACTACCAGCGCAGCACGTATGGCCGCTGTGTCCGCTGGAAGTGGCCCACGTTCGCGCACTCGGTGTACCCGAGGCGCATCCGCGACACCAGCGGCTGGTGCACGTGCCCGAACAAGGCCCGGCGCGGGCCGCCCGTGTGGATCAGCTCCAGCAGCGCGGGCGAGCCGTGCTCGGCCCGCCGGGACACCACGTCGTAGGTGAGCTCGGGCACGTCCGGCGGGACGTGGCTGCACAGCACGTCGACGGGGCCGAGCCGCGCGACGTCGGCGGCCATCTCCTCCTCGGTGCGCAGGTACGGATGGAACACCCCGCCCCGGCGGCGGACCGCGCCGGGCGGCAGCGGCGCGCCGCCGACGAAGCCGAACCGCAGCCCGCCGAGCTCGGCGGTCTCGCCGTCGAGGATCCGCACGTTGTCCCCCGCGTACTCCGGCCACAGCGCGGGCACGTCGACGTTGCCGGGCGTGGCGTAGGTCGGCACGGACATGGCGGCGAACAGCCGGGCGTACTGGTCGCGGATCGCGTCCTCGACCACGGCCGCGGCGTCGTCCAGGCCCGTCCACAGCGAACGCGCGAACGCCGCCACCTCGGTGTGCGCCCGTTCCCGGCGCAGCCGCGCGAACGTCGCCATCGCCTCGGGGCCGAACACCGCGCCCATGATCCCGCTGGAGTGGTCGTGGTAGTCGACGAAGTCGATCAGGTCGCCGAGGACCACGAGCGCGTCCGCCCCGTCTCCGGCCTTGGCCAGTGCCTCGGCGTTGCCGTGCACGTCTGACACCACGTGAACCCGCACTAGACCGCCTCCACTAGTCCGCCTCCCCGGGATTTATTGTGTTGGCCTCGTCCCGGCGAATGGTGCCGTTATCCACGTACTTGTGGCTGGGTTGCGTCACGGTCCCCTGAGGTTGCGCTGGCATGGGGCTGGCCAGCTCACCCTCGATTATCCACAACATCACCTAGACGGCCGGCGGGACTCCGGGGCGGCGGCCCTCCTCGAGCTGGGTCTTCAGGTCCAGCGCGACGGCCTTCGCGGCCCGCTGGCGGCGTGCCTTCTCGCGGCGCAGCCGGGCCGGGCGGGCGGGCGGGCCGGGCGGCGGGTCGGCGCGCAGGAAGTAGTGCAGCACGGTCCCGTCGAGCACCGGCTCCAGCCAGACCTCCATCGTGCCGACCAGCGCGCCGCGCACGGTCCAGCGCAGGCCCTCGTCGCCGCGGTCGGCGTAGACGTCCAGGAGCAGGTCCGGCCAGAACTGCCGCCACGTCTCGGGATCGGCGAACGCCTTGGCCACCGAGCCGGGCGGCACGGCGAGGAACGTCTCGTCGATCACATCCAGCGCTGGCACCCGTGCAGCATGTCATGGCCGATCGCGCTAGTTTCTCCGCGTGACCGCATCGGAAAGCCTGACCGACATGGTCTGGGCGAACGCCGAGCGGTTCGGGGCCACCATCGGGGTTCGCCGCCGGACCGACGGCTCCTGGCTGGACGTCACCACCCGCGAGTTCGCGGCCCAGGTGCTCGACGTCGCCAAGGGACTGATCGCGGCCGGGCTGCGCCCGGGCGACCGGATCGCGCTGCACGCGTCCACCCGCTACGAGTGGACGCTGTTCGACTTCGCCGCGTGGACGGCGGGCTGCCAGACCGTGCCGATCGACCCGGCCGCGCCCGTCGAGGACATCGAGTGGATCCTGTCCGACTCCGGCGCGTGCGCGATCGTGCTGGAGACCGCCGCGCACCGGGAGACGCTGCGCCGGATCGTGGACCGGCTGCCCGAGCTCGGCTGGGTCTGGCAGCTCGACGCGTGCGGGGACCCCGGGGTCGTGCCCGCGGTCGCGGAGCTGACCGAGCTGGGCGAGGAGGTCACCGACGCGGCGGCGCACGAGCGCAGGCGCGCGGTCCCCGCGGACGCGGTCGCCACGATCGTCTACCCGCCGGGCGATGGGCACCCCAAGCGCGCCGAGCTGACCCACGGCGAGGTCCTGGCCGCCGTGCGTGCGGCGATCGCGGCCTACCGGCCGTCGCTGCGCGCCGGCACGTCGCTGCTGGTGCTGCTGCCGCTGACCGACCCGGGCGCGCGACTGCTGACGCTCGCGTGCGTGTACACCCGGACCACGCTGGGGCACGTGCCGGACACCGCGAACCTGGCCACCGACCTCGGCATGTTCCGCCCGCGCACGATCGTGGCCGGCACGGATCTGCTGCGTGACCTGCATACGGCGGCCCGCGACAAGGCCGCCGCCGAGGGCCGGGCCGGCGTGTTCGACGTGGCCGAGCGCATCGCCGTGCGCTTCGGCGGCCGGCAGCGGCCCGCGCTGGTGCTGCGGCTGCAGCACGCGGTGGCCGACACCGTCGTCTACCCGAAGCTGCGCGCGGCGTTCGGCGGCCGCTGCGGCGCGGCCGTCACCTCCGGCGAGCCGCTCGACGAGCCGCTGGCGCGCTTCTACCGCGGCATCGGCATCGCCGTGCACCAGGCCCCGGGGATCGACCGCACGGCCTGATCGTGCAGCCGATGTGACGATCCGTGCAGCGGCGCTTTCCCCGGGGTGACCCGGCGCCCGAGAGTGGCCTTGGTCGCCCACATCGGGAGAGGACGGGACCGTGGAAAGTCGGGTCGTCGCGCAGAAGGCAGCCGAGCAGCTGATCGCGCATCGCAACGCACTGGCCGGCAAGGCCGAGGACGCCTACCAGGTGCACACCGCGCTGGACACGGCCGCCAAGACCGTGGAACGCCACCACCACGACCACAAGGCGGGCGCGGCCACCGCGACCAGCCACTGGGAGGGCCACAACGCGGCGGCGTTCGACCGCCGGGCGCACCGGATGACCAAGGCGCTCGGCACCACGTCGGGCGCCGCGGCGAAGGCGGCGGAGATCGTGGCGGCGACGGCGTCGTCGCTGGACACCCACCACAAGGCGGTCGCCGGCCTGGTGGACGAGTACACCGCCCGCGCGACCCGGCTGCTCGACGCGGCCCGCGGGGTGACCGGGGCCGGCTCGCAGGGCGCGCTCGTGCGGGCCGTCGGCCAGGTCGTGGACCTCGCCCGCGACTACACGAACGAGTCGACCAAGCACGTGCGCAGCGTCCAGCACCAGATGAAGGGCGCGGCCGGGGACCTGGGCAAGCTCGAGAAGAACGTCGAGCACGACGGGTTCGCCGACCCCACCCACCGCAAGCGGGCCCACACGCAGACCAAGCACCCGCACAAGCCGCCGAAGACGAAGTCCGGCGTGGTCAACAAGGTCAAGAAGATCGCGCAGGGCCAGATCGGCTACCACGAGGGCCCGAACAACCAGAACAAGTACGGCCCGACCGGCTTCTGGTGCTCGAACTTCACCACCTGGGTGTGGCGCAAGGCCGGCGTGGACATCCCGATCCTGCCGTTCACCGGCGACGTCTACCACTGGGGCCAGGAGCACGGCCTCGCGTACGGCAAGCACAACCTCGACGCGGCGCGGCCCGGCGACGTGCTGATCTTCGGCACCGGCCCGGAGAACACGACGACCAGCACGCACATCGGGATCGTGGAGAGCGTGCACGGCGACCAGGTGACGCTGGTCGAGGGCAACTCGGCCGACCAGGTACGGCGGACGACCCACACGCTGTCCAGCTCGACGTTCTACGGAGGGGTGCACCCGCGATGACCGACACCGACATCACCGGCGCCGCGTCGTCCGGCGGGATCAGGGCCGAGGTCTACCCGGGCGGCGCGCTGTCGTCGCTGTCGCTGGACCGGCGGGCGATGACGCTCGGGTCGCGCGGGCTGGCCGACGCGATCCTCGCGGCCGTGCAGGAGGCCACCGCGGTGGCGAACCAGCGGACCAAGGCGGCGCTGCGCGAGGCGCTGGACGGCCTGGGTGCGGACGAGCTGACGCTGCTGGGCCTCCAGCAGGACACGGCCACGACCGAGCGCGCCGAGGCCACTACGCCGGACTCCTGGAGGATGTCGTGACCTACGAGGCGTACACGGTCGACCGGCTGCTCGAGGCGAACGCCGCGATGAACGAGCGGGCGGACGGGCTGTTCGAGCGGCTCGGCCGGATCTCCGCCGCGGCGGCCGACAAGGGCGTCGAGGTGCGGGTGAACCTGGAAGGCCGGCTGGTCGGGCTCGACCTGTCCGTCGAGGCGATGGGCCTGGCGCCCGACGAGCTGGCGGCGGAGATCTTCCGGCTCACGCAGGAGGCGTCCGCGGCGGCGCTGTCGCAGGGGCTCGCCGCGCTGGAGCCGGTGGCCGGCGAGGAGCTGACCGCGGAGCTGTCGGAGGTCATCGCGGGCCGCCCGCGGCCGGCCCCGCCGGCGGCACGGCCCGCGAAGCCGGCGGAGGTCGTCGAGGTGTCCACGGCCGCCCCCGCGCCACGGGTCCGCACGCTCGACGACCACGAGGACTTCTCCGCCGTCGAGTCGTGGGCACTACCTCGGTAACGTAGCCGTCGCCCATCGCAACCGGCGCGACGACGCCCCGGTGCGGTGGCGACGCTGCGGAAAGCGAGGGCGCGGATGGCCAACACCCGTTATCTGACATCGGCCATCGAGGACGAGGTGCGCCACCGGCTGTCCGAGCTGTACCAGAACTCCTTCCACCGCAGGCGGCTGCAGCTGCAGACCGGCGGCGAGCACGAGTTCGACGCGGTGTCCGACAACGGCCGCATCGTGGCGTCGATCAAGACCGCGTCCACCGCGGGCGGCCGGCATCCGTCCGGCAGGGTGGTGAACTGCTTCGCCGAGCTGTACTTCCTGTCGCTCGTGCGGGCCCGCAGGCGGCTGCTCGTGCTCACCTCTCCCGAGTTCCACGAGCTGTTCCGGACCGTCGCGCAGGACAAGGTGGCGGCGGGCATCGAGATCGTGCACTTCCCGCTGTCCGTCGACGTCCAGGCCCGGGTGTCGGCCGTGCAGCGGGCGGCGGGCGAGGAGATCCAGCCGGTGCTGGACGCGGCCGAGCTGCGTTCCGTCGGCGGGGACTAGCAGGCTCGCCTAGAACGCGCTGCCGTCGAGCAGCCGCGCCAGCCGGGCGGCGATGTCCTCCCACCGCCAGTGGCCGGACACCCACCGGCGGCCCGCCTCGCCCATCTCGGACGCCAGCGTTGGGTCGGCGAGCAGCCCGCCAACCGTGTCCGCGAGCTGGGCGACGTCGCGGCCGTCGAGCACGTTGCCGGTGACGCCGTCCAGCACGGTCTCCGGGGCGCCGCCGGAGCGGCCGGCCACCACCGGCAGGCCGGACGCGGACGCCTCCAGGTAGACGATGCCAAGTCCCTCGACGTCCAGGCCACGGCCGTGCGTGCGGCACGGCATCGCGAACACGTCACCGGCGACGTAGTGCGCGGGCAGTTCCTCCCACGGCACCCGGCCGGTCATGAACACGTGCTCGGCGACGCCGAGCTGGCTCGCCATCGCGCGCAGCCGGTCGGCGTAGGGGCCACCGCCCACCAGCAGCAGCGCCGCCTCCGGGACCCGGTTGCGGATCGCGGGCAGCGCCTTGATCAACATGTCCTGGCCCTTGCGTGGCCATAATCGCGAAACGCACACCGCGGTCGGCCGGTCGCCGAGGCCGTAGCGGGCGCGGATCTCCTTGCGTGCGGCGAAGTTCGGCTGGAACTGCTGAGTGTCCACACCGGACGGCAGGTACTCCAGCGCGGCCATCGGACCGAACGCCGAGGCGAACCGGGAGCGGGTGTACTTCGACACGAACGTCACCACGTCGGTCGTCGACCCGATGCGGCGCAGCGCCTGGCGGGCGACGGGCAGCATCGACCAGCCGACCTCGTGCCCGTGGGTGCTCGCGATCACCCGGCGCGCGCCGGCGGCCCGCAGCTGCGGCGCGAGCAGGGCCAGCGGGGCGGCGGCGCCGAACCACACGGTGTCGCACTGCTCGGCCCGCAGGATCTCCCTGGCCCGCCGCGCGACGGCCGGGGTCGGCAGCATGAGCCCGCCGTCGTGGCGGATCACCGGGAACGGCTGCTCGGCGTCGAACTCGGGGTGCGAGCCGGTGCGGTGCTCCCAGGACGGCGCGTAGACGACCAGGTCCTGGTCCGGCAGCCGGGTCGCGAGCGAGTGCAGGTACGACTGGATACCGCCCGGGCGCGGCGGGAAGTCGTTCGTCACCACCAAGGTCCGAGGCACCGGCAAACCCTACTTGAGGGACGTCCGCAGGTAGTTCCGCCAGTCCCCCACGAGCCGTGCGCGGTCCATGCCGAGCACCTCGCGCAGCAGGTCGTCGGTCTTCTGCGCGGACGCCGGGCCCACCGAGGCGAGCGTGCGGTACAGCTTGACAAGCCTGCCCTCGCCGTACCGCTCGGCCACGAACCGGGCGAGCGACCAGCTCTCCTGGTAGGCCAGGTCGAGGTCCGAGCCGCTGGTGCGGAACGCCCGGTCCTCCGGCAGCGCCGCGGGCGGCCCCTCGTCGCGGACGCGCTTGACCAGGTCCGGAGCGCCCTCGGCGATGCTGACCCCGCTGTCGCGGTAGCCGACGTAGTCCGCGAAGCCTTCGAGCAGCCAGGTCGGCGAGCCGTCGACGGTCTCGGCGCGGGCGGCGAGGTGGGTGATCTCGTGGCGCAGCACGACCCGCAGCGACGGGATCGACAGTGCCCGCACGCCGTTCGGGCTCAGCACCACCCGCTGGCCGGTGACCGTACGGCTGGCGTTGTCCACCCGGTCGGCGACGGCCACCGCGACCACCGACTCGACCGGGAAGTCCGGCCCGACGAGCGCCTTCATCTCGCCCGCGGAGTCGGGCAGCATCAGCACGACCCGCTCGGACCACTTCCCGGGCCAGACCTCGCCCACCGCGCGCACGGACGGATCGAGCTCGCGGACGAGCCGCCCGACCATCTGGTCGTTGCGCGGGTGGCTCAGCACGATGCCGTGCCTGGTCGCGGTCACCTGGCACGGCCCGAAGTCCCAGGGCCCGCGCCAGGTGTGCCGGCCCAGCCGGTCGAGGGCGTTGTCGGAGCGCAGGTACCAGGCACCGTCGTGCTGGGCGAACAGGTAGCCGAGCGCGCGGTTGGTCGGCGTGACGTCCCCGCCGCGCAGTGCGTAGCGCAGGTCCACGGCCGGGGCCCACAGCTCGTCGGCGCCCGCGCGGACCTCGCGGGGCAGGTCGTCGGTGTCCAGCGTGTCGTCGGCGTGCAGCTGGTAGGTCCAGGTGGTGAACGGGACCTTCGCGAGGTTCTGGAACAGCCGCCGCTGGTTGGCGACGAAGATCTTGTCGGCCGCCGGGTCGACGGTGGCCAGGAATGCCCGCTCGTCGTGGTTGCGGACGGCCGTGGCGCGCCGGGCAAGCAGGTCGGTGACCGCGTCCGTACGGGACCGGGCCGCCTCGTCGGCGGGTGGCGCCGGGGTGGCCGCGCCGAGCGGCTGGCCGGGCCCTGGGGGCGCCGGGAACGGCTCCTGACCGGGGAGCGCGACGAACGCGAGCCCGCCGAGCAGCACGACGGCCACCGCGCCGCCGAGCCACGTCCGCAGGCTCACCCTTCGGGTCACGGGACAGATGCTAGGGCCAGACACAAAACCAGGGCCGGTGCGTCACCGCGCCGGCCCTGGTTCATGTCGATCTCGTGGATGTCAGCCCGCGATGCGCTTGGCACCGAGGAAGTCGCTGCCCGCGCCGTAGGGCGCCTCGGCGGTCTTCACCGGCACGCCCTCGGTGGACGCGTGCACCAGCATCCCGTCGCCGATGTACATGGCCACGTGGTGGATCGAGCCCGCGCTGCTGCCGTAGAACAGCAGGTCACCGACCTGCAGGTCGTTCTGCGACACGGACTTGCCCATCGTGAACTGCACGCGGCTGGAGTGCGGCAGCGAGATGCCGGCAGCCGCGTAGGCGTACATCGTGAGGCCTGAGCAGTCGAACGTGTCCGGGCCGTCGGCGCCGTACACGTACGTCTTGCCACGCTGCTGCATGGCGACCTCGGCGGCCTGGCCGCCCGCGCCGGGCGGGCCGAGGTAGACGCTGTTGTCCGCCGGTCCGGCGAGCGTCTCCCGGTCCGCGCCGCTCAGGTTGTTGTACGCGGTGTGGACCTTGTCGATCTGCGCGTCCAGGTTCTTCTTGGTCTTGGTGATCTTGGCGATCAGCGCCTTGGCGGCGTTGGTGGCGTCAGTCGCGCTCTTCTGCGCGGCCGTGGCCTTGTTCTTCGCGTCGGTCGCCAGGTTCACCGCGCCGGTCAGCTTGGACAGCGCCTCCTCGTTGTCCGAGGCGAGCACGCCAAGGGCCGAGGCCCGCTCGAGGAAGTCGTCCGCCGACGACCCGGTGAGCAGCGCCGAGAGCTTGTTGAACCGGGCGCCCTGGAAAGACGCGTTGGTCAGCACGTCGACCTTGCCGCGGAACGCCTCCTCGTCGCCGGCGGCCTGCTTGATGGCGGCCTTGGCGCTTGCGAGGTCGGCGGTTGCCTTGCGCAGCTGCGCGCGCTTCTTGTCGTAGTTGGTCCGGGCGGCGAGGAGGTCCTCGTTCACCTGGTCGGCCTGCCCGGTGAGCTTCTTGTACTGGGCAAGCGCCTCCGTAGCCGTGTCGGGTGGGGGCTGCTGGTGCGCGGGGGGGAGCGCGAAAGCTGGCGATGGAGAGATGCTCACCACGACCACTGCGGCCGTGACGCTCGCTGCTACCCGAAATGCGCGCTTCATTCGATGCGACGCCACGTTCGCGCGGGTCTCCTTCGTGATCGGACCGCCGTGGGGGCAGGGGCACGTCTTCGGACCGCACGCAACCGCAACAGCGGCTGCACGATCACTGCCCTCGCCCCACCGTGGGGGAATCCGGTCCAACCTTCCCGACAAAGGCTGACTCGGCGGCGATCTCGCGTAGCAGCCCCGGGGTAGGGCCGCTTCTGACCGCGAGATCTCGGACAGGTTACGAAAAGTGCGCCCGTGCGTCTACCGGTCGCGGCGAAAAAGATGGTCCAGACCGTGCCGGACACCAATGGAGCAGCGCCAACTCCACCGTGTGATCGCGACAACACTGCAGCTCACCCGGTACGGGGACATCCCAAAGTCCGCTCGACGACAGAAAACGACCGCTTACCGACCGGTACCGGTTGCCTCGCGTGTTGACCCGGTCACGCAGACTTGTCGATGTGCTCCAACCGTAGTCGGGGTATGATGCCCGCCCTTCCAAGTGCGTCGATGGCGCGTTGCTCCGAGGCGTCCAGCTCCACGTTCGGCGGCGCGCCCAGCAGCACGCTGACCACGCACTCGCCACACGCGAGCCCACGCACCACGCAGCTGTCGCAGTCGATGACCATGCCCTGCTCCTTGCGGTTCGAGTTCCTCATGCTCCGCACGCTAGGGAGGGGGTCTGACATTTTTCGGCGCTCAGCCGGTGAACTCCCAGTGCCACGGCTCCTCGCGGCCCCGCCCGCGCCCCGCCCACGGCGGGTTCGACCAGCCGAAAGCCGGCGCGTTGGCGGCCAGCCAGGCGTACTGCGCGGACGCGAAGGACTGGATGCCGCCGCACAGGTCGACGGCCAGCGCCCAGCCGTGGTTGCTGGTGCCCGGCACCGCCGCGAGCGACGGCTTCACGCCGTAGAGCCGGACCTGCTCGGCGAAGGTCCGGTAGGAGTCCGTGACGCACACCGGCCGCCCGAACGCGGCGGCGTACGCCCTGTTCAGCGCCACGAAGGCGGCCGCGGCGTCGCAGCGCAGCACGTGCCAGCCCACCCCGATCGGGCACAGCGCGGCCCGCGGGATGAAGCCGTTCGGATACCCGCCCCACGCGCCCGCGGCCTCGCCCGACGTGCGCGCCGGCAGCTCGACGCCGCCGCAGCGCCAGGCCGGCTCGCCCCGCCCGGCGCGCGGCACCGCGCGGGCCCGGCCCGCCGGCAGCGACGGCCGTGTCACGCCGAGGACGGTGTCGCCGCGGGGCAGGTCGGTGACCACGACACCCGCGAGCCGGGCGTCCGCGGTGAGCATGGTCCGCCCGTCCAGCACGATGCCCACGCCCTGCACGCCGTACCGCTTCGGGCCGAGAAACACCAGGTCACCGGGCTGCGCGTCGGCCGGCGGGACGGGTGCGCCGGTCGCCAGCTGGTTCGCCGCGGCGGCCGGGAGCCGCACGCCAGACCGGCCGAACGCCGAGCGCACCAGCCCGGCGCACGAGTACGCGGCGGGCCCGGCGCCGCCGCTGGCCGGCACGTAGGGCTTGCCCAGCGCGCCGATCGCGGCGCTGACCGCGGTGATCGTCTCCTTCGGCAGCACCCGGAGCACCTCGCCGGCGGGCAGCGTGAGCTTCGCCACACCACGCTGCGGCCCCGCCCTTCCCGCCAGCGCGGCCAGCCGGGACGGCAGGTGCGCGGGGTCGCGCAGCGCGGCCGCCGGGGGCGGCACGACGCCCGCCTTCGCGAGCGTGGCCAGGTACGCCCGCCAGCTCGCCGCGGTCCGGTCGTTGCGCTGCCGCTGGTCGCGCTGCGCGGTGACGACGGCCGCGTCGGTGTCGGCGACCATGCCGGACAGCTCGGCGGACACGGCGGCGGCGCGCTCGCTCGCGTCCGCGGTCCGGTCGTCCAGCCGGTCCCTACGATCGGCGGCATCGGCGAGCGCCCGGCTCGCGGTACGCTCGGCTCGTTCCGCCGAAGCCTGCCGGCGGATGGCACCGGTCAGCCGGACGTTCTGGTCCGCGCGCAGCCGGTCGAGCAGTCCTGAGCCGTCGAGGAAGTTCTCCGGCCCACCCGACATAAGGGCGCGGATCTCAGACGGCTGGGCCAGCGTGACGTACACCGCCGCCGAGTAGGCATCCACATCGTCCTGCTGGGCGGAAACCACCTGGTCGGCCTGCTCGCGAGCGCTGCGGGCGGCAGTCGCCGCGTCGGTGGTGGTGCGCAGCTCCCGGGCCGCGTCGTGGATCTTCGCGGCGAGGTCGCCGAGCTCGCGCTGCACACCCGCCGCGGTGCGCTGGAGCTGGGCGACCTCGGGGTCGGCGAACGCCGTGCGGGGCCGTGGATCCGTCCGCGGCCCGCCCGGCGCCCCGGCCTCCGGGTCGGCTCGCGCGTAGGCGGGCGGCGCGGTCAAGAGCACGCCGAGCAACGCGGCGCACACCGCTGGAACCATCCGCACACACGCCTCCACACTCCGGCCTCTACCAGTCACAACGGGCCGGAGCGCGTCCGGTTGCGTCACCCGATCCAGTAACGCCGCCGCCGGGTTCCGGGCAGTATCTCCTGCCGGCCCCCGCACGCCTCGATGGCACGGCCGGACGCGACGTTGTCCTCATCGCACGTGACGAGGACGCGGTCCACGCCCGCGGCCCGCGCCACGACCAGGCTCTGCCGGAGGATCTCGGTCGCGTGCCCGCGCCTGCGGTACGCCGGCAGCACGCCGTAGCCGATGTGCCCGCCCTCGCGCAGGAGATAGTCGTTGAGCTCGTGGCGCACCGAGGTCCGCCCGACGATCTCTCCCGCGACCTCCGCGACGAGGAACGTCGCCGGCACGAGCCCCTCCGGCACCTCGACGCCGGCACGCAGCAGGTCCAGCGAGGCCAGGTAGTCCGCCCACGCCGGGCACGCGTCGAGCCCGAGGCCGAACACGAACCCCTCGCCGGCCATCAGCGCGTGCGCGGCGCGGAACGCCCTCTCGTCCGCCGCTCGAAGCGGCCGCAGCCGAAGCTCCCCCATCACCCCACGATATTCACCGTGGCCAGCGGGTTTCCGGCTACGAACGGCCCAGCCGTGCCAGCAGCACCGCGGACGGCACCGGGTGCGCGCCGCGGCGGCGGACCGAGTCGGCGACCGCGCGATCGGAGGTCACCACGACCACCGGCCTGCCCTCCGGCTCGGCCGTGACCAGCGCCCGGATCACGTCGTCGGCCAGCACGCCCGGGTCGCTGAACAGCACGCGCACGCCACGCGGGGAGGTCGTGGGCACGACCACCACACCCGCCCCGTCGAACACGAGCGTCACCTCGGCGGACGTGCGCGCGGCCAGCGCCGCCAGCTGGCGGATCAGCCGGTCGCGCTGGTCGGACAGCGACAGCTCCGGATAGCCCGTCTTCGTCACGTTGTAGCCGTCCACCACGAGGTGCACCGACGGCAACGCCAGCAGCCGCTCCAGGGCGGCCGGGTCCTCGACGCGGCTCACCGAGCCCTGCGCCTCGGTCGCCCCGCGCACCAGGTCGGCAGGTCGCGGCCCGGACCCGCCGAGGGCCAGCTCACGGCGCAGCCCCGTCACCGCGCCGTCGAGCGTGTCGACCAGCAGCGCCAGCCGGACCTCGTCGGCCTGCCGGGCCTCGCGCGCGGACTGGCGGGCGATCTCCGCGTCGGCCTCGGCCCGCTCGGCCTTGGCCCGCTCGGCCTCCGCCCGCTCCTGCTCGCGGTCGCGCTGCTCGGTGAGCGTGGCCAGCCGCCTGTCCGCCTCCGTGCGCGCCCGGTCGATCTCCGTGCTCGCGCGCGCCGCCTCGTCGCGTGCCTCGCGGACCTTCACGCCCTGCTCGCGCAGCCGCTTGCGCAGCCGGTCCAGCTCGACCTCGCCCTCCTGGCGCACCTTGTCCACGGCGCCCTGCACGGAGTCCAGCTCGGCACGCACCTTCGCCAGCTCGTTCTCCGCCTTCTCCGCACGCATGACGGCCGCGTCGCGCTGGGACCGCAGCGTGGCGTCCGACGCCCGGCGCGACACCAGCTCCAGGTAGTGGCCCGCGGTCTCCTCGCCGAGCAGCACCGCCGCGGCGGCGACCGTGACCGGGTCGTCGCCGGCCAGGTCGAGCGCGGCCGGCCGGTGCTTGCGGCACCACTCGACCACCGCGGTGCGGAACGCCACCGAGTCGCGCAGGCTCGCGATCAGCGGCGCGCCGCCGAGCCGGGCCCGCTTGGCCGGGGTGAACCGGGCGACCGCACGCAGCTGCTGGGGGACGTCGACCGGCGGCAGCGCGCCGAGCGCCTCCGCGCCCAGCTCGGCGATGCGCCCGCGCACGGCGTCCGGCAGCGCCGACCAGTCCACAGTGGACTGGACGGGCTGGTGCGCCAGCTCGTCCGGTCCCACCGGTTCGGTCGACGGTGCCATCCACACAGGCTAGCCGGGCCCGTCCGCGCTCACGCGGCGGCTTTTTGTCGGTGCCCTCCGTTAGCTTGCGGATCATGACGAAGTCCGACGGCCAGCTGACGTTCGACGAGCTGGGCACCCCGTTGCGCGCCACCACCTTCGTCGTGTTCGACCTGGAGACCACTGGCGTCAGCGACGAGGACACGGTCACCGAGATCGGGGCGGTGAAGGTTCGCGGCGGCGAGATCGTCGGCGAGTTCGCCACGCTCGTCGACCCTGGCCGGGGCATCCCGCCGGAGGTGGTGTCGCTGACCGGGATCACCGACGCGATGGTGTACGCCGCGCCCCGGCTCGACACGGTGTTACCGGCGTTCCTGGAGTTCGCCAGGGGCGCGGTGCTGGTCGCACACAACGCGGGCTTCGACACGAACTTCATCCGCAAGGCCTGCGTGCGCCACGGCTACCGCTGGCCGCGGCCGACCGTGGTCTGCACCGTGCGACTGGCCCGCCGCGTGCTCACCCGCGAGGAGGCGCCGAGCTGCCGGCTGTCGTTCCTCGCCGAGCTGCTGGGCGCGCGGACCAGGCCGGTGCACCGGGCGCTGGCCGACGCGCGCGCCACCGTCGACGTGTTCCACACGCTGCTGGAACGGGTCGGCTCGGTCGGTGTGCAGTCGCTGGAGGAGCTGCTCGACTACATCCCGGAGGTCACGCCGGAGCAGCGCCGCAAGCGCTCGATGGCCGCCGAGCTGCCGAACGAGCCTGGTGTGTACCTGTTCCGCGGACCGGGCGACGAGGTGCTGTACGTGGGCACGGCCACCGACCTCAAGCGGCGGGTGCGGCAGTACTTCACCGCCAGCGAGACCCGCAGGCGGCTGCGGGAGATGGTCGCGCTGGCCGCCCGGGTCGACCACGTCACCTGCGCGCACCCGCTGGAGGCGCAGGTGCGCGAGCTGCGGCTGCTGTCCACGCACAAGCCGGCGTACAACCGGCGCTCGAAGAACCCGAAGCAGTCGTGGTGGATCACGCTGACCGACGAGGCGTTCCCCCGGCTGTCACTCGTACGGCTGGCCCGCGACGGCGCGTTCGGCCCGTTCCGGTCGCGCTCGCTGGCCGAGGACGCGATGGTGGCGCTGCAGGACGCCACCGGCATCCGGCCCTGCACGGTGCGCATCCCCGCGCAGCGGGCGCACGCGCGGCCGTGCGCGCTGGCCGAGCTGGGCCGGTGCGCGGCGCCATGCGCGGGACGGCAGAGCGTCGCCGAGTACTTCCCGTCGGTCGGCTCGTTCGCGGCGCTGGTGGCCGGACGCCGCGTGGATCCCTTGCGCCGCCTGGAGAGCCGGCTCGTCGAGCACGCCACGGCGCAGCGCTACGAGCAGGCCCGGCTCGACCGCGACCGGATGCGGGTGCTGGTCCGCACGCTCGACCGGGGCCAGCGGCTGGCGGCGCTCGCGGCGGTGCCGGAGCTGGTGGCGGCGCGCCCGGACGGCACGGGCGGCTGGCAGTTCGCGGTGGTCCGCCACGGGCGGCTGGCATCCGCTGGCGTGGCGCGCCGCGGCGTGCCACCGATGCCGGTGGTGGACGTGCTCACGGCGGCGGCCGAGACCGTGCTGCCCGAGCCGGGCCCGCTGTTCGGCGCGCCCCCCGAGGAGGTGGGCGTGGTGCTGCGCTGGCTGGATCGGCCGGGCACCCGGATGGTTCGATGCTCCCAGCCCTGGACCGAGCCCGCGCTGGCGGCCGCGAGCTGGCGTGGCTGGCTGACCAGGGCTGACGCGGCCATCCAGCCGGTGGAGGCGTACTCGTGAGCGGAGCGACGGAGCGTTCGCTGTCTGGACTGACGCTCGCGCGCAGGCGCGCCAGCGCCGAGCACGGAGGAAGGAGACGGCGAGTAGCGCAGAAGCGAAGCGAACCAACGGGCACCGTGAGCGGGAGCGACGGAGCGTCCGCCATCTGGACGTAGGAGAAGCGCAGGCGCGTCAGCGCCGAGCATCGCACGGAGGAAGACGGCGGGTAGCGCAGGAGCGAAGCGAACCATGAACACCGTGAGCGAGAGCGACGGAGCGTCCGCCATCTGGACTGACGCTCGCGCGCAGGCGCGTCAGCGCCGAGCACGGAGGAGGGAAGACGGCGAGTAGCGCAGGAACGAAGCGAACCATCGAACACAGCGAGCGAGAGCGACGGAGCGTCCGCCGTCTGGACGTAGGAGAAGCGCAGGCGCGCCAGCGCCGAGCATCGCACGGAGGAAGACGGCGAGTAGCGCAGGAGCGAAGCGAACCATGAACACAGCGCGAACCATGAACACCGGCTTTGATGTGATCACCATGGGGCGGGTCGGGATCGACCTTTATCCAGAGCAGACCGGGGTCGGGCTGGCCGAGGTGACGTCGTTCCGCAAGTTCCTCGGCGGCAGCCCCACCAACGTCGCGGTGGCCGCCGCGCGGCACGGGCATCCGACCGCGGTGATCACGCGCACCGGCGAGGACCCGTTCGGCGAGTACGTGCACCGGGCGCTGCGCGAGTTCGGCGTCGACGACCGGTACGTGTCCGCGGTGCCCGGGCTGCCGACGCCGCTCGCGTTCTGCGAAATCTTCCCGCCGGACGACTTCCCCGTCCTCTTCTACCGCTACCCCAAGGCACCCGACATGGCGATCGACACCGCCGAGCTCGACCTGGACGCCATCCGCTCCGCGCGGATCTTCTGGGCGACGGTCACCGGGCTGTCGGACGAGCCGTCCCGCTCGGCGACCCTCGCCGCGCTCGCCGCCCGCCCGCGCGACGCGATCACGGTGCTCGACCTGGACTACCGGCCGGTGCTGTGGCCGTCGCGCGAGGAGGCGCGCCGCTGGGTGCAGGCGGCGCTCGAGCACGTCACGGTGTCGGTCGGCAACCTCGACGAGTGTGACACCGCGGTCGGCATCCGCGACCCGCACGCGGCCGCGAAGGCGTTGCGGGACAAGGGAGTCTCGCTCGCGGTGGTCAAGCAGGGCCCGGCCGGCGTGCTCGCGGTCGACGACACCGGCGCGGTCGAGGTGCCGCCGGTCCCGGTCGAGGTGGTCAACGGCCTGGGCGCGGGCGACGGCTTCGGCGGCGCGCTCTGCCACGGTCTACTGTCCGGCTGGGACACCGAGGCGACGATGCGGTTCGCCAACGCGGCGGGCGCGATCGTGGCGTCGCGGCTCGCGTGCTCGGCGGCGATGCCGACCACGCGGGAGGTCGAGGAGGTGATGTCGGGTGCGGGCTGACGACCTGCGGATGATCACCGCCACGCGCGCCACCGACCCGGGCCGGATCGCGGAGCTGGCCGCGGCCAGAAAGCGTCCCGCGCCCCTCGGCACCCGCCGCGCGCTGATCATCGCGGCCGACCACCCGGCCCGCGCGTCGCTGCGGGCGGGAGCGGACCCGATGGCCATGGCCGACCGCGCCGACCTGCTCGACCGGCTGTGCACCGCGCTCGAGCGGCCCGGGGTCACCGGCGTGCTGGGCACCGCCGACATCCTCGAGGACCTGCTGCTGCTCGGCGCCCTGGACGACCGGCACGTGTTCGCGTCGATGAACCGCGGTGGGCTGGCCGGCGCGGCCTTCGAGCTCGACGACCGCTTCACCGGCTACGACGTCGAGTCGATCGCGATGTTCGGCTACGAGGGCGGCAAGATGCTGCTGCGCGTCGACCTCGACGACGACCGCACGGCGCCGACGCTGGAAGCGTGCGCGCGGGCGGTCAGCGGCCTGGCGGACGCCGGCCTGGTCGCGATGGTCGAGCCGTTCCTGTCCCGCCGCGGCGAGGACGGCAGGCTGCGCAACGACCTGTCCGTCGAGGCCGCCACCACGGCACTGACCGTCGCCGCCGCGCTGGGCCACACGTCGGCGTACACGTGGCTGAAGGTCCCGGTGATCGGCGACGGCGGCGACGACATGGCCCGCGTGCTGGGCGCGACGACGCTGCCGGCCCTGCTGCTGGGCGGCGAGGTGTCGGCCGACGCCGACGCCACCTACGCGAAGTGGGCCAAGGCACTGCGTCTGCCCACGGTTCAGGGCCTGGTCGTGGGACGCTCGCTCCTGTACCCGCCCGGCGGCGACGTCGCCGGGGCCGTCGACACCGCTGCGGGGCTGTGATGACCGATTTCCACCGACCGGCCGGCTCGATCTCCGACGACCGTCACCGGGTGATGGTCACGCCCGGGTCGGCCGGCTGGCTGTACTCCGGGCTGCGCGTGGTGGCGCTGTCGCCGGAGGCGCCGTACGAGGTGTTCACCGAGGTGTCGGAGATGCTCGTGCTGCCGCTGTCCGGCGGGTGCGTGGTCGTGGAGGTCGACGGGAAGACGTTCGAGCTGCTGGGCAGGCAGGACGTGTTCGCGGCCGCCACGGACTTCGTGTACGTGCCGCGCGAGGCGTCCGCGGTCCTCAAGTCGGACGACGGCGCGGTGGTCGCGCTGCCGTCGGCGATGTGCCGTCACCGCCTGCCGGCCCGCTACCAGGCGGCGGCGGACGTTCCGGTGGAGCTGCGCGGCGCGGGGCAGAGCAGCAGGCAGGTGAACAACTTCTGCACCCCGGAGTCGTTCGAGACGGACAAGCTGATCGCCTGCGAGGTCCTGACCCCGGGCGGCAACTGGTCGTCGTATCCCCCGCACAAGCACGACGAGACCACCGACACGGAGTGCGCGCTGGAGGAGATCTACTACTACCAGGTGGCGAAGGAGGGCGTCGGCTACCAGCGCGTGTACGGCTCGGACGCGGGCAGGATCGACGTCCTGTCCGAGGTCCGCACGGACGACGTGGTCCTGATCCCCCACGGCTGGCACGGCCCGTCGATGGCCGCCCCCGGCTACGACCTGTACTACCTGAACGTGATGGCGGGCCCGGCGGACGAGCGCAGCTGGCAGATCACCGACGACCCGGCCCACACCTGGATCCGCGAGACCTGGCAAGAGGAGAAGGTGGACCCGAGACTCCCCTTCTACGGCGGTTAGAAGTAGCCGCCGAAGAGGAGCTTCGAGACCTGGGTGACGGTGGCCCGGCCCTCGTCGTAGCCACCCTCCCCGCGCAGGTTGTTCATCACCGAGACGACGTAGCGCTCCCCGTCCCCCACGAACCCGACGGTGTTCATCACCCAGCCGCCGTCCTCCGACGACCAGCCGTCCTTGTTCCCCGGATGAGCCGCCGGCCCAGCTCCCCACACGCCCCACTGCTGGATCGGGTCGACCGAACGCAGCTCCCCCACGATGGACGAGCGCTCGGCGGCCGGCAGCTTCGTCAGCACGTAGGTCATCAGCCGGTCGAGGTCCTGCGGCGAGCACTTCTGGAAGCCCCAGTACGGGTAGAACTTCGTGTACCCCGACTGCGGCCGCAACCCCGTCAGCCCGTACCGCGGGAAGGCGTTGTTGAACGCCAGGTGATCCGCGCCCGCGTACTTGAACCACAGGCTGTCCGCCGCCTCGTCGTCCGACGTGTGCAGCATCGCGTGGATCAGCGCCCGGTCGTCGGCCGTCAGCGTGATCTTGCCGTTGCGCTGGCGGGTGAACAGGTCGACCACCATCGCCAGCTTGATCGTCGACGCGGTCCACGTCAGGTCGCCCGCGTGGTCGTTCTGCCAGACCGCGCCCGTCCGCAGATCGTGCACCACGATGCCGGTCGTGCCGGGCCGGCCGCCGGCGTACGAGTCGGCGGCCGCGAAGCGGGACTGCAGGTCGCACGGGAAACCGGTGTCCGAGCACGACGGCTTGGCGGGCTTCGGTTTCGGCTTCGGTTTCGGCTTGGGCTTCGCCGCCGGGGAAGACGCGGACGACGGCGCCGGCGACGTGGGCGACGCAGCGGAGTCGAACGACCCCTTCCGGGCGATCCCGTCGGCGGAGGAACACGCGGAAACGGCCAGCAGGGCCGCCACGATCACCGTGACGACCCTTGCCGGCCTCGCAAACCTCACAGCTTCTTGGACGGGTCCTCCTGGCTGGTCGCGACCGTGGACCCGGTCTCCGACTCGCCGGACTCGACCTGCGCTGCCCCGTGCCCGTGCTCGGCCGCCCGCGCCTTGGCCAGCGCCGCGGTCTCCTCCGCCGGGTCGGCACGCAACATCGAACCGGGCACCGGCTCGCCGGCCGAGCCCAGCTTGTTCATCTTCTTCGGCACCGGCGAGCCCTGGTACTCCAGCGGGATCGGGTGGCCGTGGTCGTCCACCGGTCCCAGCGGCTGGTGCACCTCGATGAACTCACCGTGTGGCAGCCGCCTGATGATGCCGGTCTCCACGCCGTGCTCGAGCACCTGCCGGTCGGACCGCTGCAGGCCCAGGCACAGGCGGTAGGCGACCGCGTAGGCCAGCGGTGGCAGCAACAGCAACCCGACGCGGCCGATCCACGTGGTGGCGTTCAGCGAGATGTCGAACTTGTCGGCCAGCACGTCGTTCGCGGCGGACAACAGCGCCACCATGAAGTAGGTGATCGCCATCGCGCCGAGGCTGGTGCGCACCGGCACGTCGCGCGGCCGCTGCAGCAGGTTGTGGTGCGCGTAGTCCTTTGTGAACTTGCGCTCGATCCACGGGTACACCGCCGCGAGCCCGGTCAGCACCGGCAGGCCCGCCATGAACGGGAAGAACGCCGCGGGAATCGTGTAGTTCCCGAGGTAGACCTCCCACGCCGGCCAAAGGCGTATCAGGCCGTCCGTCCAGCCCATGTACCAGTCGGGCACCGTGCCGGCGGAGATGTGGGCCGCGTTGTAGGGGCCGAAGTTCCAGATCGGGTTGATCTGGAAGATCCCGCCCAGCACCGCGGTGACGCCGATGACCACGGCCGTGAAGCCGCCGGCCTTGAGCGCGAAGGTCGGCAGGATCCGCACGCCGACGACGTTGGTCTCCTTGCGCCGCACGCCCGGGAACTGGGTGTGCTTCTGGTACCACACCAACCCGACGTGCACACCGATCAACGCCAGCAGAATCCCGGGTACGAGCAATATGTGCACGGTGTAGAGCCGCGGCACGATCTCCGTCCCCGGGAACTCACTGCCGAAGACCAGCCAGTGCGCCCAGGTGCCGATCAGCGGGATCGAGAGGATCAGCCCGGACATGATCCGCAGGCCGGCGCCCGAGAGCAGGTCGTCCGGCAGCGAGTAGCCCGCGAAGCCCTCCAGCGCGCCGAGCATGAAGATCAGCACGCCGATGACCCAGTTGACCTCACGCGGTCGCCGGAACGCACCGGTGAAGAACGTGCGGAACATGTGCACGACGATCGCGGACATGAACAGCAGCGCGGCCCAGTGGTGGACCTGGCGCACGAAAAGCCCGCCGCGCACGTCGAAGGAGATGAACAGCGTGGACTCGTAGGCCCGCGACATCTCCAGCCCGCGCAGGTTCACGAAGGAACCCTGGTAGGTGACCTCGGTCATCGACGGGTCGAAGAACAGCGCCAGGTACGTGCCGGACAGCAGCAGCACGATGAAGCTGTAGAGCGCGATCTCACCCAGCAGGAACGACCAGTGCGTTGGGAAGACCTTGTTGATCTGCCTGCGCAGCCCGCCGGCCACGTGGTACCGGTCGTCGGTCCACTTCGCGGCCCCGCCGGCCGCACGCATCGCGAGGTTGTCGGGCTTCGTCGGAGTCGTCAAACCGCTCATGACTTCCGCTCCCAGTAAGCAGGTCCCACTGGTTCGATGAAATCACCTAGGGAGATGAAATAGCCAGTCTCTTCGTCAACCGTGATCGGCAGCTGGGCGAGCTTTCGCGTGGCCGGGCCGAACACCGGCTTCGCGTACTCCAGCGCGTCGAACTGTGACTGGTGGCAGGGGCACAGGATGCGGTTGGTGCGCTGTTCGTACAGCGAGGTCGGGCAGCCGAGGTGGCTGCAGATCTTCGTGTACGCGTAGAAGTCGCTGTAGTTGAAGTCCTCCTGGCCGGCGTGCTTGACGACCCGGACGGCGTCCTCGGGGCGCAGGCGGATCAGCATCACCGGGTTGTCCGCGCGCAGCAGCGCGTCGGACAGCGCCTTCTCGTCGTCCTTCTCCGACTCCCGGTACGGGAAGACCGTCTCCATCGAACCCGCGTCCAGGTCCTCCGGCTTGACCAGCACGACCTCGGACGGGTCGCCGGTGTCGCGGCGCAGGTAGACCTTCGCGTCCGAGGTCTGCTGCCAGCCGGTGTGCAGCAGGCCGTCCTTGTTGGCCGACTGCGCGTGCGGGTTGCGCAGCAGCGCGCCGAGCGGGACCACGGTGAGCGCGAGCCCGAGCACCCCGCCGCCGAAGCCCAGCGAGCGCTTGATCATCGAGCGGCGGGCGATCGTCGTGCTGTGGCCGAAGTCGGCGAACTGGGCGACGATCGTCTTCTTGTCCAGCTCCTTCGACCCGCCGTCGTGGCGGTCCTGGACCGCTACCTCGTGCGGGATGAACCGCCGCGTGTACATCAGCACGCCGATGCCGATGGCCAGGATGGCCACGCCGAGCGTCAGGCCCAGCACCGGCGTGTACAGCGAGTACAGGAGGTAGCCGTCGTCGTCGGGGGCCACGTACTTGGACGGCCACCAGATGAACGCCACGACCGAGGCGAGCCCGGCGAGACCCGCGAAGACGAACCAGAACGCGACCGCGCGCTCGGCGCGCTTCTCCGCCCGGGTGCCCTTGACCGGCCACGGGTCCGGGTACTCGATCAGCTCGACGCCGTCGAGCTTCATGCCGAGGCGGACCAGCTCGGCCCGGTCCATGCCGGCGAGCTCCTCCTCGCTCGGCGTCTCCGGGGTCTTGTCGTCACTCATTGCTTAGCCCCGATCCACAGCGTGATGCCGAGCAGTGCGGCAATCCCCACGATGAAGCCGATCAAGCCCTCGGACTGCGGGCCGAGACCGCCGAGCGCGTCGCCGCCGGGGTTGTTGTTCCCGTCCGTGACGGACTTGACGTAGGCGATGATGTCCTTCTTCTCGTCCGGCGAGAGCTGGCGCTCGGAGAAGCGCGGCATGCTCTGCGGGCCGGACAGCATGGCCGCGTACATCTGCTCCTCGGTGGAGCCGTCGAGCGACGGCGCCCGCTTGCCGGAGGACAGCGCCCCGCCGCGGCCGGTGAAGTTGTGACAGGAGGCGCAGTTGAGCCGGAACAGCTGACCACCGCGAGCCGGGTTGTCGCCGCGCAACTCCTTGCCGCTCGCCTCGGGCAGCTCCTGGCCACCGCCGTTGGACTGGACGAACGCGGCCACGGCGTCGATCTCCTCCGGCGAGAGCACCGGCGGCTTCTTCTCCGCCTGGGCGCCCTGCATCACGGCCGGCATCCGGCCCGTGGAGGTCTGGAAGTACACGGCCGCCTCGCCGATGCCGACCAGGCTGGGCCCGCGACCCTGCACACCCTCGAGGTTCGCGCCGTGGCAGGTGATGCAGGTGTTGTTGAAGATCTGCTCGCCCTGCCGCACGACCGCCGGGTCCTCCTGGGCCTGCGCGGTCTGCGGCTGCGGCACCAGGAAGCTGTAGAGCGTCCCGATCCCCAGCAGTGCGATGGCCAGCGCCAGCATGCCGGCCACCCGGCGCTGGAACTTCGTGCGCGCCCTTCGTTTCTTGGTCATCTGTGCGGCAACCCCTGGTGTGTCAGTTCGGGTTCGGCGAGTCACGGTTGGCCCGACATCACTTGACGAAGTAGATCACGCTGAACAGGCCGATCCACACGACGTCCACGAAGTGCCAGTAGTACGACACGACGATCGCCGAGGTGGCCTGGGCCGGGGTGAACTTGCTCATCCGGGTGCGGGTGAGCAGGAACACGAACGCGATCAGGCCGCCGGTGACGTGCAGACCGTGGAACCCGGTGGTCAGGAAGAACACCGTCCCGTACGCGGACGAGGGAATGGTGGTGCCCTCGGCGATCAGGCTCCGGTACTCGTTGGCCTGGCCGAGCACGAAGATCGCGCCCATGACGAGCGTGATCGTGTACCAGCGCCTGAGCCCGAAGACGTCACCCCGCTCCGCGGCGAACACACCCATCTGACATGTGAGTGACGAGGTGACGAGCACGATCGTGACAACGAGCGCGTACGGCACGTCCAGATGGGTCGGCGGCGGGGGCCAATGGCCGGTGTCGTTCTGCGCCTTGACCGTGAAGAACATCGCGAACAGGCCGGCGAAGAACATCAGCTCGCTGCTGAGCCAGACGATCGTGCCGACGCTGACCATGTTCGGCCGGTTCAGCGAATGCACACGCTGACTGATGGAGGGCGCTGCTGTCGTCACGCGGGCATTATTGCCTGCCCCGACGGTGCTGGACTGATCGGGTCCGACCGCGCGTCGCGCCACGCGACCAAGACCCGACCGGGCACCTGATTTCCGGTTCCGGCCGGGCGGATAGCATCGCCCGTAGTCACAGACCTGGTCCTATCTCGTCTCGCCGCCGGAGGACGTCCATCATGAGCTCGCCGCTGAAGATCCTGGTGTTCAGCCACCGGCCTGAGGTGCGGGAGACGATCATCACAGCGGTCGGCCGCCGCCCGGCCGCCGACATCGGCCGAGTCGACTACGAGGAGGCCTCGACCATCGCCGAGGTGCTGATGGCGATGGACGCCGGCACCGTCGACCTGGCCATCCTCGACGGCGAGTCGCAGCCGACCGGCGGCATCGGGCTGTGCCGCCAGCTCAAGAACGAGATCACCGCCTGCCCGCCGATCGTGATCGCGATCCGGCGCAAGGACGACCGCTGGCTGGCCACCTGGTCCCAGGCCGACGCGGTGATCGTGCACCCGCTCGACCCGCTCGCCGCCGCCGAGACCGTCGCCGACGTGCTCCGCAACCAGCAGCTCCCCGTCTATCAGGGTTGAGAGGTCTCTCATGGGCGACCGGACCTGGCCGGTACTGCTCAACCAGCTCGTCACCGGCAACCACCTGACCGCCGGGGACACGTCCTGGGCGATGAACGAGATCATGTCCGGCAACGCCACCCCGTCGCAGATCGGCGGGTTCGCCGTCGCCCTGCGTGCGAAGGGCGAGACGCCCGACGAGGTGGCCGGCCTTGCCGAGGCGATGCTGGCCCACGCCCACCGCGTGCACATCGGCACACCGGCCGCGGACGTCGTCGGGACCGGCGGTGACCAGGCGGGCACGGTGAACATCTCCACGATGAGCGCCCTGGTCGTCGCGGCCGCCGGGGTGCCGGTCGTCAAGCACGGCAACCGGGCGGCCTCGTCGCAGTGTGGCGCCGCCGACGTGCTGCAGGAGCTGGGCGTGGCCATCGAGCTGTCGCCCGAGGCGGTCGCGGAGTGCGTGCGCGAGGTCGGCATCGGGTTCTGCTTCGCGCCGGCGTTCCACCCCGCGCTGCGCCACGCCGGGCCGACCCGCAAGGACCTGGGCATCCCCACGGTGTTCAACATCCTGGGCCCGCTGACCAACCCGGCGCAGCCGACGTCGGCCCTGGTCGGGTGCGCCAACGAGCGGCTCGCGCCGGTGGTGGCCGAGGTGCTCGCCGGCCGCGGGTTCAGCGTGCTGGTGGTCCGCGGCGACGACGGCCTGGACGAGATCACCACGACCACGACGACGACCGCGTGGGTGGCCTCCGGCGGCACGGTGCGGGTGGACAAGATCGACCCGCGGGCGCTGTCGCTGGCCCTGTGCGGCGCGCACGACCTGGCGGGTGGCGACGCGGCGAAGAACGCCGAGGTGCTGCGCTCGATCGTGGCCGGCACGGCGGGTCCGGTGCGTGACACGGTGCTGCTCAACGCGGCGGGCGCGATCGCGGCGTTCCGCGGCCTGTCCGACGACCTGCACGCGGACCTGCACGCAGGCATGGGGGAAGCGGCGCAGGCCATCGACTCGGGCCGCGCGGCAGAGCTGCTGGACGCGTGGATCACCCGCTCCGCCGCACTGCGAGACGCGGCTCTGGCCCCCAGCTGACCCGAGTCGTCGGTGAAACAAAGGTGCCCCACCGACCAACAGCTACCTCAGGGGAACGTGACGCAACCCAGCCACAATCAACGGACCAACCGCACCATCCGTCGGAACGCGACCAACACTTTGAATCGCGGGGAGGCGGACTAGTCCGTGACGTTGGGGCGGGTGTGGTACTCGAAGATCAGGCCGGCGACCGTCATCAGCACGAGGACCAGCCCGATGACCAGCAGCCAGATCTGCCAGAACGCGAGCGCGAGCGCGGCGACGCCACCGGAGGCGGCCATGGCCACCGGCCAGTAGCTGCCGGCGCTGAAGAAGCCGACCTCGCCCGCGCCGTCGCTGATCTCCGCGTCCGGGTTGTCCTCGGGGCGGCGCGCGATGCGGCGGGCGACGAAGTGGAAGTACGAGCCGACGATCAGCGAGAGCCCGCCGCTCAGGATGAGGCCGACGGTGCCGACCGGCTCCTTGGACCAGATGCCGTAGACGATCGCGGACAGGAAGAAGAACGTGGTCGTGACGTCGAACAGCCTGGCTTCGACCTTCATGCGTTCCTCACTCTCCCGACGAGGTACGGACCTTGCGGTCGGTGTCGAACGGCGAGGTCGTGGTGGCCACCGGGCTGCAGAGCGTGCCGCAGCTCGGGTCGTCCTCGCCCAGCTGGGCCAGCGCCTCGGCCGCCGTGTACGGCTGGCCGGTCGCGTCGTTCGACGAACGGCGCAGGTTCATGTACTTGTCGAACCGGTCCTTGTTGAGCGCGCGGACCTCGAAGTTCATGCCCGAGTGGTAGGTGCCGCACAGCTCCGCGCACCGGCCGACGAACGAGCCCTCCCGGTCGATCTCGTTCTGGAAGGTGTTCGACTGGCGGTTCTTCTCCGGGTACGGGAACACGTCCCGCTTGAAGTTGAACTCCGGCACGAAGAACGAGTGGATCACGTCGCGCGAGCGCAGCGTGTAGTGGATCTTGCTGTTCGTCGGCAGGACGAAGAGCGGGATCTCGGTGGAGCTGCCGACGGTGGTCACCAGCGGGCCCGCGGGCGTGCGCGGGGCGACCGTGGCGCCGGAGGTGTCCTTGTAGTTCTCGTACTCGAACTGCCAGTTCCACTGGAACGCGAGGACGTTGACGTTGACGTCCACGTCTTCCTTCGGGTCCTCGGCGAGCACGTAGTTCTGCGTCGTGATCGTGAAGTAGAAGAGCACCACCACGATGATCGACGGAACACCCGTGTAGACGAACTCGAGGAAGTGGTTGTACTGGAACTGCTTCGGCAGCTTGTCGCCGCGCTTGCGGTGCGCGATGACCGGCCACAGGATCAGGCCCCACACCAGCACGCCGATGACCAGGGAGGCGACGACCGACCAGGTCCAGAAGTCGCGCATCCGGTCCGCCTGCGGCGTGACGCCATCCGGCCAGCCGAAGCGCAGCACGTCGCCGGCCGAGCAGCCGGAGACGGTGAGCGTGACAAGTACGGCCAAGCCGGCAAGAGCGGCCAGCCGAACGGCCGGTGTGCGCCTCTTGTTGCCCACTGCGCGCCCCTCCTCAAGCAGTCAAGATCTCGGCGGGGAGCCTAGCCGAGAGGCGCAGGCCACACCGCGTAGGGGCCGCCGTGTTCGCGCCAGCCATACTTGGTCCTCACGAGCACTCGACACGAGAGGTTGTGCCGGAGACGTGTGCGGTCTGCTTGGCCTGGTCTGCCCATCCGAATCCGAAGCCGCCGCGAGCCGGGACGCGGTCGCCCAGGCGATGCGCTGCCAGCGGCACCGCGGGCCCGACGAGACGGCCACGTGGGCCGGCGACGAGGTGGTCTTCGGCTTCAACCGGCTGTCGATCATCGACGTCGACCACTCCCACCAGCCGCTGCACTGGAGCCCGGAAGGCGTGCAGGAGCGCTACACGCTGCTGTTCAACGGGGAGATCTACAACTACCTCGAGCTGCGCCAGGAGCTGATCGAGCAGCACGGCGCCACGATGCGCACGCACGGCGACGGTGAGGTCATCGTCGCGCTGTACCACTACATCGGCCAGGCCGCGGTGTCGAAGCTGCGCGGGATGTTCTCGTTCCTCATCTGGGACTGGCGGCGGCGCGTGGTGTTCGGCGCGCGCGACCCGTTCGGCATCAAGCCGCTGTTCTACTCGGCCGGGCCGGGCGGGGTGGCGTTCGCGAGCGAGAAGAAGGCGCTGCTCGAGCTGGCGCCCCGGCTGCGCACGTCCTCGACGCTCGACCACAAGGCGCTGCAGCACTACCTGACCCTGCAGTACGTCCCGGAGCCGGAGACGCTGCACCAGGAGGTCCGCCGGATCGAGTCGGGCACGTCGTTCACCATCTCCCCCGGCGGCGAGGTCGTCACCGACCGGTACTTCTTCCACACGTTCCGGCCCACGCCGATCCGCGGCAAGGACTCCCCCCAGCGGCTCTACGACGAGATCGCCGACGTCATGCGCGACTCGGTGGCCAAGCACATGCGCGCGGACGTCACCGTCGGCTCGTTCCTGTCCGGCGGCATCGACTCGACGGCCATCGCCGCGCTCGCGAAGCAGCACAACCCCAACCTCGTGACGTTCACCACCGGGTTCGAGCGCGAGGGCTACTCCGAGGTGGACGTGGCGGCGGAGTCCGCGGCCGCGATCGGGGTCAAGCACGTGGTCCGGACCGTGAGCCCCGAGGAGATGATGGAGGCGCTGCCCCTGATCGTCTGGTACCTCGACGACCCGGTCGCCGACCCCGCGCTGGTGCCCCTGTGGTTCATCGCGCGCGAGGCGCGGCGGCACGTGAAGGTCGTGCTGTCCGGCGAGGGTGCGGACGAGCTGTTCGGCGGCTACACCATCTATCGGGAGCCGCTGTCGCTGGCGGCGTTCGAGAGGGTGCCGGGCGCGCTGCGCAAGGCGATGGGCTCGCTGTCCACCAAGATCCCGGAAGGCACCCGCGGCAAGGACTTGCTGCGCCGCGGCGCGCTCGACCTGGAGCAGCGCTACTACGGCAACGCCCGCATCTTCCGCGACGACCAGCTGCGCGCGGTGCTGCGCACCTTCGACGACGGCGTCGGGCACATCGACGTGACGGCCGGCCCGTACCGCGAGTCGGCGGGCTGGGACCCGGTGACCCGCATGCAGCACGTGGACCTGTTCACCTGGCTGCGCGGCGACATCCTGGTCAAGGCCGACAAGGTCACGATGGCGAACTCGCTGGAGCTGCGGGTGCCGTTCCTGGACACCGAGGTGTTCAAGGTCGCGGCGAAGATCCCGCTGGACCAGAAGATCACCAAGGAGACCACCAAGTACGCCCTGCGCCAGGCGCTGCGCCAGATCGTGCCCGCGCACGTGCTGAACCGCCGCAAGCTCGGCTTCCCGGTGCCGATCCGCCTGTGGCTGCGCGAGGAGATGTACGACTGGGCCCGCCAGATCGTCCTCAAGTCCCAGACGGACGAGCAGATCGACAAGAACGCCGTGCTGCGGCTGCTGGAAGAACATCGCGCGGGCACGCTGGACCACTCCCGGCGGATCTGGGCGCTGCTGGTGTACATGCTGTGGCACGGGATCTTCGTGGAGCAGCGCATCCAGCCCCGCATCCCGGAGCCGCACTACCCGGTCAAGCTCTGACGCTGCTCTTCGGCGCACCGGCGGTTCATCTCGTCGAGCGCCGCGCTGGACCTGGTCGCCAGCTCGCGCATCGTCTCGTCGTCGAGCTGAACCGCCACCCCGGCCGCGCCGAACCTCAACTCGGCCAGGCCGCTGCCGAGCACGCTGATCGCAACCGCGTCGTCCGTGGTGAGACCGAACTCGACGTACATCGCTAGCTCCCTTGTTTTCGCTGGTGAATGCCCACATCATTGCTCTCGACTGGCGCCCACGACAACCCTGCGTTTTACTGTGCGTGTCGGAGCGAACACGCGGGTCCGCTGACGAAGTCGGGGCCCGGAATGGCGAAAGTTGGGGGCTGTGGGGCGACCCAGGGGGACACCGACCGTTCGGTTGCGCCGGTTGGCAACGGAGCTGAGCCGGTTGCGCAGTGCCGCCGAGCTGACCAGGGAGCAGGTCAGCGACCGGACCGGCATCAACGACGTGACTCTTTACCGAATCGAGACCGCACACGCCCGCCCGCAGCTGCGCACGCTCAAGGCGATGCTGGACACCTACGAGGTGACCGACGAGCAGCGGGCCTACCTCGTCGACCTCTGCAAGAACGCGACAGCACAGGATTGGACGGTCCCCTTCCGCGACGAGCTGTCCGCCGTGTACTCGGCCTATCTCAGCTTCGAGAACGAGGCATCCGCGCTGCGCAACTACGAATCGCTGTTCCTGCCAGGCCTGCTGCAAACCGAGAAGTACGCCCGCGCGGTCGTTCGCGGGACCCTGCCGATGGCGACGAAAGACGACATCGGTATCCGGGCCAAGGCCCGGATGACCCGGCAGCAGGTACTGACCAGAGACGATCCCCTGTCGCTGTGGGCGATCGTGGACGAGGCGGCGCTGCGCCGGGTCGTCGGCAGCCCGGCCACCATGCGCGAGCAGCTGGCCCATCTGGCCGACGTGATCACCGCACCACACATCACCTTCCAGGTCATCCCCTACCGGGTCGGCGCGCATCCGGGGATGGCCGGCCAGTTCACGGTGCTGGAGTTCGCCGATGACGAGGACGCCGACCTCGTCTACGTCGAGACCATCGCCGGCGACCTCTTTGCCGAGAAGGACAAGGACATCAAGAACTACCGCGCGATCTTCGAGAACCTCGTCGCCGTCGCCCTCAGCCCGGACGAGTCTGTGACAATGGTGGAAGAAGCCGCGAGCGACTTGAAGGGACGTCGACCATGATCGACCTGTCCAACACGACGTGGCGGAAGAGCAGCCGCAGCGGTGGGAACGGGGCCTGCGTCGAGCTGACCTACGCCGGGGAGCACGCGGCGACCCGGGACTCCAAGAACCCCACCGGACCGATCCTGGTCTTCCCCGCCGCGCACTGGCAGGCCTTCCTCCGCGACCGCAAATAAGGGGGACGCCGCCCATGATCGACCTGTCCGACACCACGTGGCGGAAGAGCAGCCGCAGCAGTGGGAACGGGGCCTGCGTCGAGCTGACCTACGCCGGGGAGCACGCGGCGACCCGGGACTCCAAGAACCCCACCGGACCGGTCCTGATCTTCCCCGCCGCGCACTGGCAGGCCTTCCTCCGCGACCGCAAGCACTGAGTCAGCCTCGCTGGAAGCGCCACGTCTTGCTGTCGAAGGCCACGCAGACACTCGGCGAGAGCACCACCACCCGCAACGTCCCGTCGCGCTCGTCGTAGTCGATGCCCTCCGCCTCGAAGTTGCCGTCGCAGGCGCTCTCCAGCGGCAGCTGCCCCAGCGCGGTCACCGTCGCCGACACGTCCGCGTCACCCACCGGCGCGGAAAGGTCGAGCTGCAGCAACGGCTTCGTCACGCCGAACAGCGAGCCCTCCGGATCGTCGGAGGAGCACAGCAACTGCGTCTCCGACACGAAGTCACAGCCCTGGATGTCCCGCGCCGGCCGGTCGAAGCGGATCGCCGACGCGTACGGGAGGTTCGCCGACGGGTCGGTGTGCGCGATGCCGGGCATCGGGTGCACCAGCAGGCGGTCCGACGTGCCCCACTCGCCGGCCACCATCCACCGGCCGTCGGGCGACACCGCGGCGAACGAGTTGTTGCTCGCCTCCCACGGTTCCAGCTCGTGGGTGTACTCCGCCCACGTCCCGTCCGGCGCCTCGACGCGGAACAGCTTCGCCCCGCGGTCGTCGCGCTGGTAGGGCTCCACGTAGTAACCCTGCCCGGCCCCCGGGTCGCCGACGTGGTTCCAGCCGCGCGCCGCGACATCCGGCGGCACCGTCGCGATCCCGGTGTAGCGGACCGTGGTCCCGCCGGGTCGCTCGACGACGGCCAGCCCCTGGCTCTCGTCCAGCGGCCGGGCCACGTCGGACCCGACCGGCTGCCATGGACCGGTGGCCGCCGAAGCGACCCCGGCGAAGAACAACAACAGGGCGGTGGCAGCCGCGAGCGCACGCATACACCCAGAGCTACCAGCTGGTAACCGTCGCCGGTACCTACGGGAGGATGGGAGCGATCTCCTCGGCGGCCTCGGGCCCGTACGCGGCGCCGATGCGGCCGACGGCCTGGGCCTTGTCGAAGGTCCACTCCTGCGGGCCGACCGTCTCGAGCACCAGCACGGCGATGTACGAGCCGAGCTGCGCGGCGCGCTCCAGGCCCAGCCCCTTCTCGATCCCGGCGAGCAGTCCGGCGCGGAACGCGTCGCCGACGCCGGTCGGGTCGGCCTTCACGGTCTCCGGCACGGCGCTGACGTTGATCTCGGTGCCGTCGCGGTAGACGATCTCCACGCCCTTCTCACCGAGGGTGGTGATCCGGATGCCGACCCGGTCGAGCACCTCGCGCTCGGTCCAGCCGGTCTTGCGGCGCAGCAACTCCCACTCGTAGTCGTTGCTGAACAGGTACTTCGCGCCCTCGATGAACGCG
>DASYKY010000073.1:0-12452 GCA_035995025.1 Actinophytocola sp.
ACGTGCTCAAGCAGATCCAGGCGAAGGCCGACGAGACGGGCTGACGCCGACCTCCCCCGGCCCGCCACGCCCGGCGGGCCGGGGGAGTCGCACGACCAGGAGGAAACCGACGCGTGGCAACACCCATCGCCGACCCCCCGCTGAGGCACAAGGCGCTGCGGCGGCAGGCCCGGCGCCAGACGACGCTGCAGGCGCTGCCCTGGCTGGCGCCGGCGCTGATCCTCATCGGCGGCGTGGTCGTGTTCCCGATCGGCTACATGATCTACACGTCGTTCCGTGACCTGTCGCGGTTCGGCAAGGACCGCGGCTGGGCGGGCCTGGAGAACTACGAGCGGCTGTTCGGGCTCGACCACCTGCCGCACGTGCTCACCAACACCGTCATCTGGGTGGTCGGCGTGGTGGCGCTGTCGGTGGGCCTCGGCCTGGTGCTCGCGCAGTTCCTCGACAAGCGCTTCCCCGGCCGCAAGGTCCTGCGGATGGTCATCATCGTGCCGTGGGCGGCGTCGGTGGTGATGACCTCGACGGTGTTCGTCTACGGCCTCGACCCGTTCTACGGGATCATCAACAGGTTCTTCGTCGACCTCGGGCTCATCGACGAGCCGTACGGGTTCCTCAAGAACGCGACGTCCGGGTTCCTGTCAGCCATGGCGGTCGCCGTGTTCGTCTCGGTGCCGTTCTCGACGTTCGTGGTGCTCGCCGGCCTGCAGACCATCCCGCACGACGTGCTGGAGGCCGCGCAGATCGACGGCGCTGGCCGGCTGCAGACGTACTGGCAGGTGGTGTTCCCGATGCTGCGGCCGGCACTCGCGGTCGCGGCCATCATCAACATCATCAACGTGTTCAACTCGCTGCCGATCCTCAAGACGATGACCGGCGCGATCCCCGGCTACGACGCGGACACCACGACGACGCTCATGTTCAAGATCATCCAGAGCGACCGGCAGATCGACACGGCCAGCGCGCTGTCCGTGGTCAACTTCGTCGTGGTGGTCGTGGTGATCGGCATCTACCTGCGGGCCGTGCGCCCGATGCGGGAGGACTGATCATGAGCGAGCTCGCGAGCGAATCAATGTCACAGGGCGACCGCGAGCGGCTCGACCGAGCCTGTGAGGGGGAGTCGTGAGCGAGCTCGCGAGCGAATCATCGATACAGGGCGCCGTCATCGACCGCCCCGCCGCCGTGGCGACCCGGGGCACCGCGCCGCCGAAGGTGCGGGAGAAGAAGCGCTGGGGCCTCACGGGCGTCGGCGTCATCGTCGCGCTCGTGTTCCTGTTCCCGTACGTGATCATGCTGATCGGCGCGTTCAAGACCCGGCCGGAGATCCTCAAGGTCCCGCCGACGTACCTGCCGAAGGACTGGGCGCCGGAGAACTTCGTCAACATGTGGGGCACGCCGGAGACCCCGCTGCCGTGGAACCTGTTCTCCACGGTCGTCATCTCCCTGGGCGGCACCGCGCTGGCACTGGTCGCCGCGCTGCCGGCGGCCTACTACACCGCGCGCCACAACTTCCGGCTCAAGCTGCCGTTCCTGCTGCTGGTGCTGATCACCCAGATGCTGCAGCCGACCGTGCTCGCGTCCGGCCTGTTCCGCGAGTTCGTGACGCTGGAGATCAACGACACCCGGCTCGCGATGATCCTGGTGAACGCCGCGTTCAACCTGTCGTTCGCGGTGTGGATCATGCACAGCTTCTTCGCCACCGTGCCGAAGGAGATCGAGGAGGCGGCCTGGCTGGACGGCTGCAGCCGCGGCCAGTCGCTGCGCCGGATCATGCTGCCGCTCGTCTGGCCCGGCATCGTCACCGCGGTGATCTTCACGTTCATCGCGTGCTGGAACGAGTTCGCGGCCAGCCTGATCCTGCTGCCGACCGACACGAACCAGCCACTGACAGTGGCGCTGACCCGGTTCATTGGCCAGTACGAGTCCGCCTGGCAGTACGTGTTCGCGGTGTCGATCATCGGCATCCTGCCGGTTGTGGCACTCTTTGCGTTGATCGAGAAGCACCTCGTCTCGGGACTCACGGCCGGCGGAGTGAAGTGAATTCGTGATTCTGAATCGTGGTGTTCACGTGTTGGTTCCTCTAGATTGTGCTCGCGCGCCGGGTTTGCACCGGGCCGACAACGGGGTGCGGTCTCTGACCGGCGGAGATGAAAGGTAAGCCATGGCCACTGTGACCTTCGACGGAGCTAGCCGCTACTACGCGGGCACCGAGCGACCGGCCGTCGACCAGCTGGACCTCGAGGTAGCCGACGGCGAGTTCCTGGTGCTCGTCGGCCCGTCGGGCTGCGGCAAGTCCACGACCCTGCGCATGCTGGCCGGGCTGGAGGGTGTCGACGAGGGCGCGGTGCGCATCGGCGAGCGCGACGTCACGAACCTGCCGCCGAAGGACCGGGACATCGCGATGGTGTTCCAGAACTACGCGCTGTACCCGCACATGACGGTGGCCGACAACATCGGCTTCCACCTCAAGATCAAGAAGATGGCGAAGGCCGAGCGTGCCGAGCGGATCCTCGACGCCGCCAAGCTGCTCGACCTCGAGCCCTACCTCGAGCGCAAGCCGGCCAAGCTGTCCGGTGGCCAGCGCCAGCGCGTGGCCATGGGCCGTGCGATCGTGCGGCGCCCGCAGGTGTTCTGCATGGACGAGCCGCTGTCCAACCTGGACGCGAAGCTGCGCGTGCAGACCCGCACCCAGATCGCCTCGCTGCAGCGCCGCCTCGGCGTCACCACGATCTACGTCACGCACGACCAGGTCGAGGCCATGACCATGGGTGACCGCGTGGCGGTGCTCAAGGACGGCCTGCTGCAGCAGTGCGACACGCCGATCGGCCTGTTCGGCAAGCCGAAGAACCTGTTCGTGGCCGGCTTCATCGGCTCGCCCGCGATGAACCTGATCCCCTCGACAGTCGGTAGTGAGGGCGCGGTCATCGGTGGCCAGCCGATCGAGCTGACGCCCGCGCAGCGCTCCGCGCTGTCCGGGTCGAAGGTCGTCGTCGGCGTCCGGCCGGAGGGCTGGACGCTCAAGCCGGTGGGCGAGGGCATCTCGGCCATGGTCGAGGTCGTGGAGGAGCTGGGCAGCGACCAGTTCCTGTACTGCTCGACCACCACCGAGCTGGCCGCGGCCGACGAGACCGCCGCGGACGCGTCCACCATCACCGTGCGTGCGCCGGGCATGTCGGCGTTCACCCGTGGCGAGAAGGTCGGCCTGGTGCCGAACGCGGGTGCGGTGCACCTGTTCGACGCGGAGACCGGCGCCCGCCTGCCCGACTGATCCACCGTCTTTCCGTCCATCGCCGCCGGGTGCCCAGTGCACCCGGCGGCGCTGTCTTGCGCCCGCCGTCGTCTGCTCCCTTATGCTCGCGCCGTGTCGCACCTGACCGAGGAGATCGCCAGCCAGCCGTCCACGTGGCGCCACGCCCTTGAGGTGCCGGTCGCCGGGTTGCCGGCGCGGGGGGAGCGGGTGGCCGTGCTGGGCTGCGGCACGTCGTACTACATGGCCCAGGCGTACGCGGCGCTGCGCGAGTCGTCCGGCGGCGGTGAGACCGACGCGTGGCCGGCGTCGGAGCTCCCGGCGGCGCGCCGCTACGACCGGGTGGTCGCGCTGACCCGCTCCGGGACGACCACCGAGGTGCTGGCCGCGCTGTCCCGCGTGCCGGACGGCGTCCCGACCGTGGCCCTGACCGCCGTCCCGGCCACCCCGGTCGCCTCGGCCGCCGCCGCGGTGGTCGGGCTGGAGTTCGCCGACGAGCGCTCGGTGGTGCAGACGCGCTTCGCGACGACGGCCCTGGTCGTGCTGCGCACGCACCTTGGCGAGGAGACCGGTGCGCTGCCCCCGGCGGCCGAGGAGGCGCTGGCCGCACCGCTCGCGCCCGCGCTGACGGCCGCGTCGCAGTTCACGTTCCTCGGCACGGGCTGGACGGTGGGCCTGGCGAACGAGGCCGCCCTGAAGCTGCGCGAGGCGGCGCAGGTGTGGACGGAGTCGTACTACGCGATGGAGTACCGGCACGGCCCGATCTCGATCGCCGCCCCGGACCGGGTGGTGTGGTTCTTCGGCCCGGCCCCGGCCGGCCTGGTCGATGAGCTGGGCCGCACGGGCGTGCACGTGGAGCAGTGGGCCGGCGACCCGCTGGCGGACCTCGTCCGCGTGCACCGGCTGGCCGGGGCGCTCGCGCAGGCACGCGGCCTGGATCCCGACCACCCGCGCAACCTGGACCGCTCGGTCATCCTCACCTGACCCCGGTCACGTTCGCCGGCGGGAGCGGAACGCCGCCACATGCATGCGGTTCGCGCAGCGCGGGGAGCAGAAGCGCTTCGCCTTGTTCGTCGACGTGTCCAGGTAGAAGTTGGCGCAGCCGTCCGCACCGCACCGGCCCCAGCGGGACAGTCCGTAGTGGACGACGCCCTGCGCGATGCCCCACGCGGCCGCGGCGGCGACCTCGGTGGCCGGCGGCGCGTCGAGGGCGGCCACGTGGACGTGCCAGTCCGCCGCCGCCTCGTGGCCCGCGGACAGGCGGGGCCGCAGCGGGTGCGCCGCCAGCAACGCGTTCACCTCGCGCGGCACGGCCGTGCCGTCGGCGGCCACGGCGGCGGTCAGCGCCCGGCGCAGGCCCTCGGCCACCGGCCGCAGCGCGGCCAGGTCCGCCTCGGTCGCGCGCTCGGACCACCACGGCTCGTCGTGCAGCGCGGCGCGCAGGCAGGACACGTCGTCGAGCGACGCGTTGGCCAGGCGCAGGGCCACGTCCAGGTAATCAGCGTTGTCCACGATCGGTCCTTACCGTAGTGTCAGGAGCGAAAGTCTACTATGCACCTTACCGGGAGGATTCGTGACCGAGCGAGCGCCGCTCCGCGAGATCCTCGGGCTCGCCGTCCCGGCCCTCGGCGTCCTGGCCGCCGAGCCGCTCTACCTGCTCGTCGACACGGCCGTGGTCGGGCACCTCGGCGCCGTCCAGCTCGGCGGGCTGAGTGTCGCGGCGATCGTGCTCGCCCAGGTCTCCACGCAGCTGACCTTTCTCAGCTACGGCACCACCGCGCGCGCCGCCCGGCTGCACGGCGCCGGCCGCCGCGCGGACGCCGTCGCCGAGGGTGTGCAGGCCACCTGGCTCGCGGTCGCCGTCGGCGTCGTGCTGGTCGCCGCCGGGCAGCTGCTCGCGGCGCCGATCGCGCGGCTGCTCGCCGGCCCCGGCCCGGTCGCGGACGCCGCCGTGAGCTGGCTGCGCATCGCTCTGCTCGGGGTGCCGTTCGTGCTCGTCACGATGGCCGGCAACGGCTGGATGCGCGGTGTCCAGGACACCCGCCGCCCGCTGCGCTACGTCCTCGCCGGCAACGGGATCTCCGCCGCGCTGTGCCCGCTGCTCGTCTACGGTGCGGGCTGGGGCCTCGAGGGCTCCGCGATCGCAAACGTCTGCGCCCAGCTGATCGCCGCGTCGCTGTTCATCCGCGCGCTCATGGCCGAGCGGGTCGACCTCGCGCCGCAGCCGCGCCGGATGCGCGCGCAGCTCGCCCTCGGCCGCGACCTCGTCGTGCGCAGCCTCGCGTTCCAGGCCTGCTTCGTCTCCGCCACCGCGGTCGCCGCCCACACGTCGACCGGCGCGGTCGGCGCGCACCAGATCGTGCTGCAGCTGTGGACGTTCCTCGCGCTGGTCCTCGACTCGCTCGCGATCGCCGCGCAGTCGCTCGTCGGCGCGGCCCTCGGCGCCGGCGACGACCGCACCGCGCGCGGGCTGGCCCGGCAGGTCACCGGCTACGGGCTGGTCTTCGGCGTCGCGCTCGGCGTGCTGTTCGCCGCGCTCGCCGGTGTCCTGCCCGGAGTGTTCACCTCGGACGGTGCGGTGCTGGCCGAGATTCCGCACGCGTGGTGGTTCTTCGTTGCGCTGCAACCGATCGCGGGCGTGGTGTTCGCGCTCGACGGCGTGCTGCTCGGCGCGGGCGACGCGGCGTTCCTGCGCACCGCGACGATCGCCGCGGCGGCGATCGGGTTCCTGCCGCTGACCTGGGCCGCGTTCGTCTTCGACTGGGGCCTGGCCGGGATCTGGACCGGGCTGACCGCGTTCATGTTCGTCCGGCTGGCCGCCGTGCTCGGCAGGCTCCACTCGGGACGGTGGGCCGTGCTCGGCGCCGTCCGGGCGTGACCGATCCCACGCTTAGCCTGGCTAACGATTTGTTGCCCCCGCGCGCTGTTCCCAGCGGAAGCCACCGACAGGGAACGGGAGAGTTGTGCGCGGCCGACGGGCGCTGATGATCTGGGCCATCGCGGTTCTCGTCTACCTGGCGGCGGTGTTCCATCGCACCTCGCTCGGCGTCGCGAGCCTCGAGGCCGGTGCCCGGTTCGGGCTCGGCCCGGCCGCCCTCGGCACGTTCACCGTCCTGCAGATCGGCGTGTACGCGCTCATGCAGATCCCGACCGGCCTGCTCGTCGACCGCTACGGCCCGCGCCGCGTGCTCACGGTGGCCGCCGTGCTCATGGGCCTGGGCCAGCTCCTGTTCGCGTTCGCCACCTCCTACCCGCTTGGCCTGCTCGCCCGCGGGGTGCTCGGGGTCGGCGACGCGATGACGTTCGTCAGCGTGCTGCGCCTGGTGGCCGCCCACTTCCCGGCCCGCCGCTACGCCGCGCTCGCCGCCGTCACCGCCGCGCTCGGCGCGCTGGGCAACCTGGTCTCCACGCTCCCGCTCGCCGTGCTGCTCAACGGCGTCGGCTGGACCGCCACGTTCGCGGTGACCGGCGCCGCCACCGCGCTCTACGCCGTGGTGCTCGCCCTGCGCGTCCGCGACGAGCCGGGCGGGGTGGTGACCCGGCGCGAGGCGCAGTCCTTGCGCGTCGTGCTCGGCCAGGTACGACAGGCCTGGCGCACGCCCGGTACCCGGCTGGGCTTCTGGGTGCACTTCGCCACGATGTTCGCCCCAGCCGTGCTCGGCCTGCTGTGGGGCTTCCCGTACCTGGTGCAGGCGCAGGGCCTCGCCCGGCCGGCCGCGAGCACGCTGCTCGCCGTGCTGGTCGTCGGCGCGATCGTCGGCGGGCCCGCGGTCGGTGCGGTGATCAGCTGGCGGCCCGCGTGCCGCATGACGCTGGTCGTCGGCTACCTGCTCGCCGCGCTCGGCGTCTGGGCCGTGCTGCTCGGCTGGCCGGGCGGGCACGTCCCCGTCCCGGTCCTGCTCACCGGGTTCGCCGTGCTCTCCGTGGGCGGGCCCGCCTCGTCGATCGCGTTCGCGCTGGCCCGCGACTACAACCCGCTGCACCGGATGGGCACCGCGACCGGCGTGGTCAACGTCGGCGGGTTCGTGGCGATCACCGTGTCCGCGCTGGCCGTGGGCCTGCTGCTGTCGTTCTTCGCACCGCTCGGCTCGCCCGCCGCGTTCCGGCTGGCGCTGCTCGCCGTGGTCGTGGTCCTGCTGCTCGGCCTGTGGCGCACGTCGGTGTGGTGGCGGCGCGCCCGCGCGGCGGTGTTCGACGCCGAGGCGCGCGGCGAACAGGTGCCGGTGCGGATCCGGCGGCGGGCCTGGGACCTGGCCGCCGCCTAGCTCTGGGAAGATGTGACCTCGTGCCCCCAGCAGCGACCAAGCAGCGTGTCACCGTCCCGCCCGGCCTCGTCGTCGTCGACAAGCCGGACGGCATGACCTCCCACGACGTCGTCGCGCGGGTGCGGCGGATCCTGGGCACCCGCAAGGTCGGGCACGCCGGCACGCTCGACCCGATGGCCACCGGCGTGCTCGTGCTCGGCATCGAGCGGGCCACGAAGCTGCTGGGCCACCTCGCGCTGGACACGAAGGCCTACCTGGCCACGATCCGCCTCGGCGCCGCCACCACGACCGACGACGCCCAGGGCGATGTGTTGTCCACAGCGGACGCCTCCGGGGTGGCGGACGAGGCGGTCGCGGCCGGGATCGCGAAGCTGACCGGGCACATCCAGCAGGTGCCGAGCGCGGTGAGCGCGGTCAAGGTGGACGGCAAGCGGGCCTACGCCCGGGTACGCGCGGGGGAGCAGGTCGAGCTGCCCGCCCGGCCGGTCGAGGTGTCCCGGTTCGACCTGCTGGCCACCCGGCGCGAGGGCGAGGTCATCGAGCTGGACGTGATGGTCGAGTGCTCCTCGGGGACCTACGTGCGTGCGCTCGCCCGCGACCTCGGCGCGGACCTCGGCGTCGGCGGCCACCTGGGTGCGTTGCGGCGCACCAGGGTCGGCCCGTTCGACCTTCGCGGGGTGACCACTTTGGACCGGCTGGCCGAGGAGCCAGGGCTGTCGCTGTCGATGGACGACGCGGTGGGCAAGGCGTTCCCGCGCCGCGACGTCGACGTCCGGTCCGCCGCGGCGCTGCTGCGCGGCCAGCAGCTGCCGGCCGCGGGGATCGCCGGCACCTACGGCGTGTTCGACCCGGCCGGCCACGCGATCGCCCTGGCCGTCGACGAGGGCGAGGCGGCCCGCTCGGTCGTCGTCCTCACGCCCGCCTGACCCCGCGAGTCCAACGCTCCGGACCCGCGAGTCCAACGCTCCGGGCGTTGGACTCGGCCGTCGCGAGTGTTGGACTCGCGGGTTGAGGGGAACGGGACGCGAACCAGCCACTGGTACGCGCCGAACAGGACGCCACCAGACCCGGTGACCACAGGAGTTAGTTCCGGAGGGGCGGAACAGTAGGGTTGAGCCCGTGTTGCGCTGGCGCGGTCTGGAGTTCATCCCCGGTGGCTGGGGACGGTGTGTGGCCACGATCGGGGTGTTCGACGGTGTGCATCTGGGACACCAGGAGCTGATCCACCGCGCGGTGGCGCTCGCGCAGGAACGCGGCGTGCCGAGCGTGGTGGTCACGTTCGACCCGCACCCGGCCGAGGTTGTCCGGCCGGGCAGCCACCCCGCGCAGCTGACCACGCTGCGGCGCAAGGCGGAGCTCGTCGAGCAGCTCGGCGTGGACGTGTTCTGCGTGCTGCCGTTCACCCACGAGCTGTCCAAGGTGCCCGCCGACGAGTTCGTCCACGAGGCACTGGTCAACGAGCTGCACGTGGCCGCCGTGGTGGTGGGGGAGAACTTCACGTTCGGGCACAAGGCGCTCGGCAACGTCGAGCTGCTCACCCAGCTGGGCCACCGGTTCGGTTTCGCCGTGGATGGCGCCAAGCTCGTCACCGTGCCGAACTCCACGCCTGCGGAGGAGATCACGTTCTCCTCCACCTACATCCGCGCGTGCATCAACGCGGGCGACGTCACCGCGGCCGCGGCCGCGCTCGGCAGGCCGCACCGGCTCGAAGGGATCGTCGTGCGCGGCGACCGCCGCGGGCACGAGCTGGGCTTCCCGACCGCCAACCTGTCCACCCCGCGGTTCGCCGCGGTCCCGGCCGACGGCGTGTACGCGGGCCGGTTCTCGCTGCTGACCGCGGCCGGCCGCGAGCCGCTGATGGCGGCCATCTCCGTCGGCACGAATCCCACCTTCTCCGGCCGGGAACGCCGGGTGGAGGCGTTCGTGCTCGACGTCGACGAGGACTTCTACGGCCAGCGGGTGGCGTTCGACTTCGTCGCCCGGTTACGCGACATGGAGCGCTTCGACACCACGGAAGCCCTGGTCGAGCGCATGCACGACGACGTGCGCCGGAGTCGCGAACTGCTGAGCTGACTCTGCGTCACCCGCTCGAGTTACCCCCGAAGACGTGCAGATGCGAACAGGTGTCGGGATTACCCACGCAATTCGCACACGCCTGGCAAGATGCTGTTTGGCTGTGCTCGGGGCCCGGCCGGAAGCGGTAACCAGGGGAGAGGCGAAGGTGGAGGACCACAAGATCGTCCAGCGGAACCTCGCGCTGCAGCGCGAGTGGTACGGCGAACCCCTCGGGGACCGGGTGCGCCGCCTGGTGGTCGCGTTCGACATCTCGCAGGCGTTCCTCGCCGACGTGCTCGGCATCAGCGCGCCCATGCTCAGCCAGGTGATGAGCGGCAGGCGGGCCAAGATCGGCAACCCGGCCGTGCTGGCCCGGCTCATCATGCTGGAGCGCAAGATCCTCGTGCCGGACGTGGCGGCCGGCAAGAAGGAAGCCATGATGCGTGCCCTGGAAGAGGTCCGCGCCTCGCGGCCCTCGGTGACCAGGGACAACCTGCCGGTCGACATCGGACGCAACGACCGGGTCGCGGTCGCCGCGCTGCGCCGGGTGGCCGAGGCCAACGACCTCGCCGCCGCGGCGAGCCTGCTCAACGGCAAGTTTCCCGAACTCGCGGACCTGCTGCGACGGGCGGGCCAGCCACAGTAGATGGTCCGCCTCTTCTCGGCCATCGAGCTGCCCGGCTCCGTGCGCACCGAGCTCACCGAGCGGCTGCACGCGATCCGCGAGGACGACCCAGAGCTGCGCTGGGTCCCGCCCGAACGCTGGCACATCACGCTGGGCTTCTACGGCGACCGCGAGCACGTCGACCGGCGCGGCACGTGGTTTCGCCGCCAGGCCGCCGGTCTCGCCCCCGCCCGGCTGCGGCTGCGCGGCGCGGGCAGGTTCCCCGGCGTGCTGTGGTCGGGCGTCAGCCCGATGGAGGGCCGGGACGCGACCGCGCTGCGCACGCTGGCCGGCGCGCTGAACGCGGACGCCAACACCAGCCGGTACGACTTCAACGCGCACGTCACGATCGCCCGCTGGCGGCGCGGCGCGGCCGGGAGCCGCAGCGCGATCCGCGCCGTGCACGATCTGGCCGAGTACCTCGGCAGCTGGTGGACGGCGCACGAGGTGGTGCTGTTCCGTAGCGACCAGACGGGCGGCGAGGGACCGGTGTACACCCCGCTCGACCGTGTCCCACTGGCCAGTAAGCAGGGCTAACGAACCACCTGCTAACCTCGGTCGTTGGGTCCGGCTGCGGTCCGTGGCGGCTGGCACCTGTTATCCCGGGTTTACGGGACCGCACGGAACATCTCAATCCCAAGGAGTACGAAGAGTGGCGCTGTCCACCGAGGAGAAGAAGACCATCCTGGCGGAGTACGGGGTGCACGACGCCGACACCGGCTCGCCGGAGGCCCAGGTCGCGATGCTGACCAAGCGCATCAGCGACCTGACCGAGCACCTGAAGGTGCACAAGCACGACCACCACTCGCGCCGTGGCCTGTTGCTGCTGGTCGGCCGCCGGCGGCGACTGCTCAACTACCTGACCAAGGTGGACATCGAACGCTACCGGTCGCTGATCCAGCGACTCGGCCTGCGCCGATAGACGCAACGGGGGAGTGGTCACGCGACCGCTCCCCCGACGTCTCTGGAACGACAAACACAAGGGCAATGCGCGCCGCGTACGGGGATCAGTTCGCCGGTCCTCGGTAGTGGCTCCCGGGTTCAGCTGGCGGTTCCCCCGACCAAGCCCCGGGCGCTTCGATCGAAGACCGGCCTCGCGAGGATTCCCGCGCCCTGTGCCCCGTATGGGGTGTGCGCGCCCGCGATGACGAGGAGTAACTACATGAGCGACTTCAGCGAAGCTGGAGTTCACGAGACCACTGCCGTGATCGACAACGGCAACTTCGGCAAGCGCACCATCCGGTTCGAGACCGGGCGCCTTGCCCGCCAGGCAGCCGGCAGCGTCGTGGCCTACCTCGACGAGGAGACCATGCTGCTGTCCGCGACCACGGCGTCGAAGCACCCGAAGGAGCACTTCGACTTCTTCCCGCTGACCGTCGACGTCGAGGAGCGGATGTACGCCGCGGGCCGCATCCCCGGCTCGTTCTTCCGCCGCGAGGGCCGCCCGTCCACGGACGCGGTCCTCACCTGCCGGCTGATCGACCGGCCGCTGCGCCCGTCCTTCGTGGACGGTCTGCGCAACGAGATCCAGGTCGTCATCACCGTGCAGAGCCTCAACCCGCAGGACCCCTACGACGTCGTGGCGATCAACGCCGCGTCGGCGTCCACCCAGCTCTCCGGCCTGCCGTTCTCCGGCCCGGTCGGCGGTGTCCGGGTGGCCCTGATCGGTGAGCAGTGGGTCGCGTTCCCGACCTACGAGCAGCTCGAGAAGGCCGCCTTCGACATGGTCGTCGCCGGCCGCGTGGTTTCCGGGCCCGCCGGCCCTGGAGGCAGCGACGGGGGCGACGTCGCGATCATGATGGTCGAGGCCGAGGCCACCCCGAACGTGCTGGACCTGATCGCCGACGGCGCGGTCGCGCCGACCGAGGAGGTCGTGGCGCAGGGCCTCGAAGCGTCGAAGCCGTTCATCAAGGTCCTGTGCGAGGCCCAGGCCCGGCTCGCCGAGGTCGCCGCCAAGGAGACCCGCGAGTACCCGACCTACCCGGCATACCAGCCCGACGCGCTGGAGGCGGTCACCGCCGCCGTCAGCGACGAGCTGGCGCAGGCGCTGACCATCGCCGGCAAGCAGGAGCGCGAGTCCAAGCTGGACGAGATCAAGGCCGCGACCCTGGAGAAGGTCGGCGCGGTCGAGGGCGGCGCGTTCGAGGGTCGCGAGAAGGAGGTCGGCGCCGCGTTCCGGGCGCTGAACAAGAAGCTGGTCCGCCAGCGGATCCTGCGCGACAAG
>DASYKY010000074.1:0-121770 GCA_035995025.1 Actinophytocola sp.
TCTGCGTGCCGATGCTGCGCGACACCATCGCCCACGCCATCGGCCGGCTGTTCGTGTCGGGCATCGAACTCGACTGGAACGCCATCCTGCCCGGCACACACCAGGTCGACCTGCCCACCTACGCCTTCCAGCGCGAGCGGACCTGGCCGGCGCCCGCCGGGCACGCGCTGCTCGGCGGACCCGTCGAGCTGGCCGGCAGCGAGGACGTCGTGTTCACCGGTCGCGTCTCCCTCCGCACCCACCCGTGGCTCGCCGACCACGTCGTGGCGGGCTCCGTGCTGGTGCCGGGCACCGTGTTCGTGGAGCTCGCCCGGCAGGCCGGGGCACACACCGGCGGCGAGCGCGTCGCGGACCTCGTGCTGTCCGCGCCGCTGGTTCTCCCCGAGCGCGCCGCGGTCGACCTCCAGGTGCGGGTCGGCGACCCCGGCGAGTCCGGCCGGCGGCCGGTCACGGTCTTCTCGCGGGCGGACGCTCCCGAGTGGACACAGCACGCCGCCGGGACGCTCGCGCCCCAGCGGCCGGACCGCCCGAGTCCGGAGAGCCGGCCGCCCACCGCGGAACCCGTGGACCTCGACGGCTTCTACGACGAGCGTGCCGCGGGCGGGTTCGAGTACGGCCCGGCGTTCCAGGGCCTCACCGCGGCCTGGCGGGCCGGGGACGAGGTCTTCGCCGAGGTCAGCGTGCCGGACACGGCCGGCTTCGACCTGCACCCCGCGCTGCTCGATGCCGCGCTGCACGCCGCCTTCCTGTTCGGTCTGCCCGAGCGCAGCGTGCCGCTCGTCTGGGAAGGTGTGTCCGTGTACGCGGCGGCCGGAACCTCCCTGCGCGTCCGGCTCACCCGCACCGGCACCGACACCGTCTCCGTCACGGCCGCGAACGGGGCGGGCGAGGTCGTCGCCGAGATCGCCGCGCTCACCGTTCGCGCGCTGCCCGCCGACCACACCGCCGCCGCGCACGACGCGCTCTACCGGCTCGACTGGGTCACCACCAACGCCGTCGCCGCCCGGCCCGCGTTCGTGCGCGCCGACGACCTCGCCGCGGTCGGCACCGTGCCGGACGCGGTGCTCGTCGAGATCGGCGGCGAGGGCCCGGTCGTGCCCGCCGCCCACACCGTTGCCGCACGCGTGCTCGGACTGGTGCGGGAGTGGCTGGCCGAACCGCGGTTCGCCGCCGCGCGACTCGTGTTCGTCACCCGCGGCGCCGTGGCCGGCGACGACCTCGCCGCCGCGACCGCGTGGGGCCTGGTGCGGTCGGCGCAGGCCGAGCACCCCGGCCGGTTCCTGCTCGTGGACACCGACGGCACGGACGCGTCGGCCGCCGCCCTGCCCACCGCGATCGGGCTCGGCGAACCTCAGGTGCTGCTCCGCGACGGCGACCTCGAGGTGGCCCGGCTGGCCCGGGCCCGGGCGACGGGGGAGCCGCACACCTGGCACGGACCCGTCCTGATCACCGGCGGCACCGGGGGACTGGGCAGGCTCGTGGCCCGCCACCTCGTGGTCGAGCACGGCGTGCGGGACCTGGTCCTGACCGGACGCCGCGGACCGGCGGCCCCCGGCGCCGCCGAGCTGGTCGCCGAGCTGTCCGCACTCGGCGCGCAGCCGCGGGTCGTGGCCTGCGACGTCGCCGACCGGGACGCGGTCACCGCCCTGCTGGCCGAGCACCCGGTGTCCGCCGTGGTGCACGCGGCGGGCGTGCTCGACGACGGCCTGGTCGCGGACCTGACCCCGGAGCGGCTCGACGCCGTGCTGCGGCCCAAGGTGGACGCGGCCTGGCACCTGCACGAGCTGGCCGGCGACCTGTCCGCGTTCGTGCTCTTCTCCTCGCTGGCCGGCACCCTCGGCGGCGCGGGGCAGGCGAACTACGCGGCCGCGAACGCGTTCCTCGATGCGCTCGCGCGGCACCGGCGCGCCCGCGGCCTCCCGGCCACCTCGCTGGCCTGGGGCCTGTGGGCGGAGGGGATGAGCGAGACGCTCACCGATGCCGAGGCCCGCCGGCTCGAACGGGCCGGCGTGCGCGCGCTGCCCGACGCGGACGCGCTGTCCCTGCTGGACGCCGCACTGTCCACACCGGACCCGCTGGCCGTGCCGGCACGGCTCGACCTGGCGGCTTTCCGCGCCGGTGGCGAGCCGCCGCACATCCTGCGCGGCCTCGTCCGCCCCACGGCGAACCGCACCGCCGCGCCGGCCGCCGCGCCCGTCCGGCTCGAGGGTCTGCGCGGGACGAAGCTCACCGAGGCCCTGCACGACCTCGTCGCCGAACAGGTGGCGGTCGTCCTCGGGCACACCGGTGCGGACGCGATCGACCCGGCGGCCGCCTTCACCGACATGGGCTTCGACTCGCTGACCGGCGTGGAGCTGCGCAACCGGCTCGGCGCCGCGAGCGGTCTCTCGCTGGCCGCGACCCTCGTCTTCGACTACCCGACGCCCGACGCGCTCGCCGGCCACCTGGCGACGCTCCTCGGCGACCCGGAGCTGGGCGGTCCGGAGGCGATCCTGGCCGAGCTGGACCGGCTGGAGAAGGCCGTGCTGGAGTCCGCAGTGGACGGTCCGGCGCACCAGCAGGTCGCCGCCCGGCTGGACGTGTTCCGCACCAGGTGGAGCGCGGTGGCCTCGGCACCCGACGACGCGGCCGAGCTGGACCTCGACGCCGCCACCGACACGGAGATGTTCGAACTGCTCGACCAGGAGCTCGGCACGTGAGGGAGAGGAAGATGACGATCAAGTACCCGGTTTCCCGGCCCAGCCTCACCGGGAAGGAGCTGGCATACGTCACCGAGGCGATCGAAACGGGCTGGGTCTCGTCGCAGGGCCCGCTCGTCCGCCGCTTCGAGCAGGAGTTCGCCACCTACAACGGCGTCGGCCACGGCGTGGCGTGCTCGTCCGGCACCGGCGCCCTGACGCTGGCCCTGCGCGCCCTGGGCATCGGCCCGGGCGACGAGGTGCTGGTCCCGGAGTTCACCATGATCGCCTCCGCGTGGGCGGTCACCTACACCGGCGCGACACCGGTCTTCGTGGACTGCGCCGACGACCTGAACGTCGACGTGTCGCTCGTCGAGTCCAGGATCACGCCCCGGACCAAGGCGATCATGCCGGTCCACGTGTACGGCAGACGCTGCGACATGGACGCGATCATGCAGCTTGCCTACGAGTACAACCTCCGGGTCGTGGAGGACTCCGCCGAGGCACACAGCGTCCGGCCGGTCGGCGACATCGCCTGCTTCTCGCTGTTCGGCAACAAGATCATCACCGCCGGCGAGGGCGGGGTCTGCGTCACCGACGACGCGCGCCTCGCCGATCAGATGGCGCACCTGCGGGCGATGGCGTTCAGCGAGAAGCACGACTTCATCCACCGCAAGCTCGCGTACAACTTCCGGATGACCAACCTCCAGGCGGGCGTCGCCCTTGCCCAGCTGGAGCGCATCGACGACATCATCGCGACCCGCAAGCGCATCGAGACGCACTACGACGAGGCGCTCGCCGACGTCGCGGGCATCACCAGGATGCCGCCGCGCGACGTGCTGTGGATGTACGACCTGCTCGCCGAGGACCGCGACGAGCTGATGGCCCACCTGATGCAGGACGGCATCGAGACCCGCCACTTCTTCCAGCCGATGAGCCGCCAGCCGATGTACCTCGACCCGGACTGGCCGTCGCTCAACGCGGCGCGGCTCGCCGCGCGCGGGCTGTACCTGCCGACCTATGTGGACCTCACCGAGGCCGACCAGGACCGCATCGTCGACTCGGTCCGTGCCTTCTACCGGAAGCGCTAGGGCGCGTCTGGCGGATCTTCGGCCGCGGCGGTTCGCGCCCAAGCGGCCCCTGGCTGCGTTGTCGCAGCGGCCGAGTACGACCCGGTACGAGGCCATTGCTCCGCCTTGCCAGGAACCGCCTGGATCACGAATCGCATCGACCAAGATCCGCCAGACGCGCCCTAGCTCCTGGCGTCGGCCTCCGCGGCACGGCGATCGGCCGTCTCGCGGGGGTCGTCGACCGTGGTGACCTCGTCCCTCGGCAGGTCGGTGTGGTGCTCGATCGTGTAGAAGCGCACCTCGTGGCCGTCCGGGTCGTGCAGGAGCGGGAGGATCCAGCCGGCCGACGCCCGGTGCACGCCCGCGTGCTCCTCGCCGAGGTCGGTCAGCCGGGCGGCGAGCGCCTCGATCGCCCCGCGGTCCGGGACGCCGATCGCGAAGTAGTCGAACCCGGCCGCCGCGGCGGCACGGTCCGGGTCCAGCCGCAGCGCGAGGTCCGGGCCGCCCGCCGGGTGCGCGAGGCCGATCCCCATCAGCGTGCCCTGCTCGACGAACTCGATCTGTGCCGTGTAGCCGAGCCGGCTCTCGTACCAGGTGCGCGACCGCTCCAGGTCGGAGACCGGCAGCTTGAGGTGGTGGACACCGGCCAGTCGCGGGGCCTCGGTCATGACTGTCTTCCTCTCGATGCACCCCGACTGCAACAATGCAGTTAGACTGCATCTTGTGACCGAGGATGTCAAACCCGACCTACGGGCCGCCCGCGTGGCCGACACCGAGGAGCGGATCGTGCGTGCCGCGACGGACCTGTTCGTCGCCGACGGCTACGCGGCGACCACGCTCGCGGCGGTCGCCCGGGCGGCCGGGGTCGGCGCGCGGACCGTGTACGTGCGGTTCGGCACGAAGGCGGCGCTGCTCAAACGGGTCGTGGACGTCGCGATCGTCGGCGACACCGCGCTGGTCGACGTGGCGGGCAGGGACTGGTTCGCCGTCGCCACGACCGCGCCGACCGTCGCGGAGCGCATCGCGGCGGTCACCGCCGCCAGCCGCGACATCATGCTGCGCGCGGGCGGCGTCCTCGCGGTCGCCCAGCAGGCGGAGTCCATCGAGCCGCTAGTCGGGACGGCGGCGCAGGCGGGGCGGGAGGCCACGCTCGCCAACTTCCGCACCTTCTGGTCCACAATGGACAAGGATGGGCTGCTGCCCGCCGGCGCGGACGTGGAGTGGCTCGTCCGCACCACCGGGACCCTCTGCGCGGCCGACACGTTCCTCCTGCACGCCCGGATGCACGGTCACACGCCGGCCGAGTACGGCGCCTGGCTCGAGACGACGCTGCGTCGCCTGATCCCCGCTTCGGTGGCGTAACGGAACCGGTCTTGACACGGCCGCGCCGACTTGCTTGTCTGTTCACTAATGGTTAGTCCATAGGTCCTCAAAGAAGCGGGTAGCCATCGCATGTGCATCGACCACAACCACGAGGCCCTGACCGACGCATCGTTGTTCGTCGACCCGGAGGTGCTCCGCAAGGGGGTCGAGCGCGGGTGCGTGTGGACGCCGGGGGAGGTGGCCGGCGTGCTCGCGGAGATGAAGCAGCTGCGGTCGCCGCACGTGGGCTGGGTCGGCTACGGCGGTGTCCAACCCGGACAGAAGGTGCTCATCGGCATCGACCGCGGGTACGACCCGGAGGTCGCCGAGGCGGTCGCGGGTGCCCTGCGTGACAAGGGCGCCACGGTCGACATCCTCACCCTGGACTCCGGCGCCGATCGGGAGTACACCCCCCTCGAGGAGATCGACTGGATCATCCGCGACCGGCCCTACCGCGACCACCCGCGCCGGTGGGACGGCGTGCCGTGGGTCGAGGAGCTGGCGGCCGAGCAGTACGACCTGCTGATCCACCGCAAGGGCGGCGGCACCCGGGAGACCAGGTTCGGCTACGAGCAGCTGCCCTTCCTCAAGCTGGAACACCTCACGTCGGGTGCCGGCATCTTCCCGCAGGACCTCAACCGCGCGATCAACATGAAGACCTGGGACGGCATCTGGCGCCGCGGCCGGGGCGGCAAGGTGCGGCTGACCGATCCGGAGGGCACCGACCTCACCTGGACGCTGCACGAGGAGTACTACACAGGGAACCGGCGTGGCTTCGTGGAGAACCCGGTCCGCCACTACGGGCACCTGCACGGTCACCCGCCGGCACCGCTGCTGTCGCAGGAGGACTGCACCGGCGTTGTCGGCGGTACCACTTCCCATGCCGGACGGCCGTTCCCCGCCATCAAGCTGCACGTCGACGGCGGGCGGCTGGAGCAGGTCGAGGGCGGCGGCGAGTACGGCCGGCGCTGGAACGAGCTGCTGGAGGAGACCAAGGACAACCAGTATCCGGCGTTCCCGCGCAAGGGGCTGTTCTGGATGTGGGAGGCGGCCATCGGCACGCTGCCGTGGATCCGCCGCCCGGACGACGTGCACATGATCTCCTCGGGCGGCTTCGAGTGGGAGCGCCGCCGCTCCGGTGTCATCCACATCGGGATCGGCACCCGGTGGAACGGCGAGGAGGAGTACTGGGCGGCCGACCGCAACATGACCTACGGCCACCTGCACGTGCACCTGCTGTTCCCGACCTACGAGATCGAGACCGTCGACGGCGAGAAGTTCAAGCTCATCGAGAACGGGAGGCTGACGGCGCTGGACGACCCCGAGATCCGCGAGATCGCGAGCCAGTACGCCGACCCGGATCTGATGCTCAAGGAGTACTGGATCCCGTCCATCCCCGGCATCTCGGCGCCCGGCGACTACCGCGACTACGCCGACAACCCAGAGAAGTACGTGTACTCGCTGTGAACGCGACCAAGGAACTGCGCGAGGCTCGCGACCACCTGCTGGGCGTCCGCGACGACTACGCCGCCGCCCGGGCGGACTTCCGGTGGCCCCGGCCGGACGAGTTCAACTTCGCCGTCGACTGGTTCGACGCCGTGCTCGCGGCCGAGCAGCCGGACCAGCCCGGCCTGACGCTGATCGAGGAGGACGGCGCGACGGCGAGCTACTCGTTCGCCACGCTGTCACGCCGGTCCAACCAGGTGGCCGCGTTCCTGCGGGACGCGGGTGTCGGCCCGGGCACCCGGATCCTGCTGCTACTCGGCAACCAGGTCGAGCTGTGGGAGACCACGCTCGCCGCGATGAAGCTCGGCGCGGTCGTCATCCCGGCGACCACGCTCCTCTCGCCGGACGACCTGCGCGACCGGGTGGACCGCGGCGACGTCGGCGCGGTCGTGGCCGGCTCCGCGCACACCGCCAACTTCGCCGGCGTGCCGGGGGACTACCTGCGCGTGGCGGTCGGCGAGCCCGTCGAGGGCTGGCGGGACTATGCCGACGCGGCCGCGTTCGCCGACGAGCTGGCCGACCCGGCGCGCACGCGCGGCGCCGATCCGTTGCTGCTGTACTTCACCTCCGGCACCACCGCGCTGCCCAAGCTGGTGGAGCACACGCACGCGAGCTACCCGATCGGCCACCTGTCCACGATGTACTGGATCGGGCTGCGGCCGGGCGACGTGCACCTCAACGTGTCCAGCCCGGGCTGGGCCAAGCACGCCTGGTCGTGCGTGTTCGCCCCGTGGCTGGCCGGCGCGACGGTGTGCGTCTACAACTACGCCCGCTTCGACGCGGGTGCGATGCTGGACGTGCTCGCGGCTGCCCGGGTGACCACGTTCTGCGCGCCGCCGACCGTGTGGCGGATGCTGATCCAGCAGGACCTCAAGCAGCGCAAGGACTCCCTCGTCCTGCGCGAGCTGGCCGGCGCGGGCGAGCCGCTCAACCCCGAGGTGATCGAGACCGTCGAGCGGGCGTGGGGACTGACCATCCGCGACGGTTTCGGCCAGACGGAGACCACGCTGCAGATCGGCAACTCGCCGGGCCAGCCGCTGAAGCTGGGCTCGATGGGCCGCCCCATGCCGGGCTTCGCCATCACGCTGGTCGACCCGGTGAGCGGCGAGCCCGGCGACGAGGGCGAGGTGTGCGTGGACTGCGCCCCGGAACGGCCGGTCGGGTTGATGACCGGCTACCAGGGCGACGACGAGCGGATGTCGGCGGCCTTCGCCGGCGGGCGGTACCACACCGGCGACATCGCCTCCCGTGACGCGGACGGCTACATCACCTACGTCGGCCGCACCGACGACGTCTTCAAGTCCAGCGACTACCGGATCAGCCCGTTCGAGCTGGAGAGCGTGCTCGTCGCGCACCCGGCCGTGGCCGAGGCGGCCGTCGTGCCCGCGCCGGACGAGGTCCGGCTCTCGGTGCCCAAGGCGTTCGTGGTCCTCGTCGGCGGCGCGCACGCCGACGAGGCCACGGCCAAGGCCATCTTCGCCCACTGCCGCACCCATCTCGCGCCGTACAAACGGGTCCGCCGCCTGGAGTTCGCCGACCTGCCGAAGACGATCAGCGGCAAGATCCGCCGCGTCGAGCTGCGCGCGGCCGAGGCGGCGCACGCCGGCACCCGGCCGGCCGGCGAGTACCGCGAGAGCGACTTCGACCTTGCCTGAGCCCGGGCCGAAACTCGGGACGACACTCGGGACAACACTGAGGAGAGCGTGATGGCGCAGGGGTGCCCGGTCCAGCACGGTTCGTACAACCCGTTCGTCAACCCGCAGCGCGACGACCCGCACCCGGTGTGGCACGAGGCTCGCGAACAGCGGCCGGTCCAGTGGAGCGAGGTGCTCAACGCCTGGGTGGTGACCCGCTACGACCTGGTCCGCCAGGTGGTCTCCACCCCGGCGGTGTTCCGCAACGCCGGGTCGACCTCGCCGGTGCGGCCGGTGCCGGCCGAGGTGACCGCGGTGCTGAACCGCGGCCTGCCGCTGGGCGAGATGCGCTCGACCGTGGCGCGGGACGGCGACGAGCACCGGCGGGTGCGCAAGTTCCTCGTCAGCGTGCTGACCCCGCGCCGGTTCGGCGGACTGGAGGACCACTGCCGGCGCACCGCGACCCGGCTGATCGACGGGTTCGCCGGCGAGGGCAAGGCCGACCTCGTCGAGGCGTTCGCCTACCGGCTGCCGCTCGCCGTGATCGTCGACCTGATGGCCACCCCGCACGCGGACGCCGAGAAGCTGCACGACTGGAGCTCGAAGAAGATGGCCCTGCAGTGGGGCGAGCTCCCGCTCGACGACCATCTCGAGGCGGCCGCGGCATACCTGGAGTTCCAGGACTACCTGGGCGCGGTGGTGCGGGAGCGGCGGGCCAACCCCGGCGCCGACGTGATCTCCGAGCTCATCGCGGTCCAGATGGACGAGCGGCCGCTGACCGACGCGGAGATCGTCGGCATCATGATGGGCTTCGTCGCCGCGGGTCACGAGACCACGATGAACTTCCTCGCGCTCACCGTGCTGCGCTGCCTGGAACGGCCCGGCACCTGGCAGTCCCTTGTGGACGACCCGGCGCTGATCCCGAAGCTGGTCGAGGAGAGCCTGCGGTTCGACTCGCCCGCACAGGCGATCTGGCGCACGGTGGGGGAGGACACCGAGCTCGACGGCGTGTCACTCGCGGCCGGCGCGCGGCTGCTGCTGGTACTCGGGTCCGCCAACCGGGACGCCGGGGTGTACGCCGACGCGGACACCCTGACCGTCGACCGCGACCTGGAGGTACCGCACCTGGCGTTCGGCCGCGGGGTGCACGCGTGCGTCGGCGCGGGGCTCGCCCGGCTGGAGGGCAAGATCGCGCTGGAGGAGCTGACCCGGCGGCTGCCGGACCTTCGGCTCGCCGACGGGTTCACGCCGAGCTTCGCACCCAACGCGGTGCAACGCTTCCTGGACACGCTGCCCGTGGAATGGCACGCGGCTCGTTGACCGGGCCCCCGTCGTCGCCGGGACTCTCCCCGGGACGCAAGCGCGCGATCCAGGCGGTGTGCTCGTGCAGCATCTTCATGGTCGTCATGGACAGCACGGTGGTGAACATCGCGCTGCCGGCCATCCGGGCCGACTTCGGCACCACCCTCGACGGTCTGCAGTGGACGATCGACGCGTACCTGGTCGTGGTGGCGAGCCTGCTGGTGTTCTCCGGCTCGCTGGCCGACCGCGTCGGCCGCCGCCGGATCTTCCGGCTCGGGCTGCTGGTGTTCGGGCTCGGCTCGGTGCTGTGCGGCCTCGCACCCGGCCTCGGGTTCCTGATCGCCGCCCGGGTGGTGCAGGCGGTCGGCGGGTCGATGCTCAACCCGGTGGCGGTCGCGATCATCACGAGCGTGTTCACCGAACCCCGCGAGCGGGCCAGGGCGCTGGGCGTGTGGAGCGCGATGAGCGGGATCAGCCTGGCCGCCGGGCCGATCCTGGGCGGGCTGCTCGTGGACACGGTCGGCTGGCGGTACGTGTTCCTGATCAACGTGCCGGTCGTCGTGGCGGTGTTCGTGCTGACCGGGCGGTTCGTGCCGGAGTCGCGGGTGCCCGGCAGGCGACCGTTCGACCCCTGGGGCCAGGCGCTCATCGTGGTGGCGCTGGCGGCGGCCGTGTACGCGCTGATCGAAGGACCGCGGCACGGGTTCGGCGCGCCGGACGTGCTCGCCTGCGCGCTGCTCGCGGTGGCGGCCGCGGTGGCGCTGCCGCTGGTCGAGCTGCGCCGGGCCACACCGCTGATCGACTTCCGGCTGTTCCGCAGCGCGCCGTTCAGCGGGGCGATCGCGCTCGCGGTGACCGCCTTCGGCGCCTACAACGGCTTCCTGCTGCTCGCCACGCTGTACCTGCAGGACGTGCGCGGGCTGACCGCGCTCGTGGCCGGGCTCTTCCTGCTGCCCGTGGCCGCGGCGATGACGGTGCTGCCGCCGGTGTCCGCGTGGCTGATCAACAGGTTCGGCCCGCGGCCCGCGGTCGCCGTGTCCGGGCTCGGGCTGCTGACCGGCCCCCTCGTGCTCATGGCCCTGCATCTCGACGACAGCCTCGCGCTCCTGTTCACCGGCTTCGTGCTCGTGGGGGTCGGTTTGGGCACGGTCAACGCGCCGATCCTGGTGGCCACCGTCGCGGGGATGCCGAAGGCGCAGGCCGGGGTGGCGGCGGCGATCGCCTCGACCGCCCGGCAGATCGGCGGCGCGTTCGGCGTGGCCGTCGTCGGCGGCATCCTCGCGCACCGCTGGCCGGTGCCGTCCGCGGACACGTTCACCGCGGCGGCCGTGCCCGCGTGGGCGGTGGTGTCCTTCGCCGGCGCGGTCGCCCTCGTGGTCGGCATCGCCACCACCGGCCGGTGGGCGATGCGAACGGCCGAGGCGGCACGGGCCGACTTCCTGCGCACCTCGGCCGGGAACGCGGAGGCCTTCGACGTGGCGCGGCCGGCAGCGGCCGCGAGAACCACTGATGTATAATGGTCATACCATCAGTTCAGAGGAGTTCGGATGCCGATCCTGACCGGACCGCAAGTGCGTGTCGCCGACCGCAAGTTCCTGATGGACCCCTACCTCGACTGGGTGGAAGGCCTCGGCCTGCCGATCCACGAGGACTTCTTCCTCAACCTTCTCGACCTCGAGGTCGCGCCGTGGGACCGGTCCGGCACGCGCGCCGCGGTGATCCACGTCGGCGGCCGCGGTGACTTCTCGAACACGTTCCTGCACGCGATCGACCCGGGTGGACACAGCGAGCGGCAGCAGCACCTGTTCGAGGCGGTCGTGTACGTCCTGGCCGGGCACGGGCGGGCCAGCTTCGAGGTCGGCGGCGAGACGATCTCCTTCGAGTGGGGACCGCGCAGCATGTTCGCCATCCCGCCGAACGTGCGCTACCGGTTCTTCAACATGAGCGGCACCGAGGAGGTCCGCTACGCGCTGGCGACCGACGCCCCGCTGCTGTTCAAGCTTTTCCGTGACGAGGACTTCATCTTCGACAACCACGCGGACTTCTCCTACCGGCTCTCCGCCGACGCCCGCGTCACCGGCGACGGCACGCTCATCCCGAACCTGCCCGGCCGGCACATGTGGGAGACCAACTTCGTGCCGGACCTGGGTTCGTTCGAGCTCAAGGAGTGGAAGGAACGCGGGGCGGGCGGGACCAACATCTCGTTCGTGCTGGCCGACGGCAGCCTGCACTCGCACGTGTCGCAGATCCCGGCCGGCACCTACAAGAAGGCGCACCGGCACGACTCCGGCGTGCAGATCTTCCCGGTGACCGGCAAGGGCTACAGCCTGGTCTGGTACGAGGGGGACACCACCAAGCGCCAGGTCCACTGGGAGCACGGGTACCTCTACGCACCCGACGACGACATGTTCCACCAGCACTTCAACCTCAGCACCGAGCCGTCGCGGTACATGGCGACGATGTTCGGCAGCATGCGCTACCCGATGACCGACCGGAAGACCCGCATCATCCTCGGCGTGGACGTGGACGTCCGCGACGGCGGCACGCAGATCGAGTACGGCGACCAGGACCCCGACGTCGACAAGCTCTACCAGTCCGAGTGCCTGGCGGCCGGTGCGCCCTACCTGATGGAGAAGTTCCTTGCCTGACGCGCCGGGGCACGGCCATGGACACGGGCATGGACACGGGCACCAGCACGACCCGCTCGTGGTGGACTACTCCGGTGACCTGACCTGGGAACAGGAGACCATCGAGCTGTCCACGGTCGGCATCGACATCGGCTCGGCCACCACGCACGTGACGTTCGCGCGGATCTTCCTGCAGCGGGTCGGACAGCTGATGACCGACCGCTACACGGTCGTCCGGCGCGACGTGCTGGCCCAGTCGCCGGTCGCGCTGACCCCGTACGTCGACGGGGACGACATCGACGCGGGTGCGGTCCGGGAGCTGGTGCGGCGGGCCTACACCGACGCCGGCACCCGTCCCTCCGATGTGGACACCGGGGCGGTGCTGCTGACCGGGGTGGCGCTGTTGCGCCGCAACGCCGAGTCGCTCACCCGGGAGCTCGCCGCGTACGCGGGCGACTTCGTCTGCGCGGCGGCGAGCCACCACATGGAGGCGCTGCTCGCCGCGCACGGCTCGGGCGCGGTCCGGCACAGCGAGACCAGCTCCGGCCGGGTGCTGTCGCTGGACCTCGGTGGCGGCACGGCGAAGTTCACCTGGCTGCGCGACGGCCGCGCCGAGCACACCGCGGCGCTCGGCGTCGGCGGGCGGCTGGTCGCCTGGGACGACACCGGGACCGTGCGCCGCGTCGAGCCCTACGCCGAGCGGATCGCCGCGGCGCTCGGCGTGCCGCTGCGGACCGGCGAGCCACTTCCGGAGCCGGCCGTCGCGGAGCTGTGCGACGCGATGGCGGCCGTCGTCGCGCAGGCGGCCCGCGGCACGCTTTCGCCACTGGGCAAGGAGGTCGCGGTCACCGCCTGGCCGGAGCCTGGCGGGCCGCCGGACACCGTCGTACTCTCCGGCGGGGTGGCCGAGTTCCTGACCGGCGACGCCGCGCCGGTGGGCGACCTCGGCTGGGAGCTCGCGCGTCGGTTGCGCGGGCAGCTGTCCGGACTGGACTGGCGGCTCGCGCCGTCGGCGATCCGCGCCACGGTGCTCGGCGCGGCGGGGTTCAGTGTGGACGTCAGCGGCAACACCGTGTACCTGAGCGACCCGGAGCTGCTGCCCGTGCGGGACGTGCCGGTGGTGACGGCCACCGTCGACGTGACCGATCCCGGGCCGGCGATCGAGGCGACGCTCACCACCGCGATCGAGGCCAACCACGGTCTCGCCGGCCGGCCGCTGTGCCTGTACCTCGACCTCACCGGCTCGTGGGCCGGCTACCCGGAGGTCCGCCGGCTCGCCGACACGATCACCGCCGTCGCGCGGCGTGCGGCTCCGGCCGGCCCGCTCGCCGTGGTGCTGAAGCCGGACCTGGCCCGCAGCCTCGGCCGGATCCTCGACAAGGAGTGCGGTCTGGACACCGGGCTGATCTGCCTCGACGGCATCACGCTCGCGGCGTTCGACTTCATCGACATCGGGGCGGCGCGACGCGGCGTGCACCCGGTCGTGATCAAGTCGCTGGTGTTCGGCGGGGAGTGAGGGGGCGGCCATGGACTTCGCGAGCGACCGGCTGGACGGCCGGTGTGTCGTGGTGACCGGAGGCGGCAGCGGCATCGGGCTCGCCACCAGCCTGCTCGCGGCCGGCCGGGGCGCGACCGTGGTCGCGGCCGACCGCGACGCGGACGGCCTGGCCCGGCTGGCCGAGGCCGCGGGATCGCTGGACGTGACCACCGTGCGGTGCGACGTGTCGGACGCGGAGTCGGTGGGGGAGCTGTTCACGGTCGCGGCCGGCACCGGGAAACCGTTGCGGGGCCTGGCGAACTGCGCCGGCATCACCGCCGACCGGCCGTTCGACGCGCTCTCGCTCGAGCACTGGCAGCACGTGCTGGGCGTGAACCTGACCGGCACCTACCTCGTCGCCCATGCGGGTGTGCGGGCGATGGGCCCGGACGGCGGCTCCGTCGTGCTGGTCGGCTCCGGCACCACGAACACCCCGACCCCGGGCCTGGCGCACTACACCGCGTCGAAGGCCGGCGTGATCGGGCTGTCCCGGGCGCTCGCCAAGGAGCTCGGCGGGCGGGGCATCCGGGTGAACACGGTCAGCCCGGGCCCGATCGACACCCCGCTGCTGCGCGCGCGGATGTCCGACGAGGTGGTGGCCGAGCGCTCGCGGACCGCGCTGCTGGGCAGGCTGGGACGCCCGCAGGACGTCGCGCTGCTGATCGGGTTCCTGCTGAGCGACCAGAGCGGCTGGATCACCGGGCAGACGATCAACGTCAACGGCGGGACCGCGATGACATGAGGGGGAAACCTTGCCCAAGGTCGTGTACATCAGCCCTGACGGCACGCAGCGCGCGGTCGACGCCCCGGCCGGCCAGTCCGTGATGCAGGCGGCGGTGACCAACGGCGTGCCCGGCATCATCGGCGAGTGCGGCGGAAACCTGTCCTGCGCCACCTGTCACGTCTGGGTGCGCGACGAGTTCGTCGCGGCGGTCGGCGAGCCGCGCGACATCGAGGACGACCTGCTCGATCTCGCCGTCGACGAGCGGCGGGGCGGCAGCAGGCTGGGCTGCCAGATCGCGTTGACCGACGACCTCGACGGGCTGACCGTCGACGTGCCACCCCAGGAGGTGTGAGGCGTGCCGGAAGTGACCCTGGCGGACCTGCAACGGTCCAAGGAGGACGGACGGAAGAGCGTCGGCGTGGTCGTCTGGGACTACCAGCTGGCCCGGATCACCGACCGCGTCGGCGTGGACATCGTCTCGGTCGGCGACACCGTCGGCGTGAACCTGTGGGGGCACACCAACCCGCTGGAGATCACGCTGGACGAGGTGCTGATCGTCTGCCGGGCGGTGCGCCGTGGCGTGCGCCGCGCGCTGGTGTCCTGCGACCTGCCGTTCGGCCCGCTGCAGCGCGGCACCGGCCACGCCGTCGACGCGGCGGTCCGGCTGGCCAAGGAGGGCGGCGTCGACCTGGTCAAGCTGGACGGCGCGGGCGACTACCCGGAGGCGGTCGAGGCGATCACCCGTGCGGGCATCCCGGTGTTCGCCCAGCTCGGCATCACCCCGCAGACCGGGCTGCGGTACGGGATCACCTACGACGCGGCGTCCTCGGCGGGCGCTCAGGTGCCCGCCGAGCTGACGAGCGAGCTGGTGACCACCGCGAAGCGCCTGGAGGCCGCCGGCGCCGTGCTGCTCGACTTCACCAACTCCGGGCCGGTCGCCGGGCCCGCGGTCGTGTCGGAGGTGTCGGTCCCGGTGCTCGGCGGGTTCGGCGGCGGGCCGTGGCTGGACGGGCGGATGCGCCTGGCCACCAGGGCGATCGGCTATCCGGAGTCCAATCTGGACACACCGGCCGACACCTACGCCAATGTGGCCGGGATCGCGTTCGACGCGATCACCGCCTACGCCGAGGACGTCCGCGCCGGCCGGCAGATCCGTGGCGGGGTGGGCTGATGCCCGCGGTGGTCGTCGACGGCATCACGACCCGCTACGAGGTGGTCGGCTCGGGCCCGCCCGTGCTGATGTTCTCGCCCGGCGGCTTCGACGCCACGATGGACAGCTGGCGCACGGTCGGCAGCTACCGCGCGCTGGCGCTCGTCGAGCGGCTCGGCGCGGAGCACACGCTGATCCTGTTCGACCGGCGCGAGTCGGGCGGCTCCGGCGGCCGCGTGCAGCGGATCGGCTGGGGCGACTACGTGACGCAGGCGGTCGGGCTGCTCGACCACCTCGGCATCGGCCGGGCACACCTGATGGGTGGCTGCGTCGGCTGCTCGTCGGCCGCCGCGACGGCGGTGGCCCACCCGGACCGGGTGGGCGGGCTGGTGCTCTACTCGCCGGCCGGGGGAGTGCGGTACCGGATCAAGCAGCACCAGCGGTTCGCCGCGCACGCCGCCCACGTCCGGGCCGAGGGGATGGCCGGGGTCGTGGCCCTGGCCGGCTCCCACGACCGCGGGTTCAGTGTGGACGGACGGGTCGGCCCCTGGGTGAGCGTGCTGCGCACCGACCCGGAGTTCGCCGCCGCGTACGGCGCCCGGGACGCCGGCGCCTACCTGACCACGGTGACCGGCATGGCCCGCACCCTGTTCGACCGGGACACCGTGCCCGGGCCCGAGCCCGAGGACCTGCTCACCCTCGACGTCCCCGCGCTCATCGTGCCGGGGGAGGACGAGTCGCACGCCCCGTCGGCCGCGCGGTACCTGCAGGAGTGCCTGCCCCGCGCGGAGTACTGGGACGTGCCGGTCGCGGCGCGGACCGAGCGGACGGCGCCCGCACGAATCCTGGACTTCCTGCGGCTGAACCCCTTGGAGGAATGATGACCGACACGGTGCTGGCCGCCGTCCGGACCGCGGCCCGGACGACGGAGCTGCGCGACTTCCCGCGCCCGGAGCTCGACGACGACTCCGCGCTGCTGAAGGTGGAGGTCGCCGGGATCTGCGGCACGGACGTCAAGATGTACGACTCGCCGCCGTTCCGCGCGCCGGTCATCATGGGGCACGAGAACGTCGGCGTCATCGCGGATGCGGGCGCCCGCTTCCTCGCCCGGCACCGGCTGGCGATCGGCGACCGGGTGTTCGTCGAGCACTACGTCGGCTGCTACAGCTGCGCGTGGTGCCGGGCCGGGCAGTACCAGCACTGCGAGAGCACCGACTGGCGGACCAACCCGGACGCGCGGCGGTTCGGGTACACGTCCGCGGAGAACCCGGGCCGGCTGTGGGGCGGGTTCGCCGAGTACATGTACCTGCCATGGAACTCCGTGCTGCACAAGGTGCCCGACGGGGTGGACACCGAGCTCGCGGGCCTGGTCACGCCGCTGTCCAACGGCGTCGAGTGGGCGCTGGTCGACGGGGGTGTGCGGTTCGGCACGACCGTGCTGGTCCAGGGGCCCGGGCAGCAGGGTCTCGCGCAGGTGCTGGCGTGCAAGCGAGCCGGCGCGCGCACCGTCATCGTCACCGGCACCGCGCGCGACCGGGCCCGGCTCGAGCTGGCCCGCGCCCTCGGCGCGGACCACGTCATCGACATCACCGAGGCGGACCCGCTCGAGCGGATCCGTTCGCTGACCGCGGGCGTCGGCGTCGACGTCGTGCTGGACTGCACGTCCCGCGCCGGCACCGCACCGGTCCTGCTCGGCATCGACGCGCTGACCCGCCGCGGCGGGACGTTGCTCGTGCAGGGGGAGCTGGTGGCGTTCCCCGACTTCCCCATCAAGAAGGTGACCGAGAAGGGGATCACGATCAAGAGCGCGCGCGGGCACAGCTACTCCTCGTGCGAGCACGCGCTGGAGCTGCTGCGGACGGACGGGCACCGGCTCGAACCCCTTACCACGCACCGGTTCCCGCTCGCGGGCGTGGACGAGGCGATCCGCACGCTTGGCGGCGAGACGGACGCCGACGACGTCATCCACGTGTCCCTGCTGCCCTGGCTCGGGAGGTGAGGGGATGTCGTTCGTGGTGACCGGGACGGCCCGGTGCGACGCCGGTCTGCGCGACGAGCTCGGGACGATGGGCGTGGCCACCATCCACGAGGCGCAGGGCCGGACCGGACTGCTTGCGCACCGGCTGCGCCCGATCTACCCGGGGGCCCACGTGTCGGGCACCGCGGTCACGGTCAGCGTGCCACCCGGGGACAACTGGATGATCCACGTCGCGGTGGAGCAGTGCTCCGACGGCGACCTGCTCGTCGTGGCGCCGACGTCGCCGTGCCACGACGGCTACTTCGGCGAGCTGCTCGCCACCGCGTTGCGGGCGCGTGGCGTGCGCGGCCTCGTGATCGACGCCGGCTGCCGCGACATCCGCGAGCTCACGGCGATGGCGTTTCCGGTGTGGTCGCGGTGCGTGTCCGCGCAGGGGACGGTGAAGGAGACGCTCGGCTCGGTGAACGTGCCGCTCGTCTGCGCGGGCGCCGCGATCGCGCCGGGTGACGTGCTCGTGGCCGACGACGACGGAGTCGTTGTGGTGCAACGGGAACGAGCCGCCGAGGTGCTGGCGGCCGCGCAGGCCCGTGAGGTTCGCGAGGCCGCCGTCCGGGAGCGCTACCGCGCGGGCGAGCTCAGCCTGGACGTGAACGACATGCGCGAACGCCTGGCCCGCAAGGGCTTGCGGTACATCTGACCGCGACACCGCAGTGCCCTACCTCGCGAGTCCAACGTCCAGCACGCGCGAGTCCAACGTCGGGCACGCGCGAGTCCAACGTCCGGCGGGTGCGAGTCCAACGTCGGGCACGCGCGAGTCAGGCGTTCGGCGCGTGCGAGCCCGTTGCGTTTCATTGGACTCGGGGGCGCGGAGCGTTGGACTCGCGAGTGTGGTGCGGCTGGTGTGGGCGCGTCAGGCTTCGGCGAGGCGGCCCGCGGTGCGGGCGAGGTGTGCGCGCATGATCTCTGCCGCCAGGTCGGCGTCCTTCGCCGCTATCGCCTCGACCAGCTGCAGGTGCTCCTCGATGCCGCGGCGGCCCATCTCCGGCGCGGTCGCCGCGGCGGCGTCCAGCGAGGCGAGCAGTGGGCCGTGGAAGCTCTGCACGAGCATCGCCACGGCGGCGTTGTGGCTGCAGCCGGCGAGTCGCGTGTGGAACGCGGCGGACAGTTCCGTGGAGTGGTGCCGGTTCTCCGCGAGCGCCGCCTCCTGGGCCCGGCAGATCTCGGTGAGCTCGGCGAGATCGTCCGCGCCGGCCCGCGCGACGACCAGCGGGATGAGGCTGACCTCGATGACCATGCGGGTCTCGGTGACCTCGCTGGCGCTCAGCGCGCTCAGCGTGAGCAGGTCGGCGATGCCCTCGCCGACGGAGTCGCTGCTGGGCTCGGCCACGATCGCGCCGCCCCGGGCGCCGACCCGGATCTCGACCAGCCCGGTGGCCTCGAGGACCCGCAACGCCTCGCGCACGGTCACCCGGCTCACGCCGAACCGGCCGCACAGCGCGCGCTCGCTCGGCAGGCGGTCGCCCGGCTTGAGCTTGCCCTGCCTGATCAGCAACCGGACCTGCTCGATGATCACCTGGGAGATGCGGCCGACGCTGACCGGACTGAACAGCTCACCGTGGTCGGAAACCGGCTCGGCGTCCATGTGTGGTCCTCCAGGTGCACGCGGTTGCGACCGCGGTCGGTGGCCAACCATAGCACCCATGGTCTAACCGATGGTCCAAGCGGACGCTTGACTTCGCCGACCCGGTGAGGCGAGTATCGGCTAACGGTATGACCAATGGAGCGTGGGCACGTGGCGAGCTATCCCGGTCTGCTCCGGCTCGACGGCCAGACGCACGTCGTTCTCGGTGCGGGACAAGGCATCGGCCGGGAAGCCGCGCTCGCGCTGAGCCAGGCCGGCGCGACGGTGGTGTGCGTGGACGTCGACGACGCCCGGCGCGCGGCGGTCGCGAGCGAGGTGGGCGGGATCGACGTCGCCGCCGACGTGACGCGGCCCGGGGATCTGCGGCGGGTCGCGCACGCGGCGCGGGAGGCCACCGGCCGGCTCGACGGCGTGGTCGACGTCGTCGGCCGGGCGCTGTGGAAACCGTTGCTCGAGACCGGCGACGACGAGATCGCCGCCCAGTTCGGTGTCTCGTTCGGACACGCGCCGCCGGTGCTGCGCGACCTCGCGGGCGCGTTCCCGGCCGGCGGCGCGGTCACCTTCGTCACCTCGCTCGCGGCGCACACCGGCTCGCCCGGCGCCGCACTTTACGGCGCCGCGAAGGCCGCACTGGTGTCGCTGGTCCGCTCCGCCGCGGTCGAGCTCGGTCCCGCCGGGGTGCGGGTGAACGCGGTCAGTCCCGGCTACACCCGTACGACGCGGTCGCGCCCGCTGCCCGAGGCGGAGCTCGCCAGGCGCGCGGACCGCGTGCCGCTGCGGCGGGTGGGCACCGCCGCGGACGTCGCCGCCGCGCTGTTGTACCTGCAGTCCGGTCTCGCGGGGTTCGTCTCCGGGCAGGTACTCGTGGTCGACGGCGGGATCAGTGCCCGGCCGGCGTATGAGTAGGCCGCCGGGTCGGTTGCGTAGGGACACCGTCGCGTCCTGTTCGGCGGCGGTGATCTTCTCCACCGCGCAGGGACTGAGCGCGGTGGCCCTGCCGTTGCTCGCCCTGCAGGCCGGCTACAGCGCCGCACTCATCGGCGTGCTGACGGCGTTCTCCGCGGTGGCCCAGCTGGCCTGCCGGCCGTTCCTCGGCCACGTGATGCGGGTGGTACCCGATTGGACACTGCTGCTGTGCGCCGCGGTCTGCCTCACGGCGTCCAACGGGCTCGCGGCGTCCTCGGCCGCCCTGGTGCCCTTCGTGTTCGCACAGGCCCTGCAAGGCGTCGCGCGGGCGTGCTTCTGGACCGGGAGCCAGACGCACGTGGTCCGCGGGCCCGGTTCGTCGCTCGGCGCGCTGGCCGTGGTGAACCTGCTCGCGAACGGCGGTGCCCTGCTGGGGCCACTGCTCGCCGGGTTCCTGTCCGCGCGGGTGTCGATCGAGTTCGCGCTCGGCGTCGGCGCCGCCATCGCGGCCCTCGGCGTCCTGCCGACCGTGGTGCTGGACCGGTTGCCGCCCTTCGCGCCCAGGACCGGCACGGGACCGCGGCAACGGACGTGGCGCCGCCCGGGCGTCGACGCGGGTTGCTGGGCGTCCCTGTCGGCCGGCGCCTGGCGCGGCCTGATGAGCTCCTACGTCCCGGTGATCCTGGCGGCGACCGCCTACTCCGAGGCGGCCATCGGCGTGTTCGTCGCGGTGGCCAACGGCGCCATGCTCCTCGGTTCCGGTGCGTCCGGGCGGATCCGGCACAGCCGGCTCGCCGCCTGCTACGCGGGCGCCACGCTGGCCACCGGGGTGGCGGTGATCGCCGTCGCGGTGGTCGCGGCCGCGCCCGCGGTCGTGGTTGCCGCGCTGCTGGCATCCGGGCTCGGCGCCGGGGCATTGCAGACGATCGGGCCGGCGATCGCGAGCGACGCCGTCGATCCCGAGGAGCGTGGTGACGCGATCGCGGTGAGCGGCACGTTCCGCGCGGCGGCGCTGTTCGTCGCGCCGCTGCTCGTCGCGGGGCTGGTCACCGTGCTGCCGCTCGCCGCCGCCATGGGTGCCGCCGGCGCGGCCATGCTGGCCCCGGCCCTGGCGTCCCGGCGGCTGAGCGCGCACCTGCGGGCGGACCCTCTTGAGGACGTCGACGACGTTAGGTAGAATGGAAAGACCATTAGTCGTTCGGAGACCATGATGCGCGAAGCTGTCGGCAGTTCCGTCGGCAATGCCGGTGCGGTGATAGTCGGCGCGAGCCAGGCCGGCCTGCAACTGGCCACGTCGCTGCGCGCGCTGGACTACGCGGCGCCGATCACGCTGGTCGGTGCCGAACAGCACCTGCCCTACCAGCGGCCCCCGCTCACCAAGGGGTTCCTGGCCGATGGCTCCGACGCCGGGTCGCTGGCGTTCCGGGCCGCCTCGTTCTACGCGGAGCGGGGCATCAGGGTGCTGCTCGGCACGCGGGTGGCGCGGGTCGGGCTGCCCGCGAGCGGCGGGGCGGGGGAGGCGGTCACCGACACCGGCGAGGTGCTGGCGTTCGACGCGCTGGCGCTGACGGTCGGCGCCCGACCGCGGCGCCTGGCCGTGCCGGGTGCCGACCTCGACGGCGTGTGCTACCTGCGCAAACTCGAGGACGCCGTCGAGCTGCGCCGCCGGCTCGCCACCGCGGACCGGATCGTCGTGGTGGGCGGCGGTTTCCTCGGGCTGGAGGCGGCGGCCGTGGCCCGCTCGGCCGGCAAGACGGTGACCGTCGTCGAGGCGTTCGACCGGCTCCTGGCCCGCTCCGTCGCGCCCGAGGTGTCCCGGTTCTACCTGGGGACCCACCGCGACCGCGGCGTCGACGTCCGGCTCGGCTCCACGGTCTGCGAGCTGGCAGGCGCCGCCGGCCGGGTGAGCGGCGTGGTGCTCGCCGACGGCTCGACGCTGCCCGCCGACCTGGTGCTGGTGTCGGTCGGGGTGACCCCGCGCACCGAGCTCGCCGAGCAGGTCGGCGCCGAATGCGACCGGGACGGCCTCGGCGGCATCGTGGTCGACGGCTCGGCGCGCACCACCGTGCCCGGTGTCGTCGCGGCGGGCGACTGCACGGTGCAGCCCGACCCGCTCACCGGGCGCGGCCGGGTGCGGCTCGAGTCCGTCCACAACGCGATCATGCAGGCGAAGGTGGCCGCGGCATGTCTCGCCGGCCGGACGGGACCGGCGCCGGAGGTGCCGTGGTTCTGGTCGGACCAGTACGACCTCAAGCTGCAGATCGCCGGGCTGAAGGACGGCTACGACCACCACGTGCTCCGCGGCGACCCCGGCTCGGGCCGCTTCTCGGTGCTGTACTACCGCGACGGTGCGCTGCTGGGCATCGACGCCGTCAACCGGGCGGGCGACTATCTGGCGGTCCGCCGCGCCCTCGGCAGGCGGGGGACGATCGACCCCGTGGCCGCCCGGGACCCCGGCGTCGCCCTGAAGGACCTCGTCCGGCTCGAGTGTCCGCGTGTCTAGACTCAAATATCTTAATGGTCATACACTTAGCTGTCTGACCAACGGACCAAAGGGGGCGGCGTGCTCAAACGTGAGCTCAACGAGCTGCTGACGCAGACCGGGCCGGGAACGCCGATGGGGAACCTCTTCCGGCAGTACTGGCTGCCCGCCCTGCTCGCCGAGGAGCTGCCGGCGAACGACAGCCCACCGGTCCGGGTCAAGATCCTCTCCGAGCGGCTGATCGCGTTCCGCGACTCGCAGGGCCGTTACGGCCTCATGGACGAGTTCTGCGCGCACCGCGGTGCCTCGCTCTGGTTCGGCCGCAACGAGGAGTCCGGGCTGCGGTGCCCGTATCACGGCTGGAAGTACGACGTCACCGGCCAGTGCCTCGAGGTGCCGTCGGAACCGGAGAACAGCACTTTCTGCGCGACGGTCAAGCTCACCGCGTACCCGCTGGTGAAGATCGGTGACGTGCTGTGGACCTACCTCGGCGACCCGGCCACCCAGCCGCCGCCGCCGGAGTTCGAGTGGGTCCACGTGCCCTCGGAGCGGACCTACACCTCGAAGCGCTGGCAGGAGTCGAACTGGCTGCAGGCGTTCGAGGGCGGCATCGACTCGAGCCACGTGTCGTTCCTGCACTCGGGTGGGCTCAAGAACGACCCGTTGTTCAAGGGCGCCAAGGGAAACGAGTACAACCTGCGCGACCTGCGGCCGTTCTTCGAGGTGGCGGAGGCCGACGGCGGGCTGTTCGTCGGCGCCCGGCGCAACGCCGAGCCCGGGAAGTACTACTGGCGGATCACGCCGTGGGTGATGCCGGCGTTCACGATGGTGCCGCCACGCGGCGACCACCCGGTGCACGGCCACTTCTGGGTGCCGATCGACGACCACAACTGCTGGACGTACTCGTTCGACTACCACCCGGTCCGCGCGCTCACCGAGGACGAGCGCAGCGCGATGATGGCCGGACACGGCGTGCACAGCGAGAACATCCCCGGGACCTACCGTCCGGTGCGGAACAAGGACAACGACTACCTGATGGACCGCGCGGCGCAGGCACGCGGGGACACGTTCTCCGGCGTCACCGGTATCGCGATCCAGGACGCGTCGCTGCAGGAGAGCATGGGCCCGATCGTCGACCGGACCAAGGAGCGGCTGGTGTCCGCCGACGCCGGCATCATCAAGGCGCGCCAGCGGCTGCGCAAGGCGGTCATCGCGCTCCGCGACCAGGGCGTGGTGCCGCCGGGTGTCGACCCGGCGCACCACCGGGTCCGGTCGGCCTCGGTCGTACTGCCGGTCGCCGACTCGTTCATCGACTCCGTGCGCGACGCCGTCGTCGCGACCGCCGGCGTGCCGCAGGTCTCGGTGTGACAGCACCGATGCGGCCGACGATGCTCGGCACCTGCGCGCGAGCCGCGACCGCCGAGGAGCTGCGCTACCGGATCGACCGGCCCATCCGGCCCCGCCGCGGCGCCCGCGTCGTGGCGCTGGACGAGGTGGCCGCCCGCGTGGTCGGCGACGCGTCCTCGGCGACCTGGCACGCGGCCCGCTTCTACACCTCCGCGGCGTGCACGCCGGTGAACGGCGCCGGCGGGGAGCCCGAGGTCACGCTGGCCGCCGCGGACGGGACGCGGGTGCCGCTGCGCACCGAGCTGGCCGACGCCGACGTCGTCGTGATGGTCGCCGCCGTGGACGGCAGCGGCGCCACGGCGTCGGCGATCGGGCGGGCCGCCGCCGACCGCGGGATCATGGCGGCCGGCGTCATCCTCGGCGACGCGCGCGAGGTGCGCGACGTGGTGTCCGCGCTGCGCCCGCACGCCCGCGTGCTGCTGGTGACCTCCGACGAGCAGGACCTGTCCGAAGTGCTCACTGCGCTGCGGGCCTGACAGAGAGGATCGATGCCGAATGTCCTTCCCGTTTCCCACCAGCAGGTTCGCCTTCGCGGACCGTGCGGGGCTGCCGGTCTGGCCGGACGGCAAGAAGCTCGCGGTCCTGGTGTACACCGCGCCGGAGGAGTGGCTGTGGGACGAGCGGGAGCCGTTCGTGCCGCCGGCCACGTACGCCGCCGGCGCCCGCCCGCTCTCGCTCAGCGCCCGTAGCGGCATCGACTACGGCTACACCGTCGGGCTGCGCCGGCTGCGTGAGGTCTACCGGCAGTTCGGCATGAAGGTGACACTGTGGACGAACGGCAACTCCGTCGAGACGCACCGTGACGTGCTCGAGGAGCTGGCCGCCGACGGCCACGAGATCGGTGCGCACGCCTACAGCGAGGGCCAGCCGATGAGCCACCTGGACGCGGCCGAGCAGAAGGAGTCGGTCGCCCGCACCACCGAGCTGATCACCGACCTGACCGGTGCGCCGCCGAAGGGCTGGATCGGCCCGATCGCCGAGGCCACCGCGGACACCATCGAGCTGCTCGCCGGTGCCGGGTACCACTACAACGCCGACCTGCAGGACGACGAGCTGCCCTACTTCCTGCACGCCTCCGGGCGGTGGCTGGTCGTGATCCCGTACCGCAAGATCGGCAACATCAACGACCTGCCGCTGTTCGCCCGCAACGTGCAGTCCGTGTCGTCGGGCATCGCGCACCTCAAGGAGGCCTTCGACGCCTACCACCGCGAGGCGCAGACCCGGCCGCTGGTGTTCAACTACGGCACCCACCCGCACGTCAGCGGCCGGCCGGACAACGCCTACGTGCTCGCCAAGTTCCTCGAGTACGTGCACGAGCACGACGACGTGTGGGTCACCTCGTACGCCGGCATCAGCGACTGGTGGAAGCAGCGGTACGAGTCGCTCGTGCCGCCGGGCGGCGGTGACCTGCCACCCGGCGGCGTCCGCTGAGCCGGCCGCCGGGTCAGACCGTCGAGAGGAAGTGGCGGAGGGTCGCGTTGAACTCCGCCGCCTTCTCCCGGTGCGCGTAGTGCCCGGACTGGTTGACGATGTGCATGCTGGAGCGGGGCACGTTCGGCAGGAACATGTCCATCGCGGGGATGCCGCACTCCTTGAGCGGTGCGCCCTGGTCGTTGTAGGCCCACACGACCAGCACCGGCATGTCCTTGAGCGCGCCGGCGCGGATCCGCTCCTGCAGGTCGTCCTGCTGCGCCCAGAAGTCCTTCTCGAGCTGGTCTCGCATCTCCACGTTGATGCGCCGCGCCTCGTCGTACTTCGGCGACGTCACGTAGGACATCACGTCGTCGAGCCACTCCTCGGTCACCGTGACCGGGTCGAACGCGGCCGCGCGCATCTCGAACCCGTACTTCTCCCGCGGATCCTCGATCGACGCGGACTTCTCCCACACCTCGCCGTAGAACGGCGACGAGCGGTGCATGATCGAGCCGCTGTCCACGACGGTCAGCGAGCGGACGAGCTCGGGATGCTCCAGGGCGATCCGGGTGACCGCGAAGCCGCCGCGCGAGTGGCCGACCAGGTTCACCCTGTCGAGCCCGAGCGTCCGGATGAACGAGTACACGTGCTGCACCGCGGTGTCCAGCACGTAGTCGGCCGGCGACCTCGGGTTGTCGGTGTGGCCCTGGCCGACCTTGTCCACGGCGACGACGTGGAAGTCCTGCCTCAGGTCGTCGAAGTTGAGCGACCAGCCGGTCGCGCCGGTCAGCGTGCCGAACTCGCCGCCCGAGACGAACACGATCGGGTCGCCCGATCCCTCGTCGAAGTACCGGGTGCGGTAGCCGTCTACGTCGATGAACTTCGGATTGTCCACAATGTCCTCCTCAGGACGGGCCGGGTTGGCGGGAGACGGACAGGGCGGCGCCGTTGAACGCGAGCGCGTCCGGCGCGAGCAGCGGCATGACCGCGGCGGCCACCTGTTCGGGTGAGTTGACGTGGCCGCCGCGGTGGCCACGGAGCATGGGGGTGTCGGTCGCACCGGGCAGCAGCGCGAACACGCCGACGCCGGCCGGCCGGAACTCCTCGGCCGCGGACTTGGTCAACGCGAGGACACCGCCCTTCGACGCGGCGTACGGCGCGCCGGACGCGAGCCCGCCGAGGCCGCGGTTGGACGCGATGTTGACGATTCGGCCGCCGCCCTGCGCGCACATCAGCCGGCCGGCCGCACGCAGGCACAGGAACGTGCCGAACAGGTTGATCCGCAGCACCCGCTCCCAGTCCGTGTCGGTCAGCTCGAGGATCGGCCGTACCAGGTCGACGCCTGCCGCGTTGACCAGCACGTCGACCCGGCCGTGCGTGCGCACGGTGTCCTCGAACAGGGCGGTCACCTGGTCCGGGTCGGACACGTCGCACGGTGGCCGGGCGTCGCCCGCCGGCCACGCGACGTCCGCGCCGACCAGCGTGTAGTCCTCGGCGGCCAGCCGCTCGGCGATCGCGCGCCCGATGCCGCTGCCCGCACCGGTCACGACGGCCACGCCGCTATGTCTCATTCGACGCTCCTCCGGACTAAGGGCTAACCATTAGCCTACCTAAGTCAAGCCGTCACCTGGTGTCAAGGTGTCGTGGCCGCTCGGCGAAACGGCTCAGGCAACGATCCGACGCTGTCCCTTGACAGCGGTCGGGGGCCGTTGCTTAGGTATTACGAAATGGTTAGTCCATCGGTCCAGACGGGCAACGATGGGTGTCGCGGGGCCACACCAGATCCAACGAAGGAGTTCCGGTGCAGAAGAAGCTCATCGTGGGCGCCGCCGCGGTGCTCGCCCTCAGCGCCATCAGCGCCTGCGGGTCCGCCCAAGGCGGTGGCGCGCCGAAGGCCACCAACGAGACCGTCGCCAGCATCTCCGACAAGCTCAAGGGCATGTCCGAAAAGGACCGTCGCGCGGAGCTGATCAAGCTCGCGAAGGCGGAGGGCGGCACTCTCAATATCTACACCTCCAACCCCGAGGAAGCCGCGCAGTACTCCGCGCAGGAGTTCACCAAGGCCACCGGTGTCCAGGTGAACGTCTACCGGGCCGGTGCCGAGGAGGTGACGCAGAAGGTCAACGAGGAGGCGAGCGCCAACTTCAACAACCAGGCGGACGTGATCCTCAACAGCGACGAGGAGATGTACGCGCTCTCCAAGGCCGGCGTGCTGGAGGAGTTCTCGACGCCGGAGTCCGACGGCATTCCGAAGGAGACGGTGTCGAAGGACTGGGTCGCCGCCTACTTCGCGCCGTTCGTCGCCGCGTGGAACTCCAGTCGGACCTCGGCCGGGGCGACGGACTGGAAGGACTTCCTCACCAAGCACAAGGGCAAGCTCGGGCTCGTCAACTCCGATGCCGACTGGTTCGGCAGCATCGTGGAGATCATGATGAAGGAGGACAACCTGACCGAGGACCAGGCCGTGCAGGTGTTCCGGGACGCGGCCAAGGGCTCGCAGGTCGTGGACGGGCACACGCTGGTGGGCACGCTGCTCGCGTCCGGGCAGTTCGACGCCGCCGGGTCCGCCTACTCGTTCACCATCAACAAGCTCAAGCACGACGGCGCGCCGATCGCCTGGGAGCCGCCGGTGCTGCCGATCGTGTCGACCTTCGGCGCGGTGGCGATCGACAAGGCCACCGACCAGCCGGCCAGCTCGCTGCTGTGGATCGACTGGTCGCTGTCCGACGGGATGAAGTCCGGCCTCGAGCACGACGCCCAGGACCCGGCCAACCCGGCGTACGGCGGCACGCTGTCGAAGTACCTGAAGAGCGGCGACATCACGATCCGCGACATCAAGTTCGTGACGACCGAGGCCGACAAGTGGACGAAGCTGTACCAGGACGTGCTCCGCAACGCCGGCTGATCAGGACCCGGCTACCGGAATGTGAGGGATCATGGCTACACCAAGGATGAGGGGCCTCGCGCGGCGGGCGCGGTCCGACGTCTCGATGCCCCTCATCGCGGTGCTCGCGCTCCTGCTGGTCGGGTTCTGCGTCGCGGTGCCGCTGGCCTACCTGATCGGGCACGCCGCGAGCGCGGACGCCGTCCGCGCCGCGCTGGACGAGCCGTTCCTCGGCTCGACGTTCCGGGACACCATCGTGTTCGCGGTGCTGTCCTGTGTGGTCTCTCTGGTGATCGGCGGCGGGCTCGCCTTCCTGGTGACCCGCACCGACCTGCCGTTCCGCAAGACCGTCACCGCGCTGCTGATGGTGCCGATCGTGATCCCCGGCGTGCTCTACGCGATGAGCTGGGTGCTCATCGCGTCGCCGCGGATCGGGTTGCTGGACTTCTACCTGCACATCACCTGGTTCTCGAGCTACTCGCTGACCGGGATGAGCGTGGTGCAGGGCATGGCGCTGGCCCCACTGGCGTTCCTCACCCTGCTGGCCCCGCTGCGGTCGCTCGACGTCAGCCTGGAGGAGGCGGCGCTGCTGCACGGTGCCACCAACTGGCGCACCTACCGGCGGGTCACCATCCCGCTGATCCGCCCGGCGACGCTGACCACCGGGGTGCTGCTGCTCGCGCTCAACATCGAGGCGTTCGAGATTCCCGCGATCCTCGGCGTGCCCGGCAACACCTACACCTTCACCACGCTGATCTACCGGGTGATGCACGAGAGCCCGCCCGACTTCGGTGAGGCGAGCGTGCTCTCGCTGATCGTCATGGTGCTGCTCGTGGCGGCGCTGCTCGGGCAGGCGTACTTCACCAAGCACCAGCGGTCGTACCGCACGATCACCGGCAAGGCGTACCGGCGCTCGCTCGTCCCGCTGCGCGGGCTGCGCCTGCCGGTGTTCCTGGTCGTGGTGGTCTACCTGCTCATCGCGACCGTGCTACCGATCGTCATCGTCGTCTACGCCGGCGCGCGCACGTTCTACGCCGTGCCGACGGGGGAGGCGCTGAGCCAGCTCGACTGGACCGCCTACCGGACCGTGCTGGAGAGCGAGGACGTCCGCAACGCCGCGTGGAACACCATCCAGATCGCGCTCGTGGTGGCGACCGTCGCCATCGTCGTGGCGGCCGTCGTCGCGTGGGCGCGGTACAAGATCTCGAACCCGGTCCTGCGCTGGCTCATCGACGTCGCGTGCAACGTGCCGCTCGCGATCCCCGGCGTCGTCACCGGTGTGGCGCTGCTGGGGTTCTACGTGAACGTCTCGATCCCGATCTACGGCACGATCGCGGTGCTCATGATCGGGTACTTCACCGGCTTCATCCCACTGGCCATGCGGTACTCGGAGACCGCGATGTTCCAGATCGGCAACGAGCTGGACGAGGCGGCACAGGTCGGCGGGTCGACCCGGCTGCGCGCGTTCGCCCGGGTGTTCCTGCCGCTCGCCTCGGGCGGGCTCATCAGCGGCTGGATCTTCCTCGTGATCGTGGCGTTCCGCAGCCTGTCGACCGCGGTGCTGCTCTACTCGCCGGGCAGCAAGGTACTGCCCGTGCTGGTGTACGAGCAGTGGACGAACGGGGTGATCCCGAAGGCGTCGGCCATCGGGGTGATCCAGCTGGGCATCATCGCGATCTTCGGGCTCGTGGTGTTCGTGCTGTTGCGGGTCGCCAGGCGGCTGACCCGGCCGGCCACCCCGCCGGCCACGCGGACCGGGCCCGGTGCCCCGGTCGAGGAACTCCCGATGGAGAAGGTGTTGGTATGACTGGGAAGTGCGTGTGTCCACTGTGAATGCCACCGACGTTTCCGAACGTGCCGCCACCACGCCGGCGACGACCGGCAACCGGGTGCTGCTGCGCGTGTCCGGCCTGCGCAAGACCTACCAGGGCTCGAGCTACGCCGCCGTCGACGGGGTGGGTTTCGAGGTGCGCGAGGGGGAGAGCCTCGTGCTGCTCGGGCCGTCCGGGTGCGGCAAGACCACCACGTTGCGCTGCGTCGCCGGGCTGGAACAGCCGCAGGAGGGCACCATCGAGATCGGCGGGGCGGCGGTCTACTCGTCCGAGCACCGGATCCTCGTGCCCGCCCGGCAGCGCCAGCTCGGCATGGTGTTCCAGTCCTACGCGATCTGGCCGCACATGAGCGTGCTGGACAACGCCGTCTTCCCGCTGACCGCCGTGCCGCGCCGCCGCCGGCTGCGGCGGGCGGCCATCCGGCAGAAGGGGCTGGAGACGCTGGAGCTGGTCCGCCTGGCGGAGTTCGCCAAGCGCCGGGCCACCGACCTGTCCGGCGGTCAGCAACAGCGGCTGGCGCTGGCCCGCGCGCTGATCGGCAACCCCCGGCTGCTGCTGCTCGACGAGCCGCTGTCCAACCTGGACGAACGGCTCCGCCGCGACATGCGCGCCGAGCTGCGCGAGCTGCAGCGACGGCTCGGGATCACCATGGTCTACGTGACGCACGACCAGGTCGAGGCGCTGGCCCTGGGCGACCGGATCGCCGTGCTGCGCGAGGGCAAGGTCGAGCAGCTGGCCGATCCGCAGGACCTCTACGAGGAGCCGGTCAACGAGTTCGTGGCCAGGTTCCTCGGGTTCAGCAACATCCTGCCCGGCACCGTGCAGTCCCGCGACGGCGAGCTCGGCGTGGTGTCCACCGCGCTCGGCCCGCTGACCTGCCGGGTGCCGCCCGCCCTGGCGGCCGGTGACGCCGCCGTCGCCGGCTTCCGCCCGGCCTGCGCCGTCGTGACCGACGGCAACACCGTGGAAGCCAACACGCTGAGCGGCACCCTGGAGTCGAGCATCTTCGTCGGCGAGTCGTGGGAGTGCCAGGTCCGGGTGGGCGACGCACTCGTCCGCGTCACCTCGCGGGCCCGGCCGCCCGGCGCCCTCGGCGCGACGGTTTCCGTGACGGTGCCGCCGCGCGAGATCCGCGCGTTCGCGCCGTGACCGGCGACCCGGCGGGCACGGTGGCGGCCGAGCGAGTGCCGGAGCGCGTGCCCGATACGGCCCCGCTGCCGTCGGCGACCACCGCCGTCCGGCGCCTCAACGTGGCGTTCCACCAGTACAACCCGCGGATCTGGCCGCTGGTACGGCGGGAGGTGACGGTCGACGGGTACGCGCTGGACTGGCACCTCGGCCATGCGACGTCGCTGCACCAGTGGCACCTGACCGCGAACGCGTGCGACGTGTTCGAGTTCTCGCTGTCGAACCTGCTGATCGCCCGCGAGGACCCGGCCAGGGCCGGGCTGGACTGGGTGGGGATCCCGGTCTTCCTGATGAAGATGTTCGCCCTCAACCAGATCGACGTGCACACCGGCTCGGGTATCGAGACGTTCGCGGACCTGCGCGGCAAGCGCGTCGGCATCCCGGACTTCCACATGACCGCCGGCGTGTGGCTGCGGATCATCCTGCGGCAGCTGTACGGCATCCGCCCGCAGGACGTCGAGTGGTACACCGGCCGCACGCCCGGCCAGCGGCACGGCGGCGCCGCGGTCGGCGACTCGTTGCGGCCGGACATCGTGGTGCACCGCCGCGGCGAGGGCGACCCCGATCTGCGCACGTTGCTGGCGAGCGGCGCGATCGACGCCGCGTTCGGCGCGGTGCTGCCGGGAAGTGGCGACCCGCCGGTGCCCAACACCCGCCGGCTGCCCGTCGAGCTGGGCCGCGCGGCGCACGCCGAGTTCCGCCGGGCGACCGGTTGCACGCCGGTCAACCACACGGTGCTGATGCAGCGCAGCCTCGCCGAGGCCGACCCGGACCTGCCGCTGCGGCTCTACCACGCGTTCGAGGAGTCCAAGCGGCGCGCGTACGAGCTGGAGGCGCAGAGCATCGGGGCCCGGCTGGTGATGTGGGAGGAGGACCTCGCGCGCAACGCCGCCGAGTTCGGCGAGGACCCCTACCCGTCCGGCCTCGCGGTCAACCGCCGCGTGGTGCGCGCGCTCGCCGACGAGCTGTTCGACGAGGGACTGCTCCGGTCCGCCGTGGACGTCGACGCGCTGTTCGCCGAGCCGACCCGCGCGACGTGACCGGCCGCGATCCGCTATGCCTCGGCGGTGTCCGCCTTCGCCACCCGGCGGGCCGTGCGGCGAAGATGCGTGCGCATGATCGTCTCCGCGCGCGCCACGTCGCGGTCGGCGATCGCGTCGATCAGCGCCACGTGTTCCTGCCCACCGCGCTTGCCCATGAGCGGCGCCGCGGCCTTCGCGGTGACGAGCGACATCAGCAGCGGCCCCTCGAAGCTGCGCACCAGCATCTCGATCGCGGTGTTGTGCGTGCACGCCGCGAGTCGCACGTGGAACTCGGCGGACATGTGCAGCGTGTAGGTACCCGCCTGCAGCGCGGCCGCGTGCCCGGCGGTCATCTCCCGCAGCGCCGCGACGTCCTCGGCGGTCGCGCGCTGCACCACGAGCGGGATGATGCCGACCTCGAACACCAGGCGGGCCTCGGTCACCTCCTGCGCGGTGAGCGGCGACATGCTGACGAGCTCGGCGAGGTTCGCGCCGACCTGATCGGACGTCGGCAGGGCCACGAGCGCACCGCCGCGGGCGCCGACCTTGATGGTGATCAGGCCGTTGGTTTCCAGGATCCGCAACGCTTCCCGGACGGTGACGCGGCTGACCCCGAACCGCGTGCACAGCTCGCGCTCGCTGGGCAGGCGGTCTCCGGGGGAGAGCTTGCCCGCGCGGATGAGTCCCTTGATCTGGTCGACTATCGCCGCCGACGCCCGGCCGAGCGACACGGCCGAGAAGAGGTTCTCGGCCGGCGCGGCGTCGGTGTCGGCCGCGCGGGTGCCCGATGCCGAAGCCTTTGGTCTGCTCATAGGATGGATTGTTCCATAGCCACCAAGCACTTCAGGCACGAACGACGACACTGGTCCGCGAGCACGGCATGACAAGTCCGGAGGATCTGGCCGCGACGGTCGCGACCGCGTGCCGGGTGCTCGCCGCGACGGGCCTCGTCGAGCACGTGCTCGGCCATGTCAGCGTGCGCTCCGGCGACGAGGTGCTGGTCCGCTGCCGCGGGCCGCGCGAGGCGGGCCTCGCGTACACCACGGCGGCCGACGTCCGCCCGGTGCCGCTCGACCTCTCACCGGGCCCGGCCGCGCCGGGGGAGTGGTCGCCGCCGCAGGAGCTGCCCATCCACACCGCGATCCTGCGCGCCCGCCCCGAGGCGACCGCCGTCGTGCACGCCCATCCGCCCGCGGTGGTGGCGATGTCCCTCGCCGGCCTGCCGTGGCGGCCGATCTTCGGTGCCTACGACATCCCGGCCGCGCGCCTTGCCGCCGACGGGATTCCGGTGTGGCCACGGGCCGCCCTGGTGAGCACGCCCGCGCTGGGTGCCGAGCTCGCCGCGTTCGCCGGTGACCGCCCGGTGGCCGTGCTGCGCGGGCACGGGCTGGTCAGCGTCGCGACCGGACCGCCGCACGAGGCGATCGCCCGTGCGGTGGTGCAGGCCTTCGCGGTCAACACGCTCGCGTCGATGACGCTCGCCGTGTGCGCCGCGGGCGGCGAGCCGGCCGCGATCCCCGACGAGGACCTGGCGGCGCTGCCGGACCTTGGGCCGGCGTTCAACGTGGACACCATGTGGCGGCACCTGTGCGCGCGGGCCGGCGTCACGACGCAGTGAGGTGGGCGCCGAGGCGGGGGAACACGCGGCGGGCGTTGCCGGCATAGACGTTCCGCAGCGCGGCGTCGTCGAACCCGGCCCTGTCGACGTAGACCTTCGTGTCGTCCCAGCCCGTGCCGGTCGCCGGGTTGTCGCCGCGAACCGCGCCGAGCAGCTCCGAGGCGAACAGGATGTTGTCCGCCGGGACGACCTGCCGCAGCAGGTCGATGCCCGGCTGGTGGTAGACGGCGGTGTCGAAGAAGACGTTGCGCAGCAAGCGGTCGAGGGGCGGGCGGTCCAGCCGGGTGGCGAGTCCCTGGTAGCGGCCCCAGTGGTAGGGCACCGCGCCGCCGCCGTGCGGGATGACGAAGCGCAGCGCCGGGTACCGCTCGAACAGGTCGCCGAGCAGGAGCTGCATGAACACCGACGTGTCGGCGTTGAGGTAGTGCGCGCCGAGATCGTGGATGCCCGGGTTCACCGACGCCGACACGTGGATCATCGCCGGCACGTCCAGGCGCACCAGCGCGTCGTACAGCGGGAACCAGAAGGGGTCGGTGAGCGGCTTCGCCTGCCAGTAGCCGCCGGACGGGTCCGGGTTGAGCAGGCAGCCGACGAAACCGAGCTCGCCGACGCAGCGGGTCAGCTCGGCCACCGCGTCCGCCACGCCGCCGCTCGGCGTCTGCGGCAGCTGGCAGGCGGGCGCGAAGCGGCCGGGGAACAGGCCGGCGACCCGGTGCACCAGGTCGTTGCTGGCGCGCGCCCACGCGCGCGCGACCGCCGGATCGTCGACATGGTGCGCCATCCCGGACGCACGCGGCGAGAGGATCATCAGGTCGCTGCCGCGCTCGCGCATGATCCGCAGCTGGTTGCGCTCGATGCTCTCGACGATCTCGTCGTCACCGATGGCAGGCGGGCCGGGCTGCGCCGCCCCGTCGCGCAGCGCGGCGAGCTGGGCGCCGCGGAACTCCCGGAGCGCGGGCGGCGAGGTCGTGTAGTGGCCGTGACAGTCGATGATCATCGGTTCACCGTGTTCCGCTCCTTTGGTAGAATGGACTAACGTTCTAGCACAATGTTCGAGCCGACCGCGACGGGAGAGCCGATGGCCGACGTCACGCTGCGCACCGCGCTCGCTGGACAGGGCGGCACGCACGCGCTGCGGACCGGGGCGGTCACGCCGAACGGGTTCGCCCTCGAGTTCGTGGACGTCCCGGTCATCGTCGACGCCTTCCGCCGGATGGTGCGGGGGCTCGAGTTCGACGTGTGCGAGATGGCGATCACCACGTACCTGTGCGCTCGCGCCCACGACAAGGGTTTCACCGCGCTGCCGCTGTTCGTCCAGCGCGGCCTGCACCACGGCGCGATCCGCCACCAGGCCGGCTCCGGAGTGGACCGGCCGAAGGACCTGGAGGGCCGGCGGGTGGGGGTCAACCGCGGGTACACGGTGACGACCGGCGTGTGGGCGAGGGCCATCCTGGCCGAGGAGCACGGCGTCGACCTCGACCGCGTCACGTGGGTCCGGTCCGGCGACGAGCACGTCACCGAGGTCGCCTTGCCGAACAACGTCGAGACGGTCGAGCCGGGCCGGAAGCTGCCGGACCTGCTGCTCGCCGGCGAGCTGGCGGCCGTCGTCGGCGGCGAGATCGACCACCCGGACGTCCGGCCGCTCATCCCGGACGCCGCCGGGGCCGCCGAGGAGGCGTTGCGTACCCGCGGCTGGTACCCGATCAACCACGTCGTCGTGGTGCGTGACGAGTTGCTCGCCGTGTATCCGGGCCTCGCCCCGGCGCTCGTCGAGGCGTTCACCGCGGCCAAGGACGCTTACGTGGCGGACCTGGGCGCCGGGGCGATCGCCGAGCCGACCGCCACCGACCGCCGCAACGCGCGCGTCATGGCGATCACCGGCGCCGATCCGCTGCCCTACGGCGTCGCGGCCAACCGCGCGATGGTCGACACGCTCGTGGACCACGCGGTGCGCCAGCACATCCTGGACCGGCCGATCGCCGCGGCCGATCTCTTCGCGACGACGGACGAGGACTGACGCGATGCGCTTCGCCACCGTTTCCGACCACAATGGACATTCATTGAAGGCGCGGCTCGCGGACTGGCTGCGCGAACGCGGCCACGACGTCGACGACCGCGGGGCGTCCGGCACGGACGTGGTCGACTACCCGCCGCTGTGCGCGGACGTCGCCGCCCGGGTGCTCGCCGGCGAGGCGGACTGGGGCCTGGTCGTCGGCGGCAGCGGGCAGGGCGAGCAGATCGCCAGCAACAAGATCCGCGGCATCCGGGCCGCACTGTGCCACTCGCTGTTCACGGTGGAGATCGCCCGCGCCCACAACGACGCGAACGTGCTCGTCCTGGGCGCCAAGGTGGTCGAGCCGGAGCTGGCGGAACAGATCCTCGAGCGCTGGCTCGCCACCCGGTTCAAGGGCGGCGTGCACCAACGACGCCTGGACCAGATAGCCGCCCTCGAACGCGGCGAACCGCTGACCTGACCCGGCCGCTCAACCGTCCTTGACCGTGCCGTTCGCGACGTGGAGGTGGCGGTTGGTGTGGACGGCGTCGAGCATGCGGCGGTCGTGGGTGACGAGCAGGAGCGTGCCGGGATAGTCGGCCAGCGCGGACTCCAGCTGCTCGATGGCGGGCAGGTCGAGGTGGTTCGTCGGCTCGTCGAGAACGAGCAGGTTCACGCCGCGGGCCTGGAGCAGGGCCAGCCCGGCGCGGGTGCGTTCGCCGGGGGAGAGGCTGCCGGCCGGGCGGAGCACGTGCGCGGTGGTGAGGCCGAACTTGGCGAGCAGGGTGCGCAGGTCCGTCGGGGCCCAGTCCGGCAGCTCCGCCTCGAAGACGTCGAGCAGCGCGCGCTCGCCGGCGAAGAGGGCGCGGGCCTGGTCGACCTCGCCCACGCGCACGCCGGGGCCGAGCGAGGCGTGGCCCTCGTCGGGCTCGACGCGGCCGAGCATGGCCGCGAGCAGGGTCGACTTGCCCGCGCCGTTGGCCCCGGTGATGGCGACCTTGTCCGCCCAGTCGATCTGCAGGTCGACCGGCCCGAGGGTGAACTCGCCGCGGCGGACCACCACTCCGCGCAGCGCCGCCACGACCGCGCCGGACCGGGGTGCCGCGGCGATCTCCATCCGCAGCTCCCACTCCTTGCGCGGCTCGTCGACCACGTCGAGGCGCTCGATCAGCCGCTCGGTCTGGCGCGCCTTCGCGGCCTGCTTCTCCGTGGTCTCCGCGCGCTTGTTGCGGCCGATCTTGTCGTTGTCGGTGGACTTGCGGCGCGCGTTGCGCACCCCCTTCTCCATCCAGGCCCGCTGGGTCCGGGCCCGCTGCTCCAGCCCGGCACGCGTGTCGGCGAACCCCTCGTAGCGTTCGCGCGCGTGCCGGCGGGCGACCTCGCGCTCGGCGAGGTAGGAGTCGTAGCCGCCGCCGTAGTTGTTCACCTGGTGCTGGGCCAGGTCCAGCTCGACGACGTCGGTCACGGTCCTGGCGAGGAACTCCCGGTCGTGGCTGACCACGACGGTCGCCGCGCGCAGGCCGGTGACGAAGGCCTCCAGCCGGTCCAGCCCGGCGAGGTCCAGGTCGTTGGTCGGCTCGTCGAGCAGGAACACGTCGTACCGGCTGAGCAGCAGCGACGCCATCCCCGCCCGCGCCGCCTGCCCACCCGACAGCGTGGTCATCGCCGCGTCGACCCCGCCGACGAGCCCACTGCCGAGACCGACGTCCGCGACCACCTCGGCGACGCGGTCGTCCAGGTCGGCGCCGCCCAGCGCGAGCCACCGCTCCAGCGCCGCGGCGTAGGCGTCGTCCGCGCCGTCGGCCCCCTCGGTGAGCGCCGCCGTCGCGGTGTCCAGCTCGGCCTGCGCCGCCGCGACACCCGTGCGCCGGCCGAGGAAGTCGCGCACGGACTCACCCGCCCGGCGATCCCGCTCCTGCGGCAGGTAGCCCACGTTTGCCGACGGCGGGCTGAGCCGCACCGAGCCCTCGTCCGGCTGGACGAGGCCGGCGAGAACCCGCAGCAGAGTCGACTTCCCGGCCCCGTTCACCCCGACCAGGCCGGTGACGTCTCCCGGCGCGACCACCAGGTCCAGCCCCGAGAACAGCATGCGCTCGCCGAACCCGGCGGCCAGCCCCTTGGCGACCAATGTTGCGCTCACCGGGCCAAAGCGTAGACACCGATTCACGGATTGGTTTTCCCGGCACCGGCGAATCGGGTGAATAACCTACGATCAATCGGGTGCGCAGTGGTCAACTGGTCGCGGGGCGTTACCGGCTCGAGGAGGTCATCGGCTCCGGCGGGATGGGCGTCGTCTGGCTCGCCACGGACCTGAGACTCGAACGGCCGGTGGCGGTGAAGCGCGCCTCCGTGCCGAACCGGCGCGGCGCGCGCCAGCTGCTGCGGGAGGCGAAGAACGCCGCGCGGCTGCACCATCCGAACTCGGTGGCCGTGTTCGACGCGGTCGAGGACGAGGACGGCCACTGCTGGCTGGTCATGGAGTACGTGCCCTCGACCAGCCTCGCCGACCTGATGCTCCGCGATCCAGGGCCGTCGCTCGAGGCCGTGATGTCCATCGGCGCGCAGGTGGCCGACGCGCTCGCCGCGATGCACGCGCTCGGCATCGTGCACCGCGACGTGAAGCCGGGCAACGTGCTGGTGACCGAGCAGGGCGTCGCCAAGCTGACCGACTTCGGCATCGCGACGTGGCAGGAGGTGACGGTCACCGAGACCGGGCCGGTGCCGTGCACGCCCGGTTACCTCGCGCCAGAGGTGGCCAACGGCCGGGACGCGACGGCCGCGTCCGACGTCTTCTCCCTCGGCGCCGCGCTGTACGCGGCGCTCGAGGGCATGCCGCCGTTCGGCCGCGGCGACGTGCAGCTGGTCATGCGGCGTGCCCGCGCCGGGTCGATGCCGGCGCCGGCGAACGCGGGCGAGCTGACGCCGGTCCTTGCCGCGTTGATGGCCACCGACCCGGCGGCCCGGCCGAGCGCCGCGGCGGCCCACGAGCTGCTGACCGACGCGAAGGGCGGGAAGGACGCGACGATCCCCGGGTCACCGCACACGCTGCTGCGCCGGAAGCCGGTCGCGGTGGCCGCCGCCGCGACGGCGGCGGTCGCGGTCGTGGTGGCGCTCGTGGCGTGGCTGGCGCCCGGCGGCGACGTGCGCGGCACGCCGGGCACGTCGCACTCCGAGGCGGCCGGCAAGCCCACGCTGGGCGCCGAGCCGGCGGCGGCCGACCCGTGCGCGCTCATGTCGGCGAAGTCCTACGCGGACTTCGGCGATCCGAAGCTGGACAAGGACTACGGCTCGTTCGCCCGCTGCGACGTGCTCGTCTCGATCGGTGCGGACGACGACGTCGACGTGTCCGTGGAGCTCGACGACGCCGAAGAGGACGACGACCTGCCCGCGCTCACCGTGCGCAAGGACGACGACGAGGAGGCCGAGGACGCCTGCGTGCGCACGGTGATCATCGGCGACGGTCACGTGGCCGTCGTCGCGGCGCACACCTACAACAAGAGCGGTACCACCGCGGCCGACCTGTGCGCGATGGCCGACACCGCCGCCTCCGACGCGGTCGACGCGCTGCGCCGCGGCCCGGTGCCCCGCCGCCGGGAGGAGCCGCCCGCCGAGTCGATCGCGAACTTCGACGCGTGCAAGATGGCCGACGAGCAGGTCGTGGCCCAGGTGCCCGCCGTCGACCCCCGCTCGCCGATGGCCGGCTTCGGGCACTGGAACTGCCGGTGGAGCGACCCGGAGGACGGCCCGTCGAGCCTGCTGCTCCTGTTCGACCGGAACCCGCCGTACGACCCCGAAGAGGGCCGCCCGATCCGCCTCGGCGACCACGACGCGTTCGTCTTCCCGCGCGGCTACGGCGACGACACGTGCGAGGTCTCGGTGATCCACCGCCGGTACGTCAACGAGAACGACGAGGACATGATCGAGGCCCTGCTGGTGGTCGTCTACGGCGACGGGCCGCCGGAACCGTTGTGCGCCAAGGCGCGGCAGGTGGCGTCCCGGGTCGCCGGCAACCTGCCCCCGGTCTGATCAGGTCAGGTCGCGGTGTTCGCGGGCTGGCGGAGGATGCGGTAGCCGGTGGTGAGGAACCTGGCATGCAGCTCGGGCCGGAACATCCGGTAGAGCCCGGCCTGGTCCGTCGCGCTCACCTCGTCGAGACGGGCCCGGTGCCCGGCGGGCAGGTCGAGCTCCCACGCGGCGAGGTTGTCGTCGAGCTGCTCGACGGTGCTCGCGCCGATCAGGGTCGACGTGACGCCGGGTCGCCGCAGCACCCAGGCGAGGGCGACCTGTGCGGCCGGGCGGTCGAGCTCGGTCGCGACCGTGAGCAGCGTGTCGAGCACCTTCCAGTCGTGCTCGCCGTGGCTGCCCATGAAGTCGCGCATGGACCGGAAGAACTCGGCGTCCAGCCGGCCGGATCCGGCGTAGTCGTCGCTGCTGCGCCGGTACTTGCCGGACAGGAAGCCGTGCGAGAGCGGGCTCCACGGGACGACGCCGATGCCGAGGTCGAGTGCGGCCGGGACATGCTCGGCCTCGATGGCCCGTTCGACGAGCGAGTACTCCAGCTGCAGCGCGGCCACCGGCTCCCAGCCGCGTGCCCGCGCGAGCATCTGCGCCTTCGCGACGTACCACGCGGGAACGTTGGACAGGCCGATCGCGCGGACCTTCCCGGCGCGGACCAGGCCGTCCAAAGTGGACATCGTCTCCTCGACGGGGGTCAGCGTGTCCCAGATGTGCATCCAGTACACGTCCACGTGGTCGGTGCCCAGCCGGCGCAGGGAGGCGTCCAGCGCGGCGATGATCGTCTTCCGGCCGTTGCCGAAGGAGTTCGGGTTGCCCGCCTCGGTGGTCTGGGCGAACTTCGTCGCCAGCACGACACGGTCGCGGGTGCGGCTCTCGGCGATGAACTTCCCGACCAGTTCCTCGCTGCGGCCCTGGGCGTACACGTTGGCCGTGTCGACGAAGTTGCCGCCGGAGTCGAGGTAGCGGGCGAAGATCCGCCGGGAGGCGTCCTCGTCGGTGCCCCACTCGTCCTGGCCGAAGGTCATCGTCCCCAGCGCCAGTGGCGAGACACGCAGCCCGGTGTTGCCGAGCAGGTGGTAGGTGGTCATGTCAGCGCTCCATCGTCGGTTCGGCTAGAATCGGAACCATGCCTCCGCTTCGTTGCCGACGATACGGAACCATGGTTCCGCTTGTCAACGACCGACCCGGGCGCCGCCGGTGAGCGCGGGAAAGCCGCTGCGCGCGGACGCGCGGCGCAACCGCGCCCGCGTCCTCGAGGTCGCGGAGCAGACCTTCGCGCAGCGCGGGCTCGCGGTGTCCGTCGACGAGATAGCCGAGAAGGCGGGCGTCGGCGTCGGCACGATCTACCGGCATTTCCCCACCAAGGACGCGTTGTTCGGCGCGATCGTCGTGGACCGGATCCAGCGGCTCGTCGACGAGGCTCGGGACCTCGCGGACGCCGACGATCCCGGGGGAGCGTTCTTCCGGTTCTTCACCCACGTGATCGAGGAAGCCGTGCTGAACAAGGCGCTCTACGAGGCCCTGTCCGAAGCGGCCGGCGTCGAGACGGTCGTCGGTGAGCTGGGGAAGCAGCTGGTCGCCGCGCAGGGCGTGCTGCTCGCCCGGGCGCAGCGGGCCGGCGCGCTCCGGAAGGACGTGGACGCCGGCGACCTCAAGGCGCTCGTCACCGGCTGCGTGGCGATGGAGAGCCAGGGGATGGTCTCCGGCCGGATGATCGCGATCGTTTGCGACGGCCTGCGCACCCCGGCCGAAAACCGATGAGCCGTCAGCCCGGTCCCTTGCGGCCCACGAGGTGGAAGGGGCGGCTGAGCTGGCGGTAGGGGTCTCGCCGGCTGGCTTCGAGCTCGACCTCGGCCATCGCCGCCACCTGCTTCGGGTCGCCGAGGTCCAGCTCGACACCGCTGAACTCGAGCCAGTCGGTGAACAGCCATACCCCGTACCAGCGCAGCGGCGCCACGCCCCGGTTCCGCATGAGGTCGCCGAGGTGCTCCACCGTGTCGCCCCGGGTCGGCACGCCCAGCACCCCGATCTCGCGGGTGGCGTCGAATGCTGTCAAGGCGTCGTCCCACCGCCGTTCCAGGGCCGGGCGCACCGCCGCCGTCCTGGCGTTGCCGGACATGATCGAGACGATGCCGCCGCCGGCGGCGCACCGGCAGAGCTGGTCGACGACTGGCTCCGGGTCCTCGAGGTACCCGAGCACGCCGTGGCACAACACGGCGTCGAAACGCCGGCCGTCCATCGCCTCGACGGCGTTCTCGCCGCCGGCCTGCACGAACGTCACCCGCTGCCGAGCCTCACCGGGCAGCCGCTCGAGTCGCTGCCGAGCCTTGTCCAGCATCGCCTGCGACGGGTCGAGCAGCGTCACCTCGTAGCCGGCCAGGGCCAGCGGGAACGACTGGTGGCCCGCGCCGCCACCGACGTCCAGCACCGTGGCCGGTGGCTCGGGCAGATGCTCGAGCAGGTGCTGGTGCAGCACATAGGTGCGCACGCGGCCCTTCGCGGAGGCGTAGGCCTCGTCGGCAAACAGGTCGGCCAGACCGGCCCAGGTGTCGTCCACGGCACCAGCATACAAGTTAGTAGTTAGTAACTAGTAACCTAGTCCCATGGCCGCACGTATGCGCGGACCCGAGCGGCGAGCCCAGGTGCTGGGGATCGCCGCCGGCGAGTTCGCGAACCATGGACTGCACGGTGCGTCGATCGAGGCGGTCGCGCGCGAGGCGGGCATCACGCAGGCCTACGTGTTCCGGATGTTCGGCACCAAGAAGGCGCTGTTCCTGGAGCTGGTGGGCGGGGCCTTCGATCGTTTCAGCGACGGCATGGCGCACGCCGCCGAGGGCGCCCGGGGCCTCGACGCGCTGGCGCCGATGGGGGCGCAGTACTACGAGCTGCTGGCCGACCGCACCACGCTTTTGCTGCAGCTGCAAGGCTTTGCCGCCTGCGGTGACGGCGAGGTCCGCGACCTGGTTCGGGCGCGGCTCGCCCACATGTGGGACACGGTCGCGGACACGTCGGGTCTGGACCCGGTGACGGTGAAGTCGTTCCTCGCCTTCGGCATGCTGCTCAACAACGTGGCCGCCCTCGACATCGACGAGCTGGACGAGCCGTGGGCCAAGGGGGTGTGCACGCGCATCCGAGCGGGGCTGTTCGAACACATCACCACGGACACCAACCGATGAGTCCGTTGCGGCCGGGTTCGGCGGGCCGGCTCAGGAGCCGGCCCAGTCCGGCGCCGGGTACCCCTGCTCGAGCTGGACGCCGAGCGAGTTCAGCACCCCGGCCAGCATGACGTACTGGCCGGCCAGCATGCAGATCTCGATGACCTGCTCGGTCGGATACCGGCCGGCGAGCTCCTGCCACGTGGGGTCGCCCAGCCGGTGGTCGGCGACGAGCTCGTCGGCCGCCCGGAGCAGCACCGCCCGGAGCGCGTCCCGGTCGTCGGCGTCGGCGTCGGCGTCGGCGGCGGCGTCGGCGGCCAGCGTGGCGAGGTCGTCGTCGGTCACGCCGGCCGCCCGGCCGATGGTCTCGTGGTGTGACCACACATAGGCGGCACGACAACGCCAGGCGACGCGCAGGATGAGCAGCTCCCGCACTCGAGGCTCCAATGTGGACAGCTCGAGCAGGCGCTGGCCCAGGGGCAGGAGATCGGCGAAGACGTCGGTGTTGCGCACGAGGGTCGTGTACACCGCGAGCTCCGCGCCGGCCTGCGCCACGAGCGCGGCCTGCCGCTGGTCGCGCTCCTCCGGCGCCAGTGGCGGTACTCGTGCCCCGTCGGTTCCCGACGTCATGTCACCTCACTACGCCAGCCGGATGAATCCGCGCCGTTCGTTCCCAGCCAGTGTCGCAGGTCCTGACGTGGTGGTCGGCCACGCGTCCGTTGCCAAAGCGGCGGCGTAACACCGTGCCGATTCCATTCCAATTGCCGTAACCTTGTTGCGCGATCGTCCGGCCATCCGGGTGCCTGGCGATCCGGTCGTCCTGGGGAGCCCGCTGCATGGAATTTCGGCTGCTCGGCGAGATGCAGGTTTGGGCAGACGGCCGGTCCGTGGACATCGGGACACCCCGCCAGCAGGCGGTGTTGGCCGCGCTGGCGGTGGACGCGGGACAGCCGGTTTCCGTCGAAACGCTGGTCGACCGGGTGTGGAACGACGCGCCGCCGCGGGAAGTGCGAAACGTCCTGTACTCACATCTGAGCCGAATTCGCCGGCTCCTGAAGAAAGTGTCGGCCGGTGCGAGTGAACCGGCTGGTCTGGAGCGTCGCAGCGCCGGTTATGTATTGCAGGTTCCCCTCGACACCATTGATATGCACCGGTTCGCATTGCTGGTCGGGATCGGCAAGGACCCGAACCGAACCGGGCCCGACCGGGCCGCCGCGTTGCGCTCCGCCATGGATCTCTGGCGCGGCGCGCCCCTGTCCGGGTTGTCCGGCGACTGGGTGGAGCAGGTTCGGGACCGCTGGCACCGCAAGCGGGTGGACGCCGCGGTGCGCTGGGGCGAGGCCGAGCTCGGCGCCGCCCGGGCGGAAGTGGTCCTCGGTGTCCTGGCCGACCTGACGATCGAGTACCCGCTCGTCGAGCCGCTCGAGGCGCTGATCGTGCGCGCGCTGTCCGCGGCCGGCCGGACCGCCGAGGCGATCGAGCGGTTCGCCCTCGTCCGCAGGCGGCTGGCCGACGAGCTCGGGGTGGATCCCGGCGCGGAGCTGCGCGACCTGCACGCGGCGATCCTGCGCGGTGAGCTGCCGAAAGCCGGCGCGCCGGCGGAGCCGAGCGTCGCGCGGAACCCGGGCCCGCTCGCCGTTCCGGCACAGCTGCCACCGGACGTGTTCGCCTTCGCCGGGCGGGAGCCGGAGCTGCGCTGGCTGGACGGGATGGCCCGGGGTGGCCCCGCACGGAGCGCCACCTCGCGGATCGCGACGGTCTCGGGCACCGCCGGAGTGGGCAAGACCTCGCTCGCGGTGCACTGGGCGCACCGGGTGCGGGAGGAGTTCCCCGACGGGCAGGTGTATCTGAACCTCCGCGGCTTCGACCCGGCCGGCTCTCCGGTCACCGCGGCCGAAGCCGTGCGCGCGCTGCTGGATGCCTTCGAGGTGGCGCAGGACCGGATACCGGCGGGGCTCACCGCGCAGGTCGGGCTGTACCGCTCCCTGCTGGCCGACCGGCGGGTGCTGGTGGTGCTGGACAACGCGCGCGACGCCGAGCAGGTCCGGCCGCTGCTGCCCGGCTCGCCGAGCTGCCTGGTGGTGGTCACCAGCCGCAACCGGCTCGCCGGCCTGGTCGCCGCCGGCGCCGCGCCGCTTCAGCTGGACCTGCTCGACCCCGAGTCGGCCGGCGCCGTGCTGGCCGGCCGGATCGGCGCCGACCGGGTGGCCGCGGAGCCGGCGGCGGTCGACGAGATCGTGGCCTGCTGCGCCCGGTTGCCGCTCGCGCTGGCCTTGGCCGCCGCACGGGCGGCCACCCATCCCGGGTTCACCCTCACCGCGCTCGCCGGTGAGCTGCGGGCCGCGCGGGGCAGCCTGGACGAGTTCTCCAGCGACGACCCCGCCACCGACCCGCGGGCCGTGTTCTCCTGGTCCTACCTGCGGCTCAGCGACGCCGCCGCCCGGCTCTTCCGGATGGTCGGTCTGCATCCCGGGCCGGAGATCGGCGTCGCCGCCGCGGCCGGCCTGGCCGCGGCCCCGTTCGGCGCGACCCGGCAGCTGCTGGCCGAGCTGTCCAGGGCGCACCTGGTCGCCGAGATCAGCCCGGGCCGGTTCGGCTGCCACGACCTGCTGCGTGCCTACGCCGCCGAGGAAGCCGCACTCGTAGAGTCCGCCGCCGACCGGGCGGCCGCGGTGCGCCGGATCCTGGCCCACTACCTGCACAGCGCCTACCACGCCGACGGGCTGCTGGACCCCCGCCGTGAACGGCTGCCCGAGATCACCGGCCTGCCACCGGGCGTGACGCCGGAACGGCCGGCCGACCGCGCGGCGGCGCTCGCCTGGTTCGACCGCGAGCGCCAGGTCCTGCTCGGCGCCGCCCGCCAAGGCCCGGAGTTCGACGCCGAGGTCTGGGAACTGACCTGGACCATCCGCCGATACCTGGCCCATCAGGGGCACTGGGCGGACGAGCTCCACGCGCTCACCGTCGGGCTGGCCGCCGCGGAGCGCCTGGCGGATCCGGTCAAGCAGGCCTACGACCACTGCTACCTGGGTTGCACGCAGGTGTGGTTCGAGGACTACCCCCGGGCCCGGGCGGCACTGGACCGGGCGGCGACGCTGTACGAGCAGGCCGGTGACCACATTGGACAGGCCTATGTGGAGCACTACCTCGCGTGGATGCTCGAGCGGCAGGGCGAGAACGTGGCGGCGCTGGCCCATTCGGAGCGCTCACTGGAGCTGTTCGTGGCGGCCGGCCACCGGTCCGGGCAGGCGAAGAGCCTGAACGCCGTCGGCTGGTTCCACGCACTCCTCGACGACCACCGCACGTCGATCGTCCACTGCGAGCGGGCCCTTGCCCTGCAGACGGACCTCGGTGATCAACTGGGCGCCGCGCAGACCTGGCACAGCCTGGGCTACTGTCATGATCACCTCGGCGACTACTCGAAGGCGATCAGCTGCCACGAGGCCGCCATCGATCTGTTCCGGGACAGCGGCTACCGGTTCAGCGAGGCCTATGCGCTGACCTCGCTGGGCGACGCCCACGAGCACGCGGGCGACCACGACGCCGCGCGATCGGCCTGGCTCGACGCGGAAGACATCTTCGGTCAGCTCGGCCATCCCGATGTGGACAAGGTGCGGGCACGGCTGGCCACAACCCTTGTCCCATAACGACATCTGTTCATTTCACAGTGAGGAGAACCCAGTGACGGAGTCACCCAGCGGCGACGAGCAGCGGGGTCAGGATCCGCGGCAGACCGTCGACGGCCTGCTGGCCAAGCTCGATGCCTTCACCGAGACCCTGACGCCCGACGAGCGGATGTTGCTGTGGGCGATTCTCAAGGCCGCCGAGGGTGTGGTCGCGGTGGGACCGGACGTTGTCACCTCGCCGTTCGCCGACGAGTTCCGCGACGCGTTCTCGGCCGGTGCCGGCCATGCGAGCGCGCCCGCCGCCGGAACACATGTCACCCCGGCCATGATCGTGCGCAACATGATCGTGCGAAACCCCGCACTCGCCACGACGGTGAGCGTGCACCACCCGCTGCCCACCCCGCCGCCGCCACACGATGCCGACGCCTGACCATGGCGCGGCGTTGTCGACGATGCTGGTGTCGATGCCGTTCGTGCGCATCGACCGGCCGTCCATCCAGCTGGGGTTGCTCAAGGCGATCGCCACCGAGCACGGGTTCGCCGTGCACACCCGGCACGCGAACCTCGACTTCGCCGTGCGCATCGGCCTCGACCACTACGGCCGGCTCGCGGAGCTGAGCCGGCCACTGCTGGGCGACTGGCTGTTCGCCCTGGAGGCGTTCGGCGCCGCCGCGCCGGATCCGGACGGCGAGCTGGCCGCCGGGCCGTGGCGGGACTGGCTGTTGCGGGTCCGGGAACACGACGTGCCGGCGTTCCTGGACGAGCTGGTCGACGAGGTGCCGTGGCAGGACCACGCCGTGGTCGGGTTCAGCTGCTCGTTCCAGCAGAGCGTCGCGTCGTTCGCGCTGGCCCGCCGCCTCAAGCTGCGCCACCCCGACATCGTGACGGTGTTCGGCGGAGCCAACTTCGACGGTGCGATGGGGCCGGCGGTGCTCGACGCGGTCGACTGCGTCGACTACGCGGTGATCGGCGAGGCCGACGGCGTCTTCCCCGCCCTGCTCGAGGCGCTGGCGGTGGGCAAGGACCCGACCGAGATCCCTGGGGTGGCGAGCAGGGCGCGGGCGACGCCGCCCGCGCCGCCGACCGAAACCCTGGACAGCCTGCCCACGCCGGACTACGGGGAGTACTTCGAGCACTGTGCCCGGCTCGGGCTGCCCACCGACGACGTCTGGTTGCCGTTCGAGTCGGCCCGGGGCTGCTGGTGGGGCGCCAAACACCACTGCACGTTCTGCGGCCTCAACGGGACGTCGATGGCCTTCCGGTCCAAGTCCGCGGCCCGGGTGCGCGACGAGCTGGCGGCACAGGCCAGGCGCTACGGCAGCTTCCGGTTCGAGGCCGTGGACAACATCCTCGACATGGCCTACCTCACCGAGCTGTTCCCGGCCATCGCCGGATGCGGCCACGGCTACGAGTTCTTCTACGAGGTCAAGGCCAACCTCACCCGGGCACAGCTGCGCGGCCTGGCCGAGGGTGGCGTCACCGAGCTGCAGCCGGGTCTGGAGTCCCTCAGCTCGCACGTGCTTGCCTTGATGGACAAGGGAGTCCGCGCGGCACAGAACGTCAACCTGTTGCGCTGGGCCAAGTACTACGGCATCACCGTGGCCTGGAGCATCCTGTACGGCTTTCCCGGGGAGACCGAGCAGGACTACGCCGACCAGATCGACGTGCTGCCGCACCTGGCCCACCTGCAACCGCCGGCCAGCGTCGGCCAGGTGTGGCTGGAGCGGTTCAGCCCGATGTTCACCCAGCCGGACCGGTTTCCGCTCGGCCGGCGCCGGGTCGAGGACAGCTACCGGTACATCTATCCGTCCACTGCGGACATCGAGGGGATCGCCTACTTCTTCGACTACGAGCCGGAAACCGCGGTGCCGCCGGAGCGTCCCACCGAGCTGGCGGCGGCCGCGCAGCGGTGGCGCGACAGCTGGACGGCAGACCCGGCGCCCTCGCTGACCTACCGGTCGTCGCCGGGCTACCTGCAGATCCACGACACCCGGCAGCCGGACCGAACCGGCACCTACACCTTCCGCGACACCCTCGCCGAGATCTACCTCGCCTGCGTGGAGCGGCCGATCACCGCACGGGCCGTGCACGCGCGGCTGGACCTGACGCTGCCGGTCGGCGCGGTGGCGGACGCGTTCACCCAGTTCCGGGACCGTGGCCTGATGTTCCTCGACGGCACGCTGGCGCTGGCACTGGCGTTGCCCGCGGTGCGGGGCAGGTGAACGCATCGGCGGCCGCGCGTCGCGCGGCCGCCGATGCTCCCGGTTGTGTCAGGACCACTGGATGGAGCTGGCCTCGTCGTCCATCCAGCCCATGTCGGCCTGGCCGCCGTCGTACGCAGTGGAGACGCCGGCGAAGTTGATGTGCTCGAAGTGCCTCGTCCAGCAGTTGGCGTAGCCGTGGTACGAACCGATCTGGTCGTTCCAGCCGCTCGGCAGCGAGGCCGCCTGCCAGTCGACGTTGTCCGTCGGACCGGTGCAGCTCCACGCCGCGGAGTAGATCAGCGAGGAGTCCTCGAAGTCGCTGTCCTCGTACTCGATGCCGATCACGATGTCGCCCGCGGCCCGGTTGACCATCGAGGTGTTCTTCTTGCTGGGCGTCGCGTTGAGCCGGGCGGCCAGGCGCGGGTCCTGCACGGCCGTCGACGCGTCGGCCGGCGCGTCGGTGACCTTGCCGCCGGTGGCCGCGGCCAGGGCCTTGGTGAAGTTCGCGTAGCACGCCGTCGTGCCGTTGGAAACGTCGACGACGCAGTTTCTGGCCTTCTGGGCGGCCGGGGCCTGCTCGGTCGCGGCGGCCGTGGAGGCCGTTGACAGGGCGGTGACGCCCATCGTCGCGAGGGCCGCGGTGGCCAGTGCGAAGGTTCGGATGCGCATGTCGCTCCTCGGTGAGTTTCGGTGTCGCCGGACCGTTCGGGTCGGCGAGACCAAAGGTGCCGGGAGGCCCTGTGCGCGAACCTTGCGGCGACCTTGCGGGCCAGCGACATGGCCGCTGACCCCGCCGGTCAGCAGGACGGGACGTGGCCGTCGTGGTCGAGGGGGAGCAGGGTGCCGCGGTACATCCACGCGTGGTCGTCCTGGTTCGGCTCCGAGACCGACAGCGCGGTCGGGGCGACGGGCTTCCAGCGGACGGACAGCCATCGTGGCCCCACGTCGGTGTCCCCGTTGACGTCCGGTGGCATGAAGTCGCTCGTCGCCTCGCAGTCGGCCCAGACGACGCTGTGGTTCGACGCCACGCCGAGGTGTTCGGCGCGGACTTCGCTGGTGGTGCGGGCGAACAGACCGATGTCGTTGCCGTCCACCACCGTGTCGACGACTACGAACGGCCATGGACCGTCGCCGGTCGGCGCACCCCTCGCGCGCTTGGCAAGCAGGTGCCGCATCTCGGTGTCGCTGGACGTCTGCTGATCCAGCTGCCGCACCTGCGTTTTCGCCTCTTCGGGCGATTCGACGACGCACGAGCTGTTCGGGCCGACGTTGGCGCACACGCCCGATGCCTGAACCACGCTGTTGCCCTCGCCCGCGGCGGCGCCGTTCTGCGCGTGATTGTCGCCGTCGTTCTGGCACGCCACCGCGGCGAACGCGATGCCACCGACCAGCGCGATCGAGCACCCGCTGGTAATCAGGCGATGCGTCCTGGCGATGGCGGGCAGCCGGGACACGGCCATACGCGGGGAAGTCCGCCGCCTGTTGGTCACGATGGCGAGCAGCTTCGCCAGCCCGGCCTCGCTCACCTCGCCGACCGCGATTCTGGTCGCGGACTTCGGCTGCATGAACAGCGGTATATCCGCAACCGTCCACGGCGGGAGCACAAGCGGGATTATCCGTGGACGCCACTTCGCGCGATCACCGTGCAACAGATCCCTGGTGATCGACAATTCATGGGAGACGCCGGGACTCCCGTTGTCCGTGGACGCCGCCTCGTTGAACGCGGGCGACACCACTGCGACCACGTAGTCCGCACTCTTGATCTCGCAGGATTGTCGCGACCTGCTCGACGTGATGAAATATTCGGTCTGGATGGCAGTTATGCGCTGCCGGTGGCGTTGTTGATCGCCTGCGCGTAGTCGGTGGCGGTGCCGGATGTGGAGCACTGCTCGATGTCGTCGTAGAGCCACATGACGCCGCGGGGGATGCCCGCCGAGTCGTGCCACGTCATGCCAAACGCGGCTGGTCATGCGGTCGGGCCCTCGGGACCGTTTCGGTCCACCCCGGCCGAAGCGGACCTCGACCCGGTCGTAGTCGCTCGTCGGCACGCCTAGATCGTCGATGCGCGCACGCCCGCGAGCAGCAGGTCCATGAGGCGGGCAGCTTGCTCCTGCTGCTCGGGTTCCGGGCAGGCGAGGCAGATTCCCAGCAGCGCCGCGACGAGGTCGTCGCCGCGGGAGCCGGGGCGGAAGGTGCCCGCGGCGATGCCCGCGTCGAGCACGTGCTGAGCGGCGCCGGCGAGCCGCGCCCGGGTGTCGTGCGCGGTGACGGCGCGGGAGTCGGCCAGCGCACGCATCACGTCGCCCATCGCGCGCTTGTGCTCGAGCCGCTGCGCGAAGCGGTTCATCCACGCGCGGAGCGCGTCGGCCGGCGGCGACGTGGCCAGCAGCTCGCCCGCGGCCTCGGCCACCAGGGTGAGCTCGTCGTCGTACACGGCGGCCGCGAGCGCCTCCCGGTTCGGGAAATGCCGGTACAAGGTGCCGACCCCGACGCCGGCTTCCCGGGCCACGCGCTCGGGTCCGGCGAAGTCGCCCGCCGCGTACAGCCGCTTCGCCGCATCCAGGATCTGCTTGCGATTGCGCTGGGCGTCGGCGCGCCGCCGCGGCTCGGTCGTGGACAAGCGGAATACCTTCCGGTTAGAGTCGAGAAGCGGAATAGCTTCCGCTTCCGTTCCATCTTCGCACGTTCCGGAGGACCCTGTGCCGATCTCCAAGCAGGTCACGCTCGCCGGCCGGTCCGTGCACCGCGTCGGCTACGGCGCGATGCAGCTGACCGACCTCGACGGCTTCGTCGTCACCCCGGACCAGGCCACCGCCCTGCTCCGAGCCGCGCTCGCGCACGGTGTCGACCACATCGACACCGCCGAGTTCTACGGTCACGGCGCCCTCAACCGGCTGCTGGGCCGCGAGCTCGCACACGAGGACGTCATCCTCGCGACCAAGATCGGCGCCCGCAACGATCCGCGGACCCGGCTCCGCCCGGCCCAGCGGCCGGCCGAGCTGCGTGCCGAGGTCGAGGCCAACCTCGCGTCCCTGCAGGTCGACCGGCTCGACCTGGTCTACCTGCGCCGCACCGACGCCCCGCCCGGCATCATCGCCACCGGCGACCAGGTCGTCGAGCTCGACGACCAGCTCGCCGAGCTCACCACCCTGCGCGACGAAGGCAAGATCGCCGCGCTCGGGCTCAGCAACGTCAGTCGCGCCCAGCTCGAGTCCGCCCTCGACGCGGACATCACGGCGGTCCAGAACGCCCACAGCCTCGCCGACCGGTCCAGCGAAGACGTCCTCGACGCATGCCGCGGGCACGACATCGCCTGGGTCCCGTACTTCCCCCTCGGCGGCAACCGTCCCGAGCTCGTCAGCGTCACCACGCTGCCCGAGGTCGTCACCGCCGCCGCCGAGCTCGCCGTCACGCCCGCCCAGCTCGGCCTGGCCTGGCAACTCCACCACTACGGGCAGACCCTGCTCATCCCCGGTACCCGCAGCCTCACCCACCTCACCGAGAACATGGCGGTCGCCGAAATCGAGCTACCACAAGAGATCCTGACCCGACTCGCCCGAACACCCGAACACATCCCGGCACAACCGCCGGCCTGGTGAAGGACCGAACCGGCAGCGGCCGGCGCGCCGGCCTCAGCCGACGTCGCGGTGAGCCGCGTCGTAGGCGTGCCGGGCGGCCGAGATGGCCGCCCGGTGCCGGGTTGCCCAGTCGGTCAGCGAGAGGAGGTACTTGTGCAGTTCCTGGGCCATGTCGGTGAGCTCGTACTCCACCTTGGGTGGAACCGTGGCGTGGACCCGGCGCAGGAGCAGGCCGTCCCGCTCGAGGTTGCGCAGGGTCAGCGTCAGCATCCGCCTGTTGATGCCCTCGATCTGCCGCTCCAGCTCGGTGAACCGCACGGGGCCGCGCGCCGCCGCAACGATGATCAGGATGCTCCACTTGCCGGCCACCCGGTCGAGCACCTCGCGTACGGGACACGCCTCGTCGACGATCTCGTCCGCACGTTCACGAATCGGCGCCTGGGCCATCACGCGTTCCTTCCTGCTCCGGCCATGATGCCACCAGGCTCGAGCCTTCGTTGTCCGACGCGAGGCGGTCGGGCACCGGTACGCGACGCAGCAGGACGACCGCGACCAGGAAAGCGACGGTGACGAACACCGCGGCGATCACGAACGCCAGGCGGTAGCCGCCGGCCAGCGCGCCCGCGTGGCCCTCCCCGGCCGCGGACAGGTCGGCGGTCCGGGCCGTGGCGAACGCGCTCAGCACGGTCAGGCCGATCGCGCCACCGATCTGCTGGGTCGTGTTGAACAGGCCGGACGCCGTGCCCGACTCCTCCGGCGCGACGGCGGCCATGCCCAGGCCCATCATCGCGGGCGCGGCCAGGCCGAAACCGACGCCCATCAGCAGGCCGGCCGGGAGGAAGTCGACGACGTAGGTGCCATCGACGCGGACGAACGTCAGAACCACGAACGCCGCGATGATCAGCACCAGCCCGGCGAACAGGATCGCGCGCTGCCCGAACCTCATGATCAGCCGCGCCGACAGGCCGAGCGAGATGGCCGCGATCACCACCGCGATCGGCACGTACGCCAGGCCGGCCTGCAGCGACGTGTAGCCGAGGACCCGCTGCAGGTACAGGGTGCCGAAGAACAGCAGGCCGAACATCCCCGCGATCATCAGGAACTGCACGACGTTCGCCACCGAGAGGCCACGCGATCCGAAGACGCGCAGCGGCAGCAGCGGCTGCGTCGCAGTGGCCTGGCGGAAGACGAACGCGACCAGCAGCACGATCGACAGCGGCCCGAGGACAAGGGTCTGCGTCGCGCCCCAGCCGGCTCGTTCGGCATTGACCATGGTGTAGACCAGCAGCATCAACCCGGCCGTGACGAGTACGGCGCCGACGTAGTCCGCGCCCCGCGCGAGGCCGAGTCCGTCGTCCCGCCGAACGGTACGCAACGCGATCAGTACGACGGTGGCGCCGATCGGCGCGTTGATGAAGAAGATCCAGTTCCAGCTGACCAGGTCGGTGAGCATTCCGCCGAGCAGCGGGCCGATCGCACCACCGCCCGCGGACGCGAAGCTGTACGCGCCGATCGCCTGCGCCTGCTTGCGCGGTTCCGAGTACATCGTGGCGACCATGCCGAGGATGCAGGCCGAGGCGATCGCACCACCGACGCCCTGGACGAACCGGAAGGCGATGAGCGTGCCTTCCGTCGTGGCGAGACCACACAGCACGGAGGCCGCGGCGAACAGGACGATTCCGGTGACGAAGACAGACTTCCTGCCGACCAGGTCACCGAGCCGGCCGGCGAGCAGCAGCAGCCCGCCGAACGGGATCACGTAGGCGTTGACCACCCAGACGAGGTCGGCCGAGGAGAAGTCGAGGCCGCGCTGAAGAGTCGGCAGTGCGACGTTCACGATGTTCTGATCGAGAACGATCATCAACTGGCCGGTGCAGAGGACGACGAGCGCCAACCATCGCAGTCCGTTCGTCCGTTGGGCAGGCGAGCCCATGGTGACAATCCCCAAACCTGATGAGTCGTATGTTGCCGACTCATGATGCGGACGTTGTGCGCCGCGCGGAAGAAGGCACATTCCTGTGTCACCGTCACATCGATGTGCCCGACCAGGTCAGTCAGACGATCCCTTACCGGCCGTTTCCATTCGTCGTGGTGGCCGTGGGCACCGTACTGACCGTGCGCGTTCTGAGCGCCGGCCGGACGTCGAACTGACCCGCTACGATGATTGTGTGACGCAACTGTCAGTGGCGACGAGCGGGACCGACCAAGCACTGGCCGTACTGCGAGCGATGGTCGCGATCGCGGACTCGACGGTGGAGACGGTCGTCGGGCAGCTCACCCTGACGCAGTTCCGCGCGCTGCGGACGGTCGCCGAGCGGACGCCCGTCACGATGGGCGCGGTCGCGCAGGAGCTCGCGATCAACCCGTCCACCGTGACCCGGGCGGTCGAGCGGCTGGTGGCGCTCGGATTGCTGCAGCGTGCTCACAATCCGCTGAACAGGCGGGAGCGGTTGCTCGCGCCGACGGCCAAGGGGCGACGGATCGTCGAGCAGGTCGACCACGACCGCCGGGAGGTCCTCACGACGATCATGCGGCGCCTGGACGAGACGGGGCGGGCGGCCGTGGTCGCAGCGTTCGAGCAGTTCGCGTCGGCCGCGGCGGCCGTGCCGCCCCTGGCGGTCGCGCGCGGTCAGGAGCTATGATTGCGTCACGCAAATAACTAGGCGACCGCGCGTCGGCACCTAGGAGGAACTATGAACTGCTACGACTGCAGCCACAGCGAACGACAGACCCCGGCCGTCGGGGTGTGTGCCGCGTGCGGCGCCGGCGTCTGTGCCGAGTGCGCCCGTCCAGGAGTCCAGACCATCCACCGGATGGAAGGCTTCGTGTCGGCCGACATCAGCGACGTCGACACACGCGTTCTCAACTGTCCACAGTGCTCGGAGGCCGTCCACGCCCACCACCCCATGGACAAGGGTCTCGCACCTCGCTGAGGAAGCGGTGGTGCGGCTGGAGCCGGGCGGCGTGCGAGGCATCTACTCACACGTCACCCCGCCGATGATCGCCAACCTGCTCGACACGCTGGAACGACGCCGGCCAAGCCACCATCCCGGAGACGGGGAGGGGTGGAAGCAGTGGGATCCGGGCGACCGGCTCGACAAGCTGCCGGTGGAGTTCCGGCCCGCCAGCTACACCCACGCCTCGCACGTGCTCGCCCGGCTCTGCCGGCTCGTGTCGATCAATGCGCATTCGAGGTCGATCTCACCGGGCAGGTCGGCGCGGAGGTCGCGGGGGAGCATTACCTCGGCGGCATCGGCGGTCAGGCGGACCTCTCCGGCGCCGCCGCGCGCACCGGCGCCCGCTCGATCATCGTCCTACGCGCGGCCAACGGGACGAGGTCGACGATCGTGCCCCGGCTCCGCGGCCCGGTCACCACCGCACGGGCGGACGTGGACGTGGTCGTCACCGAACACGGCGCGGCGCACCCGCGGGGCTGCTCGCTGTCCGAACGCGCACGCCGCCTCGCCGCGGTCGCCACCCCCGAACACGGGCCGGGTTCACCCGGATCGAAGAGACAGGCTTCGTGCGACCGGACGTGATCCCGCAGCTGTCGGACGGCGTGAGCCTCACGGTGCTCACGAGGCGGCGATCTTCGTCAGCGCCTCGGAGACGCACAGCGAAGGGAACGTCAAAGGGCTGCGCCGCGGTCATCGCCACTGCGCTCGACCGATTGTTCGGCATCGAGGTCACGCCCTCTGCGGTGGATCGGCGGGAGTTCCGCGAGCTGTCTGAAGTGGATCAGCGAAGGCACCGTTCACACGAGCGGGCGGACCTCGCTGGAAAGCAGCTCGATCATCGAGGGGCGTGCTTCGTCGGTGCAGGCGAGGGCGCAGATGATGCGGTCGGCGCCGGCTTTCGCGTAGTCGTGAAGCCGGGCGGCGACGTCCTCCGGGGTGCCGGTGGGCACGTACTTGTTCAGCAGGCGCCCGGTGTCCTGTCGGTACACGGCGGCCAGCTTGGCCTCGGCGAGCTCGCGGGCACGGGCCGGGTCGTGGTCGACGGCGAGCCACACGAAGACCGCGCCGGTTACCGCAGGCCGGCCGGGATCGGTCATGGCGTGGATGCGGTCCAGGCTGCTCGCGAGCATGTCCGGTGTGTACATGTACGGCAACCAGACGTCGCCGTGCCGGGCGGCGCGGCGCATGGCGGCCTCGCTGCGCCCGCCGATCCAGACCGGCGGGTGGGGACGCTGGACCGGTGCCGGTCGCAGGGCCAGGCCGGTCACCTCGGTGTACCGGCCGTGGAAGGTGACCGGCTCGCCGGTGAACAGCTCCTTCAACAGCGGCAGGCCTTCGTCGGTGCGGGCGCCTCGCTCGCCGACCGGTATGCCGCACGCGGCGAACTCCGCTGCGGACTCGCCGCCCACCCCGATGCCCAGGTCGAAGCGGCCGCAGGAGATCCGGTCCAGGGTGGCGGCGAGCTTGGCGGCGAGGGGCACCGGGTAGAGCGGCAGCAGGGTGACCGTGGAGACGAGTCGCACGGTCGTGGTGGCGGCTGCCGCGGCGGCGAGCGTCACGAACGCGTTGGACGTGGGGCCGTTGAAGAAGACGTGCTCGCCGGCGGCCACGAAGGACAGCCCCAGAGACTCCGCCAGCTGGGCCTCCGTGACGACGTCAGTGTGTCCTGATAGGACGATTCCGAGCTGCATGCCGCTCCTTTCAGCGGATACGGGCCTCGATGACGCGCGCCGCGTGGAGCACGGTCGTGGCCAGTTCCGCCTCCCGGGCGGAGTCGAAACGGTGAACCGGGATGTTCAGGCCGATGTCGCCGACGGGCTCGCCCGCGGTGGTACGGACCGGGGCAAAGATGCCGACCGCGCCGCTGACGCGCTGCCCGGAGGTGATCGCGTAGCCCTGCTCCCGGACTTTGGCGAGCGTCGTCTCCAGCTGCCCGCGGTCGAGCCACGGCGAGATGCCGGAGCGCAGCTCGTCGTCCGCCTGCGCCCAGGCGTCCTCGAGCTGGTCGGCCAGGACGTGCGCCATGACCGCGATGCCGCTCGCCGCGCGGTGGATGGGCATCCACCTGTGCAACTCGGCCACGTAGCGGACAGGATGCATCGACTCGACCATGGTGGTGAACATGACCTGTCGGCGGGCCGGGTCGTACTCGGCGAACAGGGCGGTCTCGTTGGTCGCCGCGGCCAGCTCGTGCAGGGCTGGCTCGGCGAGCTCCACGAGGCTGTAGCGGCCGCTGATGCGCCGGGTGAGCCGCAGGAAGTCGTCGGCGAACCGGTAGCCTTCGTTGTCGTCCTTGGTCAGCACGCCGCACTCGGCCAGCGTGGCGACCAGCCGCTGCGCGGCGGCAGGACCGGTGCCCAGGTGCCGGGCGATCTCGCGCACTCCGGTATGCCGCCGCGGGCTACCGGCCAGATACTCGATGATCGCCACGGCGCGCACGATCGGTTCCCGGCGACCGGGTTCCGACCCTCGCCGCTGTGTGCCGTCCGCAAGTGTGTCCGATGTGGACAGTGAGCTGTGTGGCGACTGCATGGATGCTCCCGCGATCGTGTGGTCCACCGGCTGCCGGGCCCGGTCAGCCCACACCACGGCCGTGCCCGATCTCGGCGAGCCGCGCGCGCACCTCCGGCAGGTCCCGCAGCAGGGCCGCGTCGGAGGCTACCACCGCGAACGCCTCGCTCCGGCTCATCCGCCCGGAGTCGTACACCGAGCGTTTGACGGCGCGGACCAGCTCGGCCGGCTGGGCCGCGATCTCCGCGGCGAGGGCCATGGTGGCCTCGAGCACGCCAGCTGCGGGGAGCGCGTCGAGTGCGAGGCCGTGGCCGACCGCCTCCCGTCCGGTGAGGCGACGGCCGGTCCACAGCAGTTCGAGCGCCCGCTGCGTGCCGGTGATCCGCGGCAGCAAGTAGGTGGCGCCGTTGCCGGGGAACAGGCCGACGTTGACGTAGCTCGCGGCGAGGATCGCGTCCTCGGCCACGATCCTGATGTCGGTCTGCATGGCGAGGTCGAAGCCGGCGCCGACGGCGGCGCCGTTGATCGCGGCGAGCACCGGTGTCTCCATCGTGAACAGCTGCTCGGCCACGGCGTGCACGCCGGTGCGCAGCCGGCGGCGGAACCGGGGTCCGGTCTCGTCCGGGTCGACCGTGTCGAGGTCCACGCCGGAGCAGAAACCCTTGCCGGCGCCGGTGATGACGACCGCGCGGCAGTCCGGGTCACCCTCGCACCGCGCCAGCTCCGCGCGCAGCAGAGCGAGCATCGGCTGGTCGAACGCGTTGCGCTTGGCCGGCCGGTTGAGCGTCAGCACGGTCACCGGCTCGTGCCCGGCCGCGGGTGCGGAGAGCACCGATTCGTCGTCGGCCATGGTCGTCCTCCTCAGATGTCCAGCAGGGCCCGGATCTCGCGGCCGAGCTCGGCGATCTCCGGTTGCGCCAGCATGTCCAGGTGGCGCGGCCGGTCGCCGGGCACGTCGTGGACGCTGACGATCCGGCCCGGCCGGGCGGACATGACCACGACCCGGTCGGCGAGGAACAGGGCCTCGTTGACGCTGTGGGTGATCAGGAACACTGTGGTGCGTTCCTTCAGCCAGATGTCCTGCAACAGCAGGTTCAGCCGGTCGCGGGTGAGCGCGTCGAGCGCGCCGAACGGTTCGTCGAGCAGTAGCAGGCGCGGCTGGTGGATGAGCGCGCGGACCAGCGCGGTGCGCTGCTGCATGCCGCCGGACAGCTCGAACGGGTAGCGCTTGACGAACTCGCTCAGGCCCACCTCGTCGAGTAGTTCCAGGGCCCGGTCGCGGATCCCCGGCGGCATGCGCCGCTGCATGCGCAGCGGCAGCAACACGTTGTCCAGCACCGTTTTCCATGGCAGCAGCGAATAGCCCTGGAAGACCACGCCGCAGTCCCGTCGCGGTCCGGTGAGCCGCTCGCCGTAGTAGTCCGCCTGGCCGCCGCTGGGCGTCACGAGGCCGGCGAGGATACGCAGCACGGTCGTCTTGCCGCAGCCGCTCGGGCCGACCACGGCGACGAACTCGCGGTCGGCGATGTCGAGGTCGAGCGGGCCGACGGCGTGGATGTAGTCCTTGCCGGCCGGGTAGTGCATCTGCAGCGCACGCAGCCGGACGGCGGGCCCGTTCCCGGCCGTCCGGGCCGCTGCTGATTCGGGGGTGGCGGTGTTGCGGGTGCGCATGGCACTCTCCCAGCGGTCAACGGCTTCGGTCGGCGTCGGTGCGGTGGAACAGGTCGAGCACGGCGGTGAAGGCACCCAGGTGGTCGAGCCGGTAGAGCGCGTCGACCAGCCCGGGGGCGACGACACCGGCGGCGAGCGCGGCGGCGTGGTCGGCGCCCCACGGACCGAGATCTGCCATGGCGCGGGTACTGGTCCGCCCGCCGGGATCGCTCACCCGCACGCTTGCCTGGTCCAGCCGCGTGCTGAGTGCGGGATCCATGTGCACGGCGACCCGGTTCGCCGCGTCGGTGACCGCGTCGGCCGGTTCCCACCGGTCGGCGGAACCGCAGAACGCGTCGTACCCGGTGCCGGTCCCGACGACGATGCCGGCGACCGCCTGGGCGCTGTTGCGTGCCGCGCGCACGCTCGCCGGTTTGGCGTTGTCCAGGTGCGGGATCAGCGGCATGTCGACCCGGATCTCGCCGGCGCTGTCGAGTGGCTGCAGGTCGTGGAGGGCGAGCACGACCAGGTTCAGGTAGATGTTGCACGGGTAGTGCTTGAAGATCACGTCGGGGGCGGTGAGCAGTGGCCCGGCAGCGAGCATCTGTTCGGACGGCTCGGCGGCCATGCCGGGGAACAGCGTGTCCAGAGCCTTGCCGAGGTCGTGGGAGGCCGTCCAGCCCTGCGCGGCGAGCAGCGCGGCCTCGACGCCGTGCGCGACGCCCCAGCCGAAATGGGTCAGGCCGATGCGGGTGGCGGCGCTGTTGATGGCCAGACCACCCGCGCGGGTCAGCGCGATCGCGACGGCGTCGGCGCAGGCGGCGCGGCTCAGGCACAGGGTGCGGGCCGCGGCCGCGGCGGCGGCAACCGTGCCGAACACGCCGGGGCTGTGGAAGCCGACGCCGGGCCGGGTGCCGGTGATCGTGCGCCGCAACCGCAGCGCGACGTCGATGCCGGCGAGCACGCCGTCGGCGATCCGTTCGGCCGGCGCCTCGGACACCGTTGCGGCCAGGCCGCTCGCGAGTGTCGCGGCCAGCGGGGTGTGCGACGGCCCGATGTCCATCGGGTCAAGGTCGGCGGCACCGGCCAGGGTGCCGAGCGCGACCGCGGTGCCCAGCAGGTCCCGCTCGCCCGTCGCACCGAGTTCCGGCCACCGCCGGGGCAGCACCCACCACTCGCCTGCGATGCCGAGCGCCGTGCACACCAGCACCGCGCGGATCGCCTTGTCCACGGTGTCCCGCAACGGCTCGGGCGCCTGGTCGAACGAGCTCAGCGCGACCGCGGCGCCCAGCGGCTCGAGGTGATCCACGGTCAGGGGCATGGTGGTTCGGCCTTCCGGGTCAGCGAGTGATGCGGATGTCGACGGCGACCGCGCACTTGGGCGCGACGATCACCGGGTTCAGCTCGACGCTGGACCAGCCGGCCGGCGGCAGGCGCGCGGCCCAGTGGGAGAAGCGGGTGACGAGCCGGGCCAGCGCGTCGAGCGGGCACGGCGGCAGGCCGCGGAACCCGGCCAGCACGCGATGCCCGACAGCGAGGCCGGCGAGCCATGTCCGGGCGTCCGGTTCGGTGAGCGGGCCGACCCGGAGCTCGGCGTCATCCACGAGGTCGGCGAGCACCCCGCCCGAGCCAACGACCGTCAGCACCACGCCGTCGCCGTGGTTGATCGCGCCCACCAGCACCTCGTGCCCAGTCAGCTGCGGCTGCACGACGATCGTCGCCGCCGGCCCGGCGGCGGTGAGGTGGTCGAACGCGGACCGGGCGCCCGCACTGTCGCGGACGTGGGTCACGACGCCGCCCCAGTCCGTCTTGGCGCCGAACCCGTTCGTCAGTCCTTTGAGGACAGACAGTTGCCCGCCGCTGGCCGCGGCCGCCTCGTCCGGAGTGGACACCGCGAAGGTCGCCACCACCGGGACGCCGGCGTCCGGCAGGTCCGCGGCCGCGGCGAGGAAGTCGGCCGGTATCCGCCCGGTCCGCGCGCGCGGGGGGACGGTGGACGGCGCAGTTGCCGGCACGGGACCACCCAGCGCGGCGGCCAGGACCGCGGCCGCGGCGTGCGCGGTGGTAGCCCACCCAGTGCGGGTGCGGTTCAGCAGCGCGCGGTTGGCCGCGGTCGGCTCGGTGTAGGACCAGATCACCAGCGGCGCGCCCGGCCCGGCGAGCACCCGCGGCCACGATCCGGCGGTGAGGTCCCGGAAGCCGAGCGAGCCGGCGAGGAGCACACCGTCGACGTCGCCGCACTCGCGCAGCAGCTCCACCACGGACGCGGCCGCCGGGCCGAGCGCGACCTGGGCGCTCACGTCGACCGGGTTGGCGGTGGCCGCGTACGGCGGCAGCAGTTCATCCATTGCGGACCGAAGGGTGACAGGCAGCTGCGGCACCTCGAGCCCCGCGCGCACCACGTGGTCGGTGGCGAGGATCGCCGGGCCGCCGGCCGCGGACACCACGGCCACCCGCCGCCCACCCGGCCGGGCCGCGGGCGGGGGAGCGGCGGCCAGCGCGACGAGCGTGTCGAGGTCGTCGGCGACTGTGACGCCCCCGTGTTCGAGCAGGGCGCGGCTCACGCGGGCGGGCACCGCGGCCCGGCCGGTGTGCGACGCGACCGCCGCGCCGGCGCCCGGACTGGTGCCGAGCCGCAGGGCGACGAGCCGGCAGCCTGCCGTACGCGCGGTGGCGGCGGCACGCAGGAACCCGGGCACCGGGTCGAGCGACTCCATGACGAGCGCGACCACGTCGCAGCCGCCGGATGTGGCCGCGTACTCGAGGAACTCGCACAGGCCGAGGTCCGCCTCGTCCCCGGTGGACACGACGGTCGTCACCCGGGCACCGCGCGCGTCGAGTGCCGCGAGTGCGGCGAAGGCGAGCGCGCCGCTGTGCGACACGATCCCGATGCGCGGCCCCGGCTCCGGGCCGTCCATTGTGCCCGGATCGGGTGGCGTGGCGCCGATCGCGTTGAACGTCAAGGGAACCGGCCGTGCCCAGTCCACCAGGCCCTCGCTGTTCGGCCCGACCAGGCGCGTGCCGGTGCCGGACACGACGGCTCGCAGGCGGGCCCGGCCCGCGTCGTCGAAGCCGCTGCTGCCGACGATCACGAAGGGGACACCGAGGGCGACCGCCGCGCCGACCACCTCGGCCGCACGTCCGGCGCGCACCAGCACGATCGCTACGTCCGGCACGACCGGCAGGTCGTGGAGCGAGGCGTACACGCGGCGACCGTCGATCGTGTCCCGGTGCGGGTTAACCAGGTACAACTCCGGTTGCACGCCTGCCCGCGACAGCGCGCGGTACTGCCGGTCTCCGATGCCGCCCGGGGTGGCCGACGCACCGACCAGTGCGACGCTCTTCGGCGCGAACAGCCGGTCGAGCGCGCGCGGGTCGGTGCGGTCGGGCCGGGTCATCGCGGGGTGACTCCCACCCACGGGAAGATCGGGTGGTTCCACATGTCGCCGCGCTTGAACCCGCCGCCGGACGGCGCCGCCGAGGCGCGGTCGACGACGACGTCGATCAGGGCCGGCCCATCCTGGTGCAGTCCCCAGTCGAGCGCGGACTTGTAGTCGTCGACGGTCTCCACCCGCCTCGCCGGGACTCCGGCCGCCTCCGCCACCGCCGCCAGGTCCAGCCGGTAGTCGCGGGCGCCGCCGCCGTTGAACTCCGCGAACGCCGTGCGGCCGTACCGGTTGAGCTGCGAGTTGACCACGGCCCCGTATGCGCCGTCGTCGATCACCAGGAACAGCACCGGCAGGTTGTGCTCGGCGACGGTCGGCAGCACCGGCAGCGACATCGACATGCCGCCGTCGCCGACCCAGGCGATGGTGCGTGCCTCCGGGCGGCCGAGCGCGGCGCCGACCGCACCGCACGGCCCGATCCCCATGGTGCCCGCGCCCATGCTGCTGACCACCATGTCGCCTGCGTGCGCGGGGAACTGCTGGACGACCCACTTGTGGTGCTTGCCCACGTCGCAGACGATGTTGAGCGGCTGACCCGCGGTCTGGTCGCGCAGCGCGGAGAGCACCGGACCGACCGGCAGCGGCTGACCCGACTTGCTCAGCGCGTCCAGGGTCACCTGCGCCCATTCGTCCCGGCGACGACCGACCTCGGCGCGCCAGTCCGGTCGGGCGGTCCAGGTGTCGAGCGCCTCGGTCAGGTCGGTGAGCACGGCGGCGGCGTCGCCGAGCAGGCCCGCGCCGACGGGGAAGACGTTGCCGATCTCGGTCGGCTCGATGTCGCTCTGGATCAGCACCGTGCGGTTCGGGTCGAACGCGCCGTCCGGTTGCCACGAGCTGGTCGACGCCTCGGTCATCCGCGCGCCGACGGCCAGCACCACGTCGGCCTGCTGGGCGGCCCAGTTCGCCACCCCGGTGCCGACCCAGCCGACCACGCCGACGGACTGTGCGTGGTCCTCGGGGAACGCGCCCTTGCCGGTCACCGTCGTCGCGACCGGGATTCCGGTCGCCTCGGCGAAAGCGAGGAGCTGTGCCCGCGCGCGCCCGAGGTTGACCCCGTTGCCGGCGACGAGCAGCGGCCGCCGCGCACCGGTCAGCGTCGCGACCGCGCGGTCCAGCGCCGCCGCGGTGGGGCGGGACTCGGTCGCCGCGGGCAGGTAGCCGGTGAGGTCCGGCCAGCCGGGGACCTCCGCCTCCTGCTCCCACAGATCGAAGAACACGCTCAGCGACACCGGGCCGGGTCGCCCGGTGGTCGCGGTGCGCAGCGCGCGCACGGTCTGCTCGACGACCTGCAGCGGGGTGTGGGTCTGCCACGCGCGCTTGGTGACGTGCCGCAGCAGCTGCGCCATGTCGGCGTCCATCCCGCGGGAGAACTCCTGGTAGGCGCCGCGCCCGAGAGTCTCGCGCACCTCCTCGCCGTGGATCACCAGCATGGCCGAGGAGTCGGCGTAGGCGGTGCCGATCCCCGTCACCAGGTTCGCGGTGCCGGCGAAGGTGTGCGCGAACACCGCCATCGGCTTGCCGGACACGCGGTAGTAGACGTCCGCGGCGAACGAGGCGATGCTCTCGTGCCGGATCAGCAGGGGCCGGATCCGCGGCTCGTCGAGCAGTGCGTCGGCGAGCGCGAACGTGGTGTGGCCGGGAATGCCGGCGACCACCTCGACGCCGGCGTCGGCCAGCGTTCGCACCATCAGTTGCGCTGTCGTGGCTCGCATCAGGACCTCCTTGGATCGCTCGCGGTGCCGACCACGTGGGTCTGCGGGACGGAGTACTCGTGCATGGCCTCGAGCCCGTTCTCCAGGCCGAAGCCGCTGTTCTTGCGACCGCCGTAGGGCACCTGCCAGTGGCCCGGGCGGTAGGTGTTGACGCACACCACGCCGGTCTCCATCGCGTGCGCGACACGGGCGGCCCGGTTCGCGTCGGCCGTGCACACGGCGGCGACCAGGCCGTAGTCCGAGTCGTTGGCGAGCGCGACGGCCTCGTCCTCGCCGTCGAAGGCCGCGGCCGCGACGACGGGGCCGAAGACCTCCGTGCGCCACAGCGCGGATCCCGGGCCGACGTCGGCGAAAACCGTTGGCGTCACGAAGAAACCGGCCCGGGCCGACTGGGCCGCGCCGCCGGCGACCAGCCGGTGCCCGGCCCGGGTCGCCGCCTCGATGCTCGCCACGATGCGGTCCCGGGCCGCCGCGGAGATCACCGGGCCGACGTCGGTCCCCGCCGCGGCCGGGTCCCCGACGCGCAGCGCCCGGGCCCGCTCGGCGAGCCGGTCGAGGAACCGCTCGTAGACCGGGCGCGCGATCAGCACCCGGGACACCTGGGCACAGGACTGGCCGGCGGAGCGGAAGCCGACCCGTGCGGTGATGTCGACGGCGAGGTCGAGGTCGGCGTCGGCGAACACCAGCAGCGGTGTCTTGCCGCCGCACTCCAGCGTCGCGGGGATCAGCCGGCGGCCGGCCGCCGCGGCGACCGTGCGGCCGGTGCCGGTGCCGCCGGTGAAGGTGACCTTGTCGATCCCGGGCGCGTCCACGAGCGCCGCGCCCACCGAGCCGTCGCCCGCGACCACGTTCACCGCGCCGGGTGGGAAACCGGCCTCGCCGACCAGCCCGGCCAGCACGGTCGCGGTCACCGGCGCCAGCTCCGAGGGCTTGAGCACGACCGTGTTGCCGGCCGCCAGCGTCGGGCCGAGCTTCCACGCGTACTGGTAGATCGGTGAGTTCCACGGCGTGATCGCGGCGATCACGCCGTAGGGCTTGCGGTAGGTGCGGACCTCGAGCTCGCGGCCCATCGGGATCGTCTGGCCGTAGAGCTTGTCCGCCGCGCCGGCGAAGAACCGCAGCCACCGGGCGCTGCGGGTGATCTCGTCCGTGGTGTCCCGCAACGGTTTCCCGTTGTCCGTGGTCTCCAGCGCGGCCAGCGTGTCGCGGTGGTCGAGCAGCAGGTCGGCCAGCCGGTACAGGCACGCGCCACGCTCGCCGGGGTCCACCCGGGACCACGAGGTGTCCAGGCAGTGCCGCGCGGCGGCGACGGCCTCGGCCAGCTGTTCGGGGCCGGCCGCGCTGACCCGCGCCCACACCTGCCCGGTGGCCGGGTCGACCGACTCGATCGGCACCGCGGTGCCCGGGCGGGCCTCGCCGCCGATGTGCACCCCGTCGAAGTGGCGGACCGCGGCCGCGGTGACAGGAGTGCTAGGCGCCGACGACATCGGTGCTCCGTTCCTCGGCCCAGAACAGCAGCCGGCGTTCGACGATCCGCACGAGGAGGAACAGCACCACGCCGATCAGGGTCAGCAGGACCAGCGCGGCGAACACGCCGGCCTGGTCGAACACGGTGGTGTAGATCTGCACCCGGCCGCCGAGCCCGTCGCCGCCGGTGGCGAACTCGCCCACGACCGCGCCGGTCAGGGAGAACACGACTGCGACGTTGAGCCCGGCGAAGATCATCGGCAGCCCGGAGCGCAGCTTCACATGCCAGAACACCTGCCACCGGCTGCCCCCGAGCGCCCGCACGATGTCCAGCCGCTCGGCAGGCACGAGCTGGAACCCGGAGCGGGCGTTCACCAGCATCGGGAAGAACGTCAGCAGCGCCACGATGGTGAACTTCGGCAGGTAGCCGGGGCCGAGCAGCAACAGGAACAGCGGTGCGATGGCGACCTTCGGGGTGACCTGCATGGCCACGATGTAGGGCGCCAGCACCGCCCACGCGCCGGCGAACTCGGCCAGCAACGCCGCGACGACCACGCCGCACACGCAGCCGACCAGCAGGCCGCCCATGGCCTCCTGGAGCGTGTCGAGGATGCTGCCGTACCAGGCCGCGGGGGATTCGAGCGGCTGGGTGAACCCCGACCACAGCGACTGCCACACGTCCAGCGGGGAGGCCAGCACGACCGGGCTGATGTCGAACACGACGATGGCGAGCTGCCAGCCGCCGACGATCACCACGAGCACCAGCAGCTGCCAGAGCAGCAGGAACCGGCGGCGGCGACGCCTGCGGACGGGGGGCGCCGCGGCCTCGGCAACTCCGGGCGGCCCGGCCCCGTTCACCGCCGCCGCCCCGTTCCGCTCGCCGGCCGGTGAGTCGGCCGGTGAGTCGGCGGAGCTGTCGTGCACCTCGCCAGACACGCCACTGGGTCTGGTCATGGCCTCACACCACCGCGATCGGCGCGAGCGGGCCGCCGGTGCCGCCGACGACCGGAAGCGGGTTGAGTGCCAGCAGGAACTCGAAATGGCCGGCCGCGGCCAGCTCATCGAGCACGAGCAGCTCGATCAGCGGCAGCCCCTGGTTGCGCAGCAGCTCCAGATGCAGCGGCATCATCGTGCCGTCCTCGCCCGGCACCACCTCGACTGCCGCGGTGTCCGCGCCGACCGCGCAGGCCTCGCCGTCGACGAGCCATTCGGCGACCTCCCGGCCGATGCCGGGGCGGGAGTCACCCTCGAACGTCTCGGCGCCGAGCTCGTCGTAGGCGCCGAGCCAGCCGGTGCGGAACAGCACCGCGTCGCCGCTCTCCAGTCCGCCGATCCCTTGCCGCCGAAGTGCCTCCTCGACGTGCGAGCGGCTGATGACGAAGCCCTTCTCCAGGTACGGCACGCCGAGCAGGCCCGGGATGTCGACGAGGATGCCGCGGGTCAGTACCGGGCCGATGGTGTGCACGGACAGCTTGCGGGCGCCGGAGGTGCGCACGCTCGAGGACGGGAAGCCGTTGTACAGCTGGCCGTCCGACCACGCGTGGCACAGCGCGTCGATGTGCGTGCAGCCGTGGGTGGGGAGGAAGACGTAGTCGTCGGCGACGCAGAGCTGTCCCTGCGCGGCGTCGGCGTAGTCGCCGCCGGTGAGCCGCATCAGGTGCAGCGGCCGGTTGCGGGTCTTCGTGCCGGCGAACGGCCCGGAACGGCGGATCGGGATGCACAGCGAGAAGGATTCGCCGCGGCGCACCAGCCCGATGCCGCGCAGCGTCGCGGCCTGGTCGGCGAAGTTGAGCGCGCCGCGTTCATCGTCGGTGCCCCAACGGCCCCACCGGGATTTCAGCGAGTCCATCGTGTACTCCTCCGCGTTATTGGTTGGCCAGGACGATCGTGCTGTGGAGGTTGAGCGGGCCGCCGAACCCGTGGATGGCGGCGAGGTCGGCGTCGGGGATCTGCCGGTCCCCGGCCCGGCCCTGGAGCTGGCGGACCGACTCGATCAGGTGGGCGAGGGAGTTGATGCTGTTGCCCCACGACAGTGCGCCGCCGTGGGTGTTGATCGCGACCGATCCACCGGGCGCGAACTCGCCCGCCTCGGCGAGCTTCGCCGCTTCACCCGGCGCGCAGTACCCGAGCTGCTCCAGCATCAACAGCGGCATGAAACTGAACGGGTCGTACACGCCGAAGATCCGCACGTCCTGCGGGCGCACGCCGGAGGCCTCCCACGCTCGGGCGGCCGAGGCTGCGGCGCCCGCGTCGTCGAGCGCCGTTAACACGTCGGTGTAGCCGCGCCGGGTGTACCACTCACCGGAGCCGAGCACCTTCACCGGCGCATGCGGCGTCCGGCGCGCCCGGTCCGGCGTCGTGACCACGACCGCGCCCGCGCCATTGTTGGTCTGGCAGCAGTCGAACTTGCGCAGCGGCTCGGCGATCGGCGGCGCGGTCCGGGTGTCCTCGAGGGACAGCGGGCTGCGGCGCAGGGCCTGCGGGTGCAGCAGGGCCCACTGCCGGGCCGCGACGGCCACGTGCCCGAGGTGGTCCATGGTGACCTGGTGCCGGCGCTGGTACTCGCGAGCGATCATGGCGAACCACGACGCGGCGAGGCTGCCCCACGAGGCGTCGAACTCGCCGTGCATGTAGGCCATCTCGCGCACGATCTCCGCGCGGCTGCCGCGGATCCAGCCGCTCACGACGACGACGGTGTCGCACAGCCCGGCGGAGACGTGCGCGGCGGCGTGTGCCACGCTCGCCGTGTGCGAGGCGCCCGCGACGTCGACCATGTGGTGGTAGCGCAGCGGCCGGTCCAGCAGTTCGGCCCACAGCCCGGGCGCGGCGACCGCGGCGCTCTTGTTCTCCGAGCGGATGTTGGCCAGGCCGTCGACCTCGTCCAGCTGGATCTCGGCGTCGGCCAGCGCGCCCAGGATGGCCTCGCGGAGCACATCGTGGTGGGTGCGGCCGGGGAGTTCGCCCTGCTCGGTGGTGTACACGCCGGCGATGGCCGCGCCGCGTCCGTGGTCGGTCATCGCGGCTCGTCTCCGTCCGGGGTGAAGAAGTACAGCGACCGGCCGTCCACGTCGCGGAACACCGTCCGCACGGGCAGCCCGATGTCTACTGTGGGCGGATCGGTGTCGATGACGTTGCTGAGCAGCCGCACGCCGGTGTTCGCCAGCTCCACCAGCGCGATCACGTACGGTGTCTCGAACACGGGGAGCGGCGGCCGGTGGACCACGGTGAACGCGCTGACGACGCCGTCACCGGACACTGGCTCCCAGCCCGGGTCGCCGCGCCCGCAGCCGGGGCACAGCGGCAGCGGCGGGTGGATGAACCGGTCGCACTCGGCGCAGTGCTGGATCACCAGGCGGTGCTTCGCGACGGCGTCCCAGAACGGTTGCGCGGCCGCGCTCGGCTCGGGCAGCGGCCTGCCCGTCAGTTCACCGGTTGCCATGTGTCCACCTCGTTGTTGTCAGCGTTGGGCTCGGGCCACAGCTCGCGGCCCCACGCTCGCAGCTCGCTCTTGCTCACCCGCCCGGCGGCGCCGCGCGGGAAGTCGTCCACGAGCACGATCCGACGCGGCATCTTGAAGTCCGCGAGCGTGGTGCTGGCGTAGGCCCGCAGCTCGGTCACGTCAGGCGCCGTGCCGCGCTCGGCCCGCACGAACGCGATGGGGACCTCTTCGAGTCGAGGGTCCGGCACGCCGACCGCGTAGCATTGCTCGACCTGCGGGTGCGTCGTGAGGACCGCCTCGACCTCGGTGACCGACACGTTCTCCCCGCCGACCCGGATCTTCTCGCCCAGCCGTCCGGTGTAGACGATGTGGCCGCTGGCCAGAACGGCGCCGGTGTCGCCGGTGTGCAGCCAGCCCTCGTCGTCGATGCTCGCCGACGTGGCCGTGGCGTCGCCGTAGTAGCCGTTGAACACGCAGCCGCCGCGCACGAGCAGCTGGCCCTCCTCCCCCGGGGGCAGCCTGCGGTCGGTGTCCGGTCCGACCGCGACGACCTCGGTTCCGGGGTGCGGGAGGCCGAACGTGTTGTCCTGCACCCACAGCGTGTCGGGCGGGCCGGTCAGCGACACGTTGCCGTGCGCCTCGGACAACCCCCACATCGAGAGGATCGTCGGCACCCGGTACGCGGCCCGCACGGCGCGGCGCAGCTCCGGGTCGGCACCGGCGGAGCACACTCGCAGGCTGGACACGTCGAACCGGTCCACCCCGAAGCGCAGCTCGTCGTACATCATGGTGGCCACCGCGAAGTGCAGCGTGCAGCGGTAGCGCTCGATCGCGGTCAGCGCCGCCTCCGCGCTGAACGCCGCCAGCTGCACGAGCGTGGCGCCGCGCAGCACGCAGCCCAGCAGGCCCCACACGTGCCCGCCGATGTGGAAGAAAGGCAGTCCGCTGCACCACCGGTCGCCCGGCCCGAGGCGCAGCCGGCGGGTGCATGCGGTGACGTTGGCCAGCACGCCGTCGTGGCGCAGCACCGCCGCCTTGGGGAAACCGGTGCTGCCGGAGGTGAACACCATCTCGGCGACGTCGGCCGGCCGCACCGCGGCGATCCGCCGGTCAAGCTCGGCGGCCACGGGCTCACGGGCTCCGGGGGCGACATCGAGCAGCAGCACGGCGCCCGCGGGCGCGGTGTCACCGAGCGACACCAGAGTGTCTACCGAGGATGACCGGGCCACGGCGGTGGTGAGGATCGTCGCGATGTCCCGGGTGCGCACCTGGGGTTCGAACAGCACGACGGTCGCGCCGGTCACCTTCAGCGCGTGCGCGAGCTCCTCGGCCGACCAGCGCGTGTTCAGCAGCACCGGGACCGCACCCGCCCGCAGGATCGCGAAGTAGGCCACTATCCACTGGTAGGTGTTGCCCGCCGCGAGCGCGACCCGGTCGCCGGCACGGATGTCGAGGCTGATCAGCCTGCCGGCCATGACGTCCGCGTCGGCGGCCAGCGTGCCGAAGGTGACCGCGCGCTGATCGGACAGCAGTACGAGCGAGTCGGGAGACCGTCGCGCGGAGTCGCGAAGGGAGGTCCAGATACCGCCGGTCACGGCTTGAACCCGCGGGCGAACTTCTCGATCTCGGCCCGGTCGAAGTCGTTCGCCTCCTTGATGAGGTCGTTCGTGTAGTACTGGCTGGCGTCCACTCCGGTCAGTCCCTGGAAGCTGAGGTAGTCCTGCCAGCCGCCGGCCGGGAACTCGCCGATCGACAGGCCCTGCGGCGGCAGCACGATCTCCATGCGTTTCCGCAGGCCCGGCACGAACTGCTTGACCGCGTCGTCCACGGAGGTGTTGGTCGGCAGCGTGTCCGGGTGCATGTCGAAGTGCAGCCGCAGCGCCGCTTCCGGGTTCACCGAGGTGAAGACCTCCGCCTTCGCGCCTACCCGCGCGGCCCTGACCGCCGCGTCACGGTTCTGGGACAGGAAGGTGTTCGCCGAGCCCAGCGAGTTGCCCACCCGCAGCTTCTTGATGAAGTCCGGCTGGTCGAGCAGGCGGATGTCGTGGCCGTACACCGTCTTGTCGGCGACGAAGTCGGTGTCGAACGACACGATGCAGTCGATCGTGCCCTTGTCGAGGGCGACCGCGGCGCCGGGGCCGTACAGCGGCAGGAACTTGACCTCGGTCTGCGGGTTGACGCCGACCGACTCGAGCACCTTCTGCGCGTAGTAGTGGCTCGCGCTGCCGAGCGCCTGCACGGCGATCGTCTTGCCGCGCAGCTGGTCGAAACTGTGGATCGAGCTGTCCGGCTTGACCCCGAACCAGTAGAGGATGCCGTAGGTGGCGTTGAAGAACATCTTGTACGGCTGGGCGACGCCCTTCTTGGCCGTCTGGAACATCGGGTCCTGGAAACCGACGCCGACCTGGACCGCGCCCTGCTGCATCGCGGTGAGCAGCACGGTGGCGCCGTTGTAGCCGGTCCACTCAGCGTCGATCTTCTCGTCGGCGTACCAGTTGAGCCTGGGGCTCAGGCCGATCCAGTAGTAACAGATGGACGGGTTGAGAATCGTGTTGGCCAGCGCGAACTTCACGGAGGTCTTGCCTCCGCCGCCCGTGCTGGTCTGCTGTTGGTTGCCGGCGCACGCGGCCAGGGCCGGCACCGACAGTGCCGCCGCGCCGGCGATCGCCGCCACTGAAAGGAAGTTCCTTCTGGACATCGAAGAAGAACGCATGACTAGACCTCGCGATATCCGCGCAAACCCCCACCGACAGTTCCGTGATGCTGACCCCGGTCGTGTTCAGTCCGAAAAGGACCATGAAGCTGGACGGCGCGGACCGGTCAGGTCCGCCACCACCGTTCGACCGCGCCACCGGCCCGCATCCACGGGTAGTTCCCGGCGTTGCCGAACCCGAAGATCGGGTGGTTGCCGCGGCGGATCGCCTCCAGGTTGGACATCTCCTCGATCCGCGCGTTCGCGATGTTCACGTCCGGGCCGAACGTGCGGACCAGCCAGAACTGCAGCCACTGCCGGTTCTGCTTGGGCCGCAGGCCCGAGACCTCGAACATGATGTTGTCCTGGCCGACCTGCCGGGCCACCTCGATGACTTGCTGTGTGCCCGTCCCCGCCTGCGCACGGATCCGCTCCGGGTCGTCACCCATGACCATCCGCAGCAGGTGACCTTCCCAGTAGACCTTCCACGCGCCGGCTTCGAGCAGCTGGGTGAACTCGTCGACCGTGACGTCGACGTCGATCACGTCCTCGGCGAGCCGGGTCTCGTCGCCGTCGGCGAACTTGCGGCCGACCTCGCCGACCACTCGGTAGTCCAGCTCCGCGGCGGCGCGCACGAGCTCCGCGTGCTGGTCGAGGTCGCCCCGGGTCGAGGTCGTGTTCGACACCTCTACGCAGTTGAACCCGAAGTCGCGCAGGCGTTTGAGGACTTCGTCGGTCTTGTTCTGCTGCTCGGCGACTTCCAGGAACAAGCCGCCGGGCTGCACGAGCACGTCGTGCTTGAGGTAGGTCTCCACCCGCCGCCGGACGTGGCCCACCGAGCTGAGCAGCAGCGGGTCCCACAACTTCACCACGTCGAGGTAGGGCCCGAACGCATCGAGCACCCCGTCGACGAACCCGATCGGCCACCCCTGGTCCATGACCATGGTGAGGCCCTTCTCTCGGGGCTTGTGCTCCGTCCGGGGTGCGACCGCCAGCTGTAGGAAGTCCAGCGCGGCCATGTTGTCGTCCGGAACCGCCGTCTGCGAACTCATGGAGCCTCCCTGGGTCCGGCTACACCACGTGTTCGCGTGGCTGCACCTGTTCGCCTCAACAAAACGGGCGTTCCAAACTGTAAGCCCGCCGTCTCCGCTCGTCAACGACGTCTTCGCGGGACAGGGGAGGAGGCGTGCCGACCTCGCCGCCATGCGTGCTCGCCGCCCCGGCTACGTCCCGTGGCCACGCGAGCACGTATTTCGACGCTTGTACGGGATTCGGTGGCGATCTAGTATACAAGCGGTATGGCACAGGTATACCGCGAAGGCGAGGGTGCGACATGGTCATCGACGCGGGGCTTGTTCCAGGTTTGGTAGACCGGGCTCGCGTTATTCAGACGAGCACCTGGAGTGACGCACTCGACGAGTGCGGACTGCCCGCTTCGGTAATGACCGGGCCGTCTTTTCGCGCCGGGTCGGCGAACATATTCGGGCCAGCGGTGACGATTGCCGAGGAAGTGGCGGAATTCGGTGACGCGCCCCTCGACGATTTCGCCCTCGGCTCGATCTTTCCGAAGGTGGCCCCCGGCGCGGTCCTGGTGTTCGCGGCGAGCGGCTCATCGATCTCGACGCTGGGTGGGGTCGCGGCCCGGCACGCTCTGCGCAAGAGCGTGGCGGGCGTCGTCATCGACGGCGGCTGCCGGGATCTGGACGAGCTGATGGCACTGGGCCTGCCCATCTGGAGCACGCACGTCACGCCACGATCGGGAAAGGGCCGCATCCGGGTGGTCGCCGTCAACGCGCCGGTCGTCTGCGGCGGCGTCACCGTGCGCCCCGGGGACTGGGTCGCCGCGGACCGGACCGGCGTCGTCGTGCTGCCCGCGCCGGCGCTCGAGAACGTGCTGAGCTGCGCGGAGAAGCTCGCCGCCCGCGACGACTCCTTCGAGGCGGCGCTCGCGCGCGGCCTGGAGTTCGGCGAGGCCGTCGAGCAGGTCGGGCACGTATAGCGATGCGCACGTTCGCCGACACCTTTCTGCACCGCCTGCGGGCCGCCGGGGGCCAGGTGCTCGCCGGCCTGCCCGGCGGCGGCAGCAACGGCGACTTCGTCGAGGCCGCCGACGGTGCGGGCGTGAGGTTCGTGCTCACCAGCACCGAGACCGGCGGCGCGCTGCTGGCGGCCACGCTGGGCGAGCTGACCGGCGCCCCGAACGCGTGCCTCGCGACGCTGGGCCCGGGCGCCGCCTCGGTGACGAACGGCGTGGCGCACGCCGCCCTGGACCGGTGTCCGCTCGTGGCGCTCACCGACGACCTCACGGCAGGCGACCGGCAGCGTTTCGCCCACCAGGCGTTCGACCAGAGCGCACTGCTCGGCTCGCTGGCCAAGCGGTCCTACCTGGTCACCGGCGACGCGCCGGACCCGTCGGTGATCGGTGCCGCCATCCGGCTGACCACCAGCGGCCGGCCCGGCCCGGTGCATGTGGCGACCTGCCGGGAGTCCGCCGGTGCGCTCGTCGCGCCGGAACCGGCCGGGTCCGCGGACGGCGAACCCGGTGCGGCGGAGATCGCCACCGTTACGCCGCCCGGGCCGCTCGCCACCGCGCGGCGGCCGGTCGCGCTGGTCGGGCTCGGCGTGCGCGCGGCCGACGCGGCCGCGGTCGCCCGCTTCTGCCGGGACGGCAACGTGCCGGTCCTCGCGACGTACAAGGGCAAGGGCGTGCTGCCGGACACCGACCCCCTCGCGGCCGGCGTCCTGACGAACGCGCGGATCGAGTCCGCCCTGCTCGAGAAGGCCGACGTGCTGATCGGCATCGGCCTGGACCCGGTCGAGCTGCTCCCGCGCACGTGGACCTACGCGCAGCCGCTGGTCCACGTGGGCCGCTACCCGGTCCCCGCGGCGCACCTGCCGTTTGCCGCCCAGCTGGTCGGGGACATCGGGGCGGGCCTGCGGGAGATCGCGGCGGTGCTGCCGCCCGCGGAGTGGACGGCCGGCGAGATCGACGAGCTGATCCGCGCGCCGCGCGCTCGGCTGTGGGACGGCTGGGCCGGCTTCGGGCCCGCGGACGTCGTCCGGACGTGTGCCGAGGTGCTGCCGGACGCGCACGTGGCGGTCGACGCCGGGGCCCACATGTTCGCGGCCACCGAGCTGTGGCCGGCCACCCGGCCGCGCCAGCTGCTGATCTCCAACGGGCTCGCGACGATGGGGTTCGCTCTGCCCGCGGCGATCGCCGCGGCCGTCAACGCGCCCGACGCACCCGTGCTCGCGCTCACCGGCGACGGCGGCCTGCTCATCGCCCTGGCGGAGCTGCGGACCGCCGTGCGGGAGCGGGCCAGGGTGATCGTCGTCGTGTTCAACGACGGCTCGCTCAGCCTCATTCGCAGCAAGCTCGAGCTGTCCGGCCGCCCACCCCGCGGCGTGGATCTCGGCGACATGGACTGGCCGAAGGTGGCGGAGGGGATGGGTGCCGCGGCGTTCGCGTGCACCGGCCGCGACGAACTGGAACGGGCGCTCGTCACCGCGGCCACCGTTGCGGGGCCGTCGTTGATCGATTGTCGGATAGATGGGTCTGGATATGGCCGATTACTTGCACAAATACGTTGACGTTGTAGTATACCGGTAGTATACTACAACATATATCGATTCTTTCCCGTCGGCGATGTGGCCCGCAGGTATTGTCGTAAGCGATCCTTTCGACAATGGCGCCATCGCCGGGCAGGGGAGCCGGTTGGTCGCTACCCTGGACAGTTCCGCGCAACCGGCACGGCGAGAGGTCTCTCCTCCGGGAGAGCCCGCTCAGTGCATAGGTTTCTGAGCAGTACGTGCTGTTTCGCGGAGTTTGAGATGGTGACTCCACAGTTCCGGGACCCGATCACCTTCGAGGTTTTCAAGAACGCGCTCATCGGTCTGGCGGACCAGATGGGCCTGGTCATGTGGCGTACTTCCCACTCGCGCGCCGGCATGGACTTCTCGACCGGCCTGTGCGACCACCTCGGCCGGGTGCTGGCTCAGGGCAACTGCCTGCTGCTGCAGGTCGGCTCGTACTCCGACGTGATGACGGCGGTCCTGCGGAAGTTCGGCGACGACATCAGGCCCGGCGACGTCTACCTGTTCAACGACATCGACGAGACCGCGCAGCACCTGCCCGACCACTACATGATCAAGCCCTGCTTCGACGAGGACCGGCTGCTGGGCTTCGGGGTGTCCACGACCCACCACGCCGACGTCGGCGGCCTGCGGCCGGGCAGCATGGACATGTCCGCCACCGAGATCTTCCAGGAGGGGCTGCAGATCCCCCTGGTCAAGCTTTACGACGCGGGCCGGCGGAACGACGCGGTGTGGGACATCATGATGCGCAACAGCCGCTTTCCCGGCCTGTACGCGGGTGACCTCGCCGGCCAGCTCGCCGGGCTGAGCGTCGCCGAGGCGGGGCTGCGGAAGCTGGCGCTCCGGTACACCCCGGACGGAATCGTCCACTTGGGACAAGAGCTCATCGACTACACCGAGCGGCTGAGCCGCACGGCCATCGGGTCGCTGCCCGACGGCGCCTGCGAGTTCGTGGACATGATCGACGACGACGGGGTCGGCTTCGACCCGATCCCGCTGAAGGTCCGCGTCGAGGTGTCTGGCGAGCACATCTGGGTGGACTGGACGGGCAGCGCGCCGCAGGTGCCCTCGGCGATCAACTGCCACATCGGGACCACGAGGTCGGTGAGCTACGGGGTCGTCTACGGCATCGTGCTCGGTGTCCTCGGCATAGACATGCCGAACAACCACGGCTTCTACGAGCTCGTGTCCGTGCACGCGCCCGAGGGCACGATCGTGAACCCCCGGCGGCCCGCCGCGCGGGCGTTCCGCGGGCCAACCCACTACCGGCTGATCGACGCGTTGTTCGGTGCGCTGCAACCGATCGCGCCGGACCTCGTGCCCGCCGCGGGCGATGGCGGGTCGGGGCGCTGGAACCTCTACGGCACCCACCCGGTCAAGGGCCGCTTCGTCGACACGCTGGGCGTCGCGGGATCGGGCTGGGGTGGCCGGCCGGGCATGGACGGTGCGGACACGGGAAGCGCGTACGGCGCGAACACCGCGCGGCGGCCGGTCGAGGAGGCGGAGAGCCTCCAGCTCATCCGGATCGATCGCCTCGGCTACGTGCCGGACACCGGCGGCCCCGGCCGGTGGCGCGGCTCGCTCGCCGTGCGGGCGGACCTGCGCCTGCTGGTTGACGAGGCGGACCTGGAGCTGCGGATGACGCGGCGCACGGTGCCGCCGTACGGGCTGGCCGGTGGCAGGGATGGGACCAGGTCGGTGACGACCGTGAACCCGGGGCCGGACGAACAGGTGCTGCCGTCACACGCGGTCCTGCACCTGAAGAGGGGGGATCTGCTGCGCCATGTGCACAGCGGCGGTGGCGGGTTCGGGGACCCGTTCCTGCGGGATCCACAGGCGGTGCTCGAGGACGTGCTCGACGAGAAGCTGACCGCTGAGTACGCGCGTCGTGAGTACGGCGTCGCCATCGACACGGCCGGGAGACGTGTCGACGAGGAGCTCACGGCAGCGCTGCGAACCGGTCATTCAACGTAAAGGTGCGTAATCGACATGGCCAGAGTCAGATGGTTGTTCGTCCTCCTGACCGCCGCGACCCTCACCGCCGCCGGGTGCAGCGGTGGCGCTAACGGCCCCTCCTCCGCCGCGAGCGGCGACCGGGTCCCCGCCGACGGCGGCACGATGACCTTCCGGTTGCCCGGTGACTACACCAGCTTCGACATCCAGCGCGACATCCGGTCGCTGTCCTTCGCGATCTCCACCAACGCCTACGCGACGCTGGTGGCGCTCGACAGCGCGGGCAAGGTGATCCCCTACCTCGCCTCGTCCTGGGACGACTCGCTCACGTCCATCAAGTTCACCCTGCGCACCGACGCCACGTGCGAGGACGGCACGAAGGTCACCCCGACCGTGGTCAAGCGGTCCTTCGACCGGCTGCTCGAGACCCCCGCGGCCGGCCTGCTGACCACCTTCGGCGGCGGTCCCTTCTCGACGGAGGCGGACGACGCCACCAACACGTTCACGTTCAGCTCCAAGACTTCGTACGGCGACCGCCTCTACGCGTTCGCCTCGATGGGGTCGGGCATCGTGTGCCCCGCCGGCCTCGCGAACCCGGACGCGTTGAAGGACAAGACGTTCGGCGCCGGGCCGTACACCGTGGCCGAGGCGGTGCACGGCGACCACGTCACCCTGAAGCGGCGCAAGGACTTCACCTGGGGGCCGAACGACATCACCGGCACGACCCAGGGCATGCCCGACACGCTGGTGTACAAGATCGTCGACAACGAGACGACGGCCGCGAACCTGCTGCAGACCGGCGGCGTCGACGGCGGCGTGATCACCGGCAAGGACATCGACCGGTTGCTCGCCAACCAGAAGCTCAACCACGTCAACTTCCCGAACTACGGCGTCATGGTCATGCTCATGCAGGAGGCGCCGGGCAGGCCAACCGCGGACCCGGCCGTCCGGGAGGCCGTCGCGACCGCGATCGACCCGAAAGCGTGGGGGACCCTGGGGCTCGGCGGCCACTTCGTGGCGAGCAGCAGCTTCCTCACCCCGAAGGCGCAGTGCTACGACGCGGGCACCGCCGACGTCGTGGCCAAGCCCGACGTGAACGCGGCGCGCAAGGTGCTCGAGGACGCGGGCTGGACCGACGACAACGGCAAGCTCACGAAGGACGGCAAGCCGCTCGAGATCACGCTGCTCACCTCGACCACTTTCCCCGGCACCGGCGACTACATGCTGGACCAGCTGCAGAAGGCCGGCTTCACCGTCGACCTGCACAACGTGGAGTTCAACAGCTGGGCGCTCGACGTGCTGGCCGGCAAGTTCGACGTCACCTACCTGAACAACCAGAGCGCGCTGCGCATCCCGGGCGGCCAGACCCTCGGGACCACGCTTACCTCGCAGCCGCTGAAGGACGGTGGCAAGCAGAACTACGCGAACGTCGTCGACCCGGTGCTGAACGACGAGCTGGAGGCCGCCAACACGACCAGCGGCGCCGAGAGCTGCGACCACTGGGCGAAGTTCCAGCAGCGCGCCATCTCCTCCCACCACGTCGCGCCGCTGGTGTCCGCGCAGAACTTCGGGTTCAGCGCCAGGGACATCGACCTGCTGGGCGGCGGCGTGCAGTGCGCACCGCTCCAGCAGCCGGCGCCGTGCGGGATGGCCGCACGCAGATACCGCTGAGTCCACAGTTTGAGTCCACAGTGGAGGACACGATGCAGAAGGTTCCGGACGGGACGGTCGCCGACGAGCTGTCCTGGCTCGAGCGCGCGGCCGGGGACGCTGGTCTGGACATCCCGGACCTCGTGCTGCCCGAGAGCCGGCACGTCGTCCTGCGCGGCATGCGGTTCCACTACCTGGACTGGGGAACGGCGGGCAGACCGCCCGTCCTGTTCCTGCACGGCGGCGCGCTCAACGCGCACACCTACGACCTCGTGTGCGCCGCGCTGCGCGGCGACCACCACTGCCTGTCGCTCGACCAGCGGGGGCACGGGGACTCCGAGTGGTCCCCGGTGGTGGACTACGACAACGCGACGCACGCCGCGGACATCGCGGCGTTCGTCGACCACCTGGGCCTCCGCGACCTGGTCCTCGTCGGCATGTCGCTCGGCGGCCTCAACGCGATCAAGTACGCGGGCACGCACGGCGAACGGCTGCGCGCGCTGGTGATCATCGACGTCGGGCCGGAGCTGCGGGCGCCGGGCACCGCCCGCATCGGCGAGTTCACCAGCTCGACCAGCGGCGAGATCGACTCGCTGGACGAGTACATCGAGCACGCCGTGCGGTTCAACCCCCGGCGCGATCCCGACCGGCTGCGGCACAGCCTGCTGCACAACCTGCGGCGCACCCCGGCCGGGAAGTGGGTCTGGAAGTGGGATCCGCGGGGCCGGGTCAAGACTCCCGAGCAGGCCAGGGAGTTCCAGGCCCGGCGGGAGCTGCTGTGGGAGGACGTGGACCGGATCCAGTGCCCGACCCTGGTCGTGCACGGCACGGACAGCGACGTGTTCAGCGAGCGGGACGCGCACACGCTCGTCGAACGGCTGCCCCGCGGCGGCTACGCCGCGGTCGAGGACGCCGGTCACACGGTCCAGGGGGACAACCCCGCCGGGCTGGTGCGGGAGCTGCGTACGTTCCTGAACGGGCTCGCGACATGAGCGACGTCAGCGACCCAGGGGCCGGGCGGTTCCTGCTCAGCTTCGACATCGACGGCACGCTCGACGCGGGCGACCCGCCGGGGCCGCTCACCGTGCACGCGCTGCGGGAGGCGCGGGCGCTCGGCCACGTGGTCGGCACGTCCTCGGACCGGACGATCAGCGAGCAGCGTGCCATGTGGACGCGGCTGGAGATCGGCGTGGACTTCGTCGGCCGCAAGCACGAGCTGGCGGCGGTACGCCAGGAGTTCTCGTGCGACCGGTACCTGCACGTCGGCGACACCATCGAGGACCAGCGGTGTGCCCGGCGGGCGGGGTTCGAGTTCCTGTTCATCGACAAGCTGGTGGCGGAGCCGTTCCCGTGGCTGGCCGGGCACGCGCCGTCCCACCCGGCGAGGTGGTGAGAGATGGCCACGTTGCTGAACGTGTCGCTCGAGTCGCGGCCGCCGGGCGGCCGCAGACGGGGCGGGCTCACGGCCTCGCTCGGCTCGCCGTGGGTCGCGTTCGCGCTGCGCAGGCTGCTGAGCCTGATCGTGATCCTCTTCGTCCTGGTGAACGTCAGCTTCCTGCTGGTGCGCCTCATCCCCGGCGATCCGGCGGTGCTCGTCGCCGGGCTCGACGCCTCGCCGCAGCAGCTGGTGACCGTGCGCCACGAGCTGGGGCTCGACCAGTCGTGGCCGGCCCAGCTCCTGCACTACTGGGCGGGCCTGTTCCACGGCGACCTCGGCAGCTCGTTCGTCAGCGGGCAGCCGGTGAGCCAGATCATCGGCGAGCGCAGTGGCGCGTCGCTCGAGCTGGCCGCGTCGGCGCTGGTGCTCGTGCTGCTGCTGAGCATCCCGATCGGCATGATCGCGGGCGCGCTCACCCGGGAGGGCCGCCACCGGCGCTTCGACGTCGTGGTGAGCGGCACGACGAGCGTCGTCGGCGCCATTCCCGAATACCTGACCGGAACCTTCCTGGCGCTGGTGTTCGCCGTGGTGCTCAACGTGCTCCCGGTGGCGGGTGCGGACGGCTGGCAGAGCCTGGTGCTGCCGACGCTCGCCGTGGCGCTGCGGCCGACCGCCGTCCTGATCAGGATCGTGCGGGTCGAGACGCACAACGTGCTCGCGATGGACTACGTCCGCACCGCGCGCAGCGAGCGGCTGCCCGCGCGGATCGTCTACCTGCGCCACGCGCTGCCGAACATCCTGACCGCGACGCTCACGATCGGCGGCATCCTGTTCGCCGGGATCGTCGGCGGCGCGGTCGTGGTGGAAAACGTGTTCGCCCGCACGGGGCTGGGCACCACGCTCGTCGACGGGGTGACGGGCCGGGACTACCTGGTCGTGCAGGGCGTGATCCTCGTCCTCGGCGTCACCGTCGTCGTGGTGAACACCGTGGTCGACGTGCTGCTGTCCATTGTGGACCCCCGATCCCTCAGCAGGGAGGCGTGACGGCCGTGTTCCGAGCCTTTCTGCGCACGCCGAGCGGCGTTATCGGCCTCGCCGTGATCGGCCTGCTGGTGGTGGTCATGATCGTGGCCCCGATCCTGTGGAGCGCGCCGGCGACGGACGTGAACGTGGCCGCGGGCGGTGCGGGGCCGAGCGCCGCGCACTGGCTGGGCACCGACCAGCTCGGCCGGGACATCCTGCTGCGCGTCCTCGTCGCGACCCGCTTCACGATCGTGCTCGCGCTCATCGCCGCGGGCATCGGCGCGCTGCTCGGCGTGCTCACCGGTTCCACGGCGGCGCTGCTGCCGCGCCGCGCCCGCTCTGTGGCGCTGCGCGCGATCGACGCCATGCTCGCGTTCCCGGGCATCCTGGTGGCGATCTTCATCGGCACGATCATCGGCCCCGGCGCGACCGGCGCCACGATCGGCGTGGCCATCGCGGTGTCGTTCAGCTTCGCACGCATCTCCAGCACGCTCGCCATGTCGGCGGGCGGCCGGGACTACGTGGCCGCCGGGCGGGTGCTCGGCATCCGGCCGTTCCGGCTGCTGGTCCGGCACGTGCTGCCGAACATCGCGGACACGCTGGTGATCACGACGACGGTCGTCATCGGCACCGCCGTGGTCGACCTGTCGTCGCTGAGCTTCCTGGGCCTTGGCGTGCAGCCGCCCGACTTCGACTGGGGGCAGATGCTCACCGAGGGCGTGCAGGTCATCTACACCCAGCCGTGGGCCGCGGTCGGCCCCGCGGTGGCCATCGCGATCACGGCCGTCGCGTTCGGACTGACGGGGGAGGCGCTGGCGCGGAACATGAACCCGGTGCTGTGGACCCAGTCGCGGCACGCGGCCCCGCGCGTGAGCGCCCGGCAGGCGCGGCGCGCGGCGGTGGTGGCGGCCGCGGACAGTGTCGCGGACACCAGCCCTGACGTCGTGCTCGACGTACGTGACCTGGTCGTCGAGTTCCCCGGGCGAGACTCGTCGGTGCGGGTTCTCGACGGGGTGAGTTTCCAGCTGCGCAAGGGAGAGTTCCTCGGCATCGTCGGCGAGTCGGGCAGCGGCAAGTCGCTGACCGCGCTCGCCATCGCGCAGCTGGTGCCGTTCCCCGGCGAGGTGTCCGGCACGGTGCGCCTCGACGGGCAGGACATCGGCGCGCTGTCGCGGCGCGACCGGGAGGCGATGCTCGGCACCGACCTCGCCTTCGTCTTCCAGGACCCGCTCTCCTCGCTGAACCCCGCGCTGCGCATCCGCACCCAGCTGACCGAGTCGATCCGCTACCACCGCCGCGTCGGCCGCCGCAGCGCCGACGAGACGGCGGTCGGCAGGCTCGGCGACGTCAGCATCCCGGCGCCGGACGCGACGTTGCGCCGCCACCCGCACGAGCTGTCCGGTGGCATGCGGCAGCGGGTGATGATCGCGAAGGGCCTGATGAAGAACCCGGTCCTGCTGTTCGCCGACGAGCCCACCACCGCGCTGGACGTGACGATCCAGTCGCAGATCATGGCCCTGCTCGAGTCGTTCAACGCCGACGACGGCATGTCGCTGGTGTTCATCTCGCACAACCTGGCACTGGTCAGCGAGAACTGCGCCCGGGTACTGGTGATGTACGCCGGGCGGATCGTCGAGGACCTCACCACCGAGCAGCTGCTGGCCGCGCCGCTGCACCCGTACACCACGGCACTGCTGCACGCCTCGCCCGACATCACCGCGCCGCGCACGCGGGAGCTGACGTCGATCCCCGGCCAGGTGCCCGACTTCGCCGCCATGCCACCGGGTTGCCCCTACCACCCGCGGTGCCCGCTCGCGGTGGCGCGCTGCCGCGTCGAGCTGCCGCCGCTCGCCGAGCGGTCCGACGGACGCCGGGTGGCCTGCTGGGTCGCGAACCAGGATCTCGGGCCGGTCGAGGAGGTGACCCGCGATGGCAGCCAAGCTCCAGCTCACTGACGTGACCGTCCGCTACGGCAGTGGGGCCGGCGCGCTCACGGCCGTCGACGGGGTGAGCCTGACCGTGCCCTCCGGCGGCACCGTGGGCCTGGTCGGCGAGTCCGGGTGCGGGAAGTCCACGATCGCCCGTGCGGTCGTGGCGCTGGTGCCGGTCGCGTCCGGCACGATCACCCTCGACGGCGTCGACCACACCGATGTCCGGAAGCGACGGACGCGTGAGTTCCGGCGGCGCGTGCAGATGGTGTTCCAGGACCCGTACGCCTCGCTGAACCCACGGATCACCATCGGCGGGATGCTCGTGGAGATCCTTGCCCACATCCGCAAGCTCCGGCGCGCGGAGTGCCGGAAGGAGGCGCTGCGCCTGCTCGACCTCGTCGGGCTGCCGGCCAGCGCGCTCGACCGCTACCCGCACCAGTTCTCCGGCGGCCAGCGGCAGCGGGCGGCGATCGCCAGGGCGCTGGCGGTCGAGCCGGAGCTGGTCATCTACGACGAGGTCACCTCGGCGCTCGACGTGTCCGTGCAGGGCGCGATCCTGAACCTGTTGCGGCAGCTGCAGTCCGAGCTGCGGCTGTCCTACGTCTTCATCTCGCACGACCTCGCGACCGTGCGGTACATGAGCGACACGGTGTCGGTGATGTACCTCGGCCGGGTGGTCGAGAACGTGGCCACCGACGAGCTGTTCGACCACCCCGAGCACCCGTACACGCGCGCGCTCATGGCGAGCCTGCCCAGGCTCGGCGGCCGCAGGCGGCCGGTGCCGCTGAAAGGGGACCTCCCGGATCCACGCAAACCACCGTCCGGCTGCCGGTTCCACACCCGGTGCCCGGTGGGACCGAAATTCAATCCGGAACGCACGGTGTGCATCGAGCGCGATCCCCAGAAATCGGCCGCCGGCAAATCACACAACGCCGCCTGCCATTTCGCGGACGCGGCCGAGGACGCACCCGGTGAACACGTCGCATCAATGCCCGCGCCGGCGCCCCTGGGGCGAAGGAAAGGAACCTGACGGAGATGGACAACACACGCTCGAAAGGACAGTCGGGGAAACGGTGGTGGCCGCTGGCGGCCGGAGTGGTCGTCGTGGGGCTCGCCGCGGCCGCGTGCGGCGGCGGCGACGAGACGGGCGGTGGCGCCCAGGCGGGCGGGGCGGTCGCGATTCGTCTCACCGGCGACTGGGACACGCTGGACCCGGCCCTGTCGATCAACGAGAACGGCGAGGTCGTGTCGGGCTTCGTCTACGACAACCTCCTCTCCCTCGACGACAAGGGTGAGGCGGCCCCCTACCTCGCCAACACCTGGAAGCAGGCAGGCACGGCGATCACGTTCGACGTCCGGACCGACGCGACGTGCTCGGACGGCACGAAGCTGACGCCGGAGGCCATCGCGGGCTCGCTGAAGCGCACGTTCGACCCGGCGACGAAGGCGCCGCTGGTCAAGCGGTACTTCGGCGAGGGCCCGTTCACGGTGACCGCGGACGCGTCGGCGCACACGGTGACCGTCGACCTCGGCAAGCCGCACAACACCACCGCCCTGTACGGCTTCACCCAGCCCGTGACGGCGATCGTCTGCCCGGCAGGCCTCAAGGACCCCGCCAAGCTCGAGACCGGCGGCATCGGCAGCGGGCCGTACACGCTGACCTCCTCGACCCACGGCCAGGGCGTCGAGCTGGCCGTGCGCAAGGACTGGGCCTGGGGCCCGCAGGGTTCGAAGGCCGCCGACGCCGGGTTCCCGAGCGCCGTCCACTTCAAGGTCGTGGACAACGACACGACGGCGGCCAACCTGCTGCTCACCGGCGGGCTGGACATCGGCCGCGTCGGCGGGACCGACGTGCCGCGGCTGAAGGCCAACAAGGACCTCATCTACCAGCCGTCCAACAACGTGTCGCTGCAGGTCCTGGTGTTCAACCAGGGCGCGAAGCACGCCACCGCGGACCCCGCCGTCCGGCAGGCGCTGATGATGGTCGTGAACCCCAAGGAGTACATCAAGGCCGCGTTCAACGGCCTCGCCGTCGGCTCGACGAACCTGATCATCCCGGACCGGCCGTGCTACGACGAGAACGTCGGCAAGTTGTTGCCGGACAACGACCTCGACCAGGCAAGGAAGGTGCTGGAGAACGCCGGGTACACCCGGGGCGCGGACGGCAAGTTCAGCAAGAACGGCAAGCCGCTGACCATGGAGCTGCTCGGCAACCTCACGTTCGGCAACGGCCCGGACTACATCGCCTCCCAGTTCGAGGCGCTCGGCGTGACCACCAAGCTGGACAAGCTCGACCAGGGCACGTACCTGGACAAGCTCACCCACGGCACGTTCGACTCGGCGATCCACCCCGCGCTGTACGCGAGCCTCGCGCAGTCGATCGCCGCGTTCCTCGGCGACCCGCCGCCGGACGGCACGAACTACGCGAACGTCACCTCGGCGGCGGCGGCGCAGCAGTACACGGCGGCGCTCGCCGCGACGAGCCAGGACGAGCAGTGCGGCCACCTGATCGAGGCGGAGTCGGACTTCATCCGCACCTCGGCGATGCTCCCGCTGGCCTCGATCACGTTCAACTGGTTCGGCAAGCAGACGACGTTCGGCGCCGACGGATCGTACGTGAAGGGGTGGAGCATCCGCCGGAAGTGAGCCGGATGGCCGGATTCCGGAATTCGGAATCCGGCCACCCAAAATACAAAAGAAACGCCTCTTGGTCTCGTACCCGCAAACCGGTATACTAGTGGTACACCATCGGTGTATCGCCCCGCATGAAAAGGATTGTCATGCCTCAGCTCAATCACACCAGGGGAAAGTTGGCCGACGGACGTCCCGCATTCGGCACCGTTGTCGGATTTATCCAGTCGCCCTCCTTGATGCGCATGATCGCGGCGGCCGGGTTCGACTTCGCGATGATCGACACGGAACATTCGTCGTTCGACCTCGAGGTCGTGTCGGGCATGTGCCAGATGGCCAGGGCGGCGGGACTGGTGCCGGTCGTGCGGCCCTACAGCCACGACGGCCCGCTGCTGCGCAGGCTGCTCGGCCTCGGGGCGATGGGGCTCATGTGCCCCGGCGTCGAGTCGCGGACGCAGGTCGAGGCGCTGCGCCGGGTGCTCGCCGAACCCGCCGAGGGACCGGCGGTGGTGGACTACGAGGCAGGCATGTCCGGCGCCCCGGCCGCGGCGTACTTCCGCGAGAACGTCCAGCTGATCGTGCAGTGCGAGACCCGGCTGGGCGTCGAGCGGATCGACGAGATCCTCGACGGCGGCGGGGTCGACGTCGTCGAGGTGGGCCGCACCGACCTGTCGCACTCGCTCGGCCACCCCGACGAGCGGCGGCATCCCGAGGTGCTGGCCGCGCTCGACACGATCACCGCCAGCTGCCAGCGGCACGGGGTGGCGGTCGGCGCGATGTGCGACTCGGCTGAGGACGCGGAGGACCTGCTGCGCCGCGGCGTGCGCTGGCTCATGTACTCGTCCGACACGGGCATCCTCATGCGGACCTACGCGCAGGGGGCCGCGGTGCTGCGTGCCGCGGCCGAGACCGTCGTCCCGGTCGCCGCCGCGCCCGCGACGTCGCGCTGACGCGGAGGTGGCTGCCATGGCGGACCAACGGGTCGCGATCGTCGGCGTCGGGACGACGGCGTTCGCGCGGCGGATCCCCGACAAGTCGGTGCTCGGGCTCTCGTGCGAGGCGGTGCGCAAGGCCGCCGACGACGCGGGGATCGCCATCCACGACATCGACGGGATCCTCGTGCAGGAGAACCGCGCGAACCCCCGGTACCACCTGGAGCTGTCCGAGGCGCTCGGCCTGTACGACAAGCCGCTGTGCGCGACCATCGGCCTCGGCGGCGCGTCGGCGGGCTACGCCGTGGACATCGCGCGCTGGGCGCTGCGGTCGGGGAGGTGCAAGTACGTCCTGGTCGTCGTGGCGGGCAAGGAGAGCGCGGAGGGCCGCACCACGCGCGGGCACGGTAACACCGACCGCATCGCGACCTGGTCAGGCCACTCGCCGCACTACGAGCAGCCGTACGGGCCGATCATGGCGAGCTACTACGGATCCGTTGCGCAGCGCCACATGTACGAGTACGGCACGACCGTCGAGCAGCTCGCGTCCGTGTCCGTCGCCATGCGACACAACGCGTCGCTGAACCCGGACGCGGTGTACCGCACGCCGATCACGCACGACGACGTCCTGAACTCGCGGATGATCTCCAGCCCGCTGCACCTGCTGCACTGCTGCGTCATCAACGACGGCGGGATCGCCTACGTCCTCACGACCGAGGAGCGGGCGCGAGACCTGCCGCAGCCGCCGGTCTACGTGCTGGGCACGGGCGGCGGGCACGCCGGGTACTGGACGGGGTTCCTCGCGAACGGCGACCCGACGGGCCGGTACACGCTGACCCGCACGCTCGCCGAGAAGGCGGGTGTGGAGGCGTTCGCGGAGGCCGGGGTCGACCGCGCGGACATCGACGTGGTCGGCGTCTGCGACAACTTCGCCATCACCCCCATCGTGCTGCTGGAGGACTACGGGTTCTGCAAGAAGGGCGAGGGCGGCGCGTTCGTCGGCAACGGTGACCGCATCAAGGTGGGTGGCGAGCTGCCGGTGAACCCGCACGGCGGTGCCCTGTCGTGCAACCACGCGGGGATCAACCACCACAGCTACGTGGAGGCGGTGCTGCAGCTGCGTGGCCAGGCAGGCGCCCGGCAGGTCGCCGACGCCAAGCTCGCCCTGGCCACCGCCACGGCCGGCATCGTCTCCACGCACCAGGCCACGGTTCTCGGCAATGAGTGAGAACCGGGCAGGTGTGGAGGTGGCCGTCGACATCGGCGGCACGTTCACCGACGTGGTGCTGCTCGACGCGGCGGGCGCGGTGTCCTCGGCCAAGATCCTCTCCACCCCGCCGGACTTCGAGGCGGGCGTGCTCGCCGGGCTGACCGCCGTCCTGGCGGCGGCGGGGCGGGCACCGGGTGAGGTCGGCGCGCTGTTCCACGGCATGACCGTGGCGACGAACGCCGTGCTCGAACGGCGCGGCGCGCGCACCGCCCTGGTCACCACGGCGGGCTTCCGCGACATCCTGGAGATCGCCCGGTCGCGCAGGCCCGACATGTACGACCTGCGCTGGAAGGCGCTCGAGCCGCTGGTGCCGCGCAGGCGCCGGTTCGAGGTCGACCAGCGGATCACCGCCACCGGTGAGCTGGACCCGCCGGTCGCCGAGGACGACGTTCGCGCGGTCGCCGACCGGCTGCGTGCCGTCGAGCCCGAGTCGGTCGCGGTCTGCCTGATCAACTCCTACCTGCGCCCGGACGAGGAGCGGGGGCTCACCGACCGGCTGCGGAACCTGCTGCCCGGACTGCCGTTCACCGCGTCCGTCGACGTGTCCGCGACGATGGGGGAGTACGAGCGGACCAGCACGGCCGTGGTGAACGCCTACGTCGCGCCCGCCGTGGAGCGGTACCTGAGCGGGCTGACGGACGGGCTCGCGGAGCTTGGCGTGCGTGCTCCGCTGTCGGTGATGCAGTCCAGCGGCGGGCTGCTCGGCGTCGAACGCGCGCGCCGCACCCCCGTGCACCTGATCGAGTCGGGCCCCGCGGCCGGGGTCATCGCGACCCTGGCGCTCGCCGACTCGCTCGGCGAGAAGAACGTCATCGCCTTCGACATGGGCGGCACGACGGCCAAGGCGACGCTCATCGAGGACGGCGAGGCCTTCGAGGCCCCCGACTTCGAGGTCGGCGCCGGCATGAACACCAGCCGCGGGCTCAACGTCGGGGCGGGCCACGCGGTGGTCACGCCGACGCTCGACATCGCGGAGGTCGGCGCGGGCGGCGGCAGCGTCATCTGGGTCGACGCGGGTGGCGCGCCGCGGGTCGGGCCGCGCAGCGCGGGTGCCTTTCCCGGTCCGGCGTCCTACGGCCGCGGCGGCGAGCTGCCGACCCTGTCCGACGCGGCCCTGGTGCTCGGCTACCTCAACCCCGGCTCGATCGCGGGCGGCACCCAGCAGCTGCGTCCCGAGCTGGCGCACCGGGCGCTGGCCGGTGTCGCGGGCGCGCTCGGCGTCGACGTCGAGCAGGCCGCGTACGGCGCCGTGCGGATCGCCGTGTCGACGATGACGCGGCTGCTCAAGGAGGTCACCAGCGAGCGAGGCCGGGACCCGCGGGACGCCGTGCTCGCCGCGTTCGGCGGCGCCGGGCCCGCGTACGGCGCCGTCCTCGCGCAGGAGCTGGGCATCCGCCAGGTGATCGTGCCGCCAACGCCCGGCTTGTTCAGCGCCGTCGGGCTGCTCGCCGCGGACCCGCGCCACGACGAGATCCGGCCGTGCGTGTCCGACCCGATCGACGCCGCCGCCGTCCGCGCGGCCATCGAGGCGGTCGAGCGGGAGGTGGTGGGCAGGCTGGTCGACGACGGCTACCCGCGAGAGCGGATCGCCGTCACCCGGGCCGCCGACATGCGCTACGCGGGCCAGCGCGCCACGCTGCGCGTGCCGGTCCCGTCCGGCGACTTCGGCCCCGCCGAGCTGGAGCTGCTGCTCGACGCCCTCGACGACGAGCACTACGTCACCTACGGGCACCGCAAGGCGCGGACGGCCGCCGAGGTCGTCAACGTGTGCGTCCGCGCCACCTGCCGGACGGACCGGCCGAACCCGCTGCGCGCGTTGGCGGCCGCGTACGCGGGCCCGGCCGGCGCGCCGGTGGCCCGGCGTGCGTACTTCGGCCAGGAGGCGGGCTGGCTCGACACACCGGTGTTGCGGCGGGCCGATCTTTCCGCCGCGGACAGCCCCGGCCCGGCGATCATCGAGGACCCCGACTCGACGATCGTCGTCCCGCCGGACGTCGCGATGCGCATGGACAACCTGGGGAACGTCATCCTTTCGATCAAGTGAGGTTGGGACAGTGGCGGCGACACCTGGCAGCCCGCGCGCACTTCCGGTGCGCAACCTGGACAACGACGAGTTCTTCGAGAGCTGTGCACGGCAGGCGATGGCGTTGCAGCGCTGCGCCGCGTGCCGGCGGTTCCGGTACTACCCGGCGCCGATCTGCCCGCACTGCGGCTCGCTCGAGTTCGCGTGGGAGCCGGTGTCCGGCCGCGGCAGCGTGCACACCTTCAGCTGGGTGCACCGCCCCGCACCCGGTTTCGAGGACCTCGTGCCCTACGCGTACGCGCTCGTCGAGCTGGCGGAGGGCCCGGTGCTGGCGACCAACATCGTCGACGTCGGCGAGGACGAGCTGGCGATCGGCATGCCGGTGGAAGTGGTGTACGCCAAGCTGACCGACGACATCACGCTGCCGCACTTCCGGCCGGCGAACGCGGCGAACGCGGCGAACGTGGCGGGTGGGGACAGTGACACCGCGCGCTGATGGGCCGCTCGCCGGCCTCCGGGTGGTGGACTGGACCATTTACGGGGTCGGTCCGTTCGCGGCGAGCTTGCTCGCCGCGCTCGGTGCGGACGTCGTCAAGGTGGAACCCCCGGCGGGCGACCCACAGCTGTCCATCGGCCCGTTCCTGAACGGCGTCGCGAGCCTCTACCTGAACTTCAACATGGGCAAGCGGTCCATCCGGCTCGACGTGAAGGACGAGGCGGACAAGGCGATCCTGTGGCGGCTCGTCGAGCACGCCGACGTGCTGCTGACCAACTTCCGCCCCGGCACGGCGGCGAAGCTGGGCTTCGGCGAGGCGGAGCTGGCGGCGCGCAACCCGGACCTGGTGTACGTGGACTGCACCGGCTGGGGCGAGCTGGGGCCGATGCGCCAGCAGGGCGGGGCGGACCCGGCCGTGCAGGCGTTCTGCGGGTGGTGCGCGATCACCGGCGACGAGGGCGGCCCGGCCCAGCTGCTGCGCTACCTCGGCCACATCGACCTGACCACCAGCATGTACATCGTCGGCGCCGCGCTCACCGGCCTGCTCGCGCGGCCCAGGGTGGGCGGCCAGACGATCCGCCTCTCGATGCTCGAGGCGGCCATGGCGATGCAGTCCAACCGGCTCGCCGACCACCTCAACGCGGGCGTGTCCCGTGGCCCGCTCGGCTCGGCGGCCGCCGTGGTCGCCCCGAGCCAGGCGTTTCGCTGTGGAGACAACGTGTTCGTCGCCGTGTCGGCGGAGACCGAGGGCCAGTGGCGGCGCCTCACCGGCGCGCTCGGCCGTCCCGGGCTCGACGCCGACCCGCGGTTCGCCACCAACGCCGACCGGGTGGCCAACCGGCACGCGCTCGCCGACGAGCTGGCCACGGCGTTCGCCACGAAGCCGTCGCTGTGGTGGACGCAGCTGCTCGCCCGGAACCGGGTGCCGGTCTCGACGTTCTGGGACTGGGACGACATCCGCCACCACCCGCAGGTGCGCGAGAACGACCACGTGGTCCTCGTCGACACCGGACCAAGCGGCGTCGTCCACACCGGCGGTCCACCGTGGACGTTCCGGGAGGCACGCGCCGAGGTCACCAGGAGCTGCTATCCCGGCGAGCACACCGAGGAGATCAGGCGCGAGCTGGCCGCACTGCCCGAACCGTCCCAAAGGGACGGAACGGAACGCGACGGCCTGCTGCCGCTGACGGGCCTGCGGGTCGTCGAGCTGGCCAGTGGGCTGGCCGGGCCGTACTGCGGTGCGCTGCTCGCCGACAACGGCGCCAACGTGACCAAGGTGGAGCTGGGCGACGGCGACCACCTGCGTGGCTGGGGCCCGCCGTACGCCGGCGGGCTGCCCCCGGCGTTCGTGGAGCTGAACCGCAACAAGGACATCGTGCGCACCGGCGACGTGGCCGGGCTGCTGCCGCTGCTCGAACGCGCCGACGTGGTGATCGTCGACGCCGTGGACGCCGACGGTGCGCCACCGCCGGTCGCGGCGAGCGCGGTGCGCGACGCGAACCCCGGGGTCGTGTGGTGCTCGGTGAGCCACTACGGCGAACGCGGCGAGCTGGCCGCGCTGCCGGGGTCCGAGCTGACCGTCCAGGCGATGTCCAACAGCTGGGCCGGGCTCGGCAGGCCCGGCGAGCCGCCGCTGCGGCTGGGCGCCGACCAGGCGTCGATGAACGCCGGGCTGGCCGCGTACCAGGGCGTGCTCGCCGCGCTGTACCGCAGACGGCGCACCGGCACCGGCGACGAGGTCGCGGTCAGCCCGCTCGGCGCGCTGCTGTGCGTCAAGGGCATGCACTGGACGAGCCTGAGCAACCCGGACGACTGGTCCGGCCTGCACGTCAACGTGTGGACCGACCCGCCGGTGACCGGGTACCGCACCGCCGACCTGCCCGTGATGATGCACCTGCCGAGGGTCGCCGGGCGGACGTTCGACGGGAGCGTCTTCGCCGCACTGCTCGACCGGCTGGGCGCCCGGGTGCCGGACGGCATGCGGTTCGACGCGCCCGCCGGTGACGCGGCAGGCCCGACGAGCCCGGGGTGGAAACCCTTCTGGGAGAACGTGTTCGCCAAGCGCGGGTGGGCCGAGCTGGCCGCGGTCTACGCCGAGTTCGGCGGCGAGATCACCCCGTTCAACACCTACGCGACGCTCGAGCGGCACCCGCAGGTGGCCGCGCTCGAACCGTTCGTCGCGCTGAAGTCCGACGACGGGGCACAGGTGCGCACCGTGCGCGTCCCGTGGCGGATGAGCGGCTACCCCGGCGGGCTCGGCTACCGGATGCCCGCCGAGGTCGCGCTCGCCCAAGCCGTGGAGGAGCGATGACAACAACAGGTGGCGCGCTGCGAACCGTCCTCGACGGGATCAAGGTGCTCGACTTCACCCGGGACATGGTCGGCCCGTACGCGACGATGGTGCTCGGCGACTTCGGTGCCGACGTGATCAAGGTGGAGTCCGCGCCGCGCGGCGACCCGCACCGCACCGGCGGCACGCACTTCCTCGGCGGCGAGAGCGTCATGTTCCTCAACTGGAACCGGGAGAAGCGCTCGCTGTGCCTGGACCTGCGGGCCCCCGAGACGCGTGCGCTGCTGCACCGGCTGATCGCGGACGTCGACGTGCTCGTCGAGAACTTCCGCCCCCAGGTGCCCGAGCGGATGGGCATCGACTGGCCCACCGCGAGCGCGGTCAACCCGCGGCTCGTGCACGTGTCGATCACCGGGTTCGGCAGCGACGGCCCGTGGAGCCACCGGCCGGGCACCGACGTCACCCTGCAGGCGATGAGCGGCGTGATGTCGGTCAACGCCGAGCCGGACAGGCTGCCGCTGCTCATCGGGGTGCCGTTCGCGAGCTTCACCACCGCCCAGGTCGCCGTGCAGAGCGTGCTGTTCGGGCTGCTGCAACGCCAGGCGACCGGCGTCGGCCAGCGGTTCGAGGTGCCGATGCTCGGCGTGATGATCGCGAGCCTCGGCACCCGCCTCGGCCCGTACTTCGCCACCGGCGAGAACCCCGTGCCGACGGGCAGCCGCCACCACCAGGTCGCGCCGATGCAGGTGTTCCGCACCGCGGACGGGCTCGGCTTCGTCGGCGTCTCGCACGACAAGTTCGAGCGCTTCTGCAACGCGATCGGGCGCCCGGAGCTACTCGAAGACCCCCGGTTCGCCACCAATCCCGACCGCGTCGAGCACGCCGAGGAGCTGGCGGCCGTGCTGGCGCCGGTGTTCCTCGAACGGACGACGCAGCAGTGGGTCCGGCTGTTCGAGGACGCCGCGGTCGCGTTCAGCCCGGTCAACACGTTCTCCGAGATCCTCGAGTCCGACCACGTCCGGGAGAGCGGCTTTCTGACCACTGTGGAGCATCCGAAGGCCGGCACGATCCGCCAGGTCGCCCCGCTCGTGCGGATCCCGGGCGAGCAGGCGGCGATCCGCCGCCCGCCGCCGCTGCTCGGCGAGCACAACGAGGAGGTGCTGCGCGAGTTCGGCTTCTCCGCCACGGAGATCGGTGCGCTCGCCGACCGGCACGTCCTGCACACCGGCACCGCTCCCGATAGGAGGGAACGATGAACCGCCGCCCCGCCCTGCACGGCATCAGGGTGCTCGACTTCACCCGCGCCATGGCCGGGCCCTACGGGACCCAGGTGCTCGCGGACTTCGGCGCCGACGTGGTACGGATCGAGTCCGTCCCCCAGGTCGACGGCGTGATCTCCGACCGGGGCAGTGGCGTCACCAAGATCAACGGTGAGAGCCCGATGTTCATGACCTACAACCGCAACAAGCGGTCGCTGTGCCTCGACCTGCGTGCCCCCGCCACGCGCGCGGTGCTGGACCGGCTCATCGGCAGCGCCGACGTGCTCGTGCAGAACTTCCGGCCCGGTGTGGCCGAGCGGATGGGCATCGGCTGGGAGCACGCGCACGAGCTGAACGAGCGGCTGATCTACGTCTCCATCAACGGGTTCGGCACGAAGGGTCCGTGGCGCGACCGGCAGGGCATCGACGTCGTCATCCAGGCCATGAGCGGGGTCATGTCGGTCACCGGCGAGCAGGACGGGGACCCGGTCCTCTGCGGTGCGCCGGTCGCCGACTTCAGCACCGCGATGGTCCAGGCGCAGGGCGTGCTGCTGGCGCTGCTCGAGCGCTCGGTCAGCGGCGTGGGCCAGCACGTCGAGGTGCCGATGCTCGCGGTCGCGTTCTCCAGCCTCGCCCACCACCTCGGCCCGTACTTCGCCACCGGCACCGACCCGGTCCGCCGGGGCAGCGGGCACAGCCAGTTCGCGCCGTTCCAGGCGTTCCGCACCGCCGACGGGTACGGCATCGGCGGGGTCACCCGGGAGCGGCAGTGGGCCCCGTTCTGCCGCGTCATCGGCATGCCGGAGCTGATCGACGACCCGCGCTTCGCCCACAACGCCGACCGCGTCGCGCACCGCGAGGAGATCGTGGCACTGGTCGCGCCCCGCTTCCCGGCCCGGACGTCGGCGGCGTGGGAGGAGGCGTTCGCCGAGGCGGGCGTTCCTTTCGGCGCGGTGAACTCGTTCTCGCAGGCGCTGGAGTCCGAGCACGCCGACGCGAACGACATGATCACGTCGGTGGACCACCCGCTCGCCGGGCCGTTCCGCATGGTGGCGCCGCCCCTGCGGCTGTCCGCGACACCGGCGCGCGTGCGCCGGGCGGCGCCCCTGCTCGGCGAGCACTCGCGGGACGTCCTGGCCGACGCCGGGTTCGGCGCGGACGAGATCGACGGCCTGGTCGCGGACGGCGTCGTGGTCGACGGGGCCCCGCTGCCCGCGGCGGCCGGGGAGGGGTCGTGATGGAGATCGTGGACGCGCAGCTCCACCCGCCGGAGCCGGTGGCGGACTGGCCGTTCGAGGACTCCCGCGTCGCGCTGAGCTGCGAGCTGGCGCGCGAGGCGATGGACTCGGTCGGGGTCGACGCCGCGCTCATGCTCACCGGCGACGCGCGGTACTGCGAGTACGCGATCCGCACCTACCCGGGCCGGTTCGCGGGCTGCCTGACGATCGACCCGGACCGGGCGGACATCGCGGACTTCGTGGCCGGGTTCCGCGACCGGCCGGGCATGGTGGCGCTGCGGGTGATCGCGCGGAGCTGGACCGACGGCGAGCTGACCGCCGAGTTCACCGACGGCCGCTACGAGCCGGCGCTCGCCGCGGCGGAGAAGCACGGCGTGCCCGTGTTCATCCAGGCCGCCGGGCACCGCGAGGCGCTCGAGTCGGTCGTGCGGGCGCACCCGGACCTGCAGTTCGTGCTCGACCACGCGGGCCTGAACCAGCAGCCGACGGCCGTCGCCGACGACCCGTGGGCGCAGGTGCCGGACGTGGTGGCGATGGCCGCGTTCCCCAACGTCGCGGTGAAGCTCACCGGCATTCCCACGCTGTCGCGTGTGGACTTCCCGTACCGCGACGTCTGGCCGCACGTGCACCGGATCCTCGACGCCTTCGGCGTCGAGCGGGCGATGTGGGGCAGCGACTTCACCCGCCTGCGGTACGCCCCGCGCTCGGTGCGCCGGGGGCCGCGCGCGGGCTGGTACGGCCTGTACAGCGACTCGGTGGCGTACCTGCGGGACACCGGCGAGCTGTCGGCCGACGCGAAGGAAGCCTTGTTCGGCGGCACGATCCGCCGTCTGCTGGATTGGAGAAACTAGTGGAAGAACCGGACGCCGAGGTGTTCGAGCGGTACCCAGAGGCACCGCTCGACCGGGACAACATCGAGTACTACAAAGGACTGCTGCGCCACGAGCTCCGGTTCAACCGCTGCCAGGACTGCGGCCACTGGATGGACACGCCGCGGGACCTGTGCCCGGAGTGCTGGTCGCACGACGTCGCCCCGGAACCCGTCAGCGGGCGCGGCTCGGTCTACATGCTGACGTGGCTGCACCAGGGGCCCGCGGAGCTCGGCGGGAACTACGAGGAGCCGTTCCCGCTGGTGTCGGTCGAGCTGGCCGAGCAGCGGGCGCTGCGGCTCACGACGTGGATCGTGAACGCGCGCCGCGAGGATCTCACCGTCGGCCGGGAGATGGAGCTCGTGTGGATCGACCGCGCGGGCGCCCCGGTGCCCGCCTTCCAGCCCGCCGGTGAGGAGGCCCGCTCATGAGCACCCGCAACCCGATGAAGGACCAGGTCGCGATAGTCGGTCTCGGCTCGAGCCCGTACGGGCGGGACCTGCGCCGGACGGCCAGCTCGCTCGCGCTCGAGGCGTCGGTGAAGGCCATCCGGGACGCGGGGCTGACCAAGGAGGACATCGACGGCCTGTGCGGCTACGGGTTCGGCTTCGGCTCGTTCCCGGGCGGGTTCATGGACGTCCACGAAGGACTGGGCATCGGCCCGCGGCTGACCTGGGTGACGAACTCGTGGCTCGGCGCGGGCCTGCTGGAGACCGCGCACGCGGTGTACAGCGGGGCGTGCGACGTCGCGCTGGTGGTGATGACCCACATGCGTGACACCCGCTCGTCGGTCTCGGCGCGCAACGACCCCTTCCGGGTGCGCACGGCACAGACCGGTGGCCGCGGCTGGCTCGAGGGCGGCTCCCGCGGTACCCCCGGGGCCGCGCTCGGCACCGGCGTCTACGCGCAGTGGGGCGCGCGGTACATGCACGAGTACGGTGCGCCGCGCGAGGTCTTCGGCATGATCGCGGTGAACAACCGCACCAACGCGTCGCGGAACCCGAACGCGTTGCTGCGCGAGCCGATCACGATGGACGACTACCTCAACGCGCGGGTGGTCAGGGAGCCGCTCGGCCTGCTCGACATGGACGTGCCGGTCGACGCCGCGGAGGCGATTATCGTGACCACCGCGGAGCGGGCGAAGGACATGGTCGCCAACCCGGTCTACGTGCACGCGGCCACCTACGGCGAGGCGGGCTATGGCGTGCACGCCTACGACAACGGTCGGAGCTGGACCGAGACCGCCCCGTGGGTCGCGATGCGCAGCATCTGGCCCAAGAGCGACGTGACCCGCGACGACCTCGACCTGTTCTTCCCCTACGACGGGTTCACGCCGAACGCCATCGCCTTCACCGAGGCCGCCGGGTTCTGCGAGCCGGGCGGGGCGTACGACTTCCTCCAGTCCAACTGGGACAAGGACGAGAACCGGCTGCGGCTGGGCGGGAAGACCTACGTGAGCACCAACGGCGGCAGCTGCTCGCACGGCCGCATGGGCGGGTTCAACTACTACGGCGAAGCGGTCGCCCAGCTGCGCGGCAGCGCGGGCGAGCGGCAGATCCCGGGCGCCCGCAACGCGCTGATTGGTATCGGCAGCTTCTACCACGATCCGACCGCGGTCGTGCTCCGAACGGACTGAGGTGAGAGATGGTCGGCGCGGCGGCGGACCGGGCATGGCGGCGGTCGACGGTGTGGCAGGTCCTGGCGGAACAGGCTACGGCGCGAGGTGACAAGGAGGCATTGGTCGGTGTGGACACCGACGGCGACGTGACGCGCGTGACGTACGGTGAGTGGGCCCGCCACGCCGCGGCGCTGTCCGCCGGGCTGGCGGGCATCGGTGTGCGCCGGGGTGACCGGGTGGCGATCCTGATGACGAACCGCGTGGAGTGGCTGTACACCTACCTCGCGGCACTGCGGATCGGGGCGACCGTCGTGCCGATCAGCACCTGGCTCAAGGACGACGAGGTCGGCTACATCCTGGGCAAGGCGAAGGTGCGGCACCTCGTGCTCATGGACCGGTTCCGCAAGATCGACTTCCGGGCCATGCTCGGGCGGCTGTGCCCGGCCTTGCCGTCGTCGGCACCCGGCGACCTGCGCAGCGAGCGGTTTCCCGCGCTGCGCAACGTCGTCGTGTGGTCCAAATCGGACAGTCAGCCGACGCCGGGCGCGTTCTCCTGGACGGACCTGGTGGCCGAGCACGCCGAGGAGAACGTGCGGCCGGCCGAGGCCGAGCGGGCGGCGGTGCGTCCGGAGGATCTCGCGCTGATCAAGTTCACCTCCGGCAGCACCGGGTTCCCGAAGGGAGCGCTGCTCGAACAATGGGGCCTGGTGGTCGACGCCCGGCTCCACGCGCGCAGGCTCCAGCTCGGGCCGGCGGACCGGTGGTTCTCCGCGATGCCCTTCTTCCATGCCGGGGGCAGCGTGTGGGGTCTGATGTCGATGCTGGTCAGCGGCGGCACACTGGTTTTCACCGAGGCCTTCGACGGCCGGACGTCCGTCGAGGTCATGGACCGGGAACGATGTACCGCGCATTTCGCCGTGCCGCCCATGCTCCGCGACGAGGTGGACGCGCTCAGATCCGAGGGACGCACGCTGAGCACGCTGCGATTCTGCTGCGGCGGAAATGTCGGCCTGGCCGAGGAGGTGCGGAAGTGGCTGGATCCGGAGTTCGTGATCGGCCCGTACGGGCTGACCGAAGGATATGGGCCGCTCACGGTCAATTCCCCCGACGACCCGCCCGACAAGGCGGGCACCGCCGGCCGTTTCTTCGACGGCGTCGAGTACCGGGTCGTGGTCCCGGACTCCGGTGTGGACGTTGCCCCGGGGGAGATCGGCGAGTGTCTGGTTCGTGGCCTGGTGATGCGCGGCTACCACGACGAGCCCGGACGCACGGCGGAGGCGATCGACCCGGACGGCTGGCTGCACACGCAGGACCTGATCAGCGTCGACGAGCAGGGCTATGTGACCTATGTCGGCCGTATCAAGGCGATGCTCAAGGTCGGTGGGGAAAACGTCGCCGTCGAGGAGGTCGAGAACTGCATCCGGCGTTTTCCCGGCGTTGCGGAGTGTTGTGTCATCGGCATTCCGGACCGCCGGAAACAGGAGATCGGCCGCGCCTATGTCGTGGCGAGCCGGCCGGGCCTGGACACGGACGCGCTGCGGTCGTGGTGCCTCGAGCACCTGGCCCGGTTCAAGGTGCCGCGCGACTTCGTTGTCGTGCCAAGCCTTCCGATGACGGGTTCGACGAAGGTCGACCGCGCGGCGGTGATCGCGGCCGACCCCGATGCCTCGGCACTGGAGCATCGGCAGGCATGACTCATCGCTTTCCGTGCCATGTCCCCGGCAGATGGGGCCACGGCGTATCATCGCCAGCTGTCGCCGTGAGTGTGGCAGGTGTCAAGATGCTGACTTGGGGATCAAATGCGGGTGAAGCCGGAGACCAGCCTCAGGGGCATGGCATACGCCGAAATTCGGCGGCGAATCCTTGATGCGGAGCTGCCACCGGGTTCCGCGTTGTCGGAATATCAGGTGTCCGCGCAGCTCAAGATAAGCCGGACCCCGGTCCGCGAGGCCCTGCGCCAGCTCGAGCGCGAGGGCCTGGTCGTGTCGATCCCGCAACGCGGCACCTATGTCGCGGAGCTGTCGGCATCCGACGTACTGGAGATCTATCAGGTACGGGAAGAACTCGAGGGCTTCGCGGCCCGCACGGCGGCAGCGCACATGAGCGCCGGCGCAGCGGCCAATCTCGAGGAGGAGCTGGAACGCGCCCTGGAGGCAGGCGAGTCCGACCCGCAGCTGGCGTTCGAGGCGGATGTCAAGCTGCACAAGGAGTTGCTGCGGGTCACCCAGAATCGTCGGCTGGAGCAGTTCCTCGGCACGCTCGATGACCAGGTGCACATCATCCGGCACCTGACCCCGTCGGCTGCGGGCAGGCTGAAGCAGATGACCGCCGAGCACCTGGAGATCATCCGCGCCATCAAGGCCGGCCGCTCCGCCGCGGCCGAAGAAGCGATGCGCCAGCACCTGAGAGTCGCCCGCGACAACGTTCTTAAGCTTCTGCTGCCGTCCCAGACACCGAACCTGCCTGACTTGCGAGGCAATTAGGGCACAACGCTGTAACCGAGATCTCGGGCCACCTCGAGGACGTCGAGGAGGCGTTGGCCGACAAATTTGTGAACGTGTCGGCCTGTCGTTCATCCCGCCCGGCCAGCCCTGGCGCAACGGCTACGTCGAGTCCTTCAACTCCCGAGTCCGCGACAAACGCCTCAACATCAACATCTTCTGGTCACTCACGCACGCGTAGTGATCACCGACTGGAAACTCGACTACAACCACCGCCGACGACACCGCTCACCCGGCTACCAGACACCAGCGGACGACGCTGCCGCCCGCACCCACCGATGAACGACTCTCACACCAAGCGGATCAGTTCTCGGGGTCCGGCCAGTATCGCGTCGCGGTACATCGACGAACGGATTCGCCCGTATTTCGACGCGACCGAGGTCGGCACGGACGCAGCCCGGCGCGGGCGGCCGTTCGACCTCTCGCAGCTGATGTCGAGCTGCCGTGACGGCGGGACCAGGCGGCCTTCGGGCAGCCGGGTCAGACCATCATGCTGGCACCGCCCACCGGTCACCTGCTCGGGAGCCAGGTAGTAGGCGGTGCCGACTATCTCGCCGGAGTTCGTCAGCTGGGCCGAGCCCGTGGTCCAGGCCAGCCCGAAGTCGGCGAGGAAATGCTGGCCGGCGGAGTCGGTCAGCACGTTGGACGGCTTGATGTCACGGTGCACGATCCCGCGTACGTGCACGTGGGCCGGCGCCGCCGCGACGCGGGCGCCCAGGGTGGCCACCTCCCTGGGCGCCCGCGGACCGTCGTCGTCGATGCGCCGACGCAGCGTGCCGCCGTCGACCAGCCTCATAGATCGCGACACCGCGGTCGAGCACCGGGTCCCGCGCGGCGTACACGTCGGCCATACCGCCGGAACCCAGCAGCTCACCCGGCTCGTACCGCCCCGCCACGACCCGCGCGTCGCCTCCATGATCGTCAGCTATCCCCGCACGCCGCCCGGAAACCCCGGGCGGGCGATCGAACCCGTACCTATCGGCAGACCGCGTACGGCTGGGGGCCTCTGGGGCTGGCGGCCGCGAACACCGTGCCGTCCGTCCCGCTGCGGCCGACGGCGCACACCTTGCCCAAGGAGAGTGGCGAGACCACTTCCACCTCGTGTCCACGCTGCCTCAGCTCGGCTATCACCTGGTCGCCGATGGTCTGCTCGACGACCATCGTGTGCGGGCGTGACTCGTGGGGCACGAACGAGGACGGCACCTGGTCGGTGTGGAACGCCACGCTTTCGGTCCCGGCCTGGGTGTCCAGGCCCGCATCGGCGACCGCGAGGAAGAACTCCAGCGTCCACTGGTCCTGACGGTCTCCGCCGGGTGTGCCGAAGGCGAGGTACGGCTCGCCGTCCCGCTCGACGAGCGTCGGGCTCAGCGTCGTCCGTGGGCGTTTTCCCGGTGCCAGCGCGTTGGGGTGCCCCGCGTCCAGCGACATGACCTGTGCGCGTGTGCCCAGCGCGAAACCCAGCCCCGGCACCGCGGGGGAGCACTTCAGCCAGCCGCCACTGGGTGTCGCCGCGACCGTGTTGCCGAACCTGTCCGTGACCCCGACGAAGCAGGTGTCCCCGCGCGCCTCGGTCAGCTGAACCACGCTGGGCAGACCGTTGAGCAACTGCCTGGCCCAGTCGGGTTGCTCGACCGACGTGTACTGGACCGGCTTGCCGAGGTCCGGCAGCCACGGCTTGCGGCCTCCCGGGCTGCCGGGCCGCGGTTCGCCGGCCGCTGAGCTGCCCACGAGCCTTCGCCGGAGTTCCGTGTACGACGGGTCGAGCAGCTCGCCGACCGGCACCTCCGACTGGTCAGGGTCGCCGTACCACGCCTCCCGGTCCGCGAAGGCCAGCTTGGCGCACTCGACGACGGTGTGCACGTAGTCGGCGCTGTCCAGGCCCATGCCACCCAGGTCGAACCCGTCCAGCAACGCCAGCTGCTGGAGGAACACCGGCCCCTGCGTCCACGGGCCCGGTTTGTGCACCCCGTACCGACCGCGGTAGGGGAGATGCAGTGCCGGCTCGATGCCGGGTGTCCACGCGGCGAGATCCGCCCCGGTCAGCAATGCCCGATTCCGTCGACCGGTCGCGTCCAGCACCTCCGCGCTCGCGGTGAAACTGTCCACCGCCTCGGCGACAAAGCCTTGGTAGAAGATCCGGTGCGCCGCGTCGAGCTGAGCGTCGCGGTCGGGTGACGCCGCTTCCGCCTCGTCCACAATTCTCCGGAAGGTGTTCGCCAGTGTCCGGTTGCGGAATCTGACTCCGGGGGCGGCAGTGTTTCCCGTATCCACGTACAAGAGTGCGGACTCCGGCCATTCGTGGGTGAAGAACTCACCCAGACTTGCCACGATACTTGCCATTTCCGGCAACATCGCGAACCCGCCGTCGGCATACCCGATCGCGTCATCGAGGACGTCGCGCAGGCGCATGGTCCCGAACTCGGCGAGCAACCGTACCCAGGCGCCGAACGCGCCGGGCACGCACGCGCCCAGCAGTCCCGAACCCGGGATCTGGGTGAGGCCGAGCTCGTTGAAATGATCGATGGTCGCTCGTTGTGGCGTCGGACCCTGTCCGCAGATCGTGTGCACCTCGTCCGAGCCGGCCGGCCGGACGAGAATGGAGACCTCGCCGCCAGGGCCGTTGTAGTGCGGCTCGACAACCTGGAGCACGAAACCCGCGGCGACCGCTGCGTCGAACGCATTGCCGCCACGCTCCAGGATCGCCATGCCGACCGCCGACGGGAGCCAGTGAGTCGAGGAAACCGCCCCGAACGTCCCCTTCAATTCCGGTCTCGACGTGCCCACGCGACCTCCTGTACAGCGGAATATTGGCGGAACGACATGACTTACCGTGGTGCGACCAGCTCGTAGAAACACGTGCGGGGTCCCGCGGTGGCGCGGGTGAGAATTCGCCGGCACGTGAGGCGGCTGCGATCGAAGATGTCCAGCCACACGTCACGTGCGGCTGGCAGGCCCTGCGCGGTGAGCATGTGCACGAGCAGGAAGTCCGAGTCGTTCTCCTTGTCGTCGAAATGGGGCTCGGGCTCGCCGATCAGCATCATCCGGTCGCCGCGCAGCATGGTCGCGTACGCATCGAGAATGCGAACGACCGCATCCTGGCCGTCCCGGAGGTGTTCGTGCAGCACCCCGACCGCACTGATGAGATCCGCCTGCTTGCAGACGTCGGGCCAGCCCGCCGGATCGAAGGCGTCCGCGACGACGAAGGAAAGCCGCTCCTCGAGGCCGTGCTCGCGGGCGAGCTCACGCGCAAACTCGATGGCGTCCGGAGCGATGTCCAGCCCGACGCCGGTGATGTCCGGATCCTGCAGGCAGGCGTCCAACAGCAGCCTGCCGGATCCGCATCCGAGGTCGAGGATCTGCTTCGCGTTGCCCGCGTGCATCGCGGCCAGGACGACGGGCGTGTAGTACTTGGCGAAGATCGTCCCTGAATGCCGGCTCAGCGGACCGCCGTCGCGCTCCACGTCCACGCCGTACACGGCGTCTCCGCGCATCAGGTCCGGGATCTTCCGCAGGACGGGGCCGTACGCCTCGACGTAGAACCCGAGTCGCGCCAAGGCGATCTCGGACGTCAGCATCGCACCCTTGCGGGTCAGCACATAGGAGCCGTGCCATTCTTCCAGGACTCCTCGGAGTACGAGATAACGCAGCATCTGCTCGGACACCGCCCGGTCCATGCCGGAGAAAAGGCCGTTCGCCGAGTCGTTCTGGCCGTTCCGAATTCGTGCCAGCAGTGGCGTGCTGGCCAATGCGTGTACGACGTGGCAGAGATTCATCGCACTGATCATGTCGGGCATCGTCGATATCTGAAAGTCCTGCCACATCTCGATGAGGTCAGGTTTCCGGATCTCCAGCGTCTCGACACCGAGGTGATCTGTCACGGCCCGTTCCGTCTCCACAGATATCAACCCTTTTGACTGGGACGTCTCCACGGCGGGATGTCACCGCATTGGAGAATGCGGCGCACACGCCGAGCGCGATGGTCAGAAGCCCACACACCAACATCGTCGTTTGCGCGCCAATCGAGTCAACCACAAAACCACCCAGCATGGTTCCGAGCGGCACTGACAACACCGTGACGGCAGTGTTCGCCGCCAATACAGCGGGCAGCTGCGGTGCACTCGCCGTTCGTTGGTACAACGCCACGGACACACTCATGTACGGCCCCCACGCAAATCCCGCGATCCCGAACGACGCGAGGCTCACCGCGGTCGGAACGACGAGTCCCAGCGGCACCATCGCCGCGCCGAACACGATGACCACCGCGATGGCCATGGGCCACAGCGGTCTGTGCCGCAGGTAGCCGGTCACGGCGCCGCCGAGGACGGCGCCGAGGCCGAACGCGGCGTAGTAGGCGCTCAGCAGCGCCGCCGATGCGTGCAGGTCCCCGGTCACGTGGATCGGCATGGCGACCAGCACGGGGCCGAACAGCAGTGAGAAGGCGAAGGTGAGCGAGAGCAGGCCGAGCAACGTGCGGTTCGCGAGGAACACGCGCAGGCCGGCGGCCGAGGCGGCGTCGCGCTTGGCCGGGCGGCGGGGGAGCGCGAAACGGTAGGTCGCGGCCAGGATCAGGAACGTGGCCGCGTCGATCGCGATCACCGCGGACCCGCCCAGCAGCGTGATCAGGATGCCCCCGACCGGGGGGCCGATGACCGTCCCGGCCTCGGTCATGACGGTGAGTACGGCGTTGGCGGGCAGATGCTGTTCGGCGGGCAGCAGTTCCGTCATCAGCGTGTACCGGCCCGCGGTTCCCCAGGAGTGCAGCAACGCGGACGCTCCCAGGAGGAGGACGTAAGTGATGATGTCGAGCGCATTGAGAACGTGCAGCAGGGGAATCATCGCGAGGGCGACGCCACGCAGCGTGGCGTCCCAGCCGGCCAGCTGGGCACCGCTGCGCCCACGCAGCAGCCGGCGGAACAGCACCGCGCCCAGCGCGCTCGGCAGCGTGTACATCGCGACGGCGACCGCCACCCATGCGCTCCGGGCGGGGCCGGTGGCGAGTTCCAGGGCGAGCCAGGTGACCGCGACCAGAGCCATGCCGTCGCCCAGGGTCGACACGGCCAGTCCCGGCAGCACGCGCCGCAACTGTGGATGGGTCAGGACCGGCCGATAGGTGGACATTGATCGCCCTTCGTGTCGGTGCTCGATGTAACCGATGCTATTGGGGCGGCCCGGCATGACCGAATTGAGCTCACGGCGAACGCGTACCTGGTAAACAGCGCCCCTGTCCGGCCCGGGACGGGTGATTCACCCGTCTCGCCGGCGAGACGCGTGAATCGAGTGACCTGCTTCGACGCGCCCGCGGACGACCGGCGGCGACTACGGTCGTCCGGGGGTATTCGCACACCTCCGCACTGGACGAATCGCGCGCGCCACAATATGAGGAGGACCGATGGCGACCGAACTCTCGGGTGAACGCCGGCTCATCGCATCGGGGAGTTCGTTCGAAGCACAGTTCGGATATTCCCGGGCAGTTCGAGTCGGCCCGTGGGTGTGCGTGGCCGGCTGCACGGCAGCCGGCCCAGACGGCCCGGTGGGCGGGGACGACGTCGCCGCCCAAACCCGGGAGGCACTGCGGCGAATCGCCGGTGCGCTCGGCGAAGCCGGCTCGCGGATGCAGGACGTCGTGCGCACTCGCGTCTTTGTCGCCGAAATTCACGATTGGCAGTTGGTCGGCAACGTGCACCTCGAGATATTCGGCGACATCCGGCCGGCCTCCACGATCGTCGAGGTGTCCGGATTCGTCGATCCCACCATGCTGGTCGAGATCGAGGCCGACGCGCTCGTCGTCGAGCAGTCCGGCTGAGGGCTTCGATGGGCGAGCTGAGTCCAGATCACCAGCGGCTCTTGAGCCTGCGGCTGAGCGGGCAGCGGGTTGTCTCGCCGGACGATCCCGCGCCGGACGCCGGAACGCCCGGCAACCGGGAGCGCGGGCTTTCCGCCGCCCAACGGCGACTTCTGTTCATGGACCGCCTGTCCCCGGGCTCGCCGGCCTACAACGCCGACTATCTGTACCGCGTCGACGGCCTGCTCGACGTCACCACCCTGAGCCGCGCGGTGGCAGGTGTCCAGGCGCGGCACGAAGTGCTGCGGACCACGTTCCCGGACGTGGCCGGCGAACCGCGTCCGGTCGTGCACGAACCGGAGGAGTTCGACCTGCCGGTGGTCGACTGGAGTGGGCGAGCCGGCACGGCGACCGACGCCGATGCCGACGCCGACGCCGTCGGCATGCTCCGGGCGGAGGCAGCGCGCCCGTTCGACCTCGCGAGCGGGCCGCTGATGCGCATGCTGGTCGTGCGCGTGCGCGACGACCTGCACTACGTGATCATCGTCTTCCATCACGTCGTGATCGACGGCTGGTCGATGGGAGTCTTCTGGCCGGAGCTGAGCGAGCTGTACGCCGCGTTCGCCGCCGGCCGGTCGCCTCGGCTGGATGCCTTGCCGTACCAGTACGCGGACTACGTGACGTGGCAGCGCGAATGGCTGGACTCCCCGGACGCGGCACGTGAAGTCGCGTTCTGGCGCGAGGTACTCGGCGACGCCCCGCAGACCACCGAACTCCCCGCGGACCTGCCCCGGCCGGAGCGGCTCAGCGGACAGGGCGGGCGAGTCGACTTCCGGACGCCGCCCGACGTGACCAGCCGCCTGAGCGCCATCGCGCGCGCCGGGCAGGCCAGCTTGTTCATGGTGTTGCTGACCGCTTTCGACGTCCTGTTGTCGAAATACTCGGGAAGGACCGATCTGGTCACGGGTACGCCGATCTCCGGCCGCACGGATCCGCGCTGGGCGAACCTCATCGGGCTGTTCGTCAACGAACTGCCGATCCGTGTCCGGTGGTCGGGGGACCCGACCTTCGTGGAGCTGCTGGACATCACCCGAAGCGCCGCCCTCGATGCGTACTCGAACCAGCAGGTTCCCTTCGACCGCCTGGTCGAGGAGCTGTCGCCGGTACGGGACCCCAGCCGCAACCCGGTCTTCCAGGTGACGTTCGACGCCGGCCGCACCGACGAGTCCGTGTCCGAGGAGTTCCTTCACCTGGCGAACCTGGACGTACGGGTCGTGGCCGCGGAGATCAGCACCACCCGGTTCGACCTGGAGATGCGCATCGCGGTCGACGACGGCGAGCTCGCCGGCTCGATGCTGTTCAGCCCAAGCCTCTATCGTCCGGCCACCGCCGCGCAGCTGGCCCGGCATTTCGGCGTGCTGCTCGAGGCGATCGCCGCGCACCCGGACTTGCCTGTGTCCCAGCTGTCCATCATGGACGAGGCGGAACACGAAGACCTGGTCGCCGGGCGCAACAGCACGGCACGGCAGGTGCCCGGCGAAACGGTGGCCGGGCTGTTCGCGGCGCAGGCGAACCGGACGCCGCATGCTCCCGCGGTCCTCGACGGCGACGACTCCTGGACCTACGCCGAACTGGACGAACGGGTGGATCAGGTCGCGAGGGGAATCGCCGGGGCGGGGCTCGGGCCGGAGGATCTGGTCGCGGTGGCGCTGCCGAACGGTGCGGACCTGATCGTCGCCGTGCACGCCGCCCTGCGGGCGGGTGCCGCGTACCTGCCCGTCGCGGTCGACCATCCGGACGCGCACCTCGCACGGATCCTCGATGCGGCGAAGCCGGCCCTGGTGATCACGGACGCGGCCGCTGCCACCCGGCTGGCCGGCCTGACACACGACGTCACGGTGACGACGGTCGGGGCACTGGCGGACACGCCCACGACACCGCGGCCACGGCCGGCCGAACTGGGCAATCCCGCCTATGTCATCTTCACGTCGGGTTCCAGCGGTCAGCCGAAAGGCGTCGTCATCGAGCACCGGTCGCTGACCAACTATCTCGGCTGGGCCGCGGACGCGTACCCCGCCGCCGCCGGAGTGGTCCGATGCCATTCCTCGCCCGCCTTCGACATGTCCGTCACGACGCTGCTGCTGCCCTTGACGGTCGGCGGTTGCGTCGAGACGGCGCCGTTCGACGCCGTCGACGCACAGCCGTCGTCGTTTCTCAAGGCGACGCCGACGCACCTGACCTTGCTGGCAGGCTTGCCCGACAACGCATCGCCGCGCGGGCAGCTCGTCGTCGGTGGCGAGCAGCTGTCCGGCGGTGTGCTGTCGAGGTGGCGGACGCGCCATCCGGGTACCGAGGTCGTCAACGAGTACGGGCCGACCGAGGCGACGGTCGGGTGTGTCGCCCACCAGCTGGCGCCTGGCGCCGCGACACCCGCCGATGCCGTGCCGATCGGCGTGCCGATCTGGAACACCGAGGTCTACGTCCTCGACGACCGGCTCCGTCCCGTGCCCGTAGGGACGCCCGGCGAGCTGTACGTGGCAGGTGCCGGGTTGGCACGGGGTTACGTCGGCAGCCCCGCGAAGACGGCCGAGTCGTTCGTCACGGCCCCCTTCGGCACGCCGGGCCGGCGCATGTACCGCACCGGTGACGTCGTCCGGTGGACCTTCGACGGGGTGCTCGAGTTCGTCGGCAGGGCCGACAACCAGGTGAAGGTTCGTGGGTACCGAGTCGAGCCGGACGGGATCGTCGCCGCGATCGCGAAGCAGCCGGACGTCGCGATGTCGGCGGTCCTGCTCGACCGGGAAGCACCGGGTGCCGGCCGGCTCGTCGCGTTCGTGCAGCTCGGCGGCGACGCTTCCGACCAGGACGACAGCGCCGAGTCCGACCAGATAGCGCAGTGGCGGTTGCTGTACGACGACACCTACCAGGCTGATCCGGAGCAGCCGGTTCCCGGCCTGGCGGGCTGGCTGAGCAGCTACACCGGCGATCCCATCCCCACGGCCGAGATGAACACGTGGCTGGACGACACCGTCCGGCGTGTCCGTGCGCTTCGGCCGCGCCGGATGCTGGAGATCGGATGCGGCACCGGCATGTTCGTGACCGCGCTGGTCGGCGACTGCGCACGCTACTTCGCGACCGATCTGTCGACGGCGGCCATCGACTTCGTCCGTGGCCGGCTGGATCCCGGCACAGCCGAGCGGGTCGAGCTTGCCGTGCTGCCGGCGCACCAGAGCATTCCCGAGGGCGAACCGCTGGACACGGTGCTGCTGAACTCGGTCGCCCAGTACTTCCCGTCGGTCGGCTACTTCCTCGATGTCGTCGACGCGGCCGTCGGCGCCGTCGAGGACGGCGGCCATGTGTTCATCGGTGACGTGCGAAACCTCGTCCTGCTGGAGATGTTCCTGACGGGCGTGTGCGCGTACCAGGCAGGTCCCGGTGTGAGCGCCGGGCGGTTGCGGGCGATGGCCCGGCGAGCCGTCGAGCACGAGGAGGAGCTGTGCCTCGACCCGCGGCTGTTCACGGAGCTGGGGCGCGACCGGCCGCGGATCCGTTCGGTGCGGGTCCTCCCCAAGCGCGGGCGCCATCGCAACGAGCTGAGCTGCTACCGCTACGACGTGATCCTCGGTGTCGGTACGGTCGGCGACCCGCGGGCCGAGCCGGACTGGACACCGTGGCAAGACCTCGACGGCGACCTCGACGGCGACCTCGACGGCATGGCCCGGCGCGGGCTCGTCGCCGTCCGGGGGATACCCGACGCCCGGGTCGCCGAGGACCGTGCGCTGCTGGACTGGCTACGGACGGCCGACGACACGGCCACCTTTCCCACCGGGCTCACCGCCGGTGCGGGAGTCGAACCGGAGGACCTGTGGGCACTGACCGATCGGCACTCCTGCGTCGTCGAGCTGAGCCTGGCGCGCGGCGCCGCGGACGGCTCGTTCGACCTGGAGCTGCACGACCGCGACGACCCACCGACCACCTTCACGGCGGGAGGCGGCGGCGACCCCGTCGACTGGCACGACTACGCGAACGATCCGCTGTGGCGATCGCGCGCGACTGCCCGGGCGCGCCGGGTGCGGGCCCGCCACGCCGAGACGTCTCCGGACTACCAGGTGCCCGCCGAGTTCGTACCGGTCCGGCGGCTGCCGCTGACCGCGAACGGCAAGATCGACCGAACCGCGCTGCGGCGTCTGATGGAGATCCAGGACGGCACGCGCACCGGCACTCGCGCGGCCGGCAGGCCGCTGACCGCCACCGAGGACACCCTCGCGGCGATGTGGTCGGACCTGTTGGCCTGCGGCGACGTCGGCCCGGACGACAACTTCTTCGAGCTCGGCGGCCACTCGTTGCTGACCTTCCAGCTCGTGTTCCGGGTCCGTAAGGAACTGGGCGTGGACCTGCCCGTGCGGGCGCCGTTCGAAGCCCCGACCCTGGCCGGTCTCGCCGAGCTGGTCGAGAGGCGGTCCGGCCGCCGGTCCGAGCACCCGGCCCGGCTCGCGAAGCGGCCGCGAACGCCGCTGATGCCGCCGTCCTTCGCCCAGGAACGCCTGTGGTTTCTGCACCAGCTCGACCCGGCCGGCTCCGAGTACAACGTCGCGATTTACCTGCGCCTCGAGGGCGACCTGGAGGTCGAGTCGCTTCGCCGCGCGCTCGGCGTGGTCGTCGAGCGACACGAGATCCTGCGCACCGTGCTGCCGACCGTCGACGGCCGGGCACGTCAGTCGATCCTGCCCTCCGCACGGGTCGAGATCCCGATCGTCGACCTGTCCGGCCTGGACCCCGCCGGGCGGGAGGCGGCGGCCGTCCGGATCGCGCGCGAGGAACACGGCCGGCCGTTCGAGCTGGCCGCACCGCCCGTCCTGCGGGCGAGGCTGGTCCGGCTGGCCGTGGCCGAACACCTGCTCCTGCTCACGCTGCACCATTCGACGGTCGACGGGTGGTCCACCGAACTACTCGTCGGGGAGCTGGCCGAGGCGTACACCGCACGGCGGGAGGGCCGGCCGCCACGGCTGCCCGACCTGCCGGTGCAGTACGCCGACTACGCGATCTGGCAACGAGAGCTGGACGAGACTGGCCGGTTCGACCAGCTTCGCGCGTACTGGCTCGACCGCCTGGACGGAATTCTCGAGCTGTCCGGGCTACCGCTCGACCGGCCACGGCCCCGGCATCCGTCCCGGCAGGGGAAGTGGCTGCGGTTCCGCGTGCCGGAACCGACGGTCCAGCGGCTGCTGCGGCTGTGCCTCGACGAGCGGTGCACCCTGTTCACCGCGCAGCTGGCCGCGCTGTTCGCCCTGCTGTCGCGGCACAGCGGCGAGACCGACGTGGTTGTGGGCACGGACGTGGCGGGCCGCCCGGACGAGTCCGCCGAGAACGTGATCGGCTTCTTCGTCAACCAGATCGTCCTGCGCGCGGACCTCGGCGGGACACCCAGCTGGCGAAGCCTGCTGCGGCAGGCCCGCGCGGTCGCACTGGATGCCTACGCGCACCAGGACCTCCCGTTCGAGGAGGTCGTCAAGGCACTGAGCCCGCGGCGGGGCGGGAACCGCAGTCCGCTGTTCCAGGTGAAGCTGACGCTGGACAACACCCCGCGCCGCGCCAGGTCGTTCGCCGGCCTGACGGTGACGCCCTACGAGCCGGACATCGTCGACAGCAGCAAGTTCGATCTGAGCGTGCTGCTGGAACAGAACGAGTCGGGGCTCAACGCCGTGTGGGAGTACGACACCGACCTGTTCGACGCCTCGCGAATGATCCGGATGCGGGACGAGTTCGTGGCGTTGCTCGAAGCGATGGCCACCGCACCCGACGAACCCGTGTACGTGGGCCCGACAAGAGAACCGACGACGGACAAGGCAGGGCAGATGACTGAAGCCCAGGGAAGGAAGTCGCTGGCCGGGCTCCGGCAGATCACGCCGACTCCCGTGGTGGTGGACTCCCGGCGAGCCGTGACCAGTGAGCCGCTTCGCCCGGACGGCGAGTTGCCCCTGGTCTTCCGGCCTGCCGACGGTGACGTCGATCTGGTCGCGTGGGCGGCACAGGCGTCTGCCTCACTGGGCGACGCGCTCGAACGGTCGGGCGCGCTGCTGTTCCGCGGGTTCGGTGTCACCGAACCCGATGCGCTGGAACGGTTCGCGAAGGTGTTCGTGGACACGCTGTTCACGGACAACGGCGAACACCCGCGGGCCGCGCTGAGCGGCAGCGTCTACACCCCCGTGTTCTTCCCGCCGGAGGAAAAGCTCCTGTGGCACAACGAGAACTCCTTCAACGCATCGGGTCCCGCGAAGATCTGGTTCGCGTGCAGCCGCCCCGCCACCGTCGGCGGCGAGACGCCGGTGGCGGACAGCCGGGCCGTGTTCCGGCGGCTCGATCCCGCCTTGCGTGACGAGTTCGTCGCCAAAGGCGTGACCTACGTCCGCAACCACCAGGCCGGTGTCGGGCTCGACTGGCGGACGGTCTTCCGAACCGAGGACCGCGCGGAAGTCGAGGCTCGCTGTCTGGAGCAGGATCTCCGGTTCAGCTGGCACGGCGACCGGCTGCGCACCAGCGCGACGCGGCCCGCGGCCATCCGCCATCCCCGCACCGGTGAGTGGTCGTGGTTCAACCAGGCGCAACACTGGCACCTCGCATGCCTGGGCGACACCACTCGCGCGTCGCTCGAGTCGGCGTACGCACCCGATGAGCTGCCACGGACCTGCGAGTTCGGCGACGGCTCACCGATTCCCGACGACGCCATGGCCGAGATCAGCCGTGTCTACACAGAACTGGAGGTCTCGTTCCCGTGGGAGCGGGGCGACGTGCTGATGCTCGACAACATCCTGACCGCGCATGCCCGGAATCCCTTCTCCGGCGAGCGGAAGCTCCTCGTCGCCATGGGCGAAACGGTCTCGTTCCGGTGAGCGCGGAGGCCCCCGAGGGTTCGGTCGTCGGCTACCGGTTGTCCGCCCAGCAGGCGTACTTGTGGCGCGCGGCCGAAAACGGGGCCACCTCGTGGGCGCAGGCCCGGTTGCGGATCGACGGCGAGGTGGGCGACGCCGCACTGCGCCGTGCCGCCGACGGTCTGGTGGCCCGCCACGAGGTCCTGCGCACCACCTTCGTCCGCGTGCCTCCGGTGCGGACACCCGTTCAGGTCATCCGCGACGACGGACGAGTCGACTGGACCGAAATCGACCTGCGGGCACTCGTCGAAGCCGACCAGGAACGCCGGCTGACGCGGATCGCGCACGAACAGCGGACGGGCCGTTTCGACCTGGCCGACGGTCCCCTCGTGCGCGTCGCATTGATCCACCTCGGAGCGACCAGCCGCGCGTTGCTCGTCACGACACCGGCCATCGCGGCCGACACCGCGACGATGCGGATGTTCGCGGCCGAACTCGGTCAGGCCTACGCGGACTCGCTGCCCGAGGTCGACGCCGTGCGGTACTCGCAGTTCGCCCAATGGCAGGGGATGCTGCGGACCGATGGGGAGCCCGTCGCCCCGCCGCGCACGGCGTTCGCCCCGTTGCCGTTGCAGCGTGCGGCGGTAGGGGACACGCCGGACACCCAGGCGGTGCGCTTGACGTTGCCGGCGTACGCCGCGAGTGCGGTCGCCGACTACGCGACGGCGCACGGGGTGTCCACCAAGGCCGTCCTCCTCGCGTGCTGGCAGATCATGCTGTGGAAGCTCAGCGGGACCGGCACGGTCACCGTCGGTGTACGGTTCGACGGCCGTGTCGTCGAGGATCTCCAGGGCTGCGCCGGGCCGTTCGCCACCTGGGCGGCGGTGTCGGCGGAGGTGACCGCGACCTCCACCCTGGCCGAGGTCGCGTCCTCGGGCCAGCATGACCTGACCGCGATCGGCGACTCCGACGACCTTCTGCGGGGTGCCCGGCCGGACGACGTGGCCCCGTGGGGCGCGGCCTTCGAGTACGACGAGGCGGTTGAGCCCCTCAGCACCCCCGGCGTCCGGTTCACCGTCGAGTCGGTCGAGGTGGCGGACGAACCCTGCGTCCTGAAGCTGTCCGTCACGGCCGGCCCGGGCGGGACGACCACCGCACTGCACTACTCCGCCGCTCGATTCGATCCGCGCCACGCACGGGAGCTGGCCGGTCAGTACCACAGTCTCGTCACCGACCTGACACGTGAGCCTGCGAAGCCGGCCGGCCGCGCGAGCCTGCTAGGCCCCGGCGACCACGCCCGGCTGCTCGACTCGTTCACCGACCGGTGGCGGGCGGGAGTCCGTTGCGTGCACCGGCTGGTCGAGGACCAGGCCGCTCGCACTCCGGAGGCCATCGCGGTGTCGGCGCCCGACGGGCGACTGTCCTATGCGGACCTGATGGCGCGGGCGGATCGGCTGGCGCGAGTGCTGCTGTCCGGCGGCGTGCGGGCCGAGACGCGGGTCGCGGTGCACCTCGAACCGTGTGCGCAGCTCATCGTCGCGCTGCTCGGTGTGCTCAGGGCGGGCGGCACGTACGTGCCGGTCGATCCCGCGCTGCCGCGGCGGCGCGCACGCGAGCTGGTCCGGCTGGCCGGCTGCCACCTCGTGCTGACCGCGGGCGAGGACTGGGAAGACACGCCGGTCAGGACAGTCAACGTGAACGACGAGCCGGCCGTCGCCCCCCGGCTGCCCGCGCCGCGTGTCGAGCCAGACAACCTGGCGTACGTGATCTTCACGTCGGGAACGACCGGGCGGCCCAAGGGCGTCGCCGTGCCGCATCGGGCCGTCGCGAACTATCTGTTGTGGAGCGCGCAAAGCTATGCCGCCCAACAGGGTGACGGCGCACTCGTCCACTCGTCGACCGGGTTCGACCTGACCGTCACCAGTCTGTTCGCTCCGTTGGTCACCGGACGTACCGTGCACCTGAACCCGGCCTGGCGAACCATTGACGGCCTGGCGAATGGCCTGGCCGACCGGCAGGGACTGGACGTCCTCAAGGTGACGCCGTCGCACCTGACGATGCTCGAACGGCTGATGCCGCCCGCCTCGCTCGCCGGTACCGCGCATTCCCTGGTGGTCGGCGGCGAGCAACTCACGTGGGACGCGGTCCGGCCGTGGCTGCGGCACGCCCCCGGCACCAGCGTGATCAACGAGTACGGCCCCACGGAGACCGCGGTCGGCTGCTGTGCTCATCGGATCGCCGGGGATGCCGACGACGCCGGCGTGGTTCCGATCGGCCGTCCGGTGGCGGGTGCGGAGCTCTACGTGCTGGACGAGCGGCTCGCACCGGTGCCCGCGGGAGTGCCCGGTGAGCTGTACATCGGTGGCCCCGGCCTGGCGCGCGGCTACCTCGCGAACCCGTCCGGCACGGCCGAACGCTTCGTCGCGAGTCCCTTCTCGCCGGGTGCTCGCCTGTACCGCACCGGTGATCTCGTGTGCCACTCCCCGGATGGGCTGCTGTATGTCCTCGGCCGGACGGATGACCAGGTCAAGGTCAGGGGAGTCCGGGTCGAGCTGGGGGCTGTCCGGGCCGCGCTGACGGCACATCCGGCGGTGACCGACGCCGAAACGCTGCTGGCCAAGCGTTCGGAGAACGACGCCGCCTTGTGCGCCTACCTGGTCGGCGACGCCGTACCGGACGGCGAGCTGCGCGCGTTTCTGGCCGACTGGCTGCACCCGGCCACGATCCCGGACACCTACACCTGGCTGCCGCGCCTGCCGCTGACCGTCAACGGCAAGGTGGATCGTGCTGCCCTGCCGCGGCCATGGGAGCAGGCGGGTCTGGCAGCGCGCGCCGTCGCCCCGCCGCGGTCGGCCACCGAACGCCTCGTGATCGGCGTCTTCGAGGACGTGCTGGGCCGGTCCCCGATCGGTGTCGACGAGGACTTCTTCGACCTGGGCGGACATTCCCTGCTGGCCGTGCGGCTGATCGCGCGGCTGAACGAGACGTTCGGCTGCCGGTTGCCGGTCGCGGTGCTGTTCTCCGAAGAGGACTCGACCGAGGCCGGCCCGTCGTCACCCGAACGGCTCGCGCAACTGGTTACCGGCCCGGACACCCCGCAGGCGTCCTGCCTGGTGCGGCTGCGCGAACACGGCACCCGGTCCCCGCTCTTCTGCCTGCCCCCGGCGGGCGGCGATGTGCTCGGCTACCGCGAGCTTGCGGTCAGCCGTTCGCTGGACCGTCCGCTCTACGCGCTGCAGACCACCGCCGTGCTCCCAAACGACGTCGAACCGACCGTCGAAGGCCTGGCGGACCGGTACGCCGCGGAGGTGCGCACGGCTCTGCCCACTGCCGAGCCGCGCCTGCTGGTCGGCTGGTCGATGGGCGGTCTCGTCGCGCTGGAGATCGCGCGACGGCTCGAAGCGTCCGGCGTACCGGCCGAGGCGGTCATTTTGGTGGAGTGTTACCCGCCTGACCTGGTACCTGCCTATGACGCGGACGACGTGGCGCGCGAGATCGCAGAGCGCTTCGGACCGACGGTGGACCGCAACGACAAAGCGGTCCGGGACACGGTGATGCTGACCCGCGCACACCTGCGGGCCCTGCAGACGTACCGGCCCGTGTCGTATGCCGGGCGGGTCGTGCTCTTCCAGGCCGAGCAGCAGGACGCGGCGCTGCGGTCCGCGGCGGAGAACACGTGGCGTGCGCTGTGTCCGGGGCTGACCGAGGTGTCCGTCCTGCCCGGTGATCACTACTCGCTGTTCCGGCCACCGCACGTCGAGAAGCTCGCCGTCGCGATCGAGCGGGTGACGGCGGGCCGGGCCTGAGACGGGGGACGGGTCTTTCGGCGGCAGGAAAGACCCGTCCGGCTCCACACGTCACCAGAAGACGGAGCGTGCGATCTCTACAATGGACTCGACCATGGTCGTGGCGCAGTTCGTGATGTCCGGGGTGTCGAGCTGGGCCATTTCCTCGGCGGTGCCGGGAGCCCATTCCGGGAACAGGCGGTTGGCGGCGAGATCCATCACCACGGCTCGCAACCGGCGGAGCAGCTGGGCCGCGATTCCGGTGAGCGACACGTCGTCCCGGACCGTCATGAACGTGCAGTCGTACAGCGTCAGCAGGCTTTCCCGGCTCATCCGGAAAGTGCGGTTCTCCGCCTCCGCGGTCGCCTGCAGCAGCGACGGCCCGGTCGGCACCAGCTTTGTCGCGATGCCGCTGTGCACGTCTCCGTTGAGCTGACATTCAGCGGCCACCGCCTGTGCCCGCGGGCTGTCGCCGAGCGCCACCTTGCCGTGCAGCAGCCCGCGCACCGCGCCGTAGTCGCGCGCCCACAGGCCGGTCAGGTGCCGGTGCTGCCTGGCCATCGGGGTCCGGATGACGGGGGCGTAGCTCGTCTGCGGGCACGAACCGGAGTACAACAGCATCAGCGAGTAGCCGCGGATGTAGCAACGCATCCGTTCCAGCGCGATATCGCGGTTCCGCGCCGCCTCGTGGTCGGCCAGCGCCGCGGCGAGCAGCTGCCAGCAGATGAACGTGATCTGGTGGCCGATGATCCACCGGAACCAGAACACCCGTTCGCGGTCGTCGCCGGAGGGTTCGAGCTCGGTGACGGCGTCGGGTGCCGGCTCCGCTATCAGCGCGATCTGTTGTTGCGCCTCGCGTCCACTCCGCAGGTCGTAGTCCTGGGTCTCCTGCGTCGATGGCGCGTGCATCGGCAGGATCAGCGGCTCCAGACCGTACGGATAACCCCCGAACTCCCACGTTCCCGTCCGGGCGTCCCGTCGTGGCCGGCCGAATCGCACCGTGCTCACGTCTCGCTCCCCGGGAAGTAGCTGAACTCGAACTCGAGACCGTTGATGTCCAGGCAGTAGAAGCTCTGCATCCCGTCCGAGTCGACGTCGATCTCCGTCGCTGGCTCCGCCTGGACGAACGAGTAGCGGCCGCTGTCGTAGAGGTCGAACCACCGGTCTCGCCAGCTCCGCAGCGACTCCGGAGAGGGAACGGCGAGGCAGAGGTGCTGGAATTGGCGCGCGGTGGCGGAGATCGGCTCCTCGCGAGGTGTGTCCCTGACGAACAGGTGGAACCGCAGATCACCGCCCGCCAGCTCGACCAACTCGGTGAGGCCGGGCAGCCTGCGCTGTGACAACGCGGAGAACCTGGTCAACGTCCAGGACACCGTGCAGCCGAAGAAACTCTGGTACCAATCTATGCTTCCCGGGAGGTCGGCGGTCTGCACACCGACGTGGTGCACACCGCCCACCACCACCGGTTCGTTCTTCTGGGTAGAAGCCATCGGGATTCCGTCCTTCACGGTTCGATCGCTCACCGGTGCTTTCTCATTCCGGTCATCAGCAGGCCGAGGCAGTAGCTGCCGGGCATCGCTTTCTTGGTGACGAAACGGTGAACGGTGCCCGCCGGGATGAACATCGCCGCGGGCGCGGAAAGCTCGTGGTGCTCGCCGTCGGCCAGCACGTCGATCACGGCACCGCCTGGCTCCGGTGCGAGCAGCAGGTAGATCTCCGGGATGTCGTGGGTGTGCGGATCGGCGACGGGGGTGTCCACCTTGTCGCTGATCTCGCCCCCGGCCACCTCGAAGCCGAGCTCGCCGAACATGGCGGCGGTGACGAAGAACGGCACCGGTGCGTGATGGCCTCCGACCTCCTGGAAGACGGGAAGGTCACGCACGACGGTTGCGATCTCCGGCATGAGCCGATCAAGAGAGTTCGTCACGGGTACTCCTCGAATGCGGGCTGCCGCGCCACTCACTGGGCGGTCAGCCGGTGGATGAAGCTGAACGCGGGCAGGTCGATGAACCGGCTTTCCGCCCGGTGCCACCCGCTCTCGTCCAGTACGGAGTCCCACTCCGTCAGCGTGGGCAGGTACTGGTCCATCACCGCGTGCACCGTTTCGAAGCCGAGGGTGAACATCGGGAGCTCCGTGCCACTCAGGCCGGTCGACCGGCACGTGTCGCCGAGCACGACGTTCCGGACATTGGGGAACACGTCGCGCAGTCGCCGCAGCGTGCGCACGCACTGCTCCCGAGGCCAGAAGTCGTGGCCCATCAGGAAGCACGTCACGAGATCGACCTCGGCGAAGCCGGGATCCGGCGTCATGGTGAGAACGTTGTCCTGGACCAGCCGGACGCGGTGCTCCAGCCCGGCTTCGGAGACCGCGGCCTTGGCCACGGTGAGTGCGTCGCCGGCGATGTCGATGCCGATGGCGCGGGCTTCCGGCATCCGCTCGGCGAGCATGACGATCCGGTCGCCGCTGCCACAGCCGAGGTCGGCGATGGTTCCGGCGTCGACGCCGTCGAGCAGCTCCAGCAGTGGTTCGTCGAAGAACGAACGGGCAATGGTCCGGCACGCCACGCTGATCGCGCGGGCATCGCGGTGGATCGCCGTGGTCCTGCCGTCCCGATTCCGCGCAAAGGAGGGCAGCGTGGTGAGCAGGTCACCGCAGCCACGGGTGAGCCAGTAGAAGAAGCCCCGGTTGAGGAAGGCGTCGGCGAAACCAGGCCCCGGCACCGCGACGCCCCGATCCGCGTCCAGTTCGACGATCCTCCTGCTGGACATGGCGACCAGGAGGTAGTTCAGCGTCGGGCGGTGCACGTTGTTGCGCGCCGCGAACCGCGCCACGTCCACTCGCTGGTTCGTGTGCAGTTCGTCGAGCAGGCCGATATCCCAGGCAGTGCTCAGCGCAAGCGCGGCAATGGTCGCGTTAAATGTCTCCGCACAGTACCTCTTTTCGTCCATGAACGTGGTGTGCCCATCACAGGATGCCTCACCAATCATTGTCAGAACTCCACGATATCTTAGTCTTAAATAGACTATGTTTTCAGCTGTGTCTCGCCGGCGAGACGTCGCTTCATTCGTCAAGAGTAGATAGTCGTCCGCTGTCTCGTGCGTGATTTGGCGATGGCCCGGGAATTGGTAAAGAAACTGTGAGGTGACCGCTGTGCGTTGCGGAGTGATGATCCTTCCGGAACAGAACTGGTCGGAGAGCGCCGCCATCTGGCGGCAGGCCGACGAACTCGGGTTCGACTCGGCCTGGACCTATGACCATCTGTGGTGGGATCCGCTGGCGACGCAACCATGGTTCAGCGCATTTCCGGTCCTCGCCGCCGCGGCCTGCGTGACGACGCGCATCGGCTTGGGAACTCTCGTCACGTCGCCGAACTTCCGGCATCCCGTGGTTACCGCGAAAGAGGTGATCACGTTGGACGATATTTCCGGCGGACGGTTCACCCTGGGGATCGGCGCGGGCGCGGAAGGCTCGGGTGATGCCAAGGTTCTGGGTGGTGAGGCCCTGTCCGGAAAACAACGATCGGATCGCTTCGCCGAGTTCGTGGACATGGTCGATCAGTTGTTGCGCAACGAGGTCAGCACGATTCGCGGGGAGTTCTACTCGGCGCTCGGCGCGCGAATGACCCCCAGCTGCTGCCGGCGGCCGCGCGTCCGGTTCGCGGTGGCGGCCACCGGGCCACGAGGCCTCGAGGTCGCCGCCCGGCACGGGGACGCCTGGGTCACCCTCGGGCCGCCGAAGCTGGCCGACGGCTACTCACCGGACGACATCGTGGCGATCGTATCCGCCCAGGTGAAGAAGCTGCGGGAGACGTGCAGCCGGGAAGGCCGCAGCGATGCCGACCTTCGCCGAATCTACGTGGCCACCGACCTCACCGGGAATCTCATGGCCTCGCCGCAGGCGTTCTTGCGCACGGCGCAGCAGTACGCGCACGCCGGAATCACCGACCTGGTCGTGCACTGGCCGCGGCCGGCCGGACTTTACGCCGGTGATCCCGCGGTCATGGCACCCATTGCCGAATGGGCGTTGCCACGGGTCGCGCAGCTGTAGGAGGTCATCCGAGCATATCGCGCACCTGGTCGGTCGACAGCTGACTGATCTGGTCGGTGATCGCATCGGTGACTGCCTGCGCGAGGTGGGTGATGGTGGGGTGTTCGAAGAGTGTGCGGACGGGTATTTCGACGTTGAATTGGTGTCGTAGCCGGGAGACGATGCGGGTGGCGATGAGTGAGTGTCCGCCGAGGTCGAAGAAGTTGTCGGTGGTGTTGATG
>DASYKY010000075.1:0-89746 GCA_035995025.1 Actinophytocola sp.
CCAGCACACACGCGTCCGCAAGGGACAGCACACCCGCCACGTGCGCGGCCGCGACCTCGCCGACGGAGTGCCCGGCCACCACGTCCGGCCGCAGCCCCCAGGACTCGACCAGCCGGTACAGCGCCACCTCGAGCGCGAACAACGCGGGCTGCGCGAACCCGGTGCGGCGCAACGCATCCTCGTCCGAACCCCACATCACGTCGCGCACCGCCGGATCGAGCCCGGCGAGCACGGCGTCGAAGGCCGACGCGAACACCGGGAACCGCTCGTACAGCTCCCGGCCCATGCCGAGCCGCTGCGCGCCCTGCCCCGCGAACACGAAGGCGACCCGCCCCGGCTCGTCCGCCGTGCCCGTGGACAGCCCGGGCGCGGACCGTCCCGACGCGAGCGCCCGCAGCGCGGCAAGGACCCCGGCCCGGTCCGCGCCGACCACCGCGGCCCGGTGCGGGAACGCCGACCTGGTCGTCGCCAGCGAGAACGCCACGTCGCCGAGGCCCTGTTCCGGAAGCCGTGCCGCGAGCCGGCCCGCCTGGGCGCGCAGCGCCGCCTCGGTCCGGCCGGACAGCACCAGTGGCACCGGGCCGGGCTCGGTCGCGGGGAGTGGCTCGGCGGCGGCCCCCTGCTCGATCACGACGTGCGCGTTGGTGCCGCCGATGCCGAACGAGGAGATACCGGCCCGGCGCGGCCGCCCGGTCTCCGGCCACCCGGCGTGCTCGGTCAGCAGCTCGACCGACCCGGCCGTCCAGTCCACATGCGACGACGGGGCGTCCACGTGCAGCGTCTTCGGGACCATGTCGTGGCGCATGGCCATGACCATCTTGATCACGCCGGCCACGCCCGCGGCGGCCTGCGTGTGGCCGATGTTCGACTTGACCGACCCCAGCAGCAGCGGCTGCTCCCGGTCCCGGCCGTACGTGGCGAGCAACGCCTGGGCCTCGATCGGGTCGCCCAGCGTCGTGCCCGTGCCGTGCCCCTCCACCACGTCGACGTCCGATGTGGACAGACCGGCGACGCCGAGTGCCCGGCGGATGACCCGCTGCTGGGACGGCCCGTTCGGCGCGTTGAGCCCGTTCGACGCGCCGTCGGAGTTGACGGCCGATCCCCGCACCACGGCGAGGATCTCGTGGCCGTTGCGCAGCGCGTCCGACTGCCGTTCGAGCACGAGCACGCCGATGCCCTCGGCCCAGCCGACCCCGTCGGCGGACTCCGCGAACGGCTTGCACCGCCCGTCCGGGGACAGCCCGCCCTGACGCGAGAACTCCACGAACGCGGTGGGCGTGGACAGCACGGTCACGCCGCTCGCGAGCGCCAGCGTGCACTCGCCCTCGCGGAGTGACTGGGCCGCGAGGTGCAGCGCGACGAGCGAGGACGAGCAGGCGGTGTCGACCGTGACGGCCGGGCCCTCGAACCCGAACGTGTAGGCGACCCGGCCCGACGCGATGCTCGCCGAGGCGCCGTTGCCGCGGTAGCCCTCGAACTCGTCGGCCCCCAGCAGTGTGGCGTAGTCGTTGTACATGAGCCCGGCGAACACACCGGTCTGGCTGCCCCGCAGGGTGCCCGGCTCGATGCCCGCCCGCTCGACGGCCTCCCACGAGGCCTCCAGCAGCAGCCGGTGCTGCGCGTCCGTGGCGCGCGCGTCCCGCGGGCTCATGCCGAAGAAGTCCGCGTCGAACCGCGGCGCGTCGTGGACGAAGCCACCGGTCCGCGTGTAGGACGTGCCGGCGTGGGCGGGGTCCGGGTCGTGGATGTCCAGCGGCCAGCCGCGGTCGGCCGGGAAGTCCGACACCGCGTCCACGCCGTCGGCGACCAGCCGCCACAGGTCCTCTGGCGACTCGACGCCACCCGGGTACCGGCAGCTCATCCCGACGATCACGATCGGGTCGTCGGACCGCGCGGCCACCGGGGACGGCCCGGCCTCGGCCGGCTCCGCGCCCAGCAGCTCGGCGCGGACGAAGTCGGCGACCGCGGCGGCGGTCGGGTGGTCGAAGACGATCGTGGCCGGCAGCTGCAGCCCGGTCGCCTCGGCGAGCCGGTTGCGCAGCTCCACCGCGGTCAGCGAGGTGAAGCCGAGCTCGGAGAACGCCCGGTCCGCCTCGACCGCGGTGGCGCCGTCGTGCCCGAGCACGAACGCGACCTCGGCCCGCACGAGGTCCAGCAGCAGCTCGCGCTGCTCGCTCGCCACCAGCCGCACCATACGGTCCACAAGGGACACCGTGGCCGCGGCGCGCACCGCGGCGCGGCGGGCGGGCGAGCGGACGAGGCCGCGCAGCAGGTGCGGCGGCTCGCCGCGACCGGCGACCCGGGCCGGGTCGAGCCGGGCCGCCACGACCGCGGGCCGGTCGGCGCCGGCGGCGGCGTCGAACAATGCGAGGCCGTCCGCGTCGGCCAGCGGCGGGGTGCCCAGCCGGGCGAGCCGGGCGACGTCGGCGTCGGCGAGCGCGCCCGCCATGCCGGTGCGCCACGGTCCCCACGCGAGCGAGACCGCGGGGAGCCCGGCGGCGCGCCGGTGCTCGGCCACGGCGTCGAGGAACGCGTTGGCCGCCGCGTAGTTCGCCTGCCCGGCACCGCCGAACGTGCCGGCGAGGGAGGAGAACAGCACGAACGCGGACAGGTCCTTCTCGCGGGTCAGCTCGTGCAGGTGCCAGGCGGCGTCCGCCTTGGGGCGCAGCACGCTGTCGATCCGGCCGGGGGTCTGGGACTCGAGCACGCCGTCGTCGAGGACGCCCGCGGCGTGGACGACGGCCGAGACCGGCACGCGGTTCAGCAGGTCCGCCAGGGCGTCGCGGTCGGCGACGTCGCAGGCGGCGAGGTCCACGCGGGCGCCGGCCCGCTCGAGGTCGGCGCGCAGCTCGGCCGCGCCCGGGGCGTCCGGGCCGCGGCGGCCGGCCAGCACCAGCTCCCGCACCCCGTGCTCGGCCACGAGATGCCGGGCGACCAGGGCGCCCAGCCCACCGGTGCCACCGGTGACCAGGACCGTGCCGCCCCACTCGACGCCCGGGCCCGGCGAGACGCGGGCCAGGCGCGCGGCCCGGACCTCGCCGTCGCGAATCCACAGCTGCGGCTCCCCCGCCGCCACCGCGTCCGTGGAGCCGTCCGTGTCCACCAGGACAAAGCGGCCGGGGTGCTCGGCCTGCGCGCTGCGCACCAGGCCCCACACCGCGGCGGCCGCGGGGTCGGTGCCGTCGATCGCGCCCCGGGTCCGCACCACGAGGCGCCCGTCGTGGTCCTCGGCGAGCCAGTCCTGCAGCCGGGCGAGCACGGCGGCGGTGGCCGCGTGCGCGGCGTCGGGCATCGGCCCGTCGGTGCTGACGTCCTCGACGGTCAGTTCTTCGAGTCCGCCCGCCGGTTCGACGGGGACCCAGTCGACGCCGAACAGGGAGTCGCGAACCGACGATGCGGCCAGCTCACCCGCCGACACCGGCCGGACGGCGAGCGAGTCGACCGACAGCACCAGCACACCCGAGGTGTCCATGATGGACAGTGAGACCGACTGCGGGCCGGCCGGCGAGAGGTGCACCCGCGCCGAGGCCGTCCCGGTGCCGTGCCGGGACACGCCGGTCCACGCGAACGGGACGCCCCGCTCGGTGTCCAGCAGAAGCGCGGCGTGCAGGGCGGAGTCGAGCAGCGCCGGGTGCACACCGAACCCGCCGGGCTCGGCGACGGCCACCTCGGCGTAGACGTCCCGGCCGAGCCGCCAGGCCGCGGTCAGCCCCCGCATCGAGGGCCCGTACGCGAAGCCGTCCCCGGCGCACCGGTCGTAGAAGTCCGTCAGGTCGACCGGCTCCGCGCCGGGTGGCGGCCACTGCGCCACCGGCTCCTCGGGGGCCAGCTCGCCCGCCGTGAGGACGCCGGTCGCGTGCCGGACCCACTCGCCGTCCCCGTCCTCCGGCCGGGCGGACACGGTCACCGGGCGGCGGCCCGACTCGTCGACGGCGCCCACGCGCACCTGCGTCTGGACGCCACCGCGGTCCGGGAGGACGAGGGGCGCGCCGAGCGTCAGCTCGTCCAGCCGATCGCAGCCGGCCCGGTCACCGACGTGGAGCGCCAGCTCGAGCAGGGCCGCGCCCGGTACGACGGCGGCGCCGTGCACCACGTGGTCGGCGAGCCAGGGCTGCGCCTGCGCCGAGAACCGTCCGGTCGCCAGGATGCCGTCCCCGTCCGCGAGCTCCGCGGTCGTGGCCAGCACGGGGTGGTCGCCAACGCCCGGCCGCGACCGGCGGGGCGGCGGCCAGAACCGCTGGTGCTGGAAGGCATACGTCGGCAGCGGCACCCGGCGGGCACCACCGTCGAAGAACGCCGCCCAGTCCGGGACGGCGCCGAGCACGTGCAAGCGGGTCAGTGCCGCCACCGCCGCCCGCTCCTCCGGCTGCCCGGCCCGCAGCAGCGGCGCCACCGGCAGGTCCGGCGCGCTCTCGCCGGCCATCGCGGACAGCACGCCGTCCGGACCGAGCTCGACCGCCGCCGTGACGCCCCGCGCGACCAGCTCGGCCACCGCGTCGGCGAACCGGACGCCCTGCCGGACCTGCCGCACCCAGTACGCCGGCGTGTTCACCGGTTCGTCCGTGTCCACTGTGGACACGATGTCGACGGCAGGCTCGTGGTAGGTCTGCGACTCGGCCACCGCGCGGAACTCGTCCAGCATCGGCTCCATCAGCGGCGAGTGGAACGCGTGCGAGACCGCGAGCCGCTTCGACTTCTCGAACCGGCCGGCGACCGCGAGCACGGCCGTCTCCGCACCGGCGAGCACCACCGACCGCGGGCCGTTCACGGCGGCGATGGACACGCCCTCGACCAGCAGGGGCGTGACCTCCGCCTCGGCCGCCCGCACGGACACCATCGCGCCGCCGGCCGGCAGGGCCTGCATCAGCCGCCCGCGCGCGGACACCAGCGCACACGCGTCCTCGAGAGACAGCACCCCGGCCACGTGCGCGGCCGCGAGCTCGCCCACCGAGTGCCCGACCAGCTGGTCGGGCACCAGGCCCCACGACTCCGCGAGCCGGTAGAGCGCCACCTCGAGCGCGAACAACGCGGGCTGGGCGGCTCCGGTCCGGGCGAGCGCATCGGCGTCGTCGCCCCACATCACCTCCCGCAACCCGGGGTCCAGCAAGGCGAGGACCTCGTCCAGCGCCCGCGCGAAGACCGGGAACCGCGCGTACAGCTCGCGGCCCATGGCGAGCCGCTGCGCGCCCTGGCCGGTGAACAGGAACGCGAGCTTCTGCTTGGTGGCGGTGCCGGTGTGCAGCCCCGGCGCGCGGCCGTCCGCCGCGAGCGCGGTCAGGCAGGCCACGACCTGCTCGCGGCCGTCGGCCACGAAACCGGCCCGCCGCGCGAAGGCGGCGCGGGTGGTGGCGAGCGAGAAGGCGACGTCGGCCGGTTCGGTGCCCGGCTCGGCCAGGCGCGCCAGCAGCCGCGCGGCCTGGTCCCGCAGCGCCTGCGGGGTTCGGGCGGAGACCAGCCACGGCAGGACCGCGGGCCGTGCCGCCTCGGGCGGCTCGCTCGCCGCGCGCGGCGGCTCCTCGATGATCACGTGGGCGTTGGTGCCGCTGAGCCCGAAGGACGAGATGCCCGCCCGGCGCGGCTCGTTCGTCCGCGGCCACGGCCGCGCGTCGGTGAGCAGCTCGACCGCGCCGGCCGACCAGTCCACATGCGACGAGGGGGCGTCGGCGTGCAGCGTCTTCGGCAGCAGGCCGTGCCGCATGGCCAGCACCATCTTGATCACACCTGCGGCGCCGGCCGCGGCCTGAGTGTGGCCGATGTTGGACTTGATCGAGCCCAGCTTCAACGGCTCCGCCCGCTGCGCGCCGTACGTGGCGAGCAGGCCCTGCGCCTCGACCGGGTCGCCGAGCGCGGTGCCGGTGCCGTGCGCCTCGACGGCGCCGACCTGGCCCGCGGAAAGGCGCCCGTTCGCCAGCGCGTCGCGGATGACGCGTTGCTGGGACGGGCCGTTGGGCGCGGTCAGGCCGTTGGAGGCGCCGTCGGAGTTGATGGCCGAGCCACGCACGACGGCGAGCACCTCGTGGCCGTTGCGCTCGGCGTCCGCCAGCCGCTCCAGCACGAGGACGCCTGCTCCCTCCGACCAGCCGGTGCCGTCGGCGCCGTCGCCGAAGGACCGGCAGCGCCCGTCGGCGGACAGCCCGCCCTGGCGGCTGAACTCGACGAACAGGTCCGGCGCGGACATGACCGTGACGCCGCCGGCGAGCGCCAGCGAGCTCTCGCCGGTGCGCAGCGAGTGCATCGCCCAGTGCAGCGCGACCAGCGACGAGGAGCACGCGGTGTCCACCGTGACCGCGGGGCCGACGAGGCCGAGCTGGTACGCGAGCCGGCCGGAGATGATGCTGTCGGCGCGGCCGGTCAGCAGGAAGCCCTCGGCGCCCTCGGCGTCGCGTGCGTCGTACTCCTGCGCCATCGCACCGACGAACACACCGGTCCGCGAACCGCGCAGGGTCGTCGGGTCGATGCCCGCCTGCTCGAACGCCTCCCACGCCACCTCGAGCACGAGGCGCTGCTGCGGGTCCATCGCGAGCGCCTCGCGCGGCGAGATGCCGAAGAACTCCGCGTCGAAATCGCCCGCGGTGTGCAGGAATCCACCCGAGGACGTCGACGAGGATTTCTCACTCGCCGGATCGAGCAGCGTTTCCAGGTCCCAGCCGCGGTCCACGGGGAATTCGGTGATTCCGTCCGCACCGGTGGCCACCAACTGCCACAGGTCGTCCGGACTCGCGATTCCACCGGGATAGCGACAGCCCATTCCCACAATCGCGATCGGCTGGCTGCCCTGCTCCTCGAGATCCCGGACGCGTTGCCGGGTACGGCGCAGGTCGGCCGTCGCGCGCTTGAGGTAGTCCCTGAGCTTCTGCTCGTTCTCCATGTGTTCCAACCCATTCTGCCGGTCACACGTGGCCGTCAGTGTGACGATCGGAGTCGTAGGGGAATCGTTAGTCCGGGCGGACGATCGGGTGCACCGAACGGCTACCCCAATAGAGCGGGCCAGGCGGGGAAACCACGCCACCACCCAGCTCGACTTATCACAAGAGGCGTTGCAAGACAACAAGGCAAATCCCTAGCTTTGGAGTAAGCCCGTTCGACACGGAGCGGCTCCACCACCGAGGGAGAACGGTATGAAAATCCTGGCAACCAGCTGCCCGAGCGAGGAACACCTGTACCCGATGGTGCCCACGCTGTGGGCACTGCGGAACGCGGGGCACGACGTGCTCGTCGCGGCGCCGTCCCGGTTCGCCCGGGCGGCGGCGGCGGTCGGCCTGCCGGCCACGGCGTACGCCCCCGACCTCGATGCGGTCCCGAACCGGGCCCAGCCCGGGGAAAACGCCACCATCGCCGATCTGGCGCGCCACGTCGTCGACCACTACGTGCCGGTGGCCCAGCAGGCCGCGCCCCGCGCGGTGACGCTGGCCGAGGTGTGGCAGCCCGACCTGGTGATGTGCAGCGACTGGGAGTACGCCGGGCCGATCGCGGCCGCGGCGATCGGCGCGCCGACGGTGCTCCACGGCCGCGGCATGCTGCCGCACCCGGCCATCAAGTCCATGGTGGACGAGGCACTGCGGCCGCTGCACCAGGAGTGGGGCCTGCACGACGGCTCGCCGGAACACTGGAAGATCATCGACAACTGCCCGCCGAGTCTGCAGTGGACGAGCCCGCCGAGCAACACGATCTCGAGCCGGTACGTGACCTTCCACAGCCCGGGCGAGCTGCCGCCGTGGGTGTTCGACGAGCTCGAGGCGCCGCGGGTGCTCGTCACGCTCAGCGCCGAGCTGCCGTCCCGGGAACGCGCCGCCCTGCTGCACAAGGTCGTGCAGGCGTTGCTGCCGCTGGACGTCGAGGTCGTCATCGCGACCGGGGACCCGCTCGGCCTCGACCGGCTGAGCGAGCTGCCGCGCCGCATCCGCATCACCGGCGAGCTCCCGCTGTCGCACCTGGTGCCGACGTGCACGGCCGTCATCCACGACGGCAACGCGAGCAGCGTCATGGCCGCCGCCACCATGGGCGTGCCGCAGCTGGGCCTGCCCCAGATCTGCGGGCAGTTCCAGCACATCGACCGGATCGAGGAGATCGGCGCGGGCCTTTCCCTGCACCCGGAGCAGGCGACCGTCAGCACGGTCACCGAGGCCGTCCGGACACTGCTCTGCGAGCTGGGTCAGCGGGCAGTCGCCCGCCGGCTCCAGGTCGAGAACGCCGGCCAGCCGCGGTTGGACGAGGTCGTGCAGGTTCTGGAGCGCTCGTTCGCGACCCAGCCGCGGCATGCGCACACGCCGGGCCTGCGCCCGCGCGCCCGCCGGGCACGGACGCCGCTCGATGCCCCCACCACCCACCTGGCGTCGGCAGGCCGGCGCTCGGCGCGCCGGCACCCGGCCGAGCACGGTCCGGCCCGGCCCGCGGCCTCCGACACCGTCGCGTAGTGGGCGGGACGGCTCACCGCACCACGCGGTCACCGACGCTGTCCCCGCCGACGCCCTCGCGTAGTGCCTTCGCGACCGCCAGCGTCCGGTTCGGACAATCCATCTTGGACAGGATGTTGGCCACCAGGCGTTTGGCACCGTGCTCGGAGACACCGAGCCGGCGGGCGATCTGCTTGTTGCTCAGCCCGTCGACCATCAGCAGCAGCGCCTCGTGCTCGCGCGGGGTCAGCCGTGGCCGCGGGGTCAGCGTGAGGAGGTCGCGGGCGAGACCGGCCGACATCGGCAGGTCGCCCTCCGCGATCCTCGCCAGCGCGTCACGCAGCGCGGGGCCGTTGAGGTCGCCGAGCGTGAGGAAGCCGGCCCCGCGGATCCCGGACAGCCGGGACATGCGGGACAGCTCGGCGGCCTCACGCTCGTCGACCAGCACGAGGATGCGGGTGCCCCGCTCCTCCGCGATCCGCAGCGCCCGCACCGACTCCTCGTCGGACTCGGCCAGCAGGACGATCAGGATGGCGGAGTCGGGCCCCGCATCGCCCGCATCGTCGAAGGCGTCCGGTTTCGTCGTCTCGAGGCCGTGCGCCTCCAGCATCCGCTCGATGCCGAAGCGGAGCACGTCGTTCCCGATCGCCACGACTACATCTGTCCCAATCGTCATAAGTGGATGATCCGCCGGACAAACTCGGGAAACTGTCAGAATCCCCACTCATCTCTAGGTCTTTCCAGCCCCCGGATCGGCTTTCCTCACCACGGGTAGCCATGTGGCCCCGCCATCGGCGCGGCCGCGCGAGACATCCGAGGTGAGTGATGACCCGAATGCCTGCACACATCGAGGCAGCGGTCGCGACAGCGGCCGAGACATCGGTCGAGCCGGACTACCGCGACCCCGTACACCGGATGTCGCAGCTGCTCGACCCAGGTTCGCTCGAACCCGTCCACCGCCGGGAAGGTCTGGGGGTGGTCGTGGCGCGGGGCCGTGTCGACGGTTCCGAAGTGGTCGCCTACGCCACCGACGGCAGCCGGCTGGGCGGCGTGATCGGTGCCACCGAGTGCCGGCTCGTCGCCGCGGCCATCGACAGCGCCGTCGCACGGCGCTGCCCGGTCGTCGGGATCTGGCACACCGCCGGCGCCACGCCCGCCGAAGGCGTCGCCGCCCTGGACGGTGTCGGACAGGTGTACGCGGCGATGGTCCGCGCCTCCGGCACCGTGCCGCAGATCTCGCTCGTGCTCGGCCCGGCCGCGGGCGGCACCGCGTTCGGCCCGGCGCTCACCGACGTGGTGATCATGTCGGCGGCCGGGCGGATGTACGTGGCCGGACCGGACGACGTCCGGTCGGTCACCGGCGCGGCGGTGGACCCGGCCACCCTCGGCGGGCCGGAGGTGCACGCCCGCTCCGGCGCGGCGCACGTCGTCACCGAGTTCGAGGCCGACGCGTACCGGCGAGCACGCGAGCTGGTCGCCCTGTTCACCCGGCCGGGACACTACGACCTCGAGTCGTTGCGCACGTTCCGGGACCCGAGCGTGCTGCTGCCCGCGCTGGCCGACCACGGCTACGACGTCCGGCCGCTGGTGGCGGAGCTGCTCGACACCGGCTCGTTCGTCGAGCTGCAGGCGCGGTGGGCGCCCAACGTCGTGACCGGGCTCGGCCGCCTCGGCAGGCGGACCGTCGGCGTCGTGGCCAACAACCCGGGCCACGCGGGCGGTCGCCTGGACGCATCCGCGGCGGAGAAGTCGGCCCGGTTCGTGCGGATGTGCGACGCGCTCGGCGTTCCGCTGGTGACCGTCGTGGACGTGCCCGGCCACCAGCCCGGCCCCGACCAGGAGGCGGCCGGTGCCGTGCGGCGGGAAGCCACGCTCCTGCACGCGTACGCCGAGGCGGTGGTCCCGCGGATCACGCTGGTGACCCGGCAGGCCAACGGCAGCGCCGCCGTCGCGATGAGCTCCCGCTCCCTGGGCGCCCACGCGGTCGTCGCGTGGCCGGACGCCGCGCCGGCCACGGAGGACTACGGGGAGGCCATCCGGCTGGGCGTCGTCGACGAGGTCGTCGACCCGGTCGAGACCCGCAGGCGGCTCGGCGAGCTGCTCGCCGCCGCGCCCGCCGGCCGGGGCAAGCACACGAATATCCCGCTCTAGGGCGCGTCTGGCGGATCTTGGTCGATGCGATTCGTGATCCAGGCGGTTCCTGGCAAGGCGGAGCGATGGCCTCGTACCGGGGTTGTACTCGGCCGTTGCGACAACGCGGCACCACAGCCAGGGGCCGTCTTGGCGCGAATCGCGCGGCCGAAGATCCGTCAGACGTGCACTAGCATCCCGAAGGAGTGTCCACTGTGACCGTCACCGACACCACGACCTCGTTGTGGGTCCGCCGGTACCATCCGGCACCCGCCGCGACGACCCGCCTCGTCTGCTTCCCGCACGCGGGCGGGTCCGCGAGCTATTTTCACCCGCTGTCCGCCAGGTTCGCCCCCGCGGTGGACGTGGTGGCCCTGCAGTACCCGGGCCGGCAGGACCGGCGGCAGGAGCCGTGCCTCACCGACATCGGCGAGCTGGCCGACCACATCACCGCCGAGATGACCGCACTCGAGCCCGTGCCGACCGTGTTCTTCGGCCACAGCATGGGCGCGGTGCTCGCGTTCGAGACCGTCCGGCGGCTGGAGGAGCGTGGCGGGCCCGGCCCGTACTCGCTGGTGGCCTCCGGGCGCCGCGGCCCCGCCACCGAGCGCTCGGAGACCGTGTCGGAGGAGAGCGACGACGCGCTCATCCGGGAGATCAAGAAGCTCAACGGAACCAGCTCGACCCTGCTCGCCGACGACGACATCCTGCGCATGGCCCTGCCGTCACTGCGCGGCGACTACCGGGCGATCGAGTCGTACCGCTGCCCGGCCGACCGCCGCGTGCACGCCCCCATCACGGCGCTCACCGGCGACGCGGACCCGAAGACGACCGTGGCCGAGGCGAGCACGTGGGTCCGGCACACCCGCGGCGACTTCCGCATGCAGGTCTACCCCGGTGGCCACTTCTTCCTGCAGGACCACCAGAAGGCCGTCGGCGACGAGCTGGCGAAGGAGCTCCGCGCGGTCAGGACGTAAGCCCCGCAACGAGAAGACCCGGTGAGCCGAGGCTCACCGGGTCTCTTCGTGTGGTTCGCTCACCAGCTGGAGGCGAGCTCCAGGTCCGAGTACCGGCGCTCCTGGGTCGCTGCGCGCAGGTCCGACTCCACCATCATCCGCATCAGGTCCGGGAACTCGACGGTCGGTGCCCAGCCCAGCGTATGGCGGGCCATGCTCGAGTCGGCGCACAGCGTCTCCACCTCGGCCGGGCGTACCAGGGCGGGGTCGATCGCCACGTAGTCCTCCCAGTTCAGTCCGATGTGGTCGAACGCGATCCGGGCGGCGTCGCGGATCGAGTACATCTGGCCCGTGCCGATCACGTAGTCGGACGGCTCGTCCTGCTGCATCATCAGGTGCATGGCGCGCACGTAGTCGGCCGCGAAACCCCAGTCCCGCACCGCGTCCAGGTTGCCAAGGTACAGCCTGTCCTGCAGCCCCAGCTTGATGCGCGCCGCGGCGAGGGAGATCTTGCGGGTGACGAACTCGTTGCCGCGCCGGGGCGACTCGTGGTTGAACAGGATCCCCGAGACGCCGTACAGCCCGTAGGACTCCCGGTAGTTGCGGGTGATGAAGTGCCCGTACGCCTTGGCCACGCCGTAGGGACTGCGTGGGTGGAACCTGGTCGTCTCCGACTGCGGCGTCTCGGCGACCTTGCCGAACATCTCCGACGAGGACGCCTGGTAGAACCGCACCTGCCCGCAGGGCACCTGGGCCGACCCGGACAGTCCGCTCACCATCCGGATCGCCTCCAGCATCCGCAGCACGCCAAGCCCGTTGATCTCGGTGACCAGCTCGGCCTGCTGCCAGGACATCGGGACGAACGACACCGCGCCGAGGTTGTAGGCCTCGTCCGGTTGGATCGTGTCGATCGCGGAGACCAGGCTCGCCTGGTCCAGCAGGTCACCGTCGACGAACCGGACCTCGGACAGGTGCCTGCGGACCCACGACCGGCGCGGGTTGGCCTGGCCGCGGATGAGGCCCCACACCTGGTACCCCTCGGCGATCAGGTGCTCGGCCAGGTACGAACCGTCCTGCCCCGTTATCCCGGTGATCAGCGCGCGCTTGGACATGAGGCACCCTTTCTTGTTGCTGAGCGCGCGGCGGTCGCGGTGCCACGGCCGGCGGCGTCATCTTCCTGGAACGAAGGTCGGGGTCCCGGTTCGGCCACGGGGCGCCCCCGGCCGCACGCCGGGCCTTGCGCTTGCGGAAGCGCTCCGCGGTGTTCTCGACGGCGGTGTAGAGGGTCGGCACCAGCACGAGCGTGAGGACGGTCGAGCTGATCAGGCCACCGATCACGACGAGGGCGAGCGGCTTGCCGATGAACCCGCCCTCCCCGGAGCCGCCGATCGCCATCGGCACCATCGCGAAGACCGTCGCCACGGCCGTCATCAGGATGGGCCGCAACCTGCGCCGGCCGCCCTCGACCACGGCGGCCCGCACGTCCATGCCTCGCTTGCGGTACTGGTTGACCAGGTCGATCAGCACGATCGCGTTGGTCACCACGATGCCGACGAGCATCAGCAGGCCGATCAGTGCCGGGAGGCCGAGCGGCGTGCCGGTCAGCACCAGCATGCCGAACGCGCCGGTCGCCGCGAACGGGATGGACACGAGCAGGATCAGCGGCTGCACGATGCTGCGGAACGTGGCCACCATGATCACGAAGACGATCGCGATCGCGGCCAGCAGAGCGAACCCGAGGTCGCCGAACGCCTCCTGCTGATCGGCGCTCACGCCGCCGACCGAGTAGCGGGCCCCGCCGGCCAGGTCCAGATCGCCGAGGACGGTGTCGAGCTTCGTGTTGACCGCACCGAGATCGGTGCCCACCGGCTTCGCGGTGATGGTCGCGCTGGGCTCGCCGCCCGTGCGGTTGATCTTCACCGGGCTCGACACGGTGTGGATGTTCGCGATGCGCTCGAGCGGGGTGACGCCGCCCATGCCGGCGACGGGCAGCGCGCGCAGCGCGTCCACGTCGTCGCGCGGGGTGCCCGACCGCAGCAGCACCTCCTGGCGCTCCCCCGCGACGACCACCTCGCCGAGCGACTGCCCGCCGAGCGCCTGCGTGGTGAGCGCGCCGATGGTCTCCGGCGAGACGCCGGCCCGCGCCGCGGCCCGTTCGTTGACGTCGATCTGCACGCGTTGCGTGGTCTGCGCCAGGTCGCTGGTGACGTCGCTGACCACCTTGGTGCCGGACATGGCCTTGCTGGCCTGGTCGGTGGCGGCGCGCAGCGCCTCCTGGTCCGGCGCGGTGATCACGATCTTCAGCGCGTCCGCGACCGCGCCGCCGGACTGCGAGCCGAACGACAGCTGCCCGGTGCCCGGATCGTCGTCCGCCTTGTCGCGCAGGCGTTTCTGCAGCGCCTCGAGATCGGTTCCCTTGTCGACGGTGGCCTGGAACGTGCTGTGGCCCTCGACGTCGCCGGAGGACGGGTCGCTGCCCACCGTCGCCTGGTAGAGCTTGACCTCGGGCGAGTCGGCGAGCAGCCGTTCGACCTTCTTCGCCGCCTCGTCGCGCGCGGCGAGGCTCGTCCCGGCCGGCATGGCCTGGGTGATGCTGAGGCTGTCGCCCTGGTTGTTGTCGAGGAAGTTGGTCTCCAGTTTGGACAGCAGGCCGACCGTGCCCGCCAGGGCGAGCAACGCGACGACCAGCGTCACAGCCTTGTGGCCGACGGCGTACCGGATGACCGGCACGTACGCTTCGCCCAGCCGGTCGCGCTCGCTGTCGTGTTTCGGCGACTTCTGCCGCTCGGGCTTGAGGAACCAGTACGACAGCACGGGAATGACCGTCAGCGACACGACGAGCGAGGCCATCAGCGCGACCACGACGGTGATCGCGAACGGCGAGAGCAGCTGCCCGGCGGTGCCGCCGACGAAGGCGATCGGCGCGAACACCGCGGCCGTGGTCAGCGTGGACGCGGTGACCGCGCCGCTGACCTCGCGGACGCCGTGCAGGATCGCGCGTGACTTGGGCGCTCCCGGTTTGACCTGACGTTTGATGTTCTCCAGCACCACGATCGAGTCGTCGACGACGCGGCCGACGGCGATCGTGAGCGCGCTGAGGGTGAGCACGTTGAGCGACAGGTTGCTCGACCACAGGACGATCAGCGCCAGGATGACCGACAGCGGGATCGAGACGGACGTGATCACCGTGGAACGCACGGACAGCAGGAAGACCAGGATCGCGAGGGTCGCGCAGCCCAGGCCGAGCAGACCTTCCTTGGTCAGCCCGTTGATGGCGGCCTCGATCTGCGGCGCCTGGTCGAACACGACGGTCAGGTCCGCGTCCGCGGCCTTGCCGAGCGAGGCGAGCTTGTCGCGCACCGCGTGGGAGACCGAGACCGCGTTGCCGTCGGGGGTCATGCTGATGCTGAGGCCGAGGCTCTCGTGCCCGTTGGTGCGCGTGATCGACGTCAGGTCGCCGGGCACCGAACGCACCGTGGCGACGTCGGCCAGCCGGACCGGCTTCGCCGACGCGTTCGTCGGCGTGAGCCAGAGGTTCCGCAGGGTGTCGATCGACTCGAGCTCCGCGCCGACCTGCACGGACAGCGTGCGGTCCGACTCGGTCACGGTGCCCGCCGGGGTCGGCGTGCCGGCCCGCTTCAGCGCGTCGACGACGGCGTTCGGCGGAAGACCCGCGCCGGCGAGCTTGGCGTAGTCGATGGTGACGAGGACGTCCTTGTCCCGGGCACCGGTCAGCGAGACCTGCCGGACGCCGTCGATCTTGCCCAGCTCCGGCACCACCCGGCTCGACAACCGGGAGGCGAGCTGGGCTTCGCCGCCCTTGCTGCTCGCGGCCAGCACGACCGCCGGGATGTCGTCGGTGCCGCCCGCCGGCTTCACCGTCGGCGTGACGTCGGGCGGCAGCTTGCTCCTCAGCCCGGACACGGTCTCGTCCATGTCCTGCACGGTCTTGTCGATGTCCGTGCCGAACTCGAACTGCAGCTGGATCGACGCGAGGCCCTCCACGGACTGCGAGCTGATGTCGCGCAGCCCGTTCATCCCCTCGAGGCTGTCCTCGATCGGCTCGGTCACCTGGGAGCTCACCGCGTCCGGCGACGCACCCGGATAGGGAACGATCACGACCGCGGCGGGCTGCCGCAGCGAGGGCAGGAGCTCCTGGCTCACGGTCGGGATCACGAGTGCGCCGAACCCGGCCAGGGCGAGGGCGCCCAGCCCGATCAGGCTGCGGTTGGCGAGGCTGAGCTTCGTCAGGACTGACACGGGACTCACTCGATCCGGGTAGGCAGGGGCGGGGGTTACCGGGTCACCGGCTCGGCACCGGTGTCCTTGACGTACTCGGGAAGCACCTTGGGAGGCCACGAGCCGACGTCGAAGATGCCCTTCGAGTAGGCCCGCGAGATCAGCGCGACGCGGTTGGAGACCTTGAGCTTCCGCAGCAGCGCCGCCACGTGGTACTCGACGCCGCCACGGCTGAGGAACAGCCGGGTGGCGAGCTGCGGGGTGGTGACGCCGGCGGCGACACCCTCGAGGATGCGCGCGTCCATCTTGGTCAGCAGCTTGTTGCGGATGGTCGCGCCGCGGCCGATCTGCTCGCCCTTGTCCGGGCGCACCAGCACCATGACGCCGTCCACCTGGCCGCCGTCGCCGTTGATCGCGAGGCCCGTGAGCTCCGCGGTGAAGGCGGCGTCGCCGGGGCGCAGCGCGACGATGCGGTCGGTGAACCGCGCGCGCTGGCCGTACACGAGCCTGCCCAGCTGCTGGGTGATCTTCTCCCGCACGCTCGGATGGAGCAGGTCACTGAACGCCCGTCCATGCACGTCTCGCGGGGTCCGGCCGAACTGGCGGCAGAAGTCGCCGTTCGCCTCGATCACCCGGCCCGCGTGGTCGAAATGCGCCACGCACAGGCCGGACTTCTCGAAGAACGAGTCGAAGATGTTCTGGTTGACCGCAATTCTCTGCACCGGCAGGGACACCTGGGTCTCGAAGGCGGCGGTCGCCACGTCCACACTCATTTTTTTGTTCCTCCTCGCAGCACGCGTCTGGCAGAACTTCCTGACGAAATACAGAGTGGACGAGGCTTCTTCACGCGGTCACCACAAAACCTTCACGACATGAAGGCAAACCCTCTGGAAACCCATAGAAACGCAGATGCGGGTGTATTCGGCGCGATTGTGTGCTAGCGCCGAAAAGATCCCGTAAACACGCGCACCCTCGTGGGCCGTCCGGCACGGACGGCCCACGAGGGTGTTGTGTCCCGCTCGGTTATGTGGGGCTGGGGGCGGCCACCGGGCGGGACGGCTCTTCCACGAGCTCCGCACGCGGCAGCGGCACGTCCGGAGGGACGAAACCACCCGTCTTGCGGAACGCGCGGCGCAGGTACCAGGTCTGCCAGACCTGGGTGAACACGACGATCTCGAGGGTCATGAAGCCGAGCAGCATCGGCGCCAGGTCGACCGGGGCGAAGAACGCGATGCCCAGCCGGATGGAGCCGGTGATGACGTTCAGCAACCCCCACACGCCCGTGGAGACACGCCACGGCCTGCGGAAGTTCGGGTCGCGGTCCCACAGCGCGTCCCACTCGGCGGTGCGGTGCTTCACCCGCAGCGGCGTGTTGTCCAGCAGCGACTTGACCAGCAGGTAGACCAGCGGCCGGCGGGCGGACAGGGACAGGAAGCAGGCCAGCGCGATCCCGTAGGAGACCCAGCCGTCCATCGACAGGAACACCCGCGGGTTCGCGCTGAGCAAGGTGGCGCAGTTGGAGACCCCGATGATGACCAGGAGGAACACCTCGAAGGCGTCCACCCGCTGCCCGCGGCTCTTGCGGTAGAGGAAGTACAGCACCGCCGGGACCGAGGTCAGGCACAGCGCGAGGACCTGCGCGAAGCCCATGCTGCGCAGCGTGTAGTAGCCGGCGATCGGGATCACCACGTCGATCACGATCTTGGCGAGCACCGGCAGCAGGTACTTCTTCTTCTCGCCGCTCCGGTCCGCGGCATCCACCGAAATGTCCATCGAACTCACCTCTCGGGTCGGGTTCGCCAGAGTTCTGGCGTCAGTAGCGGCGGCGGCTGGGCGCTACCGGCCTGGTCGGCACGGCCATCCACGAAGCCGCTTCCCGCACGGCCGCGCGGCGCCGCCCGGAGAAGAAGCCGCGGACGACGATCGAGCCGAGGCCGGAGAGCGGGGCCTCGTCGGGAACCGTGCGCTGCACCGGCGACGGCGGCGGCTGGTACTGCGGCTGGGCGGGCCCGATCTTCAGCGCCGCGATGAGGTCGCGGTAGAGCTCGTCGCGGGCCATCAGCTCCTGGTGGGTGCCGGCGGCGCGCGCCCTGCCCTTCTCCATCACCACGATCTGCTGCGCGTCGATGACGGTGGACAGCCGGTGCGCGATGGTGACGACCGCGCCGTTCTCCCCCGCCGCCTTGATGCAGTCCTGAACCGCCGCCTCGGTGATGCCGTCGAGCTGCGCGGTGGCCTCGTCGAGCAGCAGGATCTCCGGCCGGGCGATCAGCGCCCTTGCCAGCGCGATGCGCTGGCGTTCGCCGCCGGACATCGTGGTCGCGGTGAGCTCGGTGTCCAGCGCGCCCTGCACGTTGGCGAACTTGCGGTCGAGCCGCACCCGCCGCAGCGCCTCCCAGATCTCGCCGTCGGTCGCCTCCTGCCGGAAGTAGGACAGGTTGTAGCGCAGCGATCCCGGCAACAGCGGCGTGTCCTGCTCGACGTAGACGATCTTGTTCCGCAGCTGGTCGAGCGACCACCGGCGGGCGGGCACGCCTTCCACGAACAGCTCCCCGGCGTGGATGTCGAGGAAGCGCAGCAGCATCGTGAAGATCGTGGTCTTACCCGCTCCCGACGGGCCGACGATCGCGGTGTGCCCGAACCGCGGGATCACCAGGTTGAGGTGCGAGACCACCGGCGGCTTCGAGTAGTCGTAGGTGGCCAGCACGTCGCGGAACTCCACGATGTTCGGTGCCCGGCTGGTCGGCACGGCGATCGCGTCCGGGCTGTCGAACTCGGACTCGATCTGGTCGATCTCGGCGATCCTGGCCGCGGCGGCCATGCCGCCCTGCAGCTCAGCCACCGCGTCGATGGTCTGCGTCACCGGGTCGACGAGCTGCAGCGCGTACAGCAGGAACGCGACCAGGACGGACACCGTGATCACGTCCTCGGAGATCTGCCACGCGCCGATCGCCAGCACGATCATGATCGCGAGCTGGGACCCCGCTCCGGCGACGACGCCGGACAACGTCTGGATCTTCGCCGCGCGCACGCCCTGGACGGCGGCCTCCTCGGCCTCGGCCACCACCCGGGCGGCCTCCCGTTCCTCCGAGCGGCTCGCCTTCACCGTCTTGATGGCGCGCAGGACGCTGTCGAGCGTGCCGCCGAGCCTGCCGACCGCGCCCTGCGCCTGCTCGTTGGCCTTGCCCAGCTTCGGCATCAGCATGCCGACCAGCACGAAGATCCCGCTGATGCCCGCCGCGGTCACCAGCAGCAGCAGCGGCGAGAGCACCAGCATCAGGATGATCGAGCCGAGCAGCATGATCACGGACCTGGTCAGCTGGACCATGCTGCTCGCCGCGGCGCGCCGCAGCAGCGTCGAGTCCGACGTCACGCGCGCGACCAGCTCACCGCTGGGGTGGCGGGACAGCGCGGTCGTCCTGGCCCGCACCAGCCGGTCGATCATCCCGGCCCGGGTGGAGAAGACGACCCGCTCGCCCAGGCGGCCGAGCAACATGCCCTGGCCGTAACCGAGCAGCGCGGCCGCGACCACCAGGACCAGCGTCGGCAGGATCACGCCCATGATCGGCTTGTCGTTGCCGAGGGTGTCGAGCACCGACTTGATGCTCAGCGGCAGGGCCAGCCCGGCGGCGGCGGACCCGATACCGAAGACGAGCCCGACCGCGAGGGTCTTGCGGTGCGGGCCGAGAAATGCGAGCAGCAACCGCAGGCCGCTCGGCGCCTCCGGTTGTTCGGGCGCGGGGGCGGGCGGCGCGCCGGGGGGCGCGGCAAGCGACGTGGACATGTTCTTCCCCATGAGCCGGTGAATGATTTCCTTGGTCCGATTCTGCGCGCCGAAATCCGATTTCCGACCGGCTGCGGCGCTTTTCCGGTGAAATCACTCGTCATCGATTCTGGTAGCACCCGCAGCGAAGCCGGAAACCGGGAGAATTCATAGCCGGAACAGGGTTACCTGCTGTGGTATGACGGTCTCCGTATTTCCGGGTGGCCCCGGCACGCGGGCGACGCTGCCGGACTGCGAGCGCCCGCGCTGCCCGGGGAAGGTGCTGGACCACATCTGCGTGGTGTGCGGCTGCAGCGACCTGCCCGGCCTCGACACGCCCGTCGACTGGCTCTACGAGCTGCCGACGCAGCTGTTCGCGGCCCGGGGTGACGTGCTGGACGGCCCCGGCGCGCGCCCCGGTCCCGCCACGTCGCCCGAGCACGCGCCGCGAGCCCGCCAGGACGACCGTCCCGAGTGGCCCGAACACGACGACCCGGCCGAGAGCGCGCCGGCCAGGCACGCCGAACCGCCCGCCCGGCGCGCGTCGCGCCGGCCCGGCCGCGAGCGCCCGACGCGCCTCCCGCTCCCCGCCGCGCCCAAACGCGACCCGCGGGCGGCGATCATGAAGAACCCCGTCGTCGCCGAGCAGGGCCGGTTCTGCGCAGGCTGCTTCGAGCCGGTCGGCCGCGGCGACGGCACCCGGCCCGGCTCCGCGCAGGGCCGGTGTGCCCGGTGCGGCTCGTCCTTCTCGTTCGTCCCCCGCCTGCGCCGCGGCGAGGTCGTGGGCGCGCGGTACGAGGTGTTCGGCTGCCTGAGCCACGGCGGCCAGGGCTGGATCCACCTCGCCAAGGACCACCGCGAGCACGGCCGGTGGGTCGTGCTCAAGGGCATCATCCACGTCGAGGACCCCGGCGCGGCCGCGACCGCCGTGGCCGAGCAGCGGTTCCTCGCCGAGGTCGAGCACCCGAACATCGTGCAGATCATCGACTTCGTCTGGCACGAGCAGGCCAGCACCAACTATCTGGTGATGGAGTACCTCGGCGGCCCGACCTTGCGGGACATGGCGTTCCACCACTACCACACCTACGGCACGACGCTGCCCGCCGAGTACGTCGTGGCCTACGGCCTGGAGATCCTGCGCGCCTTCGCCTACCTGCACTCGACCGGCCTCCTGTATTGCGATCTCAAGCCCAGCAACGTGATCCAGGCCGACGACCGGGTCAAGCTGATCGACCTCGGCGGCATGCGGCGCCAGGGCGACATGAAGAGCCCGCTGATCCACACGGCCGGCTTCGCCGCCCCCGAGCTGGGCGAGCGCGGCGCGACGGTCGCCTCCGACCTGTACTCCGTCGGGCGCACGCTCGAGGCGCTGGCCGCGCCGGCCGACGGCAGCGAGCCTTCGCAGGCGGAGCCGGAGTTCCAGCGGGTGCTCCGGTGGGCGACCGACCCCGACCCGGACCGCCGGCCGAGCTCGTCCGACGAGCTGGCGGAGCACCTGGCGGCCGCGATCGGCGCGTAGCGGCGCGACCGTCCTAACTGTCCTGTGCACGGCTGCGCACCCCGTCCGTGACGTCCTCGCCGCTGTCGAGCCTGCGCAACACGCCGGCCACATGGGTCTGGATCGAGCGGCGTCCGGGCCCGCCGCGCCCGGCGGGGTCGGCGTACCCGGACGCGGCCAGGGTGGCGTTGCGGACCTCCCCCGGCGACAGGGACTCCCAGTCGGCCCCGAGCCACGGCCCGGCCGGCTGCGCGACGGTGCCGGCACCCACCTCGGCCAGCCGCTCCCCGGCGCGGCGGATGTCCCAGCCCGTGGCCAGCTCCGTGTAGACCTCGAGTGACTCGCTCAGCACGGCGGCCGCGTCCGCCGCGGCACCCGACCGTCCCAACAGGACGCCGGCGTCCGCCAGCGCGTCGGCCAGCTCCACCCGCCTGCCGACCTTGCGGTAGTGGGCCGCCGCCCGCAGCACGAGCGCCGGGTCGTCGCACACGAGGCCACGGGCCCATTCGGCCGCCGCGTACGCCCGCGCGGGCAGGACCTCGGCGGCCGCCTCGCGCGTGCACGCCGCCAGCGCGCGGTTCGTCAGCTCCGTGTCGCCCACCGCGACGGCCAGCCGGACGAGCCGCGGCAGCCAGTGGCAGATCGACACCGTCCGACCGTGGCGGCGCTCCAGCAGCGGCTCGAGCGCCCGCAGCGCCGCGGCGGGGTCCCCGTCGCGCTCGGCCAACGTGGACCGGGTGACGTGCAGGAAGCCGTCGAGCTCGGTGTCGGCGCCGTGGTCCGCGGCGGCGTCCAGGTGGCCGGCCGCGCGGCTCACGTCGCCCTGCCGCGCCGCGACCAGGGCCGCGACGCCGTGCAGCACGGGGAACGCGGCCGCGGGTTCGCGCAGCCGCCCGCACGTGAGCACCGGGCCGTCCGCGGTGAGCAGGTCCAGCTCGACGAGCGCGTCCTCCCATCGGCCGGTCCAGTAGTCGTGCACCGCCGCCGCCGCGCGCAGCCCGGGGGGCAGCGCGTGGCGTCCGGCGATCGCCGTGGCCGCGGCGAGCGTCCGGTCCACCTCGGCGAGCGCGTCGAGGTTCTGCAGCGTGAACGTCCGGTTGCCGAGCAGCTCGAGGTGTTTGGCGGCCAGGTTCTCGTGGCGGCCGACCGCACCGATCGCCCGGTCGACGAGGGCGAGCGCCTGCTGGTGGTCGCGGCGGACGGAACAGACCAGCCACAGCGTCTGCAGGGCCGGCACGGCGCGGTGGGCGTCGCCCTTGGCACGTGCCAGCTCGTCGCGGGCCGCCCGCTCCACCGCGGGCAGGTCGTCGAGTCCGCCGCGGCGGAAGTCGGCGAGCAGCTGCCGGTGCCGGCTCCGCCAGACCTCCGGCACGCGGTCGTCGTCCGTCCAGAGCTCGATCAGCTCGACGGCTGCGGCCTTCTCCCCGCGCCGGTCGAGCATCGTGGCGAGCATCTCCCGGACGTCCGCGGCCTGGAACGGGTCGGCGACCACGTCGAGCGCCGCGCGGGCGAGGTCCTCCGGAGCCCGGCCCAGGCGGAACAGCACCCGGACGAGGGCGACGAGCAGCACCTGCCGCACCGCGGTGTCGAGCGGGTTGTCGGGCGGGTTGTCGAGCGGGCCCTGCTCGACCGCCCGCTCGAGCAGCTCGACGGCGACCAGCGGGGCCCGGTTGGACAGCGCGCGGTGGTGCTCGGCCAGCCACTCGACCATCCACAGTGGAGCCGCCGCGGGCGCCGCGGCCAGCTGCCGGGCGACCCGCGCCACCGGCGCGCCCGCGCCGGCCAGCGCCCGCGCCGCCTGCTCGTGCAGGACGTCGCGGGCCGGGCCGCGCAGGCGGGCGTAGAACACGTCGTGCACGAGGGAATGGCGGAACTCCAGGTGCGCGCCGGCGTCGACGAGGATGCCGGCTTCGATCGCCTCCTCGAAGGACCGGGCCAGCTCGGTGGCCGGCCGGTCGGTGACCGCGGCGACGTCGGCCGCGGTGAACTCGGTGCCGAGCAGGGCTGCCCAGTTGAGCATGGTCCGGGCCTGCGCGGACAGGTAGCCGAGCCGGCCGTCCACGGCGTCGAGCAGGGCCGCGGCCGTCGACTCGGGGGCCGGGCCGGACAGCTCCACGGTGTCCCCGTCGCAGGTGACCGCTCCGTCGTCCAGCAGGATCTGCAGGATCTCCCTGACGTAGAAGGGGTTTCCCGCGGCCCGGGCGACGAGCTCGCGCAGCCGGGGCCCGGGGTGGCCGCCCACGATCCGGCTGGCGAGCTCCGCGGTGTCCGCATCGGACAGTGGCCCGAGACGGAGCAGCGTGCCGCCGCCGGCGTCCACGCGGTCCCGCAGGCGCGGCAGTGCGGCCGCGTGGACGGACGTGTCGGACAGGGGCCGGCAGGCGACGACGAGCAGCAGCGGGAGGTTCCGGGTCAGCGCGGTCAGCCGGTGCAGCACCAGCAGGCTCGTCTCGTCCACCCACTGCAGGTTGTCGACGACGAGCACCAACGGCCCCTTGGCACCCAGTGTGTCCACATGCGACAGCAACTGGTCGACCGCGAGCGGGACCGGGTCGCCCGCGGCGAGCCGGTCGGCGACCGCGCCGGCGCCCAGTGCGGTGGTGAGCACCTCCAGCGGGAACTCCGACCCCATCTCCTGGCAGGTCCCCCAGGCGATCCGGCACCCGTCGGCGCCCGCCGAGAGCGCCACCGCCAGCAGGCTCGTCGTGCCGACGCCCGGCTCCCCCTCGATCCAGAGCGCCCCGCCGCGCCCGGCCGCCACGCCGGCGACGAGCCCCCACAGCCGCTCCACCTCCGCGGCCCGCCCGACGAACGTGCCCGCCGCGGCCTGCTCGAGGGCCCGGCGCGCCTGTGCCGGCGGCGCGGAGACGAACCCGCCCGGCCGCCGCGCCGGCTCCGCCGGCAGGTCCAGCGCCGGGTCGAACGCCAGCACCTGCTCGTGCAGGCGGCGCAACCCCTCCCCCGGCTCGATGCCCAGCTCGCGCACCAGGTCCTGGCGGGCCTCGCGGAAGACCTCGAGCGCCTCGGTGTGCCGACCGCTGCGGTACAGGGCGAGCATCAGCAGCTCGCGCAGCGACTCGCGGACCGGGTGCTCCCGGACCAGGCCGGCGAGCTCGGCGCACAGCTCCCGGTGCCCGCCCAGCGCCAGCGCGGCGGCCGCGCGCTGCTCCACCGCCGCCAGTCGCAGCTGCGCCAGGCGTTCGCGTTCGGACTCGGCGAGCGGACCGGGCACGCCGGACAGCGCGTCGCCGCGCCACAGGCCGAGCGCGGCGTCGAGCGCCTCCACGACGGACGCGAAGTCCTCCCCGGCGGCACCGCGGCCGGCCTCGGCGCAGGCCCGCTCGAACACCGCCGCGTCCACATCGGACTCCCGGACGCGGAGCGCGTAGCCGGCCGCGTCCGAGGAGATCAGGCTCGCCGAGCCCCGGTGCGGTCGCGCGGGATCCAGCGCCCGGCGCAGGTGCGACACGTAGGTGTGCAGGTTCCCCTCGGCGCTCGCGGGCGGGGTCTCGCCCCACACCGCCGCGACCAGCTCGGTGCGGCTGACCACGCGGCCCGCGCGCACGGCGAGCGCCGCGAACACCGCGCGCTGCCGGGGCGGGCCGAGCGGGATCTCCGTGGCGCTGCGCCACGCCCGCAGCGGACCGAGCACCTCGATCCGGAGTCCTTCGTGTGTCGACATCGGACCGTCTCAGCCGGACAGCGGGGCGGGTTCGAGGGTCGGCGCGGCGTCTTTCGCGATGCCGCCGGCGACACCCGCCCGCCGGATGCCGTAGGGCCGCATCCGCGCCTCGGCGCGCCGCACGTCCCAGCCGGCGCCGACTCGCGTGTAGGTGGCCAGGGCGCGCCGGAACGACGTCCGCGCCTCGTCCAGCCGGTCGCGCCGGGCCAGCGGCACGGCCGCGTCCTCCCACGCCCGCGCCGCGAGCAGCACCCGGTCGGCGCGCTCGTAGTGCGCCGCGGCGGCGAGGATGTGGTCCGGGTTGCCCGTGATGATCCCCTGGCAGTGCCCGCCGACCGCGCGGGCGTCGCCCGGCGGCGCGCCGTCGTCGTCCGCCTCGACCGCGCGGGCCGCCTGGACCGCGCGTTCCCGGTCGCCGGCCCGCATCGCGAGCGAGGTGAGCCGGGCCAGCCACAGGTGGCGCACGTGCGCCGGGTAGCCGGGGTCGAGGATCGGCGTGAGCGCGTCGAGCGCGTGCCGCGCGCTCCCCTCCTGCTCGGCGTGCAGCGCGGTGGCGGCGAGCAGGAACGCGGTCGCCTCCGGGTCGGCGTCCGCGTCGCCCGCGTGCGGGAACGACTGGCGGGCCGCGGCCCGCAGGAACTCGCGCGCGTGGCGGCCCTCGCCGCGATGCCCGGCGACGAGCGCCGCGAGCCCGTGCACGAGCAGGACCGCGCCGGGCGTGCGCAGCAGGTACGGGGCGGCGTCCGGCTGGCCGTGCAGGATGGTCCGGACCTCCTCGGTGGTCTCCTGCCACCGGCCCGCCCAGTAGCTGGCCACGGCGCCGGCGAGGTGGATCTCGCCCGGAATGGCGCGGTACGGCGCCATCCGGCGGGCGACGACGGGCGACATGTCCTGGGTCGGCAGGCCGACGTCGAGCAGGCGGGCCACGTCGAGCACCGACGTGACCGGCCGGTCGTCCGCCAGCACGTCGCGCAGCCGCAGGTGCAGGTCGCGCCACACGTCGCAGACGTCCGCGTCCGCGAGGGCGCGCCGCACCTCCTCGGCGGCCTCGCGCCGCCTGCCGCGCCGGTAGTGCAGGTAGGCGAGGATCCAGCGCATCTCCGCGGCGCACTGGCCGTCCGGCGTCCGCGCGAGCACGAGCCGCGCCTCGGCGGAGGGCTCGCGGCCGAGCCAGAACAGGAGCCGGGCCAGGGTCACGGTCAGCGTCTCCCGCAGGTCGGCCGGCAGCGAGCTCTGCCCGACGACGTGCCGCAACAGGTCCACGGCGAGGTGGGGCGACTCGGCGGCGACCGCGGCGATGTTGCCGGCGAGCCAGGCGCTGGTCCAGTCGTCGACCGGGACCTTCATCGCGGCGAGCTGCTCGGCGACCCGGTCCGCCGACGCGCCGCCGTTGGCCAGCCGCTCGGCCAGCTGGCGGTGCAGCACGACCCGCACGCTGGCGGGCGTCTTGTGGTGCAGCACGCGGCGCACGATCGGGTGCCGGAAGGACAGCCACTCGGCGGACTCGACGACGAGGCCGGCGAGCAGCGCCTCCTCGACGACGTCGGCGAGCCCGGTCACCGGGCGGTCCAGGGCGGCCGCGAGGTCGGGGACGGTGAACTCGTCGCCCAGCAGCGCCGCCCAGCGCAACGCCTCGCGGGTGTCGTCGGACAGGAACGCGAGGTGGTCGGTGATCCGGGTGACGACCGCGGCGGGCAGGGCGCCGAGGTCGGTCGCGTAGGCCTCGGCGCCGTCGATCACCACCCGGCCATCGTCGACCAGCTTCTCGACCATCTCCCTGGCGTAGAACGGGTTTCCCGCCGCGGCGGCGACGTACCGGCACAGCTCGCGCCCGGGCGGGGCGCCGAGGATGTGCTCGACCATCGCGTGCACGTCCTCGTCCGGCAGCGGTTCGAGGCAGACGACCAGGTCGCCGCGCAGCGCGAGGTCGACGCGCACGTTCTCCAGCCCGGCCTGGCCGGGCACCGGCCGGCACGCGCCGACGAGCACGAGCGGGAGCTCCTCGGTGACGCGGATCAGGTGCCGCCACACCCGGAGGCTGGCCTCGTCGGCCCAGTGCAGGTCGTCGGCGACGAGCACCAGCGGGCCGCTCGCGCACAGCTCGCGCACCGCGGCCACGGCCTCGTGCACGGCGTTCTCACCGTGCAGAGCGGTCAGGGGCGCGGCGCCCGAAGTGGTCAGGCAGGCCGAGATCAGGTGCAGCGGGGCCCGCGGGCCGACCTCGTCGGCGGCGGCGAACCCTACCCGGCGACCCTCTTCTGCTTCTGCCGCAAAGGCTTCCGCGAGCAGCGCCGTCTTGCCGATGCCCGCGGGTCCCTGCACCAGCAGGGCGCTCCCCCGCCCGTCCGCCGACACCGCGCGCAGCCTGCGCAGGACGTCGGCGCGGCCGGCGAACGCGGCGGCTCGCGCGGGCCGCCCGTGCGCCGCGGCCGGGCGCGGCGCGCGGGCGACGGGACTGCCCGCACCGAGCACCCGGTCCCGCAACGCGGCCAGCGCCGGGCTGGGCTCGGTGCCCGACGCCTGGATCAGTGTGTCGCGGAAGTCGTCGAAGACCGCGAGCGCCTCGGTCCGGCGGCCGCATTCGTGGAGCGCGCGGATCAGCAGCTCGCGGGGCATCTCGCGGACGGGGTGTTCGTGGGTGAGCGCGCCGAGGTCGGCGATCACCTCGGCGTGCCGGCCGGCGGCGAGGCAGGCCTGCGCACGCAGTTCCGTCGTGGCCAGCCGCAGCTCGCCGAGCCGGGTGCGCGCCATCTCGGCGAACGGGGCGGACAGGCCGTCGAGCGCCTCGCCGTGCCACAGCGCCAGCGCCTCGTCGAGCGTGTCCAGCGCCGCCGCCGGGGAACCGCCGCGCAGCACGCGCTGGGCATCGAGCCGCAGGGCGTCGAAACGATGGACGTCCACGCGGTCGGCCGGCACGCGCAACGAGTAGCCCGATCCGACGGACTCGAGGACGTCCCGCCCGGCGCGCGCGCCGTCCTTGCCGCCGAGGGCGTGGCGCAGGCTGGAGACGTAGGTGTAGATGCTGCCGTTGGCGCTGGCCGGCGGGGCGTCGCCCCACACGGCGTCGACCAGCTCTTCGCGGGAGACCACGCTGCCGGGGGACGAGGCGAGCACGGCGAGCACCGTGCGGCGGTGGGCCGACCCCAGCTCGAGCGGCACGTCACCGCGCCACCCGCGGACCGGGCCGAGCAGCTGGAAGCGGAGCGCGGCGGCGGTGTCGTCGGCGGTGTCGTCGGCGGTGTCGTCGGACACGTCGGTCAGGTCGCCGGTCATGTCTTCTCCCCGATCACGCCACTGCGGAACCCCTCACCGGCAACACGCGCGGCGCGCCTCGCGGCGGTCGGTGCGAATGCAAACGGTCTGCAAACCCGCAGGTACGACGAACGGCAGGGAACCGGAACCGGTTCCCTGCCGTGGTCGCGTGACCTCAGGAGTAGTCGTCGGCGCTGTAGACCTGGCGGACCTCGAGCAGACCGTTCTTGAACGGCACCTGTTTGGCCCACTCGGCGGCCTCCGCCTTCGAGCCGACCTCGATCTGCCAGTACGCGGCGACGAGCTCCTTCGAGTCGACGAACGGCCCGTCGATCATGCTGACGTTGCCGTCCTCGTAGGCGACCCGGAGGCCCTGCGAGCTCGGACGCAGCAGCTCCGCGCTCACGGCGACGCCGGCCTTGTACAGCTGCTCGCCGTACTCGTTCACCGCGTCGATGAACTCCTGGCTGGGCGTGGCGCCGGCCTCGGACTCCTCGGTGGCCCTGACCAGAAAGATGAATCGCATCTCGCTTCTCCTACATCTGGTTCGTGGATCTGTCCGGCGCTGCCCGTCTCGGCCGGCTGGAACCTATTCCGACACAGAAAATCGAGGGGATTGATTAGATGCCCCAACGACTTCCGCCAACCCGGATGTGCTTGCGCCGCGGCGGTGGCGCACCAGAAGGATCACCGCGAAGATCACCAGCCAGACGCTCCACAGGACGTAGCCGGCGAAGTTGGCCATGTCGACGACGGGAAGATCCAGCGGCGAGAGCACCCCGGCGAGGACCAGCACCGCGGACGTCGCGCCGAGGATGACGAACAGGCGGCCGGCGAAGGCGGTACCGAGCGCGGCGAGCACGAGCCCGGTCCACACGGAGGTCAGCAGGTAGCCACCGGTCTCGCCGATGATGTTGCCGAGCACGCGGTTGGCGGTGCCGAACGAGTCCCGGGCGGCCGCTGCCGCGGCGGGGTCGTCGCCGGCGGCCGTCGACGCCCAGCCCGGCACCAGCAGCGGCCACCGCAGCAGGCCGACGACCTGCACGACGGCGGCCGCGATGCCCACCGGGACGGCGAGCCGCATGGCGCGCGATCTAGACAGCTTCCCGACGCCCAGGGCGACCGGGGCGAGCATCGCCGCGCCGAGGGCGAGCACGAGGAACCCCGAGATCACCGCGGACTGCGAGTCGCGGAAGGAGGCGAGGACGTCGTCCGCGGGCTGCTTGAGGACGTCGGGGTAGTCGAACACGGCGCCGAGGGCGGTGAAGGCGACGTTGACGAGCACGGCGGCGGAGATCATCAGGGCGGCGGTGGTGCGGAGGCTCATGGCTGTTTCCCTTGTCCGTTCAGTGGTTCCGGGTGGAGGCCGCGGCGATGTGCGCGACCAGCAGGCTGTTCGGGTGTTCTGCCAGGTGGTCGCGGGCGAGAATGAGGGCGCGGGCGGCGTCGCCGCTCAGGTACGCGCCCGCGATGTCCACGAGCTGGCGGTCACGGGTGAGCACGGCGGCGGCCGCGGCCCGGGCGAGCAGCGGCCGCCAGGACGGGACCACGAGCGCCGCCGCGGTGAGCACGGCCGGGTCGTCGCTGGTCCCGGCATGCTCGACGAGCGTGCCGATCGCCGTGGCGTCGTCGGCGATGAGGCGGCGGATGAGCTGTTCCGAGGTCGCGTCCATGTCACAGAGCGTCGATCAGGGTCCTTATGACCTACTGACGGCGGGCTGACGCGCCTAGGCTCGCCGGGTGCTCACCGTCGCGGTCCTGGGGCGCGTCGAGGTGTCGCGTGATGGCTCGCGCGCCACGCTCCCGGGCGGTCTGACCACCGAGCTGCTGGTGCGCCTCGCGCTCGACGCGGGGCGGCCGGTCCGTGCCGAGCGCCTCGTCGACGACCTGTGGCCCGGCGCGACCGGCACCCGGCTCAACACCCTCCAGGCGAAGGTCTCCCAGCTGCGCAGGGCACTCGGCGACGCGTCCGCCGTGACCGGCGGCCCGGTCGGCTACACCCTGGCCGTCGAGCCGGGTCAGGTGGACGCGCTGCGGGCGCTACGGCTCGCCGACGAGGGGTCGGCGCGGCTCGCGGCCGGCGATGCCGCGGCGGCCGCGGCGGCCTGCCGGGCCGGGCTCGACCTCTTCGGCCCGGAGGTGCTGCCGGCCGTGGGCGCGGCGGACTGGGTGCTGCCGCACCGGGTGCGCCTGGAGGAGGTCCGGCTGCGGCTGGCGGAGGACGGGCTGGCCGCACGGCTCGCCCTCGGTGCGGCGGGCGAGATCATCGGCGAGCTGGAGTCGCTGGTCGCGGTCCATCCGCTGCGGGAACGGCTGTGGGCGCTGCTGATCACGGCGCTCTACCGCACCGGGCGGCAGTCCGACGCCCTGGCGGCCTACCGCCGGGTGACCCGGCTGCTCGCCGACGAGCTCGGCATCGACCCGGGCCCGGAGCTGGCCGCCCTGGAACGGCGGGTGCTCGCGCACGACCAGGCCCTCGAAGCGCCCGCGGCGCCCCCCGCTCCCGCGGCGCCCGCACCCGGCCGCGGGAACCTGCCCGCGCTGTCCACCCCGATCGTGGGCCGCGCCGACGACCTCGCCGCGGTGCGCGCGAACCTGGCCGCCCACCGGCTGGTGACGCTCGTCGGGACGGCCGGTGTGGGCAAGACCCGCCTCGCGATCGAGGCGGCGCGGGAGATCGGCGCCCCCGACGGCGTCTGGCTGGTCCGGCTGGACAGCGTCCGGACCGCCGCCGAGGTACCGGCCGCCCTCGCGGCCGCCGTCCCCGGCGTGGATGCCGCGGACGCCGTCGCGGGTCTGCGCGGTGCCGGCCTGCTGCTCGTCCTCGACAACTGCGAGCACGTGGCGGAGGCGGCCGCCGCGCTCGCGGTGCGGATCCTCGACACCGCACCGAGTGTGCGGGTGCTGGCCACCAGCCAGCGCTCGCTCGGCGTCGACGGCGAGGTGGTGCACGCGCTCGCCACGCTGCCCGAGGCTGACGCCGTCGCGCTGTTCACCCGGCGCGCCGCCGAACGCAAGCCGTCGTTCGCGCTCACCGCCGCCATCGCGCCGGCCGTCGCGCAGCTGTGCCGCGCCCTCGACGGCCTGCCGCTGGCGATCGAGCTTGCCGCGGCCCGTGCGCGGATCCTTTCCGTGCCGGAGATCGCGGAGCGGCTCGACGACCGGTTCACGCTGCTCGCCGACCCCGTGTCGGACCGCCCCACGCTCGCCGCGGCGCTGTCGTGGAGCTACGACCTGCTCTTTCCCGACGACCAGCGCGGCCTCTGGGCGCTGGCCCAGTTCCCCGACGGGGCGACCATGCCCGCCGTCGAGCACGTCCTCGCCGCGCTCGGGGTGCCCGCCGCGTCGGCCCTGGACGTCGTGGCGCGCCTGACCGACCGGTCACTGGTCACCGTCGATGACGGCGGTCCGGGCGCCACCCGCTATCGCCTCCTGGACAGCGTCCGGGCCTTCGCCGCGGACCGGGCCGCCGAGGCCGACGCCGCCGACCCCGCCGCGGACGCCGTGCTCGACTGGGTCAGCGGGGTCGCCGAGCTCGTCGCCGCACGGGTTCACGGGCCCGGCCAGGCCGCGCACGTCGCCGTCACCGCGGCCGAACGCGCCACGATCGACGTCGCCCTCGACCGGGCATACGCCCACGATCCGGTCGCCGGCCTGCGGATCTCCGTCGACCTCGGCTGGGCCTGGATCCTGCTCGACGACAGCGCGGCCGCCGCCCGGTTGCGCGCCGCCCGGATCGCCGCCGGCGCCGCACCCGCCGGCCTGCACGTGCGGGCCCTGCTGCTGGAGAGCTGGCTGGAGGCCATGTCCGGCGACCTCCGGCCGGCACGCACCGCGTTCGACGCCGCGATCGCCCTCGCCGGGGACGACGATGACCTGCTGAACCTGACGCGCTGGTACGCCGGTTTCGTGCTGTTCCAGGAAAGCCGCTACGCCGACGCCCTCGCGGACCTGGCGCGGTGCCGCCCGGGTTTCGCCGCGCGCGGCGAAACCTGGTACGAGGGCGGCAGCCGGCTGCTGGCGGCGTTCGCACACCTCGCTCTCGGGGACACCGTGGCCGGCAGGGCGGCGTGCGAGGACGCGATCCGCATCATCGGCCCGCTGGGCGACGCGTGGGGCCTGCAGCACGCCGAGGCCGCGCTCGGCAGGCTCGCCCACGCCGAGCACCGCTTCGCCGGCGCCGCCCGCCACCACGCGCAGGCCGCCGAATCCGCGCAGCGCCTGGGTTTCGGGGGCGCGGCCGCGCTGCACCTGGCCCACCTCGGCCGGGCCCAGCACGACGGCGGCGACCCCGCCGCGGCCGGCACCCTCGACCGCGCGATCACCGGCGCGGAGCAGGCGGGCGACCTTCGCCTGCTCGCCATGACCCGAGTTACCCAGGCCGAGGTTCTCCGCGCCGCTGGCGACCGGACCGCGGCCCGCGACCTGCTGGTCGCCGCCAACCGCTGGTACGCCGAGTCCGGCGCGGGCGACGGCGCGCTGCTCGCCGCCGGTCTGCTGGCCGTCCTGCGCGCGGAGGACGGCGACCCGGACGCCGAGCCCGAGCTGCGCCGGATCCGGGCGGCGGCCGGCGCCACGGGCGACCGGCAGGTGGCCGAGCTCGCCGGCGACGCCCTCGCCCAGCTGCCCCGGCCGGTCAGCCGGTAGGCGCGTCCCACGTCACCGGGAAGTGCTCCGGCCGCGCCGGTGATCTCGAGGTCGAGCCGGTCGGCGTGGTGACGGACGCGCACGACGGTGCGCTCGCCCGCGGCGTGCTTGAGCGCGTTGGTCAGCGCCTCCTGGACGACACGGTAGGCGGCCACCTGCGCGGCATCGGCCATCGGGCCCGGCTCCCCGTCCTCGACCAGTTCCACCGGCCGCCCGGGAGCCGGCGACGAGGTCGGCGAGCGGCCCGACGGCCGGTTCGCGGTCGGCGTCGTGGCTCGCGGGCGATCCGCGCGCGCTCGGCGGCCACCACCGCCTCCTCGGCGAGCCGCCGCCGCTCGGCGTCGCGTGCGGCCGCGCCGCGCACCCACGCCCCGGCGGCCCAGCAGGCGGCGAGGACGAGCCAGCAGGCCACGTAGTCGGCGGGCCGCGCGGCCGAGCCCTCGAGGTGCACCTCGAGCGCGTCGAGTGGCCGGTCCGGCAGCTCGCCCAGGTCGACTCTCTGGTGCGCCACCCTCGGGCGCGAACGCGAGCACCACGAACCCGACCGCGACCCCGGCATCCCACCAGGGCGAACGGAAACCCGTCACCGGCGACACCCGAGGACGCTGCACGGGGCAGACTACGACGTCACCACCACCGACGATTCGCAAGATGCGCTGAGAGGTTGATGTCCGGTATGGACGTGCCGATCGATCGCCGCAGGCTCGTCGCGCTGCTGCTCGTGCTGACCGCGGTCACCGGGATCGTCGACGCCGTCAGCTACCTGCGGCTCGGGCACGTCTTCGTCGCCAACATGACCGGGAACGTGGTGTTCCTCGGCCTGTCGGCCTACCCCGGCTCCGGCCTGTCCCCGGTCGCGTCCGCGACGGCAATCGCCGCGTTCCTCGCCGGGTCGATGCTGGGCGGGCGGCTAGGCACGCTGCTCGACCGCCGGCCGCGCCGTTGGCTGGTGGTGGCCTTCACGCTGCAGGCGGTGCTGCTGGCCGGAGCCACGGCGCTGTCCGTCCCGGACGTGCCGGCACTCGCGCTGACCATCCCGCTCGCCGTCGCCTTCGGCCTGCAGAACGCCACGGTCCGCCGCCTCGCCGCCCGCGATCTCACCACGACGGTGCTGACCCTGACGCTGACCGGCCTGGCCGCGGACAGCGTCCTCGCCGGCGGCAGCGGCCAGAAACCCTTGCGGCGCGTGGGTTCCGTCCTCGCCATGTTCGCCGGCGCCGTCGTCGGCGCACTCCTGCTCCGCGTCGGCATCACCGTCACGCTCGCGCTCGCCACCACCCTGGTCGCCTTCGTCGCGATCGCCACGGACGGCAAAGACGCCGCTACGGAAGCCACACCACCCTGATCGCTCCTCCGGGTCCGGTGTGCGAGGACAGCGGATATTCGTCCGTTAGGACGCTCCCGCCGGCGGGCAGGAGTCTCCTACCCTGCACCACGACGAACGCGAATCTGCCAGATCGACAGCCCGACCCGGCGTTCCTGCTCGCGTCTCGAGCGGTTGCTGACTGAATCGATTGTGCGCACTGCTAACTGTTGACAGGGCAAACATCGAGCGGGAGATGGGTACATGGACCTGCGGATCTGTCTGATCGGCGCGGGGCCGCGAGGCACGTCGGTGCTGGAACGGCTCTGCGCGAACGCGTCCGGGACCGGGCAACGGGTCGTCGTCGACGTCGTCGACCCGGCACCGGCCGGACCCGGGGCGGTGTGGCGCCCCGACCAGTCGCCCGAGCTGCTGATGAACACGGTCACCTCACAGGTCAGCCTGTTCACCGACGAGAGCGTGCCGTGCGCCGGTCCGATCGTGCCCGGCCCGAGCCTGCACGAGTGGGCCCGCATGCTGTGCGCCGGCGAGATCGGCGGCGACCACCCGGACCTGTGCCGCGCCGAGGCGGCCCGGCTAGGGCCGGACGACTACCCGACCCGCGGCTTCTACGGCCACTACCTCGAATGGGTCGTCGAGCGGCTCGTCGCGACCGCGCCGGAGAACCTCACGATCCGGGTGCACCGCGCGGAGGCCGTCGCGCTCGACGACGCCGCCGACGGACAGAGCCAGGAGGTCGCGCTGGCCGACGGCGGCCGGCTGACCGGGCTCGACCGCGTCGTGCTGGCGCTCGGGCACGGTCCGCTGCTGCCGTCGGACTCCGAGCGGGCGCACGCCGACTTCGCCGTCCGGCACGCGCTGAGCTACCTCGGCCCGGCGAGCCCCGCCGACACCGACCTCGACGCGTTCCCGCCGGGCATGCCCACGCTGATCCGCGGCCTGGGCCTGTGCTTCTTCGACTATCTCGCGCTGCTGACCACGGGCCGCGGCGGGCGGTTCTCCCAGGGCGCCGCCGGCCTCGTCTACCACCCGTCGGGCCGGGAACCGTTGCTGTACGCCGGTTCCCGGCGCGGTGTGCCGCACCACGCCCGGGGTGAGAACGAGAAGGGCGCGCACGGCCGCCACTTCCCGCGGTTCCTGACCGAGCCGGTCATCGCCGAGCTGCGCGCCCGGGCACGGGCGAAGAGCCCGCTGCGGTTCCGGGACCGCGTGTGGCCGCTGGTCGACCGCGAGGTCCGCACGGTCTACTACGAGACGATGATCCGCGGGCTGGCCGGCCCGGAGGCGGCGGACGAGTTCGTCGAGCGGTCGCTCTCCGGCGAGCCGGAGGCGGCGCTGCTCGCACCGTACGACATCACGCCGGAGCAGCGCTGGAACTGGGCGATGATCGAGCGGCCCTACGCCGACCACGAGTTCGCCGACGAGGCCGCGTTCCGGGACTGGCTCGTCGAGCACCTGCGCGACGACGTGGTGCACGCCCGGCTGGGCAATGTCAGCGGCCCGCGCAAGGCCGCCCTCGACGTGCTCCGCGACCTGCGCAACGAGGTCCGGCTCGTGGTCGACCACAGCGGCATCTCCGGCGACTCGTACCGCGAGGAGCTCGAGGGCTGGTATAACCCGCTCAACGCGTTCCTGTCGATCGGCCCGCCGGCGAGCCGCGTCGAGGAGATGATCGCCCTCATCGAGGCCGGCTCGCTGCGGATGACCGGTCCCGGCCTGCGCGTCGAAGCGTCCACACAGGACAACACGTTCGTGGCCGAGTCCGTCCTGGTGCCGCACCCGCCGGTCGCGGTGCGCGGGCTGATCGAGGCCCGGCTGCCGGAGACGGACCTGCGGCGCACCGCCAACCCGCTGCTGCGCCACCTGCGCGACACCGGCCAGGCCCGGCCGTACCGCATCGAGGGCTACGAGAGCGGTGGGCTCGCGGTGACCCAGCGCCCGTACCGGGTGGTGGACCGCGCCGGCCGGGCGCACCCAGCGCGGTTCGCGTTCGGCGTGCCGACCGAGGGCGTGCACTGGGTGACCGCGGCCGGCATCCGGCCGGGGGTCGGCTCGGTGACGCTGGAGGACTCCGACGCGATCGCCCGTGCGGTCCTCGGGCTGGCGGTCGAGGATGAGCAGCGTGACGCCGCCTGACCGCAATGGAGACGCGATGACCGACCGAGCCGGCACCGACTCCGGCCTGCTAGCCCCGACCTGGGCGGGCAGCCCGGCGGAGGCGGCGGTGACCGACGAGGCGTTCCTGCAGGCCATGCTGGACGTCGAGGTGGCGCTGGCCCGCGCACAGGCAGGTGCGGGCGTGCTGCCGCCGTCGGCCGCGGCGGCGATCGCGGCCGCGGCACACGCGGACCGGCTCGACGTGGTCGACCTGGCCCGCCGGTCCCGGAACGCGGCGAACCCGGTGGTGGCGTTCGTGCCGGCGTTCACCGCGGTGGTGGCGGCCGACGCGCCGGCGGCCGCCGAGTACGTCCACCGCGGGTCGACCAGCCAGGACATCCTCGACTCGGCGTTCATGCTCGTCGCCCGGCGGGTGCTGGACCTGATCGCCGCCGACCTGGTGCGGGTGGCCGGCGCGCTGGCCACGCTCGCCGACCGGCACCGCGACACCGTCCAGGCCGGCCGCACGCTCACCCAGCACGCCGTGCCCGTCACCTTCGGCCTGAAGGCGGCGACCTGGCTGCAGCTCACGCTCGACGCGCTGAGCCGGGTCCGGGCGACCGTGCTGCCCGCCGAGCTGGGCGGCGCGGCAGGCACCCTCGCCGCCTACGCGGAGTACGCCGAGGCCGACCGGGCGGGCGAGCCGTTCGACGCCACGACGCTGATCGCCCCGTTCGCCGCGGAGCTGGGCCTGGCCGAGCCGGTGCTGCCCTGGCACACCGTGCGTACCCCGATCGCCGACCTCGGCGCGACGCTGGCGTTCGTGACGGGTGCGCTCGGCAAGCTCGCCCTGGACGTGCAGACGTTGTCCCGCACCGAGATCGGCGAGGTGACCGAGCCCGCCGCGCCGGGCCGGGGCGCGTCGTCGGCCATGCCGCAGAAGCGCAACCCGGTGCTCGCCACTCTCGTCGTCACCGCCGCGCGGCAGGTGCCCGCACTCGCGCTCGTCCTCGCCCAGTCGATGCTGGCCGAGGACGAGCGACCGGCAGGCGCGTGGCACGCCGAGTGGCAGCCGCTGCGCGAGGCGCTGCGGCTGACCGGCGGTGCCGCGCACACCGCCGCCGAGCTGACCGAGGGCCTGGAGGTGAACGCGGACCGAATGCGCGACAACCTCGCCCTGACCCGAGGCGAGATCGTCAGCGAGCGGCTCAACGTCGCGCTGGCCCCGACGCTGGGAAAGGCGGCGGCCAAACGCCTCCTGACCGAGGCGGCCCGGACGGCGGCCCGCACCGGTACCTCACTGGCCGACGTGCTCGCCGCCGACGAGGAGCTGACCGCGGCCCTGACCCCCGAGCGCCTCGCCGACCTGTTGAACCCGGCCCACTACACCGGCGCCGCCGCCGCACTGGTCGACCGGGCGCTGGCGGCCGCCGCGGCCCTGGGCATCGAGCCGGCGGCCCGGGAGGGTCAGAAGGCGTAGGGCCCAAAGCGGAAGATCGCGACGAAGAGGCCGAGCAGGCCCAGCACGGCGTTGATGGGGATGGCGGAGTACTCCCCCCGGCGCGCGTGCGTGATCGCCGCGCCGATCATCAGCAGCACGACCCCCGACGCGGCGAGCGGCACGAGAACCGGCGCGATGTCGAGCAGGGCCGGCAGGATCAGCCCCAGCGCGGCGAGCACCTCCAGCGCCCCGATGCCCTTGACCGCCCCACCGGGGAAGTCCTCGACCCACCCCTGCCCGGCGGCGGCGAGCGCGGGCTTGGGCCGGATGACCTTCATGCCTCCGGAGGCGAGCATGCCAACGGCCAGCACGGACGCAACGATCCACAGGACGATGTTCACGGTGGTTCCAGTCTCCTCGACGGCGGATCTCGAGCTTGACGATCTTATGCCCCCGCGGCGCGGGGCACGCGAAGTACGGGCACGACGCGCCCGACGCCTGACCGGTTCTCGACGAGGCGTTGAGCACCGCGTGCGACCGGTGCTGAACCGGCGGACCGTCGGTCCCGTAGTTACCCGTGATGCCGGGTTCGCGTTGCCGCCGAGGAGCAGGGAGTCGTGTATGCGTGCGCGTCGGGGACTGACGCGGGTGACCTTGGCGGTCGCGCTCCTCCTGGCGGGCCTGCTGGTCGTCGCGGCGCCGGGCTGGCACGCGGCCGCCACACAGGCCCAGCCCGGTTCACTCGACGACCAGATCGCGGCGGCCGACGCCGAGCTCAAGGCCGCGCAGCTGAAGCTGGGCAAGACGTTCACGCGGTTCACGGCCGCGGAGAAGCGCCACCAGCGCGCCGTCGCGGCGGTCAAGGCCGCGACCGCCGCGCAGAAGCGGGCCCGCACCGAGGCCGGCAAGGCCGCGCGGCTCGAGGAGAACACCCGCGGCCGGTTCGATCAGTTCACCGACGCGAACTACCGCGGCGGCAGCTCGGTCACCTCGGCGGCCGCGCTGCTGACCTCGGACAACCCGGACGACATGCTGACCCGGGCCTCGATGCTGAACGTGCTCGGCAGTGAGTACGTCGCCGTGGTGGACAAGATGAGCGCGGCCAGCAGGCAGAAGGCCAAGGCCGAGCGCGACGCACGCCAGGCGCTCGCCGACGCCGCGCGCAACCGCGACGAGGCGGCCACGGCGCAGGCCGCCGCGAAGCGCGCCTACACCGCGGCGGTCGCCGCACAGAAGGCCGCCAAGGGCGAGACGGACCAGCTCGCCCAGAAGAAGGCGGGCCTGATCTCCCAGTCCGTGACCGTCGGCGACGGGGCCGTGGTGAAGCCGACCGTCGGCACGCTCAGCTCCGGGTTCGGCCCGCGCGACGGCACCATCCACAACGGCCAGGACATCGCGAACGCCATCGGCACGCCCATCTTCTCGGCGATGGCCGGCGAGGTGATCGACGCCGGCCCCGCGAGCGGGTTCGGCCAGTGGGTGCGAGTGCAGCACTCCGGCGGGCTGATCACCGTCTACGGCCACGTCGCCACGTTCACCGTCAGCGTCGGGCAGACCGTCGCCGCGGGCCAGCAGATCGCGACGATGGGCAACGAGGGCCAGTCCACCGGCCCGCACCTGCACTTCGAGGTGCACCAGGACGGCACGCCGATCGACCCGCTGCCGTGGCTGCGCAGCTTCGGAGTGAACATCTGACCGGACCCGGACCCGGCCAACAAGCGCCGGCCGGACCCACAGGTGCGCCCGACACGCACCTGTGGGTCCGGAGCCGTGCCGCCGGCCGGTGCGGGGCCGTCCGTGGTCAGTTCGCGGTGGATGCCTGGAAGGTGGCGCGGTAGGCGTTGGGGCTGGTGCCGACGACGCGCCTGAAGCGGTCGCGAAACGCGGTGGGTGAGCCGAAGCCGACCTGGCCGGCGATCCGCTCGACGGAGTGGGTGGTGGCTTCGAGAAGGTACTGGGCCTGGCGGATGCGGGCGCGGTGCAGCCACTGCAGGGGTGTGGTGCCGGTCTGCTCGCGAAACCGGCGGTTGAGGGTGCGGGTGCTCATGCCGGCGCGCGCGGCGATGTCGTCCAGGGTGAGGTCTCGCGTGGTGTTGTCCTCCATCCAGCGCAGCAAGGGTTCCAGGACCGAGCCCCGGGGCGCCGGCGGTTGGTCGTGGACGATGAACTGGGCTTGCCCGCCTTCGCGTTCCAGCGGCATCACGGACAGCCGGGCGGCGTCGGCGGCGACGGCGGAGCCGTAGTCGTTGCGGATCAGGTGCAGGCACAGGTCGAGACCGGCGGCGGCGCCCGCGGAGGTCAGCAACCGGCCGTTGTCGACGTAGAGCGCGTTCGGGTCCACGTCGATGCCGGGATGGCGCGCGGCGAGCAGCGCGGCGGCCTGCCAGTGCGTGGTCGCGCGCAGGCCGTCGAGCAGTCCGGTGGCGGCGAGCACGAACGCGCCGGAACAGATCGACGCGATGCGCGTGCCGTCGCGCGCGGCCCGGCGCAGGGCGTCGAGGACCTCGGCGGGGATCGGGATGGCCGGGTCGGCGCAGCCGGGGAGGATGATCGTGTCCGCTTCGGACAGTGACGCCAGCCCCCACGGCGGCTGCAGGGTGAACGCTCCGGCGTCGACGGTCGGGGTGGCGCCGCAGACGCGGACCCGGTAGGCGGCGCGGCCGTCGGGCAGCCGGGTCCGGGTGAACACCTCGATGGGGGTGGACAGGTCGAAGGGGATGACCTTGTCCAGGGCGAGCACCGCCACGGTGTGCATGGCAACAAGGTAGGCACACCGCCGGCCGGCGCCAACCCTCTGACGCGGCGGTGTTCGTGTTCGTCCTGCTCAACGCGGTGGCGAGAATCCGTTGAAGGGTGGCAGTCCAGCCCGTTCTCCCGGCGGCACGCCGTCACTAGCGTCGGCGTGTACCGGCAACGAGGAGGACGGATGCTCGCACAGGTCGTGTTGTTCGACGGGTTCGACCCGCTGGACGTCATCGCGCCGTACGAGGTGCTCGCGGCGGGCGGGATGATCACCGGCGGGCTGCTGGAGGTCGAGCTCGTCTCGGCCGAGGGAGCACGCCGGGTGCCCGGCGGGATCGGCTCGCTCTCGCTGGACGCGACGTGCCGGCTCGAGCCCGGCCGGGCGGAGCTGGTCGTCGTGCCCGGCGCGGCCGGGAGCCTGCCGGACGGCGAGGACGACGTGCGGGAGGACAGCATCCCGGTCGTGCTCGCCCGCACGCTCGACACCGGGCTTCCCGTGCTGCTGAAGGAAGCCCTCGGCCGGCCGGGCCTGACCGTGGCCACGGTGTGCGGGGGCTCGATGGTGCTGGCGATGGCCGGCCTGATCGAAGGGCGCCCGGCGACCACCCACCGGCTCGGGCTGGACCTGCTGGCGGCCACCGGCACGATCGCGGTCGACGCCCGCCTGGTCGACGACGGCGACCTGGTCACCGCCGCGAGCGTCACCTCGGGCCTGGACCTGGGGCTGTACCTGCTGGAGCGCGAGCTTGGCCCGCAGGTCGCCCACGCGGTGGAGCGGCTGTTCGCGCACGAGCGCCGGGGCACCGTGTGGCGCGGCACCGGCGCCACGCCGACGGTCGCCGGGTGAGGGCACCATGTCCGTCGACGGAACCTGGCACCTGGTGATCAACACCCCGATCGGCCGGCAGCACGCCGTGCTGGAGTTGTCCACAAAGGACGGTGTGCTGCGTGGCGTCGCGCGCGACGCGCGGCACGGCGAACAGGTCGGGCTGACCGACGTCGTGCTGGCCGGCGACCGGCTGACCTGGGCCCAGTCCATCACCAAGCCCATGCGCCTGAACCTCACCTTCGACGTCACCGTCGACGGGGACGAGCTGGCGGGCACGTCCAGGGCGGGCCGCCTGCCGAGATCCACGGTCACCGGCCACCGGGTGGGACCGGACTCGCCGGCGACGGGCCCGTAGCGGCCCCGGCATGGCTCAGGCGTCGGCGCCGTCGGGCGAGCTCGCGGGAATCTCGGCCGAGTCCGTCAGGCGCAGCTTGCGGCGGGCGCGCTGGTAGAAGGTCGTCCTGCCCAGCCGCACCACGCGCGCGGCGGCCGGCCGCGCGCACAGCTCGATGCGGTCGCCCGGCGACACGTAGCCGGCGACCTCCCCGTCCACCTCGACGGCCAGCCGGCCGCTCGCGGGCAGGATGTCCAGCATCAGAGTGTCGTGCACGGACAGCACCACACCCCGGCTGTACGCGGAGTGCGGCGCGGCCGGGGTGACCAGCAGGGCCTCGACCGCGGGGCTCGTGATCGGCCCGCCGGCGGAGAAGCTGTACGCGGTCGAACCGGTCGGCGTGGCCACGATGACCGCGTCCGCGGCGTAGCTGACGAAGTCGTGGCCGGCGACGCGGACCGCGACGACCGCGCTGCCGTCCCCCGGCACCCGCACCACGGCCACGTCGTTGAACGCCGTGACCGACCGGCCGCCGAGGACGGCGTCGACGGCCAGCCGCGGCTCGATGGTGAACTCGTTGCCGTCGATGGCCGACAGCGCGCCGGACAATCCCGGAACGTCCACTTCGGCAAGGAAGCCGAGCTTGCCGAGGTTCACGCCGAGCACCGGCGCGCGCTGACCGTCGGCCAGCCGCATCGCACGCAGCATGGTCCCGTCGCCGCCGAGGCTGACCAGCAGATCGGCCCGGCGGCCGAGCTCCGCCGGGGAGACCCCCACCGCCGCACAGTTCAGCCGGACGAGCTCCGTCTCGATGCCGAGGATCTCGACACCCCGGCCGGCCGCCCAGTCGAGCACCGCGTCCACCGCGGCCGCGGAGTCGCGGCGGGGATGCAGCACCAGCCCGACCGAATGCATGTCAGCCGGTCCGCACAGCGGCCGGCCTCGTCACCGTCATGGGTCGAGTCTGCCCGAACCCCACCCCGGCAGTCGACGATCCGTGCCGGTCACGCCGGTCACGCCGGTTCGACCGGCAGCCACAGCTCGCAGGTCGCGGTGCTGAAGTCGGCCGCATGCTCGAGCACCGCGACGATCTCCGGGCCCGGCCGCAGCCGCCACGGGTTGGCGGGGAACCATTCGGTCGCGGTCGCGGCCCAGGACTTCTGCAGGGCCTGCGGATGGGGCCCGGTCGTGCGGAAGACCGCCCACCTGCCGGCCGGTACCTCGATGGCGTCGAGACCGTCGGGGGCCGGGGTGTCCCCGGCGACGGCGACGCCGTGCAGGTACGTCAGCTCGCTGCCCTCGGCGCGGTCGGCGTCGAGGTCGTCGCAGACCTGGAGCAGGCCCGCCGGCTCGGCGTCGCCGAGGGCCTTCAGCCGCTGGTGTTCTTCCGCGGGCAGTGCGGTGACGTGCTGCTGGATGTGCGGGTTGACGCCCTGGTGGATCAGCGGAACCCGGGCGGCGTGCCCGACGAGCCGGAACGCGGGGCGGTCGACGATGCGGGTGTGCATGGGGGTGTTCCCTTCGACGGTCAGGCGGAACCTGAGCTGTGGCTGGGTGCGAAGGGGGCCGCCGTCGCGGCGCACGTCGCCGGGACCGGCGCCGTGGACCGCCCGGAACGCCCGGCCGAATGCCTCGGCCGAGCCGTATCCGTGCCGGACCGCGATGCTCAGCAGATCGTCCTCGCCCCGGACGACGTCGGCGGCGGCGACGGTCATGCGGCGCCGGCGCACGTACTCCGACAGCGGCATGCCGGCGAGCGACGAGAACATCCGGCGCAGGTGGTACTCGGTGGTGCCGAGCGAACCGGCCAGTCCACCGACGTCGAACTCGTCGGCAAGGTGCTCCTCGACGAGGTCGACGATCCGGTTGAGCGCTGCGATCACGAGGCCTCCTTCCGGTGTCCACCCTGACCGAAGGCGTCCCGGCCGCGCCCGACCGCTGCGGTCCGATCCGATCATCCGTGCCGTCACAACCGCGCCACAACCGCGGCTGGGTAGACCTGCCGCCATGAGAGTCAGGATGCGGGGAGAACGGATGCGCGCCAGGATGTTCGCGGTCGGGGTGGTGCTCGCCACGGCGGTGGGGAGTGTCGTGGGTGCCGGGGTCACCGCGACGGCGGCGCCGGTGGTGTGCGCGCCGCCGGTCGTCTCGGTGGCGGGGGCGGCGCAGTACGAGGGGTCGGGCAGCGGCACGAAGATCTTCGCGCTCACCGTGACGATGGCGCCACCCGCGGCGGGCTGCCCGGCGGCGGGCTCGGTTCGCTACCGGACGATCGACGGGTCGGCCGTGGCCGGGCAGGACTACCTGGCCACCACGTCCACGCTGACCTGGGCCGAGCCCGGCCCGCGGGTGGCGCCGGTGCAGGTGGTGCGCGACGACCACGACGAGTCCGACGAGCAGTTCACCGTCGAGATCTTCGGGCCGCGCGGGGTGACGGTCGGCGCGGGCACGGCGGCCGCGACGGTCATCGACGACGACGCCGGCACGTCCGACTCCGGTCTCGTGGTGGTCATGCCGGACAGCGGGATCTGCTGGTGGCCCACCGACAAGTGCAACATCCCGCTGCAGCTCAACACGATCGCGCGGGCAGCGGTCTCGGTGCGCCTGCGCACGGTCGACGGGACCGCGGTGGCGGGCAAGGACTACGTGCCGGTGAAGACGCGGGTCGTGACCATCCCGGCCGGCGCGGACCACGTCGACGTGCCCGTCGGGCTGCTGGCCGGTGCCCAGCCGGGGATGTACTTCGGCGCCGAGATCAGCGACGCCACGGCGGGCACGATCGGGGTGGGACGCGCGAAGGTCACGATCCGTCAGGGGTGAGCGACTCGGCCTCGGCCGTGGCGTTGACCCGGAGGTAGAGGTGCACGGCGCGGCCGCGGTGGTGGGAGGCGGCCGCGCCGTCACCGTGCGCGGCGGCGAGCTCGGCGAGGTCGCGGTGGATGTGTGCCTCCTCGTAGCCGTCGGGTACCTGGGCGCGGACCGCGAGGGCCAGTTCCAGGTACTCGGCGGCCTCGGCCGTCCGGCCGGCACGCAGGTGCGCCCGGCCGATCAGCTCGAGCGCGACCGCCTCGCCGTTGCGGTCGTGCACGGCGCGGGTCACCGCCAGCGACTGTCCGAAGTGGTCCAGCGCGGCGGCGGGGTCGCCCGCCGCGAGATGGGTGATCCCGCAGTCGCGCAACAGCTCCCACTCCAGCCACCGGTCGCCGATCTCGCGGCTGATGGCGATCGCCTCGGCGAAGTCGCGCAGCGCGTCGGCGTGCCTGCCGAGGTCGCGGTGCGCCTCGCCCAGCGTGTCGAGGGTGCCCGCGCGCAGCCGGGCGTTGCCGATGTCGTCGAAGATCGTCAGCGCGGCGCGCAGCGGCTCGAGGCTCTCCGCGGCGCGACCCATCCGCACGAGCACGTGACCGAGGTTGCGCTGGGACAGCGCGACGCCGATGCGGTTGCCCGCGGCGGTGGCGCGCTCGCCCGCCTCCCGGAACACCGGGACGGCCTCGTCGAACCGGCGCAGCTCGGCGTAGGCGTTGGCGAGGTTGTTGAGCACGTGGCCCTCGCCGGCCAGGTCGCCGACGTCGCGGACCACGCCGAGCGCGGTCAGGTTGGTCTCCACCGCCTCGGTGAGCCGCCGGGTCATGTAGTACGCGACGCCGAGCGCGCGCAGCATCTCCGCCTCGGCGGCCGGGTCGCCGGTGCCGCGGGCGGCGGCGAGCCCGGCGCGGCAGAGCTCGACGCGCTCGGTCCAGTGGCCGCTCACCTCGTAGAAGCTGGTGAGCAGGTACACGAGATGCCACGCCTCGGTGAGCCTGGCGTGCTCGCGCGCGTGCTGGACGACCGGGAGGAAACCGTCCCGTTCGGACTCCAGGAACGCCGTCGCCGCGTGCCTCCCGGCCGGGAAGGGCAGCGGCGGCAGCGGGAACCGGAACGCGGGCTTGACCGCGTCGCGGTCGGGGTTGACGAGCCGGTTGGCCTCGTCGGCGATGAACAGGTACCAGTCGAGCAGCCGCCCGGTCACCTCGTCGGGGTCCGCCTCCTCCGCGGCGGCGCGGTCGCGGGCGAACTCGCGGATGAGGTCGTGGAACCGGTAGCGGTCCTCCCCCGCGCCGATCACCAGGTGCGCCCCGGACAACTCGCCGAGCACCGCGCGTCCGGTGGCGGCGGGCACGCCGGCCAGCGCCGCGCCCAGGTGGCCGCTCACCGTCGGGGTCGGCACCGTGCCGAGCAGCCGCAGCAGCCGCGCCGCGTCCGGCGAGAGCGGATGGTAGGCGCTCGCGAGCACCGCGCGGACCGTGCGCGCGTCGCCCTCCACGGCGAACCCGTCGAGCCGGGCGCGGGCCAATTCGTCGGCGAGCTCGGCGGCCGACCGGGCGGGCTCGCCGACGAGCCGCGCGGCCGCGATCCGCAGCGCGAGCGGCATCCCCGCGCAGACCCGGCCGAGGTGCGCGAAGGCTTCCGGTTCGCGCGCGACCCTGGACCTGCCGACCACCTTCTCCAGCAGCGCCACCGAGCTGGCGGCGTCGAGCGCGTCGAGGACGATGTGGCACACGGCGTACCGGGCGACGAGGCCGGTGAGCGAGCGCCTGCTCGTCACGATGAGCAGGCTCGTGTCCGAGCCGGGCACCAGCGACAGCACGTCGTCGACGGTGCCCGCGTTGTCCACCAGCACCACGCATTGCCTGGCGTGCAACAAAGTCCGGTACAGCGCCGCGCGCGCCGACTCCCCCGCCGGGATGCGGTCCTCTGGCACGTCCAGGCCGCGCAGCAGGTGCGCGAGCGCCTGCTCGGCGCCGATGGCGTGGTCGGGGTCGTGGCCGCGCAGGTCGAGGAACAGCTGGCCGTCGGGGAAACGCGCGGCGATGCCCGCGGCCCACTGCACGGCCAGTGACGTCTTGCCCATGCCCGCCGGTCCGGAGATCACCACGATCGGCGGCTCGTCGCCGGCGAGCGCGTCGTCCAGATCGGACAGTTCCGCGGCCCGGCCGGTGAAGTGCCCGGCCCGCGCGGGAATCTGCGCCGGAGCCTGCACCGGGATCGGCGCGGGCGCGGCCGGCGCGGCGGCGGACGACCCGAGGGCCGGGTCGCGGCGCAGGATCGCGGTGTGCAGCCCGGCGAGCTCCGGGCCGGGGTCGGCGCCGAGCTCGTCGGCGAGGCGATGGCGCAGCCGCTCGTAGGCGGTGAGCGCCTCGGCATGCCTGCCGCAGCGGTGCAGCGCCAGCATCAGCAGCCCGGTCAGGCGTTCCCGCAGCGGCTCCCCGGCCACGAGCCGGGGCAGCTCCAGCGCCGCCGCGGCCGCGGCGCCGGTGGCGATCTCGGCGTCCCACCGGTCCTCGGTGGCGGACAGGCGCAGCTCCTGCAGGCGGTCGAGCTCGTGGTGGCCCCGTTCGCCGAGATCGGTGCCGGAGAACGGCTCGCCGCGCCACAGGTCCAGGGTCGTGCGCAGGGTCTCGACCGCGGCCTGCGTGTCGCCGCGGGTCAGGTCGGCGCGGGCGCCCCGGACCAGCAGCTCGAAGCGGTGCGCGTCCACCCGCTCCGGCGGGAGCTCCAGCACGTAGCCCGGGTCCCGGGTGATGACCACCGGGGTCACGCCGGACGCGGCGAGCGCCTGGCGGATCCGGGCGACGTGGCTGTGCAGCGTCTTGAACGCCGTGCGCGGCGGCGACTCCCCCCACAGCACGTCAACCAGCTCGGTGTAGGGCACGACCCGGCCCACCCGTAAGGCCAGCACCCCGAGGATCACCCGCCGGGTGCTGGTCAGCGCGACCGTCCCGTGTGGGCCGACGGCCTCGACGGCACCGAGCACCCGGACCTCGAGATCGGCCACCCACGGCTCCTTCCAGGGACGCATCCGCCCGACATCCGCGCTACAGCCGCCCGGCAACTGGCGGTCAGTAGACCTTCTACCAGGACGGCAGACAAGCGGTGCCGGCCCATCTGACGGAAGGAAAATACCCATGCGTACACGCTTATACGCCCGTTCGGGCGCGCTACGCCGGTACGCCCTGCCACTGATCGCCGTAGCGGCGGTCACGGCAGCGCTGATCCCGGCGCAGGCCGCGGCCGCGCCACCCCGGGCGGCCGCCGAGGACCCGGAATACCCGGCCCCGCCCACGCCGGGTGACCTGAGATCCGACCCCGAGATCGCGTCGATCATGCAGGACGCCGACTACGCGCTGAAGTACTCGATGGCCGTGGTCGCCGCCGACCCGGCGAAGGAGTTCCCGGCGGGCAGCATCGAGGAGGACCTGCGCAAGGGCCTGCTCACGATGCCGGCCGAGCGGCAGAAGTACGCGGCCGACGCGGCCAGGGCGATGATCGCCGACCCGGCGGTCCGCAAGCGCGAGTTCGGCAGGCACGGTGCGCTCGATCCGGCGAAGTACGCCCAGCTGGGCTTCGCCGGCGCGTTCACCCCGGAGACCGTGCCGTTCGACAAGGAGGGGCTCAAGCGCAGGCTCACCGCGCAGGCGAGCCGGCTCGAGGCGGTGCACCTCCAGGAAGAGGCCGCCGCCAAGGACATGGCGCTGAAGTACCACATCCCGATCCCCCTGCAGATCCCCACGCTCACCAGCCTGGACTACCGGATCGAGCAGGTGCGGTGCGCCGACGAGACCAACCCGGAGTGGCCCGGCGACGACGAGATCGCGATGGGCGGCGTCGCCGTCGACCACCAGGGCGGCACGTCGAAGGTCAACCAGTTCATGGTCGCCGACGACTTCGACGACGGCGAGGTCAAGGTCTACACCGACCCGGGCAAGCTCTTCCACCGGTTCGACCTCACCGGGGCGGGCGCGTTCCCGCGGACCTACAGCACCGTCGTGATGCTCGCGGAGAAGGACGGCTCCGGCTTCGCCGACGCGATCAACACCGTGTGGCAGAAGGTCAAGGACGACGTGCTGAAGGTCATCGAGGCGGTCGTGACCGGCGTGCTCACCGGCTACCTCGGCGCGGCACTGGCCGAGGCCGTCGGCAAGGCGGTCGCCTGGCTCGTCGGCACGTTCTTCGACTGGCTGTTCGAGCTGTTCCAGGACGACCTGTTCCACCCGGGCGAGCACTACGTGTACCTCCCGAACCGCTACGAGTGGATGTACAAGAACGCCTCGGACTACGGCTGGACGAACTTCCGCGCGCCGACGGGGACGTTCACGTTCAACGGGCACGGCGGCAGCTACAAGGTCAACGTGCACTGGCAGGTCAACCCCTAGCCACGCGCTGACACACACCAGCCGAGGCGCCCCGGATCCGTCCGGTGCGCCTCGGCGCCATGTCACAGCAGTTGGTTGCGTTGCCGCATCGGGGGTACGCCGATCGAGATCGCCGAACGCGTCTGGTCATCGGGGCGCGGTCGGACGTGGTCGGGCACGGCCGGCGAGTAGCCGGATCCGGCCCACGGAGAGACGATGGCACCGAACCAGCCCAGCCAGGCGGTCACCACCGCCGCGTCAGGAGAGACCGCCATGACTCAGGCATCGCCACCAGATGGGCCGGGCTACAACCACAACTGGCCGCAGCCACCCGCCGGCACATCGGCCGGCACACCGGCCACCACGCCCGCCACCGCGCCTCCCCCGGTCCCCGTCCTGCCGGACGAACCGCCTTCGCCCACCACCGAACCACCGGTCGACGAAGCCGCTGCCGACCCGGCCGTGCGCCGCAGCCGTTTCGGCGGCCTGTGGGTCGGGCTGATCGTCGCGGCGGTCGTGCTGGTGCTGCTGCTGATCTTCATCCTGCAGAACTCGCAGAACGTCCAGGTCGACTACTTCGGACTCTCCGGGCACCTGCCACTCGCCGTCGCGATCCTGCTCGGCGTGGCGGCCGGCGCGCTGCTGGTCGCACTTCCGGGCACGATCAGGATCCTGCAGCTGCGCCGGAACGTCCGCCGCCACTGACGCCGGCTACCGGGCCGTGAACCCCTTGCGGCCCACGTCGACGCGGTACCGGGTCGCGAGTTCGTGGAGCCGGCTGTGCCGGTCCTCGTCGTTCATGTCCTCGGTGAGGTCCGGTACGTCGATTTCGACTTCCTGTTGGCCGGGTGGCAGCCCGGGAAGCGATGGGCGAAAACCGTCGTGCGGCATCGACATGAGCGCGACGACATTTCCGTCGTAGTCACAAACCGTGATGATTCGCATTTGCCCGTCCTCAACCTACGGATTTGTGATCGACGTGTTGAGCGACCAGTGCGAAAAACCCGTCCCCGGCCCACCGACATGTGCGTTGTTCCTGACGACGATGTCGAGATAGTAGGTGTACGCCGACGTTGCCCATTGCGTCCGGACCGCCATCTGCACCACCTCGATGTACTGGTTGACCAGGAATCCGACCACGCCGACACCATCCTTCGCGACGGCGGAGACCGTAATGGCGCCGGAGCCGAAACGCCCGTCCGGGCCGAGCGCGACGTATGCGGTTCCGTCGGGCGGAATCCAGAAAACGTAATCGTTTCTGAAACTGATCGTGCTGGCCATCCGTCCCCCTTTGGTCGGGCAGCGGGAATTCGCACCAATAGATAATGGGTACACCTCGCATCCAGGTATGCCAACCATTCTGGCTTTGCGTGATCCGGCGACTACGCGATCAGGTCCGTGCCGTGGCCCGCGGTTGGCGCTGCCCGGTGGACGCCGGCCGGTTCGGGGTTGCCACGCCGGCCGTTAGGCCGTTAGCGGGGCAGGCCTGGTGTTTCCCGCTTCCCGGCGGTATTTCTGGTGAGAAGAATTCTCCAACTACATGGAGCAGGGCGTGAGATCTTCCCGGGCAGCTGTCGTTCCCCTCCTCGCCGCGCTGGCTCTGGCGCCCGCCGTCCCGGCCGGGGCGGCCGCCGGCATCCAGTCCGTGCCGCCGTCGTTGGTGATCGGCAGCGACTTCCCGGACCCGGAGGTGCTCGCGGACGGCGGCTCGTACCACGCCTACTCGACCAGCTCCTCCCCCGGCCGCGTGCCGTACGCGACGGCCGACGACCCGGCGGGCCCGTGGACGGTCCGCGGCGACGCGCTGCCGCAGAAGCCGTCCTGGGCGGGCGACGGCGGGTTCTGGGCACCGGACGTGTCGCGCCGGGCCGACGGCCGCTATCTCATGTACTTCACCGGTCCGAGCACGGCCACCGGCCGCATGTGCATCGGCGCCGCGCTGTCCGACGGGCCGGCCGGGCCGTTCCAGCCGACCGCCGCCGAACCGTTGGTGTGCAACGCCGGCGAGGGCGGTGACATCGACCCGTCGAGCTTCGCCGACTCGACCGGCGCGCGCTACCTGCTCTACAAGAACGACGGCAACGCGATCGGGCAGCCGGCGATCATCTGGCTGCAGCCGACCGCAGCGGACGGCACCACGTTCACCGGCGGCCGGCTCGAGCTGCTGCGCAACGACCGGCCCGAGGAGCAGGGTGTGATCGAGGCGCCGGTGCTCGTCAGGCGGCCGTCGCGGTACGTGCTGTTCTACTCCGCCGGGGTCTACACGACCGGCAACTACCAGACGAGCTATGCGACCTCGGCATCGCTGACCGGCCCCTACACCCGCGCCTTCCGGCCGTTGATCACGACGTCCAGCGTGGACGGTGCGGTGAACGGTCCGGGCGGCCAGGACGTCGTGGGCGACCGGATCTTCTTCCATGGCCACCTTGGCAGCGGCGGGCGCGGAATGTACACCGCGAACCTGGGCTGGGCCAACGACTTCCCGGTCGTGCGCGGCAGCCGGGTGCGCTACGAGGCCGAGCGCGGCACGCTCAACCACGCCGTGGTGCGAACCGGCGCGTCCGGCGCGTCGCAGGGCGCGGTCGTCGCCAACATCGACTACGCGGACAGCTGGGTCGACAACGCCGTCTTCGCCCCCGTGGCCGGCAACTACACCGTCCACATCGGATACGCCGCCGGGCTCGGCGACGCCCAGCACACGCTGACCGTCAACGGCGGGGCGGCGCAGGTGGTGAACTACCCCGACCACGGCTGGGACAACTGGACCGAGGTCGCCGCCGAGGTGAACCTGTCCGCCGGCTTCAACACCGTGCGGCTCGCCTTCCTCACCCGCTGGGCGGAGATCGACTACCTCGAGGTGGCCTGACCCGCAAACCCCCGCCGACTGTTGACGGGCGGTCGCGTTGCGGCCAGCATCGCTACGAACCGTCGTACGAGGAGGACTTCGTGAACAGGCGCGTGGCGATCCATCCGCGAGTCGGTCTCGTGATCGGCGTGATCCTCGCCGTGGCGATACCGCCGGCCGTGCCGGCATCGGCGGCCCCGGCCGCCACGGCCGTGCCGGGTGTCCATGCCTGGCTGACCACCGGCGACAAGGCGAACCTGCTGCGCGAACAGCCGCCCGACGCGCTCGGCGACTGGGTCGACGGGGCGCCGTCGATCGAGGTCGACCCGGCGCAGCGGTTCCAGCGGATGGCGGGCTTCGGGGCGTCGATCACCGACTCCTCGGCGCACCTGATCGCCAACTCGCCGCACCGCGACGCCATCATGCGCGAACTGTTCGACCCGCGACGGGGCCTCGGGCTGAGCTACCTCCGGCAGCCGATCGGCGCGTCGGACTTCGTGGCCGGCGACCACTACACCTACGACGACGTGCCCGCCGGGCAGACCGACTACCGGCTGAAGCACTTCTCCATCGACCACGACCGGGCCGAGATCCTGCCGCTGCTGCGCCAGGCCCGCGTGCTGAACCCCCAGCTGCAGGTGATGGCCACGCCGTGGAGCCCGCCGGCCTGGATGAAGACGAGCCAGTCGCTGGCCGGTGGCCGGTTCATCGACGACCCGCGGGTCTACGACGCCTACGGCGACTACCTGGTCCGGTTCGTCCGGGACTACCGCCGGGCCGGCGTGCCGATCGACGCGCTGACGCTGCAGAACGAGCCGCAGAACCGCAACCCGAGCGGCTACCCCGGCATGGACCTGCGCGACTCCGAGGAGGCCCGCCTGGCCGTGGTCGTCGGCCGCAAGCTGCAACACGCCGGCCTGCCGACCAAGATCCTCGGCTACGACCACAACTGGTCGCTGCACCCCAACGACGGCGGCCCGCCCGACGACCCGGCGAACCCCGAGTACGCCCGGTCGCTGCTCGGCGACCCGGCCGCAAGCCACTACCTCGACGGCACCGCGTACCACTGCTACTCCGGTGACCCCGAGCGCCAGTCGGCACTGCACGACGCCTTCCCGCGCAAGGACGTCTACTTCACCGAGTGCTCCGGCACGCAGTCCCAGGACCCGGCCACGACGTTCCCCGACACGCTGCACTGGCACACCCGCTACCTCACCGTCGGCGCGGTGCGGAACTGGGCCAGGACGGCCATCACCTGGAACCTCGCGCTGGATCCGTCCGGCGGGCCGCACAACGGCGGCTGCGACACCTGCGTCGGCGTCGTGACCGTCGACCCCGCCACCGGTGCGGCGACTCCCGCGGCCGACTACTACGTCCAGGGCCACGTGACGAAGTTCCTGCGGCCCGGGGCGATCCGGATCGGCTCGACGGTCGCCGGCAACATCCAGAACGTCGCCTTCCGCAACCCCGACGGGTCGATCGTGCTGCTCGTCGTCAACGACGACTGGGGGACCGGCACGGCGACGTTCAACGTGCGGCTGGGCAAACGGGCCTTCTCCTACCAGCTCCCCGCCGGCGCGGTGACGACGCTGACCTTCCGCTGAGCCGACCGGTCACCCTCGGAGGTCACCGGCGGCCAGCCCAGCTGGATCATTGGCCAGGCGCAAGGCCGGCGTCCTGGATCCGCCGCCACGGGCGGTCCTGCTCGAGGGCGAACGCGAGCTCGAGCAGGGTGCGTTCGTCGCCGTGGGCGCCGGAGATCTGCACGCCGACCGGCAGGCCGGCGGCGGTGGCGCCGGCCGGCAGCGAGATCGCGGGCGTGCCCGCGACGTTGTTGAGCGGGGTGTACGCGACGTAGTGCCGCAGGCGGGTGAGGAGCTCGTCGAACGGAACGTTCGGGCTGAGGTGGCCGAGCTTCGGCGGCGAGTGCGCGAGCACCGGCGAGAGGACCACGTCGTGCTTGCTCAGCATGCCGGCGTAGGCGTTCTTCACCCGGGAGAGCCGGAAAAGGGTGGCCGGGGTCCGGTAGAAACGGCGGCGATAGGTGTCGCGGAGGCCCTTGGTGAACCCGTCGAGCTTGCTCGAGTCGAACTCCTTGTCGAGCGTCCGCTTGCCCAGCGCGCTCGCGAAGAAGGCCAGTAGTCCCCAGTAGACGACGAAGTCCTCGACGAACTCGTCGCCGACGGGAAGCACGGCCGGCTCGACGTCGTGCCCCATCTTCTCCAGCCGGGCGGCGGTCTCCGCCACGGTTGCCTCGGTCTCGGCATCCGCGGCGACGCCACCGAGCGAGGCGGTGAGGACGCCGACCCGCAGCCGGCGGTTGGCCGGGCCTTCGACGAGCCCCAGTGGCGGCAGCGCGGGGTTGCGCCAGTTGCGCTCCATGGCGGCGGCAAACGTCGCGGTGTCGCGGACCGAGCGGGTGACGACGCCCTCGGAGACGAGGTTGATCGGCATGCTGCGCGCCTGGTCGGCGTCGAGGTGCCGGCCACGGGAGGGCTTCAGGCCGACGAGTCCGCAGCAGGCGGCCGGGATGCGGATCGAGCCGCCGCCGTCGTTGGCGTGTGCGATGGGGACAACCCCGGAGGCGACCAACGCGGCGGACCCACCGGACGACGCGCCTGGCGAATACCCGGGATTCCACGGATTGTGCGTCGGTTCGGCGTCGGTGAACTCGGTACTGGCGTTCAGGCCGAACTCGGGGAGCCTGCTCTTACCGAGCACCGTCATTCCGGAGCTGAGGTACTGGCCGGCGTACGGGCCGTCTTTGGTGGCCGGCTTGCCGACGTACGCGGCGGTGCCGTGGTTCGTCGGCATTCCCCGCACGTCGGTGTTGTCCTTGACATACGTCGGCACGCCGGCGAGCAGTCCGTCCACCGTGGACGGTTCGAGCCGGTCGTAGTCCGCGAACACCACGGCGTTCAGCTCGGGCTCGACCTTCTGGGCACGCGCGATCGCCGCGTCGGCCGCCTCGCGCGCGCTGATCTCGCCCTTGCGGATCAGGTCGGCTATCGCCACCGCGTCGTGGTCGGACAACGCATCATCGGTGAACGCGTGCACCCTCGTCATGACATCGCCTCCTTCAACCCTGCACACCGGGTCCGGCCAGCGTATCTGCCCACCGATCTTGGCTACTCGACGATGCCCGCGCGGAACGCGGCGATGGCCAGCTGCACCCGGTTGGTCGCGGCGAGCTTGTCGAACAGGTGCGTGACGTGGCTCTTCACCGTGGCCTCGCTGAGAAACAGCCGGCTCGCGATCTCCGCGTTGGTGTGGCCGAGGCCGATCTCGGCGAGGATCTCCCGTTCCCGGTCGGTCAGCACGTCGAGGCGGGCGAGCGCGTCGCGGCGGCGGCCGGTCCGGTCCTCGGCGGTGACGCGGTGGATGACCTGGCGGGTCACTCCCGGCGACAGCATCGCGTCGCCGCCGGCCGCGAGCCGGATCGCGCGCAGCAGCTCCGGCGGCGGCGTGTCCTTGAGCAGGAACCCGATCGCACCCGCCTCCAGCGCGCGGAACACCTCCTCGTCGCTGTCGAAGGTGGTCAGCACGACCACGGACGGCGGGTGCGGCTGCGCGCGGACCGCCGCGGTGGCGGCCAGCCCGTCGAGGCGCGGCATCCGGAGGTCCATCAGCACGACGTCGGGCCGGTACCGGCGGACGGCGTCGACGGCGGCGGCGCCGTCGCCCGCCTCGCCGACGACGGTGAGGTCGTCGGCGGTCTCGAGGATCATGCGCAGCCCGGCGCGGACCAGTGCCTCGTCGTCCACGAGCAGCACCGAGATCACCGCACCTCCTCCCCCTCGACCCACGGGACGACGGCCTGCAGCTCCCATCCACCGGCCGATCCCGCGGCCGGGCCGCTGCGCAGCGACCCGCCGACGAGCCGGACCCGTTCGCCGAGGCCGATCAGCCCCACCCCCGCGCCGGGCAGGCCCGCCGGCGCGCCCGCATCGTTGCGCACGCGCACGATCACGCTCCCGTTCCCGTCCCGGCGCAGCGACACCGTCGTCGGCGCGCCCGGCGCGTGCTTGTGCGCATTGGTGAGGCCTTCCTGCACCACCCGGTAGACGACGCGGGCGGTCGCCGCCGGCATCGTGCCGGCCTCGTCGCTCAGCTCGACGGGCTGGCCGGCCTGCGTCGAGGTCGCCACCAGCGAGGCCAGGTCCGCCGGCGGCGACGCCTCGATGCGCAGCATCCCCAGCACGCCGCGCAGCTCCTGCAGCGCCTCCCGGGCGGTCGTCCGGATGAGGGCGGTGCCCTGCTGGAGCCGCTCGCTGCCGCCGGCGTGCAGCTCCAGCGCACCGGCGTAGAGCGCGATGAGGGAGACCTTGTGCGCCAGCACGTCGTGCATCTCCCGGGCGATGCGAGCGCGCTCGGCGGCGCGTGCCTGCTCCTCGCGCAGCCCCCTTTCGGCCTCCGCGTGCCGGGCCCGCTCACGGAGCGACTCGACGAGCGCACCGTAGGTCGACGCGTACACGCCGACCGCGACCACCAGTCCGGCCAGCAGCGCGGAGTAGAAGGCGTCGGCGAGACCCAGGCGGCCGGCGTCGAGCCACGATCGCCCGGCGAACCCGGCCCATCCGGCCACGGCCGCCGCCCACACCAGCCGGCGGGGCAGGTACGCGGCGCCCGAGTACAGCCCGACGAGGAGCGGGCCGGGGTTGCCCGACAGCACGTACGCGCCGGCACCGGCCACCGTCGCGACGAGCGGCAGGCGACGGCGGGGCCACTGCGCCGCGCTGCCCAGCACGCCGGCGATCGCGATGACCGGGCGCGGCAGGTCCGCCCACGGAGTCTTCACCGCGAGCGGGGTCAGCAGCAGGCAGGCCAGCACGAGGACCGCGTCGACGACGCGCCGGTCCGTGACCACGCTCCGCCAGCGCCTCCAGTCCATGCCAGGGAGCGTAGGCGAGCCGGCCCGCCGGGCTGATCACACTTTCGTCGCCGGCTCGCGCCGCGCCACTCCGACTTTCGTCGGACGCGCGACCGCCCGCGCTCCGATGCGTGCGCCACCCGCGGGCCGGCAGCCTTCGGGTACGGAAACCACCCTGCCCCAAGGAGTTCACGATGCGCCTGCTTCGCCTGCTGCCGAGCCTGCTGGTCGGTTTCGGGGTCGTCCTCGCGAGCGGCCCGCCGGCGAGCGCGGCACCGGCCCCCGGCTGCGCCACCGCCACGCCGGCCGCGCTGGCCGACTTCTTCGACCGCGAGCTGCCGGACCGCCTGCGCCACGACCGGGTTCCCGGCGCCGTCGTGTCGGTGGTGTCCGGCCGCGACACCGTGTTCGCGAAGGGCTACGGAATGGCCGATGCCGAGCACGGCGTCGCGTTCAGCCCGTCCCGCTCGCTGGTGCGCATCGCGTCGATCACCAAGCTGTTCACCTGGACGGCCGTGATGCAGCAGGTGGAGGCCGGGCGGCTCGACCTCGACGTCGACGTGAACAGGTACCTGAAGGCCTTCAAGATCCCCGCCACGTTCCCGAAACCGGTCACGTTGCGGGACCTGATGGACCACACCGCCGGGTTCGAGGAGCGGATCATCGGCACCGCGGCCCGGACCGCGGCCGACATGCCGGCGCTCGAGGAGTTCCTGGCGGACGACATGCCGGCCCGCATCCGGCCGCCGGGCGAGGTCGCCGCGTACTCCAACTACGGCGCCGCGCTCGCCGGCTACATCGTCGGCCAGGTCAGTGGCGAGTCCTATGAGGACTACGTGCGGCGGCACCTGCTCGACCCGCTCGGCATGACCCACAGCACCGCCGCGCAGCCGGTGCCGGCCGGCCTTGCCCGCGACCTCGCCAGCAGCGTCGACTCCGACGAGCGGGAGCACATCCCGTTCGAGTTCGACACCTTGCCCCCGGACGGCTCGATCAGCGCCACCGCCGACGACATGGCCAAGTTCATGATCGCCCACCTGCACCCGCACGGCAGCGGCATCCTCACCGACGCCACCGCCGAGCGGATGCACACCCGTTCCTTCGCCGCCGACCCGCGGCTGGGCGGTTTCGCACACGGCTTCATGGACCGCCCCATGAACGGCCACCGGGTGCTGATGCACGACGGCAGCTGGGAAGGCTTCGAGAGTGTGCTCGTCATGGTGCCCGACTGCGACCTCGGGTTGTTCGTGTCGGCGAACGGCACCGGTGGCATCGAGTCCGTCACCGACCTGATGCCCAAGTTCTTCGACCGCTTCGTTCCGGAGCAGCACGCGCCCGCCCCGACCGCGGCCGGCTCGTCGTCGGTGACCGGCCCGCGGGCCGGCTTCTACCTGCCGGCCCGGCACAACGAGTCGACGGTCGAGAAGCTGAACACGCTGCTCGGCCCGGTCCGGCTCACCGTCGGCGACGACGGCGTCGTGCACTTCAAGGGCAAGGACTGGACCGCGCACGGCGACGGCGTGTACCGGCTGGCCGACGGCAGCGACCGGCTCATGTTCCTCGACGGAGCGGACGGCCGGCGCTACGTGGCCACCGACGGCCCGGCCTACCAGCTGATGAGCCCGGACGAGACCTTGCCGGTCAACCTGGTCGTACTGCTCGTCTTCGCCGTGCCCGCACTCACCGCGCTGGCGGTGCCCATCGCCGCGCTGGTGCGCGGGCTGCGCCACCGGCCGGTCACGACGTCCGGCACCTGGCGGCTCGGCCGGGGCCTGGCGGCCGGCGCGGCCGGGCTGGGCGTCGCGTTCCTGGTCGGGCTGACCGCGGTCGTACTCGGCGAGAGCGGCGAGTTCCTCTACGCCGTCCCGGCGAACTTCCGCCTGCTGCTCGCCGTACCGATCGTCATCCTCGCGGCGGCCACCGGCGCGATCGCCTGCACCATCCGGGGTTGGCGCGGCAACGCCGGCCTCCTCGCCAGGATCCACCAGGTGACGCTGCTCGCCGGAATCGCCGCGCTCGTCTGGTTCCTGTGGCAGTGGAACCTCATCGGCTGGCAGTTCTAGCCGCATCCAGCCGCAGGTGAACCACGGCACCACGCGGATAGGCTCGCGCAGGTGATCATCTGGCTGAACGGGACCTTCGGTGCTGGCAAGACGACCACCTCGGCGATCCTGGCGGCATCGCTACCCGACGCGCGGGTCTTCGACTCCGAGAAGGTGGGCGAGCTGCTCGTCCCGATCCTGCGGTCCCACCCCGTCCGCGACTTCCAGGACTGGCCACCGTGGCGCCCCCTCGTGGTGCACACCGCCGCGCAGGTTCTCGACTACGTCGGCGGCACGCTGGTCGTCCCTCAGACGGTGCTCGTGGAGCGGTACTGGGACGAGATCGACGCCGGCCTCGCCGCCGCCGGGATCCCGGTGCGGCACTTCGTCCTGCACGCCGACCACGAGACCCTGGTCCGGCGCATCGAGTCCGATCCGCTCATGCCCGGCTCTCAGTGGCGCCTCGACCACCTCCGGGACTACCACCAGGCATTGCCCTGGCTGCAACGCAAGGGCCGGATCATCGACACGAGCCAGCGCCCTCCCGACGAGGTGGCGGCACTGATCGAACGGGCTTCCTGTCCACCGCCCCCGGCGGTACGCGGATAGATACTCGCGCCGAGACCGACGGATTTCCCGCCGCCGGCTGGTCTAGATGTGGACCGAACCCGACCAGCAGTGCGGAGCACCCGATGTCCACCACCTTCCAGTCCGCCGTCGTCACCGGAGCCAGCCGCGGCTTCGGCCGCGCGATCGCCGCCGCGCTCGTCGCCGCCGACACCGGCGTCGTCGGCATCGCCCGGGGCGAGCAGGACCTGCGCGCCGTCCGCGACGAGCTCGGCGGCGGCTTCACCCCCGTCACCGCCGATGCCACCGACGAGGCGCTCGCCCGGGACGTGATCCGCGATCACCGTCCCGGCCTGCTCGTCCTCAACGCCGGAGCCACCCCGCACATGGCGCCGGTGCACGAGCAGACCTGGGAAACCTTCAGCCGCAACTGGCACACCGACACCCGGCACGTCTTCGCCTGGACCCGGGCGGCGCTGCGGGCGCCGCTGGAGCCGGGCAGCGTCGTCGTCGTGATGTCCAGCGGGGCCGCCCTCGTCGGCTCCCCGCTCAGCGGCGGGTACGCCAGCGCCAAAGCCGCGATCAGGTACATCCGCGGGTACGCGGCCGACGAGTCGGCCCGCGCCGGGCTGGACATCCGGTTCGTCGCCCTCCTGCCGCAGCTGACCCCGGCCACCGGGCTCGGGTCGGCCGGGGTCGCGGGCTACGCCGCGCGCCAGGGCGTCAGCCCGGACACGTTCGCCGAAGGCCTGGCTCCGGTCCTGACCCCGGACCAGGTCGCCAAGGCCGTCGTGGAGATCGCCGGGGATCCCGACAGCGCGGCGGAGTACCAGATCAGCGGCACCGGTCTGCGCCCCATCGGCTGAACACCGCCTACAGTGGACCGCGCCGAACCACCGGGAGAATGCGCGATGCCGCCGTCGGACGCCGAGTTCGCCGCTCTGACCGAGACCCATCGGCCGGAGCTGCTGGCGCACTGCTACCGGATCCTCGGCTCGATCCACGACGCCGAGGATCTGGTGCAGGAGACCTACCTGCGCGCCTGGCGGGCGTTCGACCGGTTCGAGGGCCGCTCCTCGTTGCGGCGGTGGCTGTACAAGATCGCCACCATGGCCTGCCTGACGGCGTTGGACACGCGCACCCGGCGTCCCCTCCCGTCCGGACTGGGCGCGCCGTCGACCGACCACCGGGTGGCCGTGACCCGGGACCCGGCGGTGGCGTGGCTCCAGCCCGCGCCCGACGCGCTGTTCGGCCCGCCCCCCGAGCCGCTGCCGGGCCCGCTGTCCGGCACCGGCGACCCGGCGACGATCGTCGCCGGGAGAACCGGGGTGCGGCTCGCCTTCATCGCGGCGCTCCAGCTCCTGCCCGCCCGCCAGCGGGCGGTACTCACGTTGCGTGACGTGCTGGCGTTCCGGACGGCCGAGGTGGCCGACATGCTCGACACCACCACCGCGGCCGTCGACAGCGCGCTGCGCCGCGCCCGGGCCCGCCTGGCCGAGGCCGGGCCGGTGGCGGACGACCTCGCCGAGCCGGACGAGCAGACCCGGCGAACCCTCCTCGACCGCTACGTCGACGCGTTCGTCCGCGCCGACCCCGACGCACTGGTCAACCTGCTGCGCGCCGACGTCGAGCTCGAGATGCCGCCGGCACCGACCTGGTTCACCGGCCGGCCCGCCGTCGTCGGGTTCCTGGTCCGCCGGGTCCTCCGCGAGGACCAGTGGCGAATGGCGCCCACCAGCGCGAACGGTCAGCCCGCCCTCGTCGTCCACGAACGCGCGGACAACGGCCGCTTCGAAGCACACGGCATCCAGGTGCTGACCCTCACCGGCCCCCGGATCGCCCGCATCACCGCCTTCAACGACCCCAGCCTCGTGCCCACGTTCGACCTCTCGCACGAGGCCAAGATCGGCGAACCGGTCAGGAACGGGGACCGTCGGGGTTCACGTCGGCTGCCTTGAGGCGGGCCTCCTCCTGCCTGACCTCGGCATGGAGGGCGCGTTCCCGCTGCAGCCAGTCGGGACTGCTCGCCTTCAGCTCGTCGATCTGCGCGCTCGTGAGGGCTTCGGTGACGCCCCCGCGTGCGAGGCCACTGATCGACACGCGCAACCTCGCCGCGACGACCTGGCGAGGATGCGGACCGTTGCGGCGTAGTTCGCGCAGCCACTCGGGCGGGTCGGCCTGCAAGGCGTTCAGCTCGTCGCGCGAGACCACGCCCTCCCGGAACTCCGCCGGGGTGGCCTCGAGGTACACGCCCAGCTTCTTCGCCGCCGTCGCGGGCTTCATCGTCTGGGGAGTCTTGTGCGACGTCATGCGGCCGAGGGTATCGGGCACGCCCGACCGGTCCGGTCACGCCCGGTAGCCTGAGCCGGTGACAGGCTCGGACGCGCCGCCCCCCTTCCGGCTCGGGTACGTCCCCGGCGTGACGCCCGACAAGTGGGTCCGGACCTGGCGCGAGCGGTCCCCCGAAATCCCGCTGACGCTCGACCAGGTGGCCGCCGCGGACGCGGCCGGCCTCGTGCGCGACCGCGACACCGACGCGGTCCTGCTGCGGTTGCCGGTCGACCGGTCGGGCCTGCACGCGATCCCGCTCTACACCGAGCAGACCGTGATCGTGGTCCCGAAGGACCACCTCCTGGCCGCGGCCGACGAGGTCTCCCCCACCGACGTGGCCGACGAGGTGCTGCTGCACCCCGGCGACGACGTCCTCGACTGGGCCGAGCCACCGGGGCGGCGGGCGGTCCAGCGGCCGGCGACGACCGAGGCGGCCGTCGAGCTGGTGGCCGCGGGCGCCGGACTGCTCGTCGTCCCGCAGTCGCTCGCCCGGCTGCATCACCGACGCGACCTCACCTATCGGCCGTTCCCGGACGCCCCGGAGTCCTGCGTCGCGCTGGCATGGCTGGAGGACGAGACCACCGATGCCGTCGAGCAGTTCATCGGGATCGTGCGCGGCCGAACCCCCAACAGCACCCGCGGCCGCCCGTCCACCCCGCCGGTGAACACGCGTGCCGAGGCCGAGACCAGGAAGCCCGCCGCGCGCAAGCCGGCCACCGGATCCCGGCGACGCACGACCGCCGCCCCGCGGACCGGCGGCCACCGGAAGCCTCGCCGCCGCTCGTAACCGGCGGTTTTCTATGGCGGTGTTCTACGGCGTGTTCTACGGCGGTGTTCTACGGCAGTGCCCGGGTCATGAAGACGCTGTTCGGATCGGCCCGGTAGTCGGCGAACGGTTCGCAGTAGGTGAAGCCGAACTTCGCATAGAGCCTGCGGGCCGGGAGGAAGAAGGCCGCGGATCCGGTCTCCAGGCTGACGCGCGAGAAACCCCCACGGGTGGCTTCGGTGACGATGTGGCCGAGCAGCCGCGAGGCGACCCCACCGCGGGTTCGGCCGGGGCTGGTGCGCATCGACTTGATCTCGGCATGAGCCGGGTCGAGCCGCTTGAGCGCGCCACACCCGAGGATGGTGTCGCCATCGGTGTCCGTGTCGTCGAGAACGGTCCAGAACGTGATCCCCGGGCGGCGCAGGCCGTCGAGGTCGAGTGCGTGCTTGCTCTCCGGCGGGCTGATGGCGCGCAGCTGGCGAACGTGCTCCGCGAGGAACTCGGCGATCCGCGGACCGGTCAGGTCGTCCACCACGATCTTCACGGTGATCCGTCCTCCGTTCTCACCCGTCGGGCCGATCCTCATCACGGGGCCTAACGTGGGTTACATGCTGACGGACAGGATCTCCTCCCGCCGGGCCGAGCCGGTCCACGCGACAGCGACCCGGGTCGCGCCGGTCTGGCATGCCGAGTCACCGGAGCCGGCCGAGCCACCGGCTCCCGAGCCGACCGAGCCGCCGGCCCCGGTCGGCCCCGCGGCGCCGACCGAGCCACCCGCGCCCACCAGCCCGCAGGGACCGTCCGAACCGCCGGCGCCGACCGAGCGCCCGGGCGACGATCGGCCGTGACCATTGCCGCGGCTCGGCGTCACCTACCGGTCGTTGTCCCAGCCCAGTAGCTGTTCGATGTCCGTGCCCATCGCGGGTGCCACCGTTGCCATGTAGGTACCGCTGATGTGGTTGTCGTCCATGTAGACGATCACGTTGCCGATCACCGGCGGGCAGGTCGTCGTGTCGCAGAAGTAGCGGCTGGTGTCCACGAAGTACACGCCGGGCGGCCGGTCGGGCAGCATGTCGAACGGCGTGGGGTCGGCGTAGAGACGGGTGCGCGGGGTCGAGCACGCGGGGGCGTCGGCGCCCTTCGTCTGCACACAGGTCACGGGCGGCCGGGTGAACCGGGGGTTGTCGCGCAGCGCTACCACCGGGATGCCGTGCGCGGTGATCTGCCGCCAGCTCTGGACGTAGCCGGCCGGGATGATCTCGGTCAGGCCCGGGCGAACCTCCCGGCTGCCGACGGTGACCACCGCGTCCGGCCTCATCTCGACGATCTCCGCGGCGGCGTCCCGGTTCCACCGCACGCACCCCGGGTCCAGATCAGCGAACGGCGCCGAGCGATGCGTGAACGGACAGCCGCCGCGCAGCATCGAGAACACCTGCCAATGGTGCTTCTCGGCGTACGGGCGCAACGCCCCGAGGTACTGCTCCGCGTGCGAGTCGCCGATCAGCACGACCCGCTTGACCGGCGACCGCTCAGCGGTAGGGCAGATCTTCAGGTCGGGGTTGCGGGCCGAGGCGGAACACTTCGTGGAGTCGCTGACGATCCAGTCGTCGCCCAGCGCCACGAACGAGGGCGCGGGCGTCACACCCTTGCGGACGGGTAGCAGCCGTCCGTCGCGCAGTGCCTGCGCGCCGGGATACAGCGGGTCGTCCGCGGCCACCGTGTACTTCGCAACCTGCTGCTTGCCGTAGTACTGCCAGCCGCCCGCCGCGACCAGCAGTACCGCGAGCGAGATCACGCCGAACCGGTACGCGCCCCACCGGGTACGCGTGCCGATCGCGGACAGGCGCACCGGCTCCTCGACGAAGTGGTAGGTGAGCACGGCGAGCAGCACCGACACGCCGATCACGAACGTGCCGCCGAGCAGGCCGACCGCCGGCCGGTCGCGCGCGACCAGGTACAACAGCAGCACCGGCCAGTGCCACAGGTAGAGCGCGAAGCTGAGGTTGCCCAGGTAGACAAGTGGCCGGGAGCCGAGGAACCGGTCCGCGCCGAACCTGCTGCCGGTTGTCCCGGCCGCAATCACCAGCGCGGCGGCGACCGTCGGCCACAGCGCGAGGTAGCCAGGGAACACGCTGCCGACGCGTAGCACCATCCCGCAGATCACGATGCCGAGCACACCCACCCAGCCGAGCACCAGCGCGACCCTCTTCGGCAGCACCACCCGGTCGATCACCAGCACGAGCAGCCCGCCCAGGGCGAACTCCCAGATGCGGGTCGCCGAGTGGAAGTAGGCGAGCGGCTGGTTGACCGAGGTGAGATAGACCGAGAACGCGAGCGACCCGGTGAACAGGATCGCCATCGTGGCGAGCAGCGACCACCACAGGTCCAGCCGCGCGCGGGCGGCGACCAGCCCGATCAGGGCCACCAACAGCGGCCACACCACGTAGAACTGGCCCTGGATGGACAGCGACCAGTAGTGCTGGACCAGGCTCGCGGTGTTGTGCCGGGCGAAGTAGTCGACCGAGTCCGCGGCCAGCTGCCAGTTCTCCGCGTACAGCGTCGCGGCGAAGACCTCGCGGATGGTCTGGAACCAGCGGTACTCCGGCAGCAGGACCAGGCTGAGTGCGATCACCGCGGCCAGCACGGTCAACGCGGCCGGGAACAGCCGCTTGATCATCCGGCCCCACATCGGCCGGAACTCGATCCGCCCACGCGAGCGCGCCCGGTAGAGCTGACCCGTGATCAGGAACCCGGAGATCAGGAAGAACACGTCCACGCCACCGGAGATCCGCCCCAGCCACACGTGGTAGACGACCACCAGAAACGCCGCCAGCGCGCGCAGCCCCTGCACCTCGGGCCGGAACCTGCGCCGCACAGCGGCATCCGCGTCCGGCCGGTCGACGGCCTTGACCTGCACAGAGTGATCCACCCAGGTTCCTCTCCGTGCAGTGGGCGTCACGCTACCGCAGCATGATTACAGATCCCATGTGGTCGATGCCGCGTCGCCCCTCGATCCAAGACGAGCGGGGGACGGCTGGCCGTTCCCCGCTCGTTGCGCGGTGATCAGGGATTCGGCAGGTTCACGCGCCAGATGCAATGGATGTTGCGGTCGAGAGTCTGCCCGTGGCCGGCGAGGCCGGGGCCCTGGTCGAACGTGTAGTTGGCCAGGTTGTTCAGCTGGGCGCCCTGGTAGACCCCCCGCCACGCGCCGCTGCACGCGTTCCCGACCCGGCGGCCGTAGTAGACGTTCACGTCGTTGTAGTTGGTGGTCGGGTAGTGGTTGTTCCACATGGACCGTGCGGTGTTGATGCACGAGCCGATGTCTCCGCTGCCGGGGAACGGCCCGCCGCAGGAGACCCGCCGGTTGATGTTGAGGTAGAAGTAGACGGTGTCGGCCACCTTCGGCCCGGTGGTGGACTGCGACGCCGGGTCCGACATCGCGGCCGGCACGGCAGCCGGCGCGGCCGCGGTGAGTACGCGCATCATGCGCACGGTGTTTCTCCTTGTGTGGTAGTGATTCCAGCGGATGCGGGGCTCAGGTCCCCGCGCTCGATCGCGACGATCGAGCGGGCTTTCGGTAGCGCGGCAGCGCGCAGCCGTTCGTAGGTCGCCACGACCGACGGGTACCGAGCGCGCAGCACGGTGTCGTAGTGCCTGTCCAAGGCGGTCGCGGTGGTGGCGAGGCCGGCACGCCGGGCGCAGGTGGCCTCGCCGGTCGCGAGATCGATCTCGGTGGCTTTCGGCAGCGGGTGTCGCGGGTCGGACAGTGCGGCCCGCAGCGAGCTCGGGCTGGCATGGGGGTGGCCGGAACGCCGCATGCAGTCGGCCCACGGCCGGGTCGCACGGATGAACGCGGGGTGGGCGCGCACCGCACCGGTGCGCATGGCGGTGATGGCGTCCATCGAGGCGCGAGCGCCGAACCAGCCGGCGAGATCGCCGTAGAGCCGTTGCTGCGCCTGGGAGCCGCAGCTGTGCGAATCCCTCCCGTACTGCGCACCGTCGACTGTGGTGATCGTCAGCCGGTCGGGGTCGGTGCCGTTCGCAGCGGCCAGCGCCGCCGCCTTGCGCTGCGCCGGCAGGCTCTGGAAGTAGCGTTCGTTCGGGTCGTCGGCCATCGCTCGTTCCTGCCTGCGTCGCAGATCGGTGCCATAGCCGTGCCGCCGAGCCCACGAGACGTCGTCGATCACGTAGGGGAAGTCGCGAACCTCGGGTACCGCCCGGGGATCGGTGACCACGTAGGCGAACCCGGCCTTGCGCATGCAGTCGCGCAGCAGGAACTGTTCGGCAGCCGTCAGGGCGTCCGCGTCGTCCAGGCCGACGAACCGGTTCCCGGACGGCGATGACGGCGGTGGGGACGGTGGCGGTGCCATGGCGCAGGCCGCGAGAACCGCCGCCGATACGACGATCAGGGCGAGCGTGCGGATCACGGGATGGGCTGGCGGACGAACTGGACGGAACCGATGTTGCGAGCCATGGACGCACCCGCACCGTGACCGCTGGCGCGGTCGTAGACGAAGCCGGCGAGGTTCACGTCGGGAAAAACCTCCATGCCGGATATCGTGTCGTTCCAGAGCCTACCGCCGATTTGCCGCATGTACCGGTATCCGGTGTGCTCGTGGCATACCGGCCGCACGCGCTGCCGCCCGCGGCGGCGTACAGGTAGAGATATCCGCTGGTGGGCGCCGCGGCGGGCGTCGCATGTGGCCCCGCTGTAGCGGTGACCGGCGCACTCAGCGGGGCGCCCGCGACGACGGCGGCGGCGCCGGGCGCGCGGGTGATGTCAACAGGTTTTTTCCTTCGAGTGGGAGATGTATCCGAATTGCGGCGCGGTGTCATGCCATGAAGTTAGGCAATTTCCCGCATTCCCCGGAAGGTGCTGGTTATCATGGTGTCACCAACACCACCAAGGGGGCTTCGAATGGTGCTGGGTAAGACTGCTGACGACTGGCGTCGCCTCGAGTTGCGGCGGTTCCTCGCGGACCGTCGTGGCCGGATCAGCCCTGGTGACGTCGGGTTGCTCGCGGGAGCTCGCCGACGTACATCGGGGCTGCGGCGCGAGGAGGTCGCGATCCTGGCCGGGGTCAGCGACTCCTGGTACCAGTGGCTGGAGCAGGGCCGCGCCGTCAACGTGTCCGAGCAGGTGCTGGATGCGGTGGCGAAGGTGCTTCGACTCGACGACCACGAACGTCGCCACCTCTACATGCTCGCCGGCGCCTCCCCACCACGTCGGCACACCCGGGTGCGGCACGACGTCGACCCCGTTCTGCGCCGGCTACTCGACACGTGGATGCCGAACCCCGCGCAGATCCTGGACAGGCACTGGTATGTCGTCGCCCGCAACGAGTCGGCACGGCTGATCTTCGGCATGGAAGACGAGCATTTCAACGCGCTGGTCTGTACGTTCGTCAACCCGATACTTCGCGCCGACCACCAGGTGTGGACCGAGATGGCGAGGACGGCTGTCGCGGCGTTCCGGGCGGAAATGTCGCAACATCCCGACGACGGCGCGTTCGCCGCCATTGTCGACGAGCTCAGCACGATCAGTCCCGAGTTCGTGGACATGTGGTCCGAACACGATGTGCGACCGCTCGCCTCCGTCAACCAATTGTTCGCTCACCCGATCGCGGGCGAACTGGCCTACGAAATAGGATTGCTGAGAGCAAAGACCAATCCCGACCTCTCGGTGGCGCTCTATTTCCCCGTACCGAACACCGAGACCGGAGATCGGCTCCAGTCGGCGCTCTCGGCTTGCCGCACACCCTCGCTCGGCTGATCCCGGCGAGGTCATACGCTGTCTCCGCGCGAGAGGCGGAAGACGGGCGGTGCGGTGCACGGGGTCGACTACTACGAGTTGCTCGGGGTGTCACGGGACGCCTCTGCCACCGAGATCAGGTCGGCGTACCGGTCTCTGGCCAAGGTCATGCATCCCGACGCCGGTGGCACGGCCGGCACGTTCCGGCTCCTGCGCGAGGCGTACGAGACACTCGCCGACCCCGAACGCCGCGACGACTACGACGACGGTGGCGACGACGGCGACGGCGACGGCGACGCCCCGGACGAGGACGAGCCGCCGCCCACCCCGCCGCGACGGTCCGCCACACGGCGTGCGGACACCGACCACGTCCCTCGGCTGCCCACCTTCGCGCACGGCTCGTTCGACTGGTGGGACGCCGTTCCCACCGACGGCCGGACCGTGCTGGCCGAGCCGGCCGGCCCGCGCAGGGCCGCCGTGTCGGCCGCGGCGGGCGGCTGGGTCCTGCTCCTGCTGCTCCTGGTCCTCGTTGGTCCGCCGGCGCCCTTCCTGATCGGGTGGCTGCTGGTGCTCGGCGGGTCCGCCGTCGCCGTGGTGCGGCTCGTCGGGCGCCACCTCGCGGCCACGCGTGACGACCTCGCGTTCATGGCGGACTTCGCCGCGCGGGTGTACGGCAGCCCGGGGAGCGAACCGCACGAGATCGGCGAGCGGCTGACGGCGGAGTTGCTCACCAGGTACCTGACCCACCTTCCCGGCGTGCGGATCTTCCACGGCCTGGCCACGGAGGCCGGTTCGGTGTTCGCCGACATCGACCACGCGGTGCTGTGCGGCCGCCGGCTCGTGCTCGTCGAGTCGAAGGTCTGGCTGCCCGGCCACTACGAGCTCGACGAGGCCGGCGCCCTGCAGCGCAACGCCCGCCCCTTCCGCGGTGGCACCACACGGCTGCCGGCCTGGCTCGACGCCTACCGCACGCTGCTGCCGCCGGACCTCGAGTTGCGCGGTGTCCTCCTGCTCTATCCCAGCCGGCCCGGCGAGATCACCGTCGAGGATGGCAGCGAGGACGGCAGCGCGGACGGCAGCGCGGACGGCAGCGCGCGGATCGCCCCCATGGGGCCGGAGCAGTGCGTGCGAGACATCGGCGGCTGGCTCGCCACCGACCCGGCTACTGTGGACCGCAAGGCCTTCAATGCCGTATTGCGCCAGGTTGTCTCGTCCAGCCCAGACCGAGCCCGGCACACCGCATAGCGGTAACAGGTGTCCTCCGGTCTACGACGAATAGTGCGGCTGCATTTTGTCGACGATGGTTTCTCACGGAGGTTGAGAAACCCGGCACCGCATGTCTGTTACGCGTCGCGAACCACAGAACCGAGGTTTTGCCATGCCTGAAAACCCCAATCGCCATGAATTGCGGTCAGAGGTCGCGCAGCGACTGACCCGGCTGTCGGAGGAGGTCCGAAGCCGGCTCGTCGAAATCGCGCTCATCACCGCGCGAGCTTCCGGTACGGACCTTCCCAACAGTGCCTCTGTCAAGTTCGCTCCCCGCCCTCTCGCAAAGGACGCGAACGCAGCGGCGGGCGACTGGATGGAGATCATCGAGGTCGCCGCCGACGACGGTCAGACCTACACCGCTTGCTACGGAGTCATCGACGGGCAGCCCTTTGCGGAGAGTCCTTGCGGCGGGTGACGCACACGTCCCCGAAGTTCCGTACGGGTGATCACAGCCCGGGAAGAGCACCGACAGCGCGGAGCACGTAGCGGGCGTTGGCGGTGATGATCGGGTTGGTGTGGCGGTAGTACGGGAGCTGGATGGCGGCCATGGACAACGCCCAGCCGCGCCCGCGCGTCCACATGGCGTCGTCCACGTCCAGGGCGTCGCGGAAGAGCCCGCTCGCCGCGGGGGTCAGCAGGTTCCAGGCGGGGATGAGATCGCAGGCCGGGTCGCCGACGCCGGCGGTGGCGAAGTCGAGGACGGCGGTCAGCCCGCCGTTGGTGACGAGCAGGTTGCCGGGCATGAGGTCGGAGTGGACCCAGCACGGCCGGCCCGTCCAGGCCGGGGCGGCGAGCGCGTCCTCCCACACGGCGACGGCCGCGTCGGCGTCTATCGGCTCGCCGGTGAGCCGCAGCTCTTCGATCGCGGCCCGGGTGGCCCTGTCGACAGTGGCCGGCGGCACGCCCCGGTATGCGGTGGGGCCGCCGGGCAGGCTCGCCCGGCGCATGGCCGTGACGAACGCCGCCAGGTCGCGGGCGAGCAGCTCGGGTTCGGCGAGGCGGCCTTCGACCGGCGTCGTGCCGTCGATCCACTCGTGCACCGCCCACGCCCAGGGGTATCCGCCGGCCGGTTCACCGGTGGCGACGACGGTGGGAACCGTGACCGGCAGCGCGGCGGCGAGAGGCGGAAGCCACCGACGCTCCCACGCCAGATCGGCGACGCCGCCGGCGGTGAGCGGGAGCCGGACGGACAGGGCGTCGCCGAGCCGGTAGACCGCGTTGACGGTCCCGCCCGAGGCGAGGCGCTCGATCGGCAGGTCCGCCCACTGCGGAAACTGACCGCGCAGCAGCCGGCGGACGAGCCCGGCGTCGGTGTGCGCTTCGTCGGCGTGCATCTTCATCGTCAGCACCCGATCACCAACCCGTCGGCCGGAGCAAGTCGATTGCAATCGAACGCATGTTCGGTAGTATCGAGGAGGGCAGACGCGCCGGCGTGGCCGGGAGGGCGAACCATGAAGGGCGACCGGGTCGAGATCGTGGTTGACGCCGGTGACACGGCCCGTACCTACGATGTCGTGGCGACGCGGGCGGGTCGGCGGGTGGAGGTCAGCATCGGCCGCGGCGTGGTTGAGGTCGTGGAAGTCACCCGTACCGGCAACCCGGTACGCACGGCACGTTTCATGGGCAGCAGGGTTCTCGCGCTCGTCGAACACCCGGTGGCCGCACGACTGCTCGACGACGAGCGAGAGGACCAACCCCGCCACCCGCGACATGCGTGACCCAGCCCGCGTTGCGGGACTGGCCGAACATTGACGCCTGGCTGAACGCCGCGCCGGACACGCCCCGCGACTGCGTGGGCACGTGGTGCACCGGATCCGGCACGGCGGCTGCGGCCGACTACTCCTCGGGTGTTTGATGAGCACCACTGCCGGGTCGGCCGAACACCTGCCTGTCGGTGAGGAATGCCAAGGAGGAGTAATGGGACGCACCAACCGCAGCCGCGGCTACCTGTTGATCATGTGCTGCGCACTGGCCGTTGGTCTGGTCGCCGCGGCGAACCCGACAGCGCAGGCCGCGCCGGGACGAACGCCACACCTCTCCCCCGGTGCGCCAGGCGCCGGCGACCCGTACTTCCCCGACATGGGCAACGGCGGCTACGACGTCAGCCACTACGACATCCGGCTCGCGTTCAACCCCAGGACCAAGGCGATCAACGCGACCACGAAGATCCTCGCCAGGGCCACACAGGACCTGTCCCGCTTCGACCTGGACTTCCAGGGACCACTGACGATCAGCAGGCTCTCGGTCGACGGACGGGCCACCACCTACACCCGCAGCGGCGCGCAGGAGCTGGTGATCACCCCGCCGCACGGTCTGCGGAAAGGCCGGCCGTTCGTCGTCTCGGTGACCTACGCCGGCGTTCCCCAGAAGGTCGACGACCCAGCGCTGGGCCTCTCCGGCTGGGTCACCACCAAGGACGGCGCGGTAGCGCTCAACCAGCCGATCGGCGCGGCGACCTACTACCCGGTGAACGACACCCCCAACGACAAGGCGACCTACACCCAGACCGTCACCGTGCCAAGCGGACTCACCGTGCTCGCCAACGGGGAACCCGGGCACACCACCACGCACAACGGCCAGACCACCTTCCGCTGGCAGATGAACCGGCCGATGGCCAGCGAGCTCAGCATGATCGCGATCGGCGACTACAACGTCACCCGCGGCGTGACCGCTGACGGCATCCCGAACATCACCGCGATCGGCAAGTCGATCGACACCCAGCCAGGGCAGGGCAGGCTGCTCAACAAGACCACGGCGCAGATCATCCACTGGGAGTCGTCCGCGTTCGGGCGATACCCGTTCGACTCGACCGGCGGCATCCTCGCCGACGTCGGCGTCGAGTACGCCCTCGAGACACAGAGCCGGCCGGTCTACGACCAGACCACCAGCGACGTCGACGGCGACCTGCTCGCCCACGAACTCGGCCACCAGTGGTTCGGCGACAGCCTCACTCCGGTGCGCTGGTCGGACATCTGGCTCAACGAAGGCTTCGCCACCTACTCGGAGTGGCTCTACCAGGAGAAGTTCAACGGCGTCCCCGTGCGACAGTCCTTCGAGAAGACGTACGCCGACGAGGAGGACTGGACCGGCAAGGTTGCCGACCCCGGCCGTGATCACATCTTCGACGACCTGGTCTACAACCGCGGCGCGATGACCTTGCAGGCGCTGCGCATGAAGATCGGCGACCGCGCCTTCCTGCGGATGCTCACGCTGTGGCCGACGACCTACCGACACGGCAACGTCTCGACACAGAAGTTCATCCGGTTCGTCGAGCGACTGACCAACCGCGACCTCGACGCGTTCTTCCACACCTGGCTCTACCAGCCGGGCAAGCCGACGCTCTGACCACTGTGGATACGTCCCCTGCCCAGATCACCGCCCTGGCTGGAATCCGAACTCCGCGTACTGTGCACAGACTCGGACGACATCCGGATGGTCTGTGCCGAGGCCGAGTGTTCTGATCGCCGACATGGCGTTTCGCATGAGTGCGGCCGCCTCGCGCGGTTTTCCGGACTTCACGCATACCCGGGCGAGATTCGACAGGATCACGGGCACGTCCGGATGTGTCACGTCTGCAAGGTGTTCGTGGATGGCGGCGGCGCGTTGGTAAAGGAGTTCCGCGTCTGAGAGATTGCCTTGCAACTCTCTGACGTGTGCGAGCTCGCTGATGCTCGACGCCGTGTCGGGATGGCGATCTCCCAGACGACGTTCGCGGACACCGAGCGCTCGCGTGTACAGGCGCTCCGCGGTCTCGAGGTCGCCTGCGCCGGCAGCGTGCAGACCCAGATCGTGGATGGTGGCGGCCGTGTCCGGGTGATCGGCGCCGACCAGTTCCTCACATGCGACGAGCGACTCGTCCAGGAGTTGGCGGGCGGCCTGCGCTCGATCGGTGCGCAGATATATCCACGCGAGATCACGACAGCTCGCCGCGGTCTCGAGATTTTTGTCGCCGTAGATGTCGCGGCGGATCTCCAGAGCGCTCCGGAAGTAACGCTCCGCGGTCCCGTAGTCGCCTAGTCGTCGGTATACCCAGCCGAGGTCCCAGAAACTCGTGGCGGTATCCGGGTGACCATTGCCGAACATTCCCTTCCGCATGTCGAGTGCGGCTTCGTACAGCGCCCGGGCATCGGCATATCTGCCCATCTCCTCGAGTAGGCAACCCATGTCGTTGATGCTTCGCGCGACCGTGGGATTCTCGGCACCGAGCACACGCCTCCGGATGTCGAGGGCACGCCGGAACAGCGGCTCGGCGGGCTGGTACCGGCCCTGTTTCCGCAGGATCCAACCGAGGTCGTTGAGGGTCTCCGCGGTGTCGACATCCTCGACGTGGTCGCCACCCCGGACCTGGATCGCGCGTCGGCACAGCACTTCGGCTTCCGCGAACTCCGCTCTGGCCGTGTGCAGGCTCGCCACGGCCTTGAGGGTGCGCGCGATCTCCCGCGGCTCGATGTCGTTCTCGCGTTCGACCAGCCCCATGGTCAAACCCAGCACGCGCTCTGCGTCGTCGAACCTGCCGAATCGGACGAGGTACCTGCCCGAGCGGCGGAGTAGCTCGGCACCGAGCGGAGTGCGTAGGTCGTACTCGGCGATCCAGTCGGCGCATCGCAGAACGTGGGGTAGTACGTCACCCGCGGACGGCCACGTCTCGTGCTCGGCATCGGGTGCCTTCGCCACGGTCGATATCAGGTTGACGCTGCAACTCGCCCAGTCTCGCGCGACTTCGGTGGAGTAGCTGGACAGTTGGTGCCTGGTGATCTCACACACGAGGCGATGAACGCGTACCCGGGAATCATCGATGCGACTCACCAGGCCGGTTCGAATCAGGTCGCCGATCACCTGTTCGCGAGAGACCAGCCGCGATGCCGACTCGGCGAGCCGTTTCGTCAGCCGGCCGGCGAGCGGACCCGACTCGGAGAGGATGAGGTCGAGGTTGATCGAGTCCGGGTACAGGAAGCCGCAGAGCCTGAGCAGCTCGAGCGCGGCCGGATGCCAGTTGGACAGCTGCTCGAAGTGGACGAGCCAGGTCGTGGCCACCGTCTCGGGATAGCCGGGCAGGCCTTCCGCGAGGAGGACACCCGCGCCTTCACGCTCGGAGTACATGCGCAGGTACCGCTCGATCGACAGGCCGCCGTGCTGGTGCAGGTAGCTGGCTGCCTGGGCGATCGCGAGCGGGAGGTTGTCGAGCGTTTCGGCGAGCTCGCGCGCGTGCTCTTGCTCGTGACCTGTCCTGCGACGCAGGTACTCGAGTGACTCCGATGTCGTGAATCCGGACATGCGGACCCGGTCCGCCACCTCCACCCAGTCATCGCTCCTGCTGGTCACGAGCACCCGGCCACGGTCGGTTCTTGGCAGCCACCGGAGCGCGGAATGCACGGACGGCGCGTTGTCGAGAACCAACAGCCAGCGATCTCGTCCGCGCAGCTCGTCTTGTACCGCAAGGATCGACTGCTCGTGATCTTCCGCGGTCGGAATCCCCAAGGCGGACGCGAGCGCGATCAAGTCCTCGGTCGCTGCCAGCGCGTCGTCCGCCCGGATCCACCACAGGATGTCACATTCTTGACGGTTTCGGCTCTCGTGCGCCAGTTCGATGGCCAATTGACTCTTTCCGACACCGCCCATACCGGTAAGCGCGACAATGCGCGCCGTGCTCGCATTGTGAAAATAATGCGATATCGATTCCTTGCGCCCGGTGAAATGCGGATTCCGCGGCGGCAGATTCGAGATCGCGGGCCGCCCCGGCGGCTTCTCGGGTGCGTTCGGCCGCTTCGGGAATCGTGGCGCCGGGCCCATCGGCGGCGCCGTGATGGCGGGCTGGCCGGTGAGGAGTCGCAGCAGCTCCTCGGCGCCGGCTGTCGTGAGGTCGCTGACGGTGTAGACGGTGGAGGTCGCCGGTGCCAGAAAGTCCGGAACGCCGGCGACCGACTGTCCGGGCAGGACAACCGGCAGGAACCGGTCCAGTGACCGCTGATCAGCGTAGAACAGGTCGCGAATGAGCCGGGCCTCCCACTGCACTCCCCGGCCGGTACCGGACCCGCCGCGCCCTTCGGCTCGATGCCGGTACGCCCGCGAGGCGATTACGAGAACGTGGTCGGCCTCCCGGATCTGATCCGCCATCCACAGTGCCCAGTCCTGACGGTTCCCGGCGGCGGGGAGGTCGAGGCGTGCGTCCACGCCGTTCGCTCGCAGGAAAAGCCAGAGATCGCGAACCACGCCCACGTGTTCCGGCGACTCCTGAGCATAGGAAATGAATACGCGGGGGGCTTTGTGTCGTGCTGGCACAACCTCACCGTAACAAGGGCTTCTCCGGCATCGCCGAGGGCACCGTCTACGCGCTGCTGGTCAGGATCGAGCAGCGCGGCTTCGTCGACGTGGAGAAGGTCCCGTCCGAGAAGGGGCCGCCGCGCAAGGTGTATTCCCTCAACGCACAGGGACAGGAATGAAGGGGGCAGATGACCATGTCTGACACGGAAAAGGGCGGCTTCATCACAAAGGTGATCGGCCCGAAGCGACACCGGAAAAGAAGGGTCGACAGTCTGATGACGACACAACAATCTTCGCCCTGCTCGGCTCCAACGGGGCGGGCAAGACCACGGTCGTGAGAATCCTGTCCACGCTCCTGAAAGCCGATGCGGGGACGGCCAGCGTCAACGGCTCCGACGTTGCCACGCAACCGGCCAACGTGCGGGAGTCCATCAGCCTCACCGGACAGTTCGCCGCCGTCGACGAGATCCTCAGCGATCGGGAGAACCTCGTTCTGGTCGCCAGGTTGCGGCACCTCAAGGACCCGGGCGCGATCGCGGATGACCTGCTCGATCGTTTCTCGTTGACCGACGCGGCCACACGCAGGGTGTCGACATATTCGGGTGGCATGCGCCGCCGCCTGGACATCGCCATGAGCCTCATCGGGAGTTCGCCGGTGATCTTCCTGGACGAGCCGACCGCCGGCCTCGACCCCGAGGCGCGCATCGAGGTGTGGGACGCGGTGAAGGGCCTCGCGGCGCGCGGCACCACGGTGCTGCTGACGACGCAGTACCTGGATGAGGCCGAACAACTCGCCGACCGAATCGCGATCCTCCACAAGGGCCGGATCATCGTGAACGGCACCCTCGCCGAGCTCAAGCAGCTGCTCCCGCCCGCCAAGGTCGAGTACGTCGAGAAGCAACCGACCCTCGAGGACGTCTTCTTCGCCGTCGTCGGTGACGACCGCAACAGCGGCGCCGTCCGCGCGGAAAGGTAAGGAAACGACGATGACCACGCACGTCTTCGGCGACACCACCGTCCTGACGGGACGATCCCTGCGCCACATCACACGCAGCCCGGACACCATCATCACGACCGCGATCATGCCGATCGCCATGATGCTGCTGTTCGTCTACGTGTTCGGCGGCGCGATCAGCACAGGGTCGGATTCGTATGTGAGCTACATGCTGCCCGGCATCCTGCTGATCACGATCGCCTCAGGCATCGCCTACACCGCGCTCCGGCTCTTCACCGACATGAAGAGCGGGATCTTCGAGCGCTTCCAGTCCCTGCCGATCACTCGGTCAAGCGCGTTGTGGGCGCACGTGCTGACCTCGCTGGTCGCCAACCTGATCTCGCTCGTGATCGTCGTCGGCGTCGCCCTGCTCATGGGCTTCCGCACGGGGGCAGGAATGCTGGCCTGGCTCGCGATCGCCGGCATCCTGCTCCTGTTCACCCTGGCGTTGACATGGATCGCGGTGATCGCCGGTGTCTCGGCGAAGACAGCAGAGGGCGGGGGCGCGTTCTCCTACCCGCTCATCTTCCTGCCGTTCCTCAGCTCGGCGTTCGTGCCCACGGAGACCATGCCTGGCCCGGTGCGCTGGTTCGCCGAGAACCAGCCGGTGACGTCCATCGTCAACACGATCCGCGACCTGTTCACCCAGCAGCCAGTCGGCGACGACATCTGGACCGCCCTCGCCTGGTGCGTCGGCATCCTCGTCGTGGCCTACGTCTTCGCGATGGTCGCCTATCGCCGGAAGATCGCCTGAGGCAGTCTGAGACCCATGCTCACCATCAGCCAGCTAGCGGCGTACGCCGGGGTGACGGTGCGGGCGGTGCGCCACTACCACAAGATCGGGCTGCTGGCGGAGCCCGGGCGCGACCACTCCGGTTACCGGATCTACGACGCTGCCGCGGTCGTGCGACTGATCCGGATCCACACCCTGGCCGATGCCGGCGTGCCGCTGGCCCGAGTGCAGGAACTCCTCGACGCCGACCCGGAGGAGTTCGCCGATGGCGTCCAGGAGATCGACAAGGAACTGCGCGCCGAGATCCGGCGGCTGCAGGGCACCCGCAAACGGCTCGCCAGGCTCGCCGCCGGAGAGCACCTGGCGCTCCCGCAGAGCGTCGTGGACTACCTCGACCGGCTGCGCGGTCTCGGCGTCGAGGAGCGGTACATCGAGCTGGAGCGGGATGCCTGGATCATGGTCGCCGCCCAGATGCCGCACCTGATCGACTCCGTGATGGCCAAGAAGCACGAGGATCTGGAGGACCCCGACATGGTGAAGCTCTACAGCCTTGTCAGCGGGGCACTCGACTGGCCGGCCAACGATCCGCGGATCGTCGAAGTCGCCGACATCGTGGAGCGCCTGATGATTCGCGCTGTGGAGGCCGGCGAGGTGAGTGCCGACGGCTTCGACGACCAGTTCGCCGACCTGCTGGACACCACCATGGTCGAGTCCTCACCGGGCGCCAAGCGGCTCCTGGCGATCCTGGAGGAGCGGGGCTGGAGGGGCTGGACCCGCATCGAGCGAGTGCCTGCCGACAGACTGAACGCTTAGAGGATGGCGTGGATCGGTCGACGTGGTGCGTCTCGAGGTCGGGTCGGCCGCTGTCGCTGCTGTTGCAGCAGATGCGGTATCAACCGGCCGCCGCCTGGCCGACGAGCTGGGCCTCGATCCCGGACCACGACTGACGAAGCTGCGCCAGCAGATCCTCAACGCCGACCCGGCCCGCTCCCGCACCCGCCCAAGGCCACGCCGGCCGGCCAGCGCCACCTGCCCATGGGCATCGCCGAGTTCACCGGGCGGGGGGCCGAGCCGGACATCGTGCTCGACACCGGCCGCTCGGCGAGTACGGACACAGCCGTGTGGATCTGCGCGATCGTCGGCATGGGCGGCGTGGGCAAGACCCGGCTCCCGATCCGCGCGGCGCACCGGCTCACCCGCGACGGCTTGTTCGCAGACGTGCGGCTGTGGACGGACCTGCACGGCTTTCATCCCGAACAGCCACCGACCGACCCGGCGGTCGTGCTGAAACGATTCCTGCGCACGCTCGGCGTGCAGGCACACGACATCCCCGACGACGTCGAGGAACGCGCCGGCCTGTACCGGGCGCGGCTGGACGGTCGGCGAGCCCTCGCTTTGCTGGACGACGCGGCGGACGAGGCCCAGGTCGGTCCCCTGTTACCCGGCACGCCGGGCAACCTCGTGTTGATCACTAGCCGCCGCAGCCTGGCCGGCCTCGACGGCGTCACCTCGGTTCCGCTGCAGGTCTTCACTTCCCAGGAGGCCTTGAGCTCGTGACGCGCCGGGAGCCGTCGACCATCAGGACGGTCGTCACGTGCGCACTGACCACGACGCCCAAACCCAGCCGCCCCTGGCCGGATTGGGCATCCGTTCCTCCCTCGCCCCCACCATCTCTCCGAGAATGGCAACGTCAGGCCTGACGTCAGATCACGGCGCCGCTGACGGGGTTCCTGCGCGCTCGGTACAGCACCGGCTCAGCGTCGCGGACGTTGCTTGGCGGACACTGAACTGGATGATCAGCTCTCGGCCATGGCATATACTTGCCTAGTTGGAAACTACATGCTCATGCGCTATCCTGATGTTCAGTCAGCAAGGAGACGATTCATGGACACCCCCATGCCTGAACAGGACCATGCCGAGTCGGCTCGTATCGCCCTCCGCGCGGCAAGCGCCGCCGAATCGCGACTTCACCGGCGGGGCCTGTGGGAGCGTGGCTACTTGCTCGGATTCGCTGTCGCGCTGGTGCCGCTGGTGCCGCTGATCGGCCTGGGCGGCCGCGTCGCAACCGGTATCGGGCTCGGAGTCTGGACCGCGGTCGCGATCACATTGGCCCTGTGGTCGAGGTTCCGCTCGGTGACGCCCCGGGGACAGCAGCCCCGATCGGGGAGGGCGTTCGCAACCTGGGCGTCGCTGTACGCGGTCACCCTCGCGGTGGGGTTGCCCGGCTATCCAGGCGATCCGACTTTCTGGTTCATCGCCGCTGTCATCGTGCCGCTTCCGCTGGTCATTGCCGCCTTTTGGCCCAGCGAGCCGGTTGCGGCGCGACCATGAACCACCCCCGGCACCGCCTCGACGAGGCACTGACGTCGCCGATTCGGCTCTCCATCGCGGCGGCGCTGTCCGGAGTGGACTCCGCGCAGTTCAAAGCTGTGCGTGATGCTGTCGAGATCTCGGACTCGGCGCTCTCCAAACAGGTCACGATCCTGGAGGAAGCCGGCTATGTCCGGGTTTTCAAGGACACAGTCGGCAGGCGCCCACGAACCTGGTTAACGCTCACCGAGCAGGGACACGCCGCACTCAGGGCACACCTGCAGGCCCTGCGGGAACTCACCACGACCACCCTGGCATAGCTTCGCGCCCGCACAGGTCGCTGCGGGCTCGGCGTGCTGCTCGGCCCGGTCCTCGCCGGCGCGGCGGACTCGACCACGCTCGTGGGTGTGGTGAGCGGCTCGGGCGCGTGCGTGCTGGGCGGTAGGCACGAGCTACCTGCGCCGGCCACTCGCGCTCGCCAGCTACCTGCTGGCCGTGCCGATCTCGGTGCTCACCATCTGGGAGGGGCTGCGGCTCACCCCGATGACGGCGTACCTGCTGCTGACCCTCATCGCGCTCACCAACCTACCGCGCGCACTGTCCCACCGGCGGCGCGTCATGCTCGCCGCGGCGGCGATCGGCCAGCTCCTGCTCGTGTGGGCCTGGCCGACCACAACCCCGGACGTCCAACAATGGCTCCAGGCGCTCCTCTGACGTCGCCCCATCGTTTACCGGCCAGCTTGCCGCGCCACCGCTGGTACGCGAAGCAGTGATGATCTTCGCCACCGGGACGTCCCAGTGCGTCCGGAACTCTCGAAGCGCGCAAGGCCGCAGCGCAACCCGGCCACGGATGCCGCGAACTGATCAATGGCGGCATGGCGCCCGAGCCACGCAGTCGATGCTGCATAGTCCGAGCGGACGAGCAGAATGGTCACGTTGAAGAACACTCTCAGTCCACACGCGACCGATCGGCGGTAGGTCGTACAGGTGTGGGCTCACTAGGCCGATTGACCTAATGGTTCCTCGGCGATACCCTCTGCACGTACCCATCGGCACAAGCGCCCAGACCTCGCGCTCATCGCGAGGTACGCGCGAGGCAGTCCCGCCCCGACACAATGCGCGATCCTGGTACGCGGATTGATCACTTCTGGGGACAGAGCGGCTGCGAAATCCCGAAATCCCGACAGGGAGCGGTGTTCGACTGGGGAGGAATGCAGTGGACTATTTCTGCGCTGATCGGGTTTCCCCGTCGCGCGCTGCTGTAGAACACGCGAGACAATTACCGGTTGCCACTTCGTGCGGGCCGTGCTGACACTGTGCTGTGTGTCCGGTGCTGACGTTCATGGCAGCCCGCGGTTAGTGTGCTGACTCCGGCGCGCACAACCGATTGTGCTGCGTGCCGCCGTCCCGCCCTAACATCTTATTACGAGTCAAGGACGACACGATGAGCGCCTCGATCACCGCCTTCGCGGAACCACAGAACGAGACCGACTTCGAACACGACGACTTCATGCGCGTACTCGGGGACGAACTCCGGCGGGCACGCAACGAGCACCGTTGGAGCCGAAAGGAGCTTCGTGCTCGGCTGACGCAATACGTCTCGTTGCCTACCTTGGCGAGCTACGAACTGGGTACGCGTCATTGCTCGGTCAACCGCTTCGTCGAAATCTGCGATGCACTTGAGACAACGGCACCGGAGTTACTCGCGCGCGTTCTCCGACGATCGGATTGCGCCATACAGCGTCGAGACCTGCACATCGACCTTCGTGCGGTGGTCTGCAACAGCGGCAGCACCTTTCCCGCCTTTCGGCGCTGGGCACAACACCGACTCGCCACGTCCCCGAAAGCCGATGACAGCATTCATCTGGACGCTTCGGCGGTGGAACTGCTCGCTGAACTGTGCAGCCTGACCAAACCTGACCTGGTCACCTATCTGACCAAGCTCGGAGCTGTACTGGGCGGTGGCCCTCCGGGGCAAAATCGGGCCACCGCTCGCGTCTGAGTCCAGGGTCTATCCAATCAGAGCCGCTACAAGTTGCCTCACGAGTTCCAAGACCTGTCCAACAATGCCATCAGACATGAGCACCTCCAAGTAGATTTTGGCGAGCGATCTCCAGTCACTATTGCACACAATTCGCTTCCGACGCGAAAACGCACTCTAATTGAGTACACAGGTTCGAGAAGGTTCCAGCCGTTCCACTCCTCGTAGAGAATATCGTGTACGCCCGATCGCGATCACCAGATAGCGAGAGTTCGAACGTCCGACCCGCTTACCCTTCGTGTCCGGAGACAAACCATCAACAAGGAGCCTCATGGCATGACCCGTGGCAGCAGATCCGCAGCGGGCTTGCATGTCATCGGTGCGGCATGCTGAACAAAGGAGACCCTGGACGTGCTCTTCGCGCTAGACAGGACCGCTAATGAGCTCGTACGGCGCGGCCGTCGGGTCCGGGTGACTGGTCGGTGCCCCACCCTTCTGCGCCAGCCGGAGGAGATTACGGGCGCGGTCGTACGTATTCGCGGTAGGCGACCCGGTGGTGCGGCGGGCGCTGCCCGAACGCGTACTGAGCTGTGGCCTGCTGCGACTCCGTCGTGCATCCGCGCGCAACCTTGGCAAACGACGTAACGGTGCCGAACCATTGCCTGATCCTCGCCAACGCTTTCACGCCCACCGGCGTCCGGCTCGACGCGCATACCCAGCTGCACGACAGCGCAACCGTCGGCCGGGACAGCGTGCTCGACGACTTCGTCTCCGTCCCTTGCCTGGGGCGATGTCGCCGACAACGTCGTGTTGCACACCGACGTCACGGGTCGGCTCGGTACCGACCTCGACGACCTGGCCGGGTACGGCCAGCGCCGGTCCCGGTGTCGACGCGGTAGAGCTGGGCTGCCCGGCACTGGTCTCGGACCGGGCCGCGGAGCGCGTCCGTTGGCTCGCCCGGCTTCGCCGCTGAAGCGGTCACCGCGGGGGCGGCGGCGGTGCTCTTCTCTCCTCTGGCGATTGGCAGAATCCGCCCGGGAGTACCGGAGATGCACGGCATCACGTTCGCCCCGCCGAGCACCTGCGGTGATCGACATCGAGTAGGCGAAAGGAATGCTCACCGCTCGCAGACACCCTCACTCCAGAACAGGCATCACCAAACTCAGCGGCTACGCTCGAGCGGGCCGGTTGCAACTCTCCAACCTGTCGCGCGACGTCCGCAACCACCACGTGACGGTCAAGGGCCGGCCCGCCATCGTGTGTCAACCACGAGATCCACAGTGGACATTTCGGCCGGTGGCCGATCGAATAGCCGTCGGCCACCGGCCGAAATAGGACCAGGCACACGCTCAGTCCACACTCGACATGACCAATGTAGACCATACGGGTGCAATCGATTGGACCGATTGCGTCGGTGGCCCCCAGCGGATAGGTTCATGGACGTGTTCCTCGACACAGCGCCTTGACCCCGCGCCCCGGCTACGCACCCCGAGGTAGCCCTGTCGGGAAGCCATGCGAGATCCTGGCGCGGGACAAGAGAATGGATGACTCTCGGAGGTCCTCCGCAACCTGCCATACACACCAACTGAGATGGGCTCCGCGGCCTTCTCGTTGTGATCGCCGGTTGTTGTGTGGTCGCCGCCTTGCACCAGCGTTGAGACCTGGCCCGACTGGGCCAGCCTTCCTGGCAGGTGGCGGTACATGTTCTGAACCCGCCGCCCGCGCCCCCGCGACGAGAGCTCCAGGTACCGCTGCCTGTCTTCTCCGCATTTCGCCCCATTGACGGCAAAGACGCGAGAGCGACGGACCATCGAACTCGCCGATTGGCGTCGCCTACAAAACCGGCGCGATCCTGGCCAATGCCGACACAAGGAACATAAAGCCAGCGAGCGCCATCCAGACAAGGCTGGCCCGGTTCGTGGTACTCGTCTGGCTGCCGGTCGGCGAACTTGATCGGGGTGTAGGTCGTGGTCGTCACCGCGACCGCGCCGGCCACCAGACGGTACTCGACGTCGACGACAGCGGCCCCGGCATAGACCCGTGCGACCGGCATGTTGATCAGTTCGCCACGACCCAGTCCCAGCCCTCGCCCGGTCTCGCCAACCACGAGCACCATCTCGGGCGCGGTCATCGCATGACCTCAACCCGTCGAGGAACGCGGCCGGTGTCAGCGGCAGCGCACCCACCTCCTACGCAACCACCTGACCGCGATGACGGGCCCGGGTCGTCAATGTCAATAGACATGATGCAGCTACGGAAGGACATCGAGCACCCACACGACCTTGCCCGACGGCGACTTCGACGCATTGTTCCGCCGACAGATCGGTGAGATTCACCTATCACTGCAATCCGTGGCTGATCCACCGCCTCACCTACTGCCGCACGACCGGCGCTGCGGCAACACTTGCGGCGGGAGTGCACCGACGCTGTGATCGGACACCAAGGTCACGATCGCGGTGATGCTGGCTGGTGTCAGCATGCACCTCCGGGATGGTGCGCGGCGGTTCGAGCTGTTCGCCCACGCGTCGAGGCGACCGTCGACGCCATGCGCCGTGCGAGCTGGAGTCCGCCGACCTGACCCGGCAGACTCTGTAAGCAGCGCTGCTGGTTGGCGACTTGTCGCGGATTTACCCCTGTCGCACAACCAGTGTCGGCCGATCTGGACCTGCCGGTCACTGTGGACCCGGACCTGAATGCGGCGTCGCGATCGGCGCAGCACTGACCCTCTCCCGGCGGGCGGAGGCCGTCACCACCGTTCGCAACCCACTGGCACTATCGGCTGGGCAACGACCCAACACAAGGTTCGACACTGGACCGGTCCCGACAGCGCGTCGCGTACACCATCGTCGGGTTCGTCGCATGCGCGGCCGCGATGATCGGGCTGGCCCGCATCGAGCACCGACTTCCTGCCGACCAAGAACGCCGGCACCACCGAGGAACTCGCCGCATCCGCGCTTGACGGGCAGGGCAGCACCACCCCCCGAAGGACACGATCGACCCATGGACCGGCGAGTGTCGGCATCACCTGGGACCCACCCGACCCGGCGCCGACGCGCCAATAAGCCACCCAAGAACCAGGCCCCTGATCGCCGGAAACCAGTCAGCACCAAGGCCACCGGCAAGCACGCCCGAACCTCAGCAGCCGTCGGTGACGACACCCGAGGAACTCGTACGAACTACCACCAGTAGTGGTAACCGAAGAACCCCATCACCCGCCACGGAGACCGACGATCCGCCGCCGCCCGATCCAACGACCTGAGCTGCGGCATGACCCATCTCGGAGCCGCGCCGCCACCACGCTCGGCACGGCCCGCCGTCGTTGTCGCCGTTGGCTGCGTTCCTGGGCTACCTCGGCCGTGGGTGGTCGGCGTTGGCCGCAAACTGGGCCCGCGTCATCCTCGCCGCGCTCGTGCTGATCGCAGGTTCCACCACCCGAGAGAACGCTGACCCCGCCTCCTCACGCGATGGAGTCTCTGGACACGCCGCGGCGGCGCAGTTCGCCTTGCTGCGCCTTGGTCTGCATGGCCCGACCCAGTGCCACGAGCTGGTCCCCCAGCACTTGTTCATCCTGAGCCGTGGTCGGTTTCGTTCGCCCGGCATCGGCGTCGAGGAATTGCAGCACGTATCGGCCGATCCCGGTGTTGAGGCTGGTGAGCTCGGCGATGAACCTGCTGTCCTCCCACCAGTCGCCGCCCCCCGTCCGCCCGGTCAATGTCGGACCTCTCGCTCGCGGTACGTGAACACACCGCCGGATGGCCCGGGGACATCGACAAGGAACGCGAAGCCGGGAACGTCCGACTCGGGACGGCCGTGCTCGAGGCCCGGCGTCACATCGTGTTCCGGCATCGCAGGTCTTGCGGAGAACAGCATGGTGATGGTCGAAAGGTTCATTGTGCGTCCTCGATGAAGGTCTGTGGTGCTGGTCGAGTGGGGAGACTGACAGCGGTCCCGCGAGCAGAAGGAGCCTGACGAGGCGGTCGAAACAAGCACGCGCGTCGACTGGGAGAATGGCTGGCTCGTCTCAGATAATCAATCCTGACATCAGGATTTCACGTACTTCCTGACGATTTCCTCGGCGCACCTGAAGGGGCGCAGGGTCAGGGCGCGGTGTGGTTGGAGACTCCTCGAACGCTATCCGCCAAGGCCCGCCAAGGCAATTGGAAGGACCCGGATGGCTCACGGTGAGCCTGGTGGAGGTACCGAGCGTGTTCCAGGTTACATCGATGAGGGGCGTCAACCCTCGTGTTGCGTCAGCTGAGTTCACCATTTGACGTCGGCGAGCGGTGGCCACCGCGTTTCTCGCGCGCCCGTTCGCGTGGCCAATGACCGGCCGCCAGATGACGATCGACAGCATTCAGCGGTCCTGGTCACAGGGAGCCCAGTCGGCGGAGTCGAACCCGACGACGGCGAGTAACTTGGCGCGGTCCACGAACGCCGAAGCCACGACTCGTGCCGCTCCATGTTGGTACCAATCAAGTCCGGAGGAACGCCTCCCAATGCTCCCGCGAGGCTTCGACTCACCGGCCATCTCGCAGCCCTGGCGTGTGGTGGCCCGCGGCGGCGACACCCGTGTCAACCAGAACGTCCCGACCCGAGGAAAGGACGTTTCTCTCAACTTGCTGCAACGCCAACGTGGCAGTCATGATCCCAATCGGCGTCAGGACAGGAAAGAGAATCCACCACGGGAAACTCACGGGCATGCCGGCAGAGAGGTGCGTCGCGGACAGACTGAGGCAAAAAGGACTGCCATGATGGCCTTTCACGCGCGTCAGCTACGGAAACGATCCGCCGGGTCTGGGCGGTTTGAGGGCGCTCGACATGATGGACAATCAGCGTCTCGAGGCGCGACAATCGCCCGCACGGTACGTCCGCTGTAGACATGCCGCACGAGCGGACGTGGCGAATGCTTCCGCGACTTGCCCACCTGGCCAGCATGACGCCTGACGACCTGCGACATTATACATTCCCATCGGGAAGGAATCTTCCCTGATTCACCCGAAAGAGTGCACCTGCGAACCTTTGTTCGCGCCGACCGGGCGATGCAGGTTTCCCAGTATCCACGGTTGGCTCCAACGACGTGCGCGTGCTCAAGTTAGGCGCTATATTTGACCGTCGATCTTCGTCGCATGTGCCCAGTCCCGCGCATACGGCGATCACCTCAACCGCCCCGACGTCTCCAGGGTCCGGTATGTGCGGCTAGGTGCCGAATTGGGTGCAGCCAGAGGAGGTCACGAGGATTTGCCAGGCGCTACACGAACTCGTGAGTGTGTCGGTCATGAGAGCCTGCTTCCGCGCACGGAGCTAGCTCATGAGGCGCAACTGAACCGCCCACCCGAGGGCGACGCATCGCCGGCGCGGCATAGCCGGGCAATGAGACGACCATAGCCGGGACGGGACCGTGAACCTGATCGACGCCCGGCAGACTGTAGGGAGCTGCCACAGCTCGTGTGTCGCGCGGCGAGCAGGAGAGGCGAGTGCGGTGAGTGCCGACCGGCGTGAACGTCTGCTCGCGCTTCTCGCGGTGCACGACACTGCATTCGCGTTGCTCTGCGGTATCTGCGATCTCTCCGTTTCGGAGTTGGCGGTCACGGGGGCACGGGTTCGGATGTTGGGGGGCGTCGAGACGAACGGCGGCGTGTTGGCCTACTCCACCGATCTACTCGGCGCCGAACTGGATGACCTGGCCAGTTCCACCGGTACCGGTCCCTGCGTGGACGCGTTCGAGTTGGGTCACCCGGTGCTTGTCTCGGATCTGGCCGCCGAGCGCGTCCGTTGGCCCGGTTTCACGGCTGACGCCGTCACCGCTGGGGTGGCGGCGGTGTTCTCCTTCCCGCTGCTGGTCGGCGCGGTCGGCCTGGGGGTCCTGGAGCTGCATCGCGCCATACCGGGTCCGCTGTCGGCGATCCGTCTGCTCGACGCGTTACTGCTCGCCGATCTGGCCACCAACACCATATTCGACGATCTGCATGCGGTCGCGCCAATGACTTTGCCCAGCGTGGTTGACATCCAGGCCGTAGTACACCAGGCGACCGGCTTCGTCGCGGTGGAGCTGGAGGTAAGTCTGCCGGAGGCGCTGATGCGCATCCGAGGCTACGCCTTCGCCCAGCAGCGGACGCTGTCCGAGGTAGCCAAGGACATTATTGAACGCCGCCTGCGGCTGGAATTCGGGGAGTAAGGAAATGCATGCCGACCACGAATCACCTAAACGCGCCGATACATACGCTCACGGCGGTAGCGGCGGCGCGGGCGGGCTACGGGAGAGCCGGGTCGCGCAGACCTTCGTCAGCCTTGCCGACACCCTTGTCGACGAGTTCGATCTCACCGAATTCCTCCACGTCCTCGTCGAACGATGCGTCGAACTCCTGGACGTGAGTGCCGCGGGAGTGTTACTCGCCGACCAACGCGGTGGTGTGCGAATGGCCGCTGCCTCCTCAGAGAAGGCCGAACTTCTGGAGATGTTCGCCGCCGATACCCACGACGGTCCATGCGTCGAATGCCTGAATACCGGAAGGCCCACGGGTAGCAACAATCTCGCCGCCGACGCCGACCGGTGGCCTCGGTTCGTTGCCGCCGCAGAGATGTGCGGCTTCGGCGCCGCGCACGCCCTGCCTATGCGCCTGCGCCGTGACGTGATCGGGGCTCTCTCGCTGCTCGACACCGTCGATGACGGCGCACACTCCATGTCCGCACAGCTCGGCCAAGCCCTGGCGGACATCGCCACGATCGGCATCCTGCAGCAGCGCGCCATCACCGATGCCGAGGTCGTCGTCGAGCAGTTGCAGTCGGCGCTCAACACTCGCGTCGTCATCGAGCAGGCCAAGGGGATGCTCGCCGCCCACAGCCACTCGCTCACTCCCGAACAGGCCTTCGTCAAACTCCGCGGTTACGCCCGCGCCCGCCGGCTGCAACTCTCCAATCTCGCCCACGAAGTGATCGCCGGCACGGCATCCATCACCGCCATCCTTGCCCACCCCAGGCGCTGACCACGTGGGACGGCACCTACTCCCTCATCCGTCGAACACTGGTCAATCCTTTCCCGCGGTCAGGCATCGGCGGTGGTTCCGGAGCTTGGAGCGAGGCCGGGCCGCCCACGACGCAGACGACGGCGGCACGTGACCGAGCCGCCGGTGCGTCCTACCGGGTGACGACGCCGCGATTACCATGTCTGAGTTGTCGGTGCGTGTACAAATTCCGGAAATCAGCGGGATTGTGTACACCATATGGTTCTGGTCCACGCGACAAATTGCCACATCCGCGTCGTCGGTCTACAGTCAAAAACTGGCTGTCGACGCGCCCGGACCTCACGCACGTCGCAGGGTGGGCCACCCTGACGCACCCGTCGAGAAGTGACGTGACCTCTGATTCGAGGGCTTGCTTGCTTCCTGGCTATTGGTGCTGCGGTCTGTGACGACCAGCCTGGCAGGCGCGGTGTGCGTTCTGAGCCGCCTCCATATCCCCCGTGCGGCGGGCGCTCCGCACACCGATGCCTGCCCTCCCCTTCCCCATTTCCATTCCCGGAGCAGCGAGCTCCGGGAAATCGGTTAATACAAGCGACGAGCAGAGGAGGGCGCGATGACCGTTTCGACAGTAGCCGTCCGCAATAAGCAGCCTGACCACGATTCCGAGCACGACAACCTACTGCACGCCCTCGGCGACGAACTGCGGCAGGCACGCAAGCAGCACGACTGGAGCCGCAGGCAGTTGCAGTCACGACTCGCGACGGACGTCGCGATGCAAACATTGGCCAGCTACGAGTTGGGCACCCGTCACTACTCGGTGACTCGCTTCGTCGAGATGTGTGCCGCGTTGGAGGTTCCGGGACCGACAGTGCTGCGGTCCGCACTCCGCCGAGTCGCCGCCGCCGAGGTTGGGTGCTTGAACGTCGACCTGCAACCCGTGATCCACGACAACGGCTGCGAACTGTTCCCGTTCCGGCGGTGGGCACAGCAGCGGATAGTCGCCAATCCAGAATGTCCGACCGACATTTCTCTGAAGGCTCCTGCGGTGGACCGTCTGGCCGAGCTGTGCGGACTGACCACCGGCGAGCTCGTCGCCAGGCTGACCGCCCTCGGAGCCGTCCGAGGATCGTAATCATTTCGCATCACCGCAGGCCTGAAAAAGCCTCGCGCTCGCCTGCAACCTGAGTGAGTCGACCAGGGCTGCCGGTGGCGTGGATGGCTACCAGGGTGTCGTCGGTGCGGTTGTATCGGCGGTCATTGGGAAGGGTCGGTCGGACGCTGTCCGGTCAGCTGCGGTCCGCGAGCAGCGGCAGCGTCGCCCCGGTTTGTTCCACCAACCAGACCGGCCATCCGGTGTCCGGTTTCGTTGAGTACCCAGTGTGCCTTCACCAACAACGAGCTCCTCGCCCGCGCCGAAGCGCTGCTCCGCCGGGCCGGCAAGAAGGACGGCGCGAAGAACGACTTGAGCGAGGTGTACGACGACGGGCTCGTCCGGATCGATCGCCGGGCTCGTTCCGTGCACGTCACCACACCCGAAGGCGAGCAAGAAGCACGCCTCACCAGCATG